>CAMIWN010000022.1:0-49317 GCA_946402445.1 uncultured Bacteroidales bacterium
CTTGGTCATCACAATAGTAACATTTTAAAAAAATGAGTTTCACTCCTTTAAAAGCCATATCCCCTGTTGACGGCAGATACCACAGCAAAACCGTCGAACTCAATGATTTCTTCTCCGAATTCGCCCTCATCCGCTACCGCGTGATGGTCGAAGTGGAGTATTTCATCGCCCTCTGCGAGATTCCATTGCCACAACTGGAAGATTTTGAAGGCGACTACGAAGATCTTCGTGCCATCTATGAAGAATTCCAGACCGAAGATGCTGAAGAGATCAAAGAAATCGAAAAGACCACCAACCATGACGTGAAGGCGGTGGAATATTTCCTTAAACGCCAGTTCGACGAGATGGGACTCGAGAAATGGAAAGAGTTCTTGCATTTCGGCTTGACCTCGCAGGACATCAACAACACTGCCGTGCCGCTCTCCATGATGGAAGCCCACAAGCTGGTGGTGAAGCCTGCCATCGAGGAGGTCATCGACAAGCTGAAAGGCATGGCCAAAGAGTGGCGCGACATACCGATGCTCGCCCGCACCCATGGCCAGCCTGCCAGTCCCACCCACCTCGGCAAAGAGATTTACGTGTTCGTAGAACGTCTCGACGATCAGCTGAAGATGCTCAACAACGTGCCCTTTACCGCCAAGTTCGGCGGTGCCACAGGTAACATGAACGCCCATAAGGTGGCCTATCCTGATATCGACTGGCCGGCCTTTGCCAAGAGTTTTGTAGAGAAGAGCCTCAAGCTTAAACGCCAGAAGACCACCACCCAGATTGAGCATTATGACTACATGGCCGCCTACTTCGATGCCCTGCGTCGCATCAATACCATTTTGATCGACCTGTCGCGCGACATCTGGATGTACGTCTCCATGGAATACTTCAAGCAGAAGATCAAGGCTGGGGAAGTCGGTTCGTCGGCGATGCCCCATAAGGTCAACCCCATCGACTTCGAGAACGCTGAAGGCAACCTCGGCATGGCCAACGCCATCCTCACCTTCCTGAGCACCAAGCTTCCCATCAGCAGGTTACAACGCGACCTCACCGACTCCACCGTCACCCGCAACATCGGCGTACCAATAGCCCACACCTTAATTGCCATTAAATCCCTGCTAAAAGGTTTGGATAAGCTGCTGCTCAACGAGGACAAGATCCGTCAAGACCTACAACAGAACTATGCCGTGGTAGCTGAGGCCATTCAAACGATACTGCGCCGCGAGGAGATTGAAGGAGCCTACGAGTTGCTGAAAGAACTCACCCGGACCAACAAGCACATCGACAAGGAGACCATCGACGAGTTCATCAACAAACTCCCCGTGAAAGAAAACATCAAAGAAGAACTGAGAGCCATCACACCGGAGAATTACACGGGATTCAACTATTAAAGCATGTCGAAAAACCGTCCTTTCCACCGGATCCTCTCTTACGTAAAACCTTATTGGTTCTACATCCTGTTGAATTTGATATTCAACTTGATGGCCATTTTCTTCTCCCTTTTTTCTTTCGCTCTGGTGGTGCCTTTTCTCAACTTGCTTTTCCAGACCGATGCCATCGAGGCCGTTGCCAAACCCGAATTCCATCTCTCTTCTGACTATCTGACCAGTTATCTGAATTATCAGATGAGCAACCTCATCCTCGAGAACGGCCATAGTTATGCATTGGCATTCATCTGTTTCTTCCTGCTCATCGCTTTCTTCTTCCGCAATGTCGGAAGGTTCTTTGCCTGCTTCTTTATGGCCAAAGCCCGGGTGGGTGCCATCAAAGACCTGAGGAGCGACATCTATAACAAGATTTTGATTTTGCCGCTTTCCTTCTACAGCAATCAAAAGAAGGGCGACATCATGGCTCGCATCACCACCGACGTGCAGGAGGTGGAGGTCTCCATCCTTAACTGGATTGAGATGCTGATTAAAGACCCATTGACCATTATCCTCTATTTCGTTTTCATGCTCAGTTTGAGTCCAAAACTCACCTTGTTCGTGCTGGTTGTCCTGCCCATTGCTGGTTTCCTCATTGGTAAAGTAGGCAAAGCCCTCAAAAAACAGTCGAAGGAAAGCCAAAACCGACTCGCGGGGATGATCTCCACCATCGAAGAGTCAATCTCGGGGTTACGCATCATCAAAGGATTCAACGCCATCCGCTATTCAAGGGAAAAATTCGCCGAGCAAAACGAACAATATTCCAAGACCTTGGTCGGTGTTCATCGCAAACGAGAGATGAGTTCTCCCATGAGCGAGTTCCTCTCCGCCATTGTGGTCATCATCGTATTATGGTTTGGCGGCAAGCTGATTCTTGGAGGCGGAAGCAGTATTGGAGCAGCAGATTTCATCACTTATATAGTAGTGTTTTCGCAAATCATCTCTCCAGCAAAATCGTTCTCGCAAGGTTATTACAACATCCAGAAAGGCGTGGCCTCAGCGGAGCGCATTTTCGAGATTCTGGATGCCGACGAGGTGATTACAGAAAAAGAAAACGCCCTGAGTATTAAAGATTTCAATCATCAAATCGAGTACAAAGACGTAAGTTTCCGTTACGCAAAAGACGATGTGCTGAAAGACATCAACCTTATTATTAATAAAGGTAAGATTGTCGCGCTCGTTGGGGAAAGCGGAGGAGGCAAATCAACGATGATTGATTTGCTGCCACGTTTCTACGATGTGTGTGAAGGGCGGATTATGATTGACGGCCATGACATCCGGGATTATAAGATCAACGACTTGAGAGGCTTGATGGGCATTGTCACTCAAGACACCATCCTTTTCAACGACACGGTGTTCAACAACATCGCTTTCGGCATGGAGAACGTGTCGAAGGAGGCCGTCATCGAAGCCGCCAAGATTGCCAACGCCCATGAGTTCATCATAGAGATGGAACATGGTTACGACACTGCCATTGGCGATCGGGGCATGAATCTCAGTGGAGGTCAGCGGCAGCGTTTGAGCATTGCCCGCGCCGTGCTCAAGAACCCACCTATATTAATATTAGATGAGGCCACTTCCTCTTTGGACACTGAGAGCGAGCGTCTGGTGCAGGATGCCCTGTCGAAGGTGATGAGCCAGCGCACTTCCATTGTGATTGCGCACAGGCTTTCCACCATCCAACATGCCGACGAGATCATTGTGCTTCAGAAAGGACAGATCATCGAGCGAGGCAGACATGAGGAACTCATCGCCCTTGGAGGGATTTACAAAAAGCTCACTGATCTGCAATCATTTCAATAATTTTTTGTATTTTAGCCGATTCTAACAAACAAAATCAATCATCTAAAGAATAAAGCCTATGACAATCCAAGAATTACAGCCCAGTGGCATCTGGAGAAACTTTTACAGCTTGACGCAGATTCCGCGTCCATCGAAAAAAGAAGCCAAAGTGATCGCCTTCATGAAGAAATGGGGCGAGGATCACGGTTTGGAGACTATGGTTGATGACTGCGGCAACGTCATCATGCGTAAACCCGCCACTCCAGGCATGGAGAACCGTAAGGGTGTCATCCTGCAAGCCCATCTTGACATGGTGCCGCAGAAAAACGACGGCAATCCGCATGATTTTGAAAACGACCCCATCGAGACTCATATCGAAAACGGCTGGGTGAAAGCCAACGGCACCACCCTCGGCGCTGACGACGGTCTGGGAGCCGCTGCTGCCATGGCAGTGCTTGAAGCCACCGATCTGGAACACGGTCCCGTTGAAGCCCTCTTCACCATCGATGAAGAGACCGGCATGACTGGCGCCAACTTGCTGAAACCCGGTGTGCTGCAAGGCGACATCCTGCTCAATATGGACTCCGAAACCGAAGGCGAGCTCTACGTGGGCTGCGCCGGCGGCGTGGACAACATCGGCACCTGGACTCCCAAATATGAAGACGTGCCTGCTGGCATGGTCGCCTACAAGCTCTTCGTGAAAGGCCTCAAAGGCGGACACTCCGGCATGGACATCAACCTAGGCCGTGCCAATGCCAACAAGGTGCTCAACACCATGATGCTCATGGCCGCTGAGAAATACGGTCTCCGCATGGCATGTATCGACGGCGGCAGCCTTCGCAACGCCATCCCCAGAGAGGCCATGGCCATCGTCGTCGTACCCGAAAGCAAAAAAGCCGCGTTTGAAGCCTACGCCAAGGAATACGAAGCCCTCGTAAAAGAACAATTTGCTGGCATTGAACCTGAAGCTGCCATCCTCTGTGAAGCCACGGAGATGCCGAAACAAGTGATCGACATCAAGACCCAGAACAACCTGTTCACGGGCATCGCCAAGTACCCCAACGGTGTCATCGCCATGTCGAAAGACTTTGACGGCACGGTGGAGACCTCTTCAAACCTCGCCACCATCAAGATGGAAAAAGGCAAGATCGTTTGCGCTTCCCTCACCCGCAGTCTTGTCGATGCAGACAAGGACAAGTTAGCCGCCCAAATCCGCAAGAACCTCCAGGACAACGGCGCTGAAGCCTACTCCACTGGCGACTATCCAGGATGGAAACCGAACATCCACTCACCCATCCTCAACACGATGAAGACCGTCTATAAGGAGAAGTTCGGCAAAGAGCCCAAAGTCATGGTCATCCACGCCGGCCTTGAGTGCGGCATCCTGGGATCCAAGTACCCGCATTGGGATATGGTGAGCTTCGGACCGACCCTTGTACACCCCCATTCACCCGACGAAGCCCTGCTCATCGAGAGCGTGGCTCCATTCTGGGATTTCGTAGTGGAAACACTGAAAAACATCCCGTTAAAGGACACTGTAGCTTGACATAAAAAACAGGAAAGTAATCTTTTTTGACATTTTTTCAAAAAAAAGTTGCACGTAAGGTTTTTATTCGTAATTTTGCAGTCCCAAAACAAGGGGTATTTATTTTTCAGAAATAAACAAACACATATACGAAAATGAAACGCACTTATCAACCTTCGAACAGAAAACGCAGAAACAAGCATGGTTTCAGAGAAAGAATGTCAACTGCCAACGGCCGCAAGGTGTTAGCCCGCAGAAGAGCTAAAGGCAGAAAGAAACTTACTGTTTCCGACGAATACTAAATAAAGATATTAGAAGCCGTTTCTATTTCTTATTTAAGGTATTACAGAAGGCGACCCGATTCGGAGTCGCCTTTTGTTTTTGGGATGAAAAAGACAGGAGGATGGAGGCCCATCGGCTCCTGTCTTCTTACTTCTTAAATACCCTATACACAATTTCTTCGCCACGACGAGCAAGACGCATCCGTTGGCGTTGCTCCTCAGATAGTTCATAGTAAAGCCTGTCCTCATCGACTACAAAGCCCGCTTTGCGCAGCACATCGCCGTAGTCACGGCCAAACTGACGAACATGGTCGTACTGACCGTAGAGGCGCTGACGCTCCTTAGGGTCTGTAACCGTGGGATCCTCGAAGGTGTCCACATCGGGGTTGATAGGCACCAACAGGATAGCCCAGCCGTGGGGTCTCAAGATACGCTGAATCTCTTTGAAAGCCTTGTTCACATCAGCCACATGCTCCAACACATGGTTGCAAATCACCACATCGTATGAGTTGTCAGGTTGGGCGATGTTGGTGACGTCAAGATGCAAGTCGGCGATTGGCGAATCCAGATCCGCCGTGGTGTAATCGAGATTCTTCAAGGCACGGAAACGTTTCAGATAAGGCTGTTCCGGCGCAAAATGCAACACCTTCAACGGAGCGGTGAAAAAGTCAGTCTTCTCTTTCAAATAAAGCCAAAGCAGGCGATGACGCTCCAAAGAAAGACAGTTGGGACACATTCGGTTATCCACCGCATGGCCATAGCCGTATGGCAGAAACTTTCTGAAATGCTTCCCACAAACGGGACATTCCACCTTATTTCCCCAATAAAATGGACGAATTAAGAAACTAAAGATATAACTGCACCGAATCAGAAACTGTCGGGGAAAGATCTTCGTAAATAAAGCAATCAGTTTTTTCATACATTATGATTTTTAAGCATTGAAAACAAAGCTGCGACCAGCTTTGACCATGAATATTTCTCCTTTTCAAGGGCAATACCCTCTTTGAAATCATCGTACCGCTCATTGCCAAAGAAATCCACCAAAGCATCCGCAATACAATTCACTTCGGGTTTCACCGCATAGCCCACCTTGCCATCAGGGACAATCTCCTCCAAGCCACCCACGTTGGTCACCAACATCGGTTTCTCGAAATGATATGCAATCTGGGTCACCCCGCTTTGGGTGGCTGACTTGTAAGGTTGCACGATGAGATCCGAGGCGTTGAAATAATCCTTCACACGGTCATCCGGGACAAACGAGTCATGGACGATGACCTCATGCTCCAAGCCTTTTGCTTGGATGAGTTGCAAGTATTGTTCTTTCTGTTCATAGAACTCGCCTGCCACGACCAGTCGCACTGGATAACGTCGGAGTCGCTCGTCAGCGAAAGCCTCTATCAGCCAGTCCAGCCCTTTATAGGCCCGTACCAGCCCAAAGAAGAGCATATAGCGGTAGCGAGGGTCAAGTCCAAGACGCTCCAAGGCCTTTTCTCGCGGTTCTTTTTCACCGTAATGATCATACACTGGATGAGGAGCGAAACACTTGGGTTTGTTTTGTTTGTCCAATCGTTGTACATCCTCAAGCACCGACTTCGAAAGGGTCAGGAAGCCATCCATTGACTTCACAAAGAAAGGAGGCAACAAGCGGTCGAGCAGCGACCTCTCATGAGGCATCATATTGTGCACCAGCGCAATACGACATGATTTTTTCAAGCGGCGAGCCATCACCCCGTAACATGGAGCGAAAAACGACATCCAATAGGCGAACAACACCAGGTCGTAGTTACCATTCCCTAGTTCCTTTCCCACCTTCATCCAATTGAAAGGATTCGTTGAGTTAACGCAACGCTGAATCTTCAAGTCGTTGGGCGCTGAAGCAGTGGAGAACTGGGTCTTTCCGGGAAACAAGAAGTTGGGATATTGCACGGTAAACGTAACAATATCCACCTCATGGCCCTCGGCTTGAAACTGTCGAGCCAGACGCTCGTTAAAGGCGGCAATGCCGCCCCTGTAGGGATAAGCTGATCCTATAATGGCAATTTTCATGACACGTTCTGTCTGCAAGGGGCAAAAGTATTAAAAAATATCGTAAATTCGCAGCCAAAACAAAAACTCATTTACGAATGAAAAACTCATTCTTCAACAACAACAAAAAAACCATCGGTATCATCGCCTGTATCATCGGCTTTGCGCTCATCACTTTATTCTATTTTTATCCTGTGATGGAAGGAAAGATGATCAAGCAATCCGATATCGCGATGTTCAAGGGGATGTCGAAAGAACTTGCGGACTACCGTGAAGCCACGGGAGAGACCGCCTTATGGACCAACTCAATGTTTGGCGGCATGCCTGCCTGGACCATCTCAGTCCCCGAAAAAAACAATCCTATCCAGTATGTTCACGAGATTCTCTCCTTAGGATTGCCAGAACCCACTGGATATGTGTTTATCAGCATGTTAGGATTCTTCCTCCTCCTATTGGTATTAGATGTGGGTGTAGGCATCAGCGCTTTGGGAGCCGTGGCATTCGGACTCACCTCCTACCTATATATTATTATTGGTGTAGGCCATAACAGCAAGGCGGCAGCAATGGCTTACATGGCTCCTGTGATTGCTGGCATCCTTTTGTCGTACAAAGGGAAATACCTTTGGGGAGGGATTCTAACCGCCTTGGCATTGGCTTTAGAGCTGAAGGTGAATCACTTGCAGATTACCTATTACCTGCTCCTCACCGCCCTCATCATCGTCATCGCGGAATTTATTCATCAGCTTCGCGAGAAGAAGCTCATGAACTTCATGAAAGCCAGCATGGTGCTTGTGGTTGCCGCCGTATTCAGCGTCCTTGCCTGTTCCGTGAAACTGTATGCCAACTATGAGTATGGCAAAGAGACCACCCGTGGCAAACCCGTGTTGACTTTGGAAAGTGATAACCAGACCCAAGGTCTTGAGCGCGACTACATCACCCAGTGGAGTTACGGCATCGGCGAGACCTGGAGCCTGATGATTCCCAATGCCAAGGGAGGTGCCTCAGCCTATATCGGCAAACAGAACCCCGCTTTGGAGAAAGCCGAAAGCCGTTTCAGAGACAACATCGCCCAAAACAACGCTTATTGGGGTGACCAGCCAGGCACCAGCGGACCCGTCTATGTAGGAGCCATTGTGGTCTTTCTGTTCCTCTTAGGAGCTTTCGTGGTCAAAGGCAGGCTGAAGTGGGCACTCCTCATTGCCACCCTTCTTTCCATCCTACTCAGTTGGGGAAAGAACTTCATGGGGTTCACCAACTTCTTCATCGACTATATCCCAGGTTACAGCAAATTCAGGGCAGTATCCATGACCTTGGTCATCGCAGAAGTCTGCATGCCACTGCTGGGATTCCTCGGTCTGGCGGAGATTCTCAAGACTCCCGATAGCTTCACGAAAAACAAGAAATTCTTCTTTATCTCCTTAGGTGTCACTGCGGGACTATGCCTGCTGTTCTTCTTGATGCCCAAGGTGTTCTTCAACTTCCTCAGCCAAGCTGAGGCACAGCAATTCAGCAGCCTCATGGCTGGAAAAGACGGAGCCATCGTCAAGAGCTTCGCCGAACAGTTAGAAAATGTCCGTGTCGCCATCTTCAAGAAAGACGCCATCCGAAGCTTTATCTTCATCGTGTTGGCCGCGGTTCCTATTTTGTTGACCGCCAAAGGCAAACTCAAGCCAGGCATCGCCTATCCCATCCTCGCGGTCCTCATCCTGCTCGACATGGTGCCGATTGACAAACGTTACCTCAACAACGATGACTTCATTCCAAAGCGTCAATTCGCACAGCCATTCAGCCCCACCACTGCCGATCAAGCTATCTTAGCCGACAAAGATTTGGATTTCAGAGTGCTGGATCTTACTAAAAACGTCTTCAACGATGCCAGCACCTCCTATTTCCACAAATCCATCGGTGGCTATTCCGGAGCAAAACTGCGTCGTTATCAAGATGTCATCAACGTGTATCTCAACCAAGAAATCAAAGGGTTCAGCTCCATCTTCCAAAACATCGAATCCGAAGACGACCTCCTCGCTGGATTCAGAAAGAATAAAGTACTGAACATGCTGAACACCAAATACTTCATCATCAATCCAAACTCCAAACCCATCAGCAATCCCGAGGCTTTTGGCAATGCTTGGTGTGTAAACGACATCCAATGGGTCAACACGGCCAATGATGAATACAATGCTTTAGCCAGTACCGACCTGCGTCATACCGCCATCATGCATCAAGAGTTTGAGCATCAACTAGCTGGATTCCAGCCCGCCACAGGAGGCAACGGAGAAATCCGTCTCGCCGAATACAAACCCAACCAACTTACCTATCAATTCAGTGCCGACCAAGACCAGCTGGTAGTTTTCTCCGAGATCTGGACAAAAGAAGGATGGGTGATGCATCTCGACGGACAGGAACATCCGCTACTGCGTGCCAACTACCTGCTCAGAGCCGCCATGATCCCCGCTGGTCAACATGAAATCACGATGCGCTATGAGCCTCGGATCTGGAAAGTTGGTGGGACACTCTCCTTAATCAGTGGGTTGATCATCTTGCTCTCCCTGGCTGCCACTATTATCTTTACCATCAGAAAGAAAAAGTCATGCTCTCCGTCATCCTCTGCACCTACAACCGCGACAAGTACCTCTACAACGTGTTGAAAAGCATTGCTGAGAATGACCTCGACCCGAATCAGTACGAGATCGTTTTAGTCAACAACAACTGCACCGACAACACCGAATCAGAATGCCAGCGTTTCCAGCACGACTTCCCAAATGTGGTCTTGCGATGTTTCAAGGAGACCCAGCAAGGGCTTTCATACGCTCGTAACCGAGGCATCCAAGAAGCGAAAGGAGACCTTCTGGTGTATGTCGATGACGATGCTTTGGTCAACGAAGCCTATTTGCGCACATACGCGGATTTCTTCGCTCAACACCCGGAGGCCGACGCTGCCGGCGGACCCATTATCCCCCAATACGAGACCAGTGAGCCCGCATGGATGAGTCATTACATCAAGATGTTATTGACAGGATACAAATATAACGGGGAGCAAGTCAAGGAATTCGCCCCCAACGACTATCCTGGGGGAGGCAACGCTGCCTATCGAGCTGCTGTTTTCCAACAGGTTGGACTCTTCAATGTGGATTTGGGAAGAAAAGGCAACAACTTGTTCGCCTCAGAGGAAAAAGACATTTTCGACAAAATGAGAACTGCAGGCATGAGAATCTTTTATCTCCCCAACGCCATCTTGTACCATCTCATTCCAGAGACAAAACTCAGCGATGCATACCTCATCCGCCTTTCCCAGTCCATCGGGAAAAGTGAGAAGTTACGGACTTCAGCCATCAGCAAAGCCAAGTACGCCAAGCGACTGTTTTCCGAGCTTGTCAAATGGGGCGGCACCCTCGTGTTATGGGTCAGTTTCGCCTTGAAAGGCCAAACCAGCAAAGGAAACAAACTCATCCTTTTCAGAAAAAACGTCACCAAAGGCTTACTTGGAAACGCAACCAATTAAAGAGAACAAAAACGTAACAACAATATGAAAGCATTAATTCTCAATTCAGGTCTTGGTCACCGCATGGGTGTGCTCACCAACGAGCATCCCAAATGCATGACTGAGATCTCCCACAACGATACTATTTTAAGCCATCAGCTCCAACAGATTGTCGATTATGGCATTGAAGAGGTGGTGATAACCACAGGTTATTTCGACCAAATTCTGATTGACTACTGCCACTTCCTCCATCTGCCTTTAAGATTCACCTTCGTGAACAACCCTGTATATGACAAGACCAACTACATCTACAGCATTTACTGTGCTAAAGACCATTTAAAAGATGATGACATCATCTTGATGCACGGTGATCTCGTGTTTGAGAATCAGGTCTTTGAATCGGTCTTGAAAAGCAAAACCAGTTGTATGACGGTAAGCAGCACGACCGCACTTCCCGAGAAAGACTTCAAGGCCGTCATTGAAGGCGACAGAATCACCAAAGTAGGCGTGGAGTTTTTCGACCATGCCATGGCAGCCCAGCCCCTATACAAGATTCTGAAAGACGATTGGAAAATATGGATGGAACGCATCATACAGTTCTGTGAATCAGGCAACACCAACTGCTATGCGGAGAAGGCCTTCAACGAAGTTTCCGACCAATGCCACCTCACACCTTTGGACGTGAGAGACCTGCTCTGTTCGGAGATTGACACCCCCGAAGACCTTGAAAAGGTGACTGCCCTCCATCATGCCATCGAGGAAAGAACCGTTTACATGTGTTTCTCTACGGAATACATCCATTCGGGCCACATCGCCATCATCAAACGCGCCAAAAGGCTTGGCCGTCTGACCATCGGGGTGCTGTCCGATGAAGCTGTGGCTAGCTACCGTCGGTTCCCATTAATGCCATTTGCAGAACGAAAATCACTGATTTCCAATATTGCAGGCGTTGAAAACGTCGTTGAGCAGAAGACACTTAGCTACGCAGAGAACCTCCGTCGGTTGAAACCTGCTTTCGTGGTTCACGGTGATGATTGGGTCAACGGGTTCCAAAAGCCCATCCGCCAAGAGGTGATTGACATCCTTGGTGAATATGGAGGGAAACTCGTGGAATATCCCTATTCCAGCGATCCGAAATACAAAGAAATCGACAAGATGCATCGCGCTGAGCTTTCCATGCCCGACATCCGCCGAGGCCGTCTTAAGAAAGTGATTCAAATGAAAGGCCTTGTCACCGCCATCGAAGCCCATAGTGGCATCACGGGACTCATTGCCGAGAAGACCACCGTGCTTCAAGACGGGAAGACCTATCAATTCGACGCCATGTGGATCTCCAGCCTCTGCGACTCCACCGCCAAAGGCAAGCCCGACATCGAGCTCGTTGACATGACCAGCAGGTTTCGTACCATCGACGATATTATGGAGGTGACCACCAAGCCCATTATCTTCGACGGCGACACTGGAGGACTCGCCGAGCATTTCGTATATACCGTCCGAAGCTTAGAACGCATGGGAGTCTCCATGATCATCATTGAAGACAAGACGGGGCTCAAAAAGAACTCGTTGTTCGGAACCGAGGTGAAACAGACCCAGGACAGCATCGAGAATTTCTGCGCCAAAATCGCTGCCGGCAAGAAAGCCCAAAAGACCCATGACTTCATGATCTGCGCCCGCATCGAGAGTCTGATTCTTGAACAAGGCATGGATGACGCCCTGACCCGAGCCTTCGCATACGTTGGAGCCGGTGCCGACGCCATTATGATCCACAGCCGCAAGAAAGACCCTGCAGAGATTTTCGAATTCGTGGAGAAATTCCGCGCCAAAGACACCATCACCCCCATCGTGGTGGTACCCACTTCGTTCAACACCGTCACTGAAGACGAGTTCAAAGCCCGTGGTGTCAATGTGGTCATCTACGCCAACCAGCTGACCCGCACAGGATTTCCGGCCATGCAAAAGGCGGCCAGAACCATCCTGGAACACCATCGTGCCAAGGAATGCGACGATATGTGCATGCCCATCAAGGAAATCATCACCCTAATCCCGGAGGAATAAGCCATGATCAAACCCGAGTTTTTTATCGAGACCCTTCGCTGCCATGGTATTGAGTTTTATGCTGGAGTGCCTGACAGCCTGCTGAAAAACGTCTGTGCATACATCACCGACAACATCGACGCGAAACACAACATCATCACCGCCAACGAAGGCGCCGCAGTGGCCCTTGCCGCGGGATACCATCTTGCCACTGGCAAAGTAGGAGCCGTTTACATGCAAAACTCCGGTGAAGGCAATGCCATCAACCCCCTCGCCTCACTCACCGACAAAGAAGTGTACCACATCCCTGTGCTGCTCATCATCGGATGGCGTGGCCGTCCAGGTGTACACGATGAGCCGCAACATGTGAAACAAGGCAAGATCACCACCGGACTCCTCAACGTGATGGGCATCAACTATGAGGTGCTGAGCAAAGAGGAAACCCTGGCGGAGAAACAAATCGAGAAGGCGGCAAGCTCCATCAAAAACACTGGAGAGGCATTCGCCCTCGTCATCGAGAAAGACACCTTCGACACCTACACGCTGCAAAATGCAGAGAAAAACGAACTGCCCATGACCCGCGAGGAAGCCATACAAACCATCGCCGCCGCCATAGGTCCCGACGATATCATCGTTTCCACTACCGGCATGATCAGCAGGGAACTTTTCGAGTACCGAGCCGCCCAAGGACAGGGTCATGAACGCGACTTCCTCACTGTCGGTTCCATGGGACATGCTTCCCAAATCGCTCTTGGCATCGCCATAGAACAACCCCAACGAAGAGTCTGGTGCTTCGACGGGGACGGCGCAGCCATCATGCACTTAGGATCCATGGCCATCGTCGCTCATAACGCCCCTAACAACTATGTGCATGTGGTGTTCAACAATGGCGCCCACGACTCGGTAGGAGGACAACCCACTGTAGGCCTGAAAATCGACCTTCCCGCCGTGGCCAAAGCCGTCGGCTACAAAACAGCCTTAAGCGTCAGCACCAAACAAGATTTGGAAAGCCAACTCTCAACGCTCAACGCTCAATTCTCCACACTCTTTCTGGAAGTAAAGGTGAGAAAGGGCAACCGAAAAGATTTGGGACGACCTACCACCACCCCTATACAAAACAAAGAAGCTCTGATGCAATTCCTTCAACGATAACCACCATGCAACAGATTCTCCACGGCATTCATAACTTGTACCAAATTATGGAACAAGTCTATTTCAGGAAACCCATGTTGGTGACCGATGCTTCGTTCCCTTTTTTAAGTATCAAAACCCAAATCGAAGGCATCACGCTTCCGAAAGCTCTTTTCAACAATTTCACTCCCAACCCGCTACAAGAGCAGGTGGATCAAGGTGCCGAGCAATTCCTAAAAGAGGATTGTGATGCGTTGATTGCCGTGGGGGGTGGAAGCTGCATCGATGTAGCGAAATGCATCAAACTGACCTGTCTCGAACATCGAGACACCATCCCTTTGATAGCCATCCCCACCACTGCCGGTACGGGTTCAGAGTCCACCCACAATGCTGTTGTCTATTTGAACGGTGTCAAACAAACCGTCACCGACGACCGTATCCTTCCTGATGTCGCTATCTTGGAGCCATCGGTACTGAAAACACTACCGCTATACCAAAAAAAATGCACGATGATGGATGCTTTATGTCAGGGCATCGAGTCGTGGTGGTCGCTGAACTCAACCGATGAAAGCAAGGGCTACTCCAAGACTGCTGTGGAAACCATCATGACCCACTGGGAACGATATATCTTTGAAAACGATGAAGATGCAGCGGGAAAAATCATGTCAGCCGCCAACTTCAGTGGAAAAGCCATCAACCTAGCGCAGACCACTGCCGCCCATGCCATGAGCTATAAGATCACCTCCCTTTACAAGCTTCCCCATGGCCATGCGGTGGCAGTATGCCTTCCTGAAATCTGGGACTATATGCTCAAGCACCCTGAGCACTGTATCGACCCAAGGGGGTATGACTATGTAACCAGGGTGTTCCATCAAATCGCTGGTTCCATGGGGAAAGGACAACCTACAGAAGCCATCCAGCAATTCCGCAAGATGATGTCGATGATGGGACTGGAAAGACCCCACTCCACAAGTGAAAGGGATTCCGAGCTGGAGTTATTGAGCCAATCGGTGAATCCAGTGAGATTGAAAAACAACCCCATTCAATTGGAGAAAGACACCATTCTTGAGTTATACCGTACGATTGTTGAGATCTCTTAAGAAACGTCCGATTTTTTCGCAAGCCCCTTCCCTATTGTTGCCCCAAACATCCGCGACAAAACGCTGTCGTTCCGCTTCGGGAAGATAATTTTCCCCGCTAACCATAGCCGACACAAGACTGTCGAAATCATAGACTTTCTTGCCAACCGCAAGGTCATCATAGGGATACTCGAATGCCCTGCTTTTCTTATACTCCTCATAATCGTAAGGATAAAAAATGATGTTTTTACCCTTCATCAGGGAGAAATCGAAAGTCACCGATGAATAGTCGGTGATCAGCACATCGACGTAAGGCAACACTGGATAGATATCCACCGTGGAGGGGATAAAGACAACATTGGTCAAGCCCTTGTCAATGCCAGGATCCACAAAGGTGTTGGCGTGAGGTTTCATCAACAGTAAGGCGTTGTGTTCCCGCATCAAGGCATCCATGCGCTGCAAGTCAAAGTTTTTCACGAACAAGTCACGTTGCGCGTCACGCCAAGTAGGCAGGTATGCATACACCTTGTCATAACCGCCACCTTTCAAACGTTCCAACAACTGTTTGGTCTCCACAGGCTCGTAACGCTCCACGAAAGCCATTCTTTTCTCCTCGTTCCAAAACAGAATCTCATTACGAGGATAGCCGAATTCAAGACATCGGTTAACGGGAATGCGGAACGAATCGGCGAAACTTTGGGTGAAGAAATCCGACGATGAAAGCACATAATCAGGACGTTTAAAGGTCTCAGGATGATAAAAACGTTCTTTCAAGGTTTTCTTATAAAAACGATCCGCCAAGGGACCGGTAGTAATCTTGAACTCAATCAGTTTCATCGAAAGCCCATGCCAAAGGTTAACGCATACAGCGTTCCCCGAAAGGCAAAACATGATGTCGGAGGAATAAGCGTTGTAAATCCAATACTTCGAGGTGAGCGCAAACCAGATACCCCGAGGACTTAAGATGTGATAGGCTTTCATTCCCTTGTCACGAATCAATTGAACTGTAGAACGTTTGATGCTTAACCACACACAGTTCTTGTCTTTCAAGTGATTGGAGGCATAGATGAACATGTATTTTGCGTTGTCGTTAAAAGCCCCTCTGAAGCTTCCAAACGCCCATTTATTTTTGTTTCTTGGAAATAAAAAAGAAAATGGATAAATGCAATAACAAACGAGATAACCGATGAATTTAATCATATCCAACGCTGCTTATTTTTTATGTAACAACCTTTCAATCAAATCATTGATTGACTGTGAGACTTTCATTTTGTACAATGCGGTCATTCCTAATGCAAGGAAGATGACAGACTTCAGCACCGCATTGAATCCCAACCCTATCAACTGTATGCCAAACCGTTTCACCAGCCAAGGAGCAAGCCATGCACTCCAAACGGCATCCAATGTAAACAGCACCAGCACGATACCTGCCACTATAAGTTGTTTTCCTGAAAGCGCAAACACTCCAATCTTCCAACGGATAAACAACAGCAGCAAGACAAAATAAACCAAATAGGAAAGCACATTCGCCAGCGCTGCCCCATTGATATCCCAATAGGGAATAAACCAACGGTTCAGCCCCACAGAAAGAACGGCTAACAACAAAGTGAAGCCCAGCGAGTAATAATAGTATTTGGAATAACTGAGCACTGTAAGCGAGACATCCAAGGTGGAATACACCAACCTGCCGAGAGCCAGTATCAGCACGGCCCATTTGCCTAATCGATATACCTCTCCATTAGGAAGCAAGTCGAACAGGAAATCGATATTAATCCAAATGAAAAACAGCACAAACAAGCCGATGATAAACTGATGCAATGACACATTTTTGCACAAGGCATCGGCGCGGGCAATTTCTTGGTGCGCCATAGCCTCGGAGATATGGGGACGGGAGATGGCACCCAAAGAACGGTAAGGCATCTCGACCAAAGCCGCAATGTTCGTGGCAATCGTGAATACACCCGCCAGGCGAAATCCTTCCATGCCCGCAAGCAAGAACTTGCTCAGCATAGGGATGGCATTCCCTGCCACCGCAGCGGCAATCATAAACAAGGTATAGTATAAGAAATCGTGCCGCAGCTTTTGAGAGACATACTTTCGGTCAATCTTGAACGAGACCCGTTTTAGCGATAGCAGATAGACAATGTTGATCAAGGTGGCCAAACCGTAAAATATACAAAATGCAACAATAACTCCATCGAAATCTATCACCTTATAATAATAAAGCAGATAAACCACCAGTGTCGCTACCCTAAGTCCTACTTCGCGGACAAATTTCGGCAACACGATACGAAGCAACAAGTTGCTATTGGTCTCGAACACCGTGATATACAACAGGAAGAAAGCCAAAGGAATAACAAAGTTGACGTATTTGCCGAACAGTCCCGAATCCGGCATTCCCGAATCCTCCGAGAAAAACTGTACGATGCTATCCTTGAAAACCAAAAATAACAATAGGAAGACAAGGAAACCAATCAGTGGAACCAGCACTGTCCAGCCGAAAAAGCCATGGTCACGGCTTTTTTCGTCCTTGAAAAAGGGGTAATAGCGCATGGCTGAGGAACTGGTACCCAGCTGAGCCAATCCCGCAAATAAGATGGAGCATTGCACCAACACATCGATCAAGCCGATCTGCTCCGGCTCCAGAGCCTTGGTCTGGATAACGAAGGTCGTGACGATACCCACTGCCACTCCGATATAGGTGGCAATGGTTCCTTTGATGCTTTGACGTGCGACAACACCCATGACAATGGCTTTATGATTCTTCAAATTGGGCGAATTGTTCCCGTATGTTGTCAACATCCAAGCTCTCTTGGTCGGCATTCTTCAGCTCGCGTGCCGCAAAATCCTTATAAGCTTTGATAATCAACTCACTGTCCTTATTCTGCTCTTCCAAATCATGGACAAGGATGCTCTTCTCTTCGATATCCTTACGCAAATCAGCAATTCTGCTATTCCTGAACTCGATAGCTTGCTGATGGGTACGGATATTTTTTCTCAAGGCATCGATAACAATCATTTTCCTTCGGGTATTGTCCTCACCCGCGCTAAGTTTCACCGATTCACGACGGATGCCTGAATTCAAGTCGTTCCCTGCCAGAATCAAGATAGAGACAATCCAAATCCACAACAAGAGGATAATCAAAGTTCCGATGGATCCGTACAGCACATTATATCGGGAGAAATTAGAGATATAGGTATTGAAGGCCACTGTACCCAGCACGAACAACGTCGTTGCCAAGATGGTTCCGGGAGAGAAAATCACAAACTCACGGTATTTCTTCCCTTTCCGGTTAGGCTTCTTCAGCTCTTTCCGATAATGCTCGTCGTACCTGACGTTACCAAAATAATACAGCAGCGACACGCCCAGACACAGCATGAAGATTGCGATGATCCAACGCAACAGATTGAACAGGAAGAAGATGAACTTACCCGCTGTGATGATTCCGTGTGTCGCCAGAGATTTCAAGGCCATGCCACCCATGGAAATCAGTATAATGGAGAGCACCAACAACACTCCGATAATCAGCAACATCACGATGGCGAAGATGCGTTGAATAACCCATCCTTTTACCGTCAATCCTTTGTCAGTCACGTAATTGGCATACAAGTTACGGAATCCGTTGAAAAAAGCGACGATGCCGCTGGAGCCGAAAACCAAGCACAAGATGATACTGATGGACAGCAAACCGTCATGAGGTTGGTTCATGATGCCGTCGATAGTCTCAGTAACATAATCCAGGGTTCCCGAGGGAATCAAGAAATCCTTGATCAGCATCATCACTCTTTCATATAGATGGGGAATCGGGATGTAGGGAATCAAGGTGAAGAAGAAGAGTAACAATGGGAAGAGTGCCACAAAGAAGTTGAATGCCACCCCTGCGGCGCGGTCGATGGTGCGGCCTTTGGAGAAGAGCTTGACAAAGTCGGTCACCACATCCAACAGCGGCAGCTTCGTCCCTGGAAAACGCACGACCTTCAGGAAATTGTCATCTTTATGATACCAGTCTTTCAAGGCATTGTAATGAGTCTTGAACCAGTTTTTTATTTTGCCATTTTTCTTTTTTTCCTTCGACATAAATCCAGTTAATTTACTGCAAAAATAAAAAAAATGTATCTTTGCCAATAAAAAAAGATGAGCAATCAAGAAACCATATCCCACGAGGGCGTTGTGACCAAGATCACAGACGACGAGATGGAGATTAAGATTATTTCGCAAAGCGCGTGTGCGGCTTGCCACGCCAAGAGTGCTTGTGGCATGGGCGAGCAGGCAGAGAAGATCCTCACGGTGCCACGACCGAAGGGTCAGGAATTTCATTTGTTTCAAAAGGTTAATGTTGTCATGAAGGTAGGTCAAGGCAACAAAGCTGCGGTGTTGGCCTATCTCATACCGATTCTGTTGTTGCTGGCAGTGTTGTTTGTCTGTTTGGGATTGGGGCTCAACGATGGTCTGTCGGCACTCATCAGTATAGTGGCGTTGATACCTTATTACATAGTGCTTTATCTTTGTCGTGACAAATTGAGAAAGCAGTTTGAGTATATCATTGATTGAGGCGGGTGTCAGAAAACGAAAAAAAAGCTTTGTCAAAAAAAGGAGTTTCCTTAATTTTGCAAGTTTAAAAATGAAAACAATTTCAAAATCTTATCACTAATGAGTAACATTTTACTTATTTCATTGTTGGTTCTCGGTATTCTGGGAGCCGTATTGGCTGTAGTGTTATACATTGTGGCCCAGCGGTTCAAGGTCGAGGAGAACCCGTTGATTGACGAGGCGGAAGCCTGTCTGCCTGGTGCCAACTGCGGTGGTTGCGGTTTTGCCGGATGCCGTGCTTTGGCGGAGGCTTGTGTGAAGCAAGCTGCTGAGAAGGGCAACATCGACGGTCTCGCCTGTCCCGGCACCGACATGGGCAAGGTGGCTGCTGTCTTAGGACTCACTGCTGGCACCTTTGAGCCCAAGATTGCTGTGGTACGCTGCAACGGCAGCTGCCAGAACTCTCCCGCCAAAGTGCATTACGAAGGCGCTGACATCTGTGCATTCGCCAACACCCTTTACGCTGGTGAAGGCGGTTGCTCGAAAGGCTGCCTCGGTTTGGGTGACTGCGTGAAGAAGTGCAACTTCGGTGCTCTTCACATCGACCCCGAGACGGGCCTTCCTGTTGTTGACCCCGACAAATGTGTAGGCTGCGGCGTATGTGCCAAGACCTGCCCCAGAGGCATCATCGAAATCCGTCCCCGCGGAAAGAACGACCGTCGTGTTTATGTCTGCTGCTCCAACACCGACAAGGGTGCTTTGGTCATCAAAAACTGCGCGGTGGGCTGCATCGGCTGCCAGAAGTGCGTGAAGACCTGTCCGTTCGAGGCTATTGAGATGCGAGGCAACTTAGCCTACATCGATCCTGCCAAGTGCAAGTCATGCCGCAAATGCGAGGAGGTATGCCCCCGTGGCACCATCCACGCCGTCAACTTCCCGCCAAGAAAACCCAAGACTGAACAACCCGCGGAAGCTCCTAAACCACAGGAAGCTCCCAAAGTCGAAAAAGTTGAACTTGAAAAAACCGTCACAGCATGAATCCTATAAAGACTTTCCATAAGGGCGGCGTCCATCCGGAAGAGAACAAGTTCTCCGCCGACCAGCCCATCAAAGACTTCCCGATGCCCAAGCAAATCATCGTCCCCTTGGGACAATGCCTCGGTGCACCGGCAGAATGTATCGTCAACAAGGGCGACCGCGTGTTGACCGGTCAGCTCATCGGCACAGCCAAAGGATTCGTCTCCGCCAACGTCCACTCACCCGCCACTGGCACTGTCGCCAAGATCGACGTGGTGATGGACCATACCGGATATTACAAACCCGCTGTCTTCATCGACCGTGAGGAGAATGATGAATGGGCTGAAGGCATCCTCCAAACAGACGACTTGCTCACCGACATCAAACTGGATGGAAAAGCCATCATCGACAAGGTGAAAGAATGCGGCATCGTCGGCATGGGTGGTGCCACCTTCCCCACTCACATCAAAATGATGGTTCCTGAAGGCAAGAAGGCCGAGTATGTCATCATCAACGCTGCCGAATGCGAGCCTTATCTGACTTGCGACTATCGGCTCCTGTTAGAGAAGACCATGGAGTTCCTTGTCGGTGTCAAGATTGTCATGAAAGGTGTCGGCACCGACAAAGGCATCATCGGCATCGAGACCAACAAGATGAAAGCCATCGAGTTACTCGACAAGACCATCAACGAGCACCGCGACCTGTTTGCAGGCATCGAGGTGCAACCGCTGAAGACCAAGTACCCCCAAGGCGGTGAGAAGCAGATCATCAAGGCCATCACAGGTCGCGAGGTGCCTTCAGGCAAGCTCCCCATCGAAACGGGATGCGTAGTGGTCAACGTGGCCTCCACCTACGCCATTTATGAGGCAGTTCAGAAGAACAAACCCCTTATCGAGCGTATCGTCACCGTCACCGGCAAATCCGTGAAAAACCCCTCGAACTTCCGTGTGCGTTTCGGGACTCCTGCCAACCTGCTCATCGAGGCAGTGGGAGGGCTCCCGGAAGACATCACCGATGTCATCAACGGCGGTCCCATGATGGGCAAGTCTGTGTCAGTCACTGACTTCCCATGCATGAAAGGAACCTCTGGCATCCTGCTGATGACCCTCAAGGAAGCGCAAGACCGTCGCCAGACCAACTGCATCCGCTGCGGTCGCTGCGCCAAAGCCTGCCCTATGGGCTTGCAACCCTTCCTGCTCCACAAAGTCGCCAAACTCAATGATTTTGACGAGACAGAGAAGAACCACATCATGGACTGCATCGAATGCGGCTCCTGCGAGTTCACCTGCCCCGCCAATATCCCGTTGCTCGACTACATCCGTTACGGCAAGGCCAAGACAGGAGCGATTATTAGGGGAAGGAGCCAGAAGTAAGAAGTAAGAAAATCAACAATTTATTATAAAAACAAACGATTTGACAATGAAATATACAATATCTGGTTCGCCGCATGTACACTCAACGGAAAACACAAGGAAGATCATGTACCGTGTGATTCTTGCCTTAGTGCCCGCTTTGCTTGTGGCGATTTATTATTTCGGTTGGTACGCATTGCGGCTGACAATTGTCACGGTAGCATCGTGTATGCTGACCGAATGGCTGATACAGAAGTTTCTCATCAAGGGGCCTCTTACCATCAACGACGGGTCCGCAGCGCTCACCGGCCTCCTGCTGGCTTTCAACGTGCCCGCCAACCTTCCCATCTGGATGGCCATCGTGGGTAGTGTAGTTGCCATCGGCATCGGCAAGATGCCATACGGTGGCTTGGGAAAGAACCCCTTCAATCCTGCTCTGGTAGGCCGTGTGTTCATGTTAGTGTCGTTCCCGACCGCCATGACCACCTGGCCGCAAACATCGCCCATCTTTGAAAAAGGCTTTTTCGCTGACGCCATCACAGGCCCCACGCCACTCGGTCTGCTGAAAGAGGCAGGAGCCAACTCTCTCGACCAGATGCAGTTTGTCGATATGGTGCTTGGTAACCGCGGTGGCGCTTTCGGTGAAGTCTGCGCCATTGCCTTGCTCATTGGTGCCATTTATCTGATCATCCGCAAGGTGATTGATTGGCAAACGCCTCTGAGCATTCTGCTCACGGTGTTCGTGTTCACGGGCATCTTCTATCTCATTAACCCCACGCAATACATCGCACCTTGGTATCATCTGGTGTATGGCGGTCTCATCCTCGGCGCCTTTTTCATGGCCACCGACATGGTGACCTCACCGATGACCATCCAAGGCAAGATCCTGTTCGGATTCGGCATCGGTGTCATCACCGTGGTGATCCGTCTGTGGGGAGCCTATCCCGAAGGTGTCTCATTTGCTATTCTCATCATGAACGCTCTCACGCCGCTTATCAACAAGGCTTTCAAGCCCCAAGTTTTCGGTGTTGTCAAACCCTCTAAAAAGTAATTGTCATGGCTAAGAAAAAAGAATCCACATTAATTAACATGCTCATCGCCTTGTTCGTCATCACGGCGGTGTCAGGCGGTGTGTTGGGTCTCGTCTATGGCATGACCAAAGACACCATTGCGGCGGTGGACCAAAAGAAGAACGAGGCCGCCATCCAGGAAGTGTTGCCATTGAATGGCGAGATTACCTACAAGGAGGACACCTTACGGTTTAATTACGAAGGTGTCGATTTGACATTCCCATGCAACCTCGCATACAATGCTAACGGCCAATTCCAAGGCGCGGCAGTCAAGACCAGCGAAGGCGGCTTCGGCGGCAAGATTGACATGATGGTTGGTTTCCTTGCCGACGGCACCATCAAAGGCACCTCGGTGCTCTCACATGCTGAGACCCCTGGCCTGGGAGCCAACATGACTGGCAAGTTCAAGGACCAGTTTGTCGATAAGAACCCCAACACCTATCAATTAATCGTCAAGAAAGACGGTGGTGATGTTGACGCCATCACCGCAGCTACCATCACCTCCAGAGCATTCTCAAAGGCGGTGGACAAGGCCTATAAGGCGTTTGAGGCCAACAAGGCTAATTTCATGAACGTAACTATGGAAGGAGGACAAAGCAATGAGTAACAATCTGCAAACCTTTACCAAAGGACTCATCAAAGAAAACCCCATCTTGGTGTTGTTGTTAGGCTGCTGTCCGACATTGGCCACGACCACCAGTGCCATCAATGGCATGTCGATGGGATTAGCCACCACCTTCGTGCTGGTGTTGTCGAACATCTTCATCTCTCTGCTGAAAGGATTCATTCCCGACAAGGTACGCATTCCCTGCTTCATCGTTGTCATCGCTTCGTTCGTGACCCTGGTACAGCTGCTGATGCAGGCTTACGTGCCCGACATTTACGAAACCCTCGGCTTGTTTATCCCCTTAATTGTGGTGAACTGCATCGTGCTGGGTCGTGCTGAGGCCTTTGCCTCGAAGAACCCAGTGTTCCCATCCATGTTGGACGGCCTCGGCATGGGTTTAGGCTTCACCCTGGCTTTGACACTGTTGGGCTGCATCCGTGAGTTCCTCGGCAGCGGTTCCATCTTCGGTCTTAGCATCCTGCCAGAGACAGCCAACATCTTGATTTTCATCCTGCCTCCTGGCGCTTTCATCTGCCTCGGCTTCGTCATCGCTATTGTCAACAAATTCAAAAAAGAAAGTCACTAAGCCATGAAATACCTTATTATTATCTTATCGACCATCTTGGTCAACAATGTGATCTTCTCCCAGTTTTTGGGCATCTGTCCTTTCTTAGGCACATCAAAGAAGACCTCTACCGCTTTGGGCATGGGAGCTGCCGTCATCTTCGTGCTGACCCTTGCCACCCTTGTCACATGGCTGGTGAATCAATACCTTCTCATTCCTTTGGGTTTGGACAAGTTCATGCAGACCATCGCTTTCATCTTGATTATCGCCGCCCTTGTGCAGATGGTGGAGATTATCTTGAAGAAGATTAGCCCCTCGCTCTATACTGCATTGGGTGTGTTCCTTCCTTTGATCACTACCAACTGCGCTGTGTTGGGCGTTTCGTTGACGGTAGTCACCAAGGAATTCAACTATGGTGGTGTGGCTCATATCCTAAGCTTGGGTGAATCCATTGTCTATGCAGTGGGCATCGCCCTTGGTTTCGCTATGGCTTTGATTATCTTTGCCGGCATCCGCGAGCACATCGATTTGATGGAACCCCCCAAGGGCATGAAAGGCACTCCTATCGCCCTGATCACCGCTGGCATTCTCGCCATGGCCTTTATGGGATTCACCGGCGTGGTCTAATAACCTTTCTAACAACGATATCTAAAATCCCGTCAATAATGGCGGGATTTTTTTATTTCATACAGGTCAACCATCTATCCAACAAACAAATAACTTGTTTTTTCGACACACCAAAAAGACTTTTTCGTATCTTTGTAGTTTGATTCATAAATACTCAT
This sequence comes from uncultured Bacteroidales bacterium, assembly GCA_946402445.1. Classification (GTDB taxonomy): domain Bacteria; phylum Bacteroidota; class Bacteroidia; order Bacteroidales; family F082; genus Limimorpha. The sequence goes on from CAMIWN010000022.1 coordinate 24,678, forward strand.
CTCTATGAGACACAAACTACTATTCACTTTCACACTGCTTTTGTTATTTACCGCTCGCTTTTTTGCGCAGCAACAGCCCTATACCATTAATCTAACTGATTATCAACCTGATATGCGATATTGCATCAGTGCCACTATCGCCAACAACAGCCATATCCGCTATGTCATCGACGACGAGAACGACGCTTTGTTGTTGTTCTCAGCTGACCATTGGCCTGACCACCAATTCGCTTCTTATATCGAAGACATGAAGACAGAAATCCGCGAGGAATACCAAGCCTACGAAGCCAGTGAAAAAAACCAACAAGGCGACCGTTTCACTGACTGGAAAGCATCCTTGTCGGACGACCTCTTCAGTTTCCTTTTCAAACTCACTTTGATGGAGTCACCCATGACTCGTGATGGCAACCAAACCTGCGCTACTTCCGACCCTTTCTGCACCTCTGAAATTGTCACCTTCCATGTGGATGCCAACCCAGGCGGTTCCTGTGAGGCAGGTCCCCATTACGGATGTCTCAGTCAGTTCACCCAACGTCCACCCTTCTGGTTTCACATGAAAATCGGCGTTGCTGGCCAATTTACCATTAGAATGTCGAACTCGGCGCACGTGGATATCGACTATTGCTGCTGGGGTCCCTTCGATGATCCCATCACACCCTGTCCAAATCAGTTGACCCAAAGCAAATACATCGACTGTGGTGCATCCACCTCTGACGTGGAGACCTGTGACATCCCTTCCAGTGCACAAGTCGGGCAATATTATCTCCTGGTCATCACCAAATACAACACCACCACGCCCACTGACATTACGTTCCAAAAAGAGGCCAACAGCGGTTTAGGCGAGACCGACTGCACCATCCTCCCCCCATTGGTAGATAATGACGGTCCTTTCTGTGTAGGTGATGACATCCATTTGACAGGTAACGCACAAGCGGGAGCCAACTACCACTGGACTGGTCCCAATGGATTCAACTCCAACCAACAGAACCCGGTCCTCAACAATTGCACTGTTGACATGTCAGGCACCTACACCTGCACCATCACGGTAGGCAGTCAAAGCAGCAATGCGAGTACACAGGTGAGGATTTATGCCAAACCTACCGCCAACTTCAACGGCACCTCTGTGTGTCAAGGCAACACCACGCAGTTCACGAACACCACCACCACCTCTCCCGCTGGATATGCCACGAATTATCTCTGGGACTTTGGCGATGGACAGACCTCCTCGCAACCCAGCCCCACGCATCAATACGCCTCCGCGGGTCAATACGATGTGACGCTTACCGCCAGCTGTGGAACTGGCGGGGTGTGCACCAGCACCAAAACACAGCGAGTCACCGTCTATGCCAATCCCAACGCCAATGCTGGTGAAGAACAGGTCATTGACTATGGCACCACAGCCCAGCTTCACGGGACTGGAGGCACAGGCAATTTCAACTACCATTGGGAACCTGCCGACAAGGTCGTCAATCCCAACGCGCAAAACACATCCACTGTAAACCTTACCGAGACCACCACTTTCACCCTCACGGTCACGAACACCGAAGGCACTTGTTCCAGCAGCGATCAAGTCAACATCCTGGTGTCAGGAGCCGCCATGGCCGCCTCAGCCAGCGCGAGTCCCAATACACTGTGTTTAGGCAGTTCCACCCAACTACATGTCAACGCCATCGGTGGCACGGGCAACTACACCTACTCCTGGTCTCCCACCATCGGGCTGGGCGACCCGCACAGCGCCTCCCCCATCGCCTATCCTACTGAAACGACCACCTACACCTGCGTCATCACCGACGGCCAAACCACCCAAAGCCCCACCGTCACCGTCACTGTCAACTACCCTGTCACCGAAGAGGAGACACAATATATCTGCCCCGGCGACACCTACAACTTTTACGGCCAGGAATGCAGCGAGGCTCGCGACTATGAATACCACACCACTACCGCCCAAGGCTGCGAAAAAACCATCACCCTGCATCTCTTCCATTATCCATCTTACGAGAACGCCCACACCACCACCGAAGCCATCTGCTCAGGAACCAGCTATCTGTTCCACGGACATTATTACAACACCTCAGGTGTCTATGCCGAAACTTTGGAAACCGAACACGGCTGCGACAGCACCGTATGGCTGAATCTCACCGTCTATCCATTTAACGACACCATCGTGATCGACCCAGTCATCTGCGAATCACAGACTTTCCTTTTTCATGGTGTCACATACCAACAAGACGGACAAATTGCCTATTTCGACACGGTGGATTTCCACGGTTGCCCCGTAGTTGAAAAACTTGAGCTCACGGTGGGACCTTACCAGACTCCCCCCGTCCAAAACGAATACCTTTGCTATGGCCACGACGAGAATCCCTCCTTCTATTGGGACAAGACCCAACAGACCTATACGGAAGACACTTACGATGAAATCATCCTTGCCGACCCACAAGGCGGATGCGACATCAAATACCGCCTCAACTTGAAATTCCATCAGGAGTATTACGACGAACAAACCGTGACAGAATGCGATAGCTACTATTGGCCTGTCAACGGGCAATATTACTCGCAATCCACGCATCAAGTGATGACGTATGAAAATGGCGGCGGATCTTTGTTCAACTGCGACAGCATCCATATTCTCAACCTGACCATTAACCATTCATACGAAGGCACCAAGACGGTCAACAATCAATGTGACGAATATATATGGGACTTCGGATGGGACAACGAATCCTATTCCTACACCAACGACCATTCTGACAATATTTGGACACGCACCATCCCGACCGTTCACGGTTGTGACAGCACGGTGACCTTAAGGCTGCAAATCGACCACAGCCCTAACTTCCCCGAGGTGGAAGGCAAAGGCTGGGTCGTGGGCGGATCCGAGTTCCAATACAATATCGAGAAATACTGGGTGGAGACCCCGTCCGAATCCACGCACCTCACCGAATGGTATTTCAGTGACCCAGGATTCAACCGTTGGCAACTCATCCCCTACGGCTTGAACAATGACTCCTGTCTCCTCTATATCTTCACCTTTGAGAAAGACTCCATCGAACTCTGTGCCAAGACACAGGGTCCCTGTGGTGAGTTTTCACACTCCAAATGGATCCATTGCAGTTTCCATGGTGTTCCAGAAAACCCCACGCAGCTCCATGCCGAAATTTTCCCCAATCCCAATGAGGGAGAGATGACATTTGCCTTCGACAATATGGCCGGCACCACGCGCATCTCGGTCTTTGATGTGACAGGAGCCTTAGTGGACCAATTCGAGCTTTTGAACAGCTCTGACCATCAAACCCATCGTTACCAAGCCAGCCATCTCCCCCCAGGAGCCTATTTCTTCCGTATTGCCTGCCAAGAAGGCATCCTAACCAAAAAAGTCCTGATTCTGAAATAAGCCTTGCCATGAAATCAATCTCGCTTATCGGCTTGTTTCTAAGTCTCGTCTGTATCACCGCTTGCAATAAATGGCAAGGCATACCGCTTGAATTCCAAGATCCGCAAGACACCCAGTTTTTGGAAAAAGTCCTCCCCTCGTCGTTGATTCAGGCCTTTGGCGAGGAGCATATCCATTACGGTCCTCTCCCACCCAACCTGGAAGAAATCAGCTTCAAAGTGGAAGGAATGACCTACGACACCTGCGTCCGCTACATCTTTGGTCCCAATGGAGAGGTTATGCTCTCCCCCACTGCACCACCCACCCATGAAGGGACCCTCTATTATCATCATTTCTGGAATCAAAAAGAGCAAATCGCCCAACACAAACTCAAAACCAGCGACCCCTCCGGAAACATCTTCATCCGGACAAACGATACTATTTATCTCATCGGGCACGACAGCGTTTTCACCGCCTATTACCAAGAGACCATCCCCGAACCACAATCCGGAAATCCCACCAACTACATCATCATCTCGGGCACCGTGGTGAGAGACCCCAAAGACAACACTTTTGTTGGCATCAGGAACTACCGAATGGGAAAGATGATCAAAAGCTACAAGCAGCAGCCCGAGATACCCTCATACGCTCCTGGCACCATTGAAATCAAGAAACACGATGGCATCTCACTTTACTATGAATGGGATTAAAAAACCCAGAAACAACCGCTATAATTAATAACGAATGAAAGTTAAAAACATACTTCTCCTTTTGTTTCTTTTTACAGGACTCTGCTCAGGTTATGCCCAGCGGCAATTCCGAAAGCCACTGAAGTCGTCGTCCGAGTCCTATTCCCTCTCGGGGAGTAATTATATCGGCCTGAAGATAGGGTCAGGATGGAATGTATTGTCGAAAAACGATTTGAGCAAGACCACCTATCTCGGGCATTGGGGATATCTCGTTGGAATCACGGGGGAACACCTTTTCAACCAATTTTCCATTGGTCTGGATGCTTGTTGGATTCAGCGCGGAACGAGGATGCGCCGACAAAGCAACTTTCAGGTTTCCTTGACCGAAGAGGGAACCATCACCAAAGAAATCTCCACGGCATTTGATGTGGCTTCCATCAGCATTCCCCTCACCTATTATCTCGGCACGAAACAGGGGAAAAGAATCACGCCTTATCTTTACCTTGCCCCCACAATAGAAATCCCATTGCCTTACTGTTTTCGATGGGATAACGAACAAGGCAAGCTAGTATTCGCAGAGCCCGTCCTCACTTCCACGATGCAAATCACTACTTCCACCAATAACACCACCTTAATCAGCCAAACTTTTCTCCCCAGACTCAACGCTGCTGTCTCGGCAGGTGTCGGTCTTATGGTAAGGATTCCCGTAGGAGGATCTGACTTCCGGCTTAAAGTCAATGCGGGTGGTCATCAAGGATTGATTAACTTAGCCACTGAAAATCTCAAAGATGAAGGTATTGTGATTCTCACCCAAAGCCTCGAAGCTTCTGTCACGCTGTTGTTTCAGCTGAAGAAGCCATTACATGATGCATGTCACACCTTCAGGAAACAAAAAAGGTGACCCAATTATATCGGATCACCTTTTCTTATTCTGTTCAACCTGTAATTACTTGACCGTAGGCATGGTATAGGACAAGTTGAAGCGCAAGGTGTGTTCAAGAGGATTGGTACCCACTTTTCCATTGACTGGAACAAGGTAGGAGACATCGAGACCCAGGACATTGTACTTCAAGGCAGCGCCAAGGGTGATGTATTTACGATTACCTTTCAGAGCGGTTTCATTGAAATAGCCAGCGCGGAAGGAGAACGCGTTGTTATACCAATATTCCACGCCAAGTCCCACATTATATTCACACAGCTCTTCATAAAACTTGCCCATGCCCACTTTCTCACCATAATCATTATAGCTGTAACCAGGGGCATCATAGAAAGAGTGGATGATACCAACCATCACAGAGACGTCGTCCGACATACCCTCTTCAATCACCAGGTTGCCATTAGCATCTACCTCGTATGCGCCGTTAGGTCCTCTCTTATAGAGCGGCGGGGTAGGAACCAATAATTTGGTCACATCCACCATGAATGAGAGAGTTTGGTACTCATCCAAGTGTAATTTCATGCTGGGTCCGAAGCGCAAAGTGGTGGGGATGAAATCCTTGTCGATACTGGTGCTTCTATAGCTCACCTTGGAACCGATGTTATTCACACACACGCCCCAAGCAAAGTCGGCTTCCATGTCACGGAACCATTCCACAGGACGTTTATAATAAACTGCCACATCAGCAGCCACAGACCATCCTGGGAAAGAGCCCTCGCCTTGGCTTTGGGTCAAGTTTGAATAGATGAAACGACCCGCCACTGCACCCGATAGGTAATCGGTCAACATACGGGAATACGTAAGATCCAACGCCCATTCATTCGGATTGTAATCACCCAATGAGCCGCCGTTTTCATCGGTAAACTTGATTTGACCAACATTAAAATACCTAAGGGTACCAGCCAACGACGATTCTGCGTTCAGTTTGCCTGCCACTGCGAGATATGCCAAATGCATATCTGGTACCAAGTTATGCAACCAAGGGCTATAGCCCAAACCGACACTGAAAGGTTCTGTCAAATACGTATATTTGGCAGGATTATAATTCATACTATACACATCCGCCTCCGACGACACGCCACAATCACCCATAGCACCACCACGGGCATCGGGAGAAATGGATACGAACGGAACGGCAGTGGTAATGACATTAGGATTCAGTGACTGACCCGAAAGTTCATGATATTCAGGAGTTTCTTGGGCAAACAAGCCAATACCTGACATCGCCAAAACAGCTCCTAACAGAAATGCTTTTCTCTTCATACTTAGTATCAATTAGCTATTAAAACATACAAAGATAACGATATACTGAATGCTTTATTATATTTTAAAAAATTTTTTTATCCGATGAACAGTCGTTTTGATACAGTTCTCGTTTTCCCCTGTGAATCTGTCACGGAAAGCCTGTAAACATAGATTCCAGCTTTCAGTCGTTGCCCATGACTACCACGGCCATCCCAAACCAAGGGAGGCACCACGCCCCCAGTGGCAGCGGTTTGCTGGTTGATATCAGCCACACAACGTCCCATCATGTCATACACCTCAATACGCACCGACAAGTTTTCCGTCTTGTCGCCATGCACAAAAGAAAACCGGGTCTCACCTTGGAAGGGATTCGGGTAATTGCACACATCAGCAAGCATGATACCTTCCTTAATCACAAAAGAAATCTCCACTTCCGAAGGATTGTTCTGGGTATCCCATGCTTTCAGTTTGAATCCGTAAGTACCATCGTCAAGCTCTTTCACAGGGATAGCAATCCTGCCCTTGCGATAATCGTCCATAGCAGGCTCAAACCAACTGTTCAAAAGCATGTTGTCGTATTCAGCCAAGGTGCTGTTCAAAAGGATATTTCTTCCGATGCAAACATTGTAATGATAGATTCCTTGTTCATCGAACAAATCGGCATACAAAATCCCATTGCGGCTCACTTGGTCACCACTGACAAAGTCAGGAGTGTTCCAATAAAGATGGATATCCGGCCCTTGATGATCAAAAACCGTCAACGAATCCGCCCCCGTTAGTGCCAGATCGTCGAAAACACCTGTAGCATCCATCTGCCTAAGCGAATCGTATGCGTAGTAGCTCAACCGAGCATTCCCTTCCCAATAGTTAACGTCCAAAGGCACTTGCATCTTGACGGTAAACTTGCCATCCCTCACCGTTGCCTTGCCCTTGAACAAGACATCATTATAATAGGTGTAATCACGGGGATTCACGAAATTGCCCAATGTGGTGTATTTGGTTCTCTTGTCATAGAGACAAACGGAAAGCTCTCCATTAAATAAGGTATCAATCTTTCCCTCCGACGAGAAAACACAACCTTCCACTGTCACCAAGCTTCCGGCAGTGACGGCGGGGTTTTCAGACACCCCATTGATCTTTTGGGTGACGACCCGCAAAACAGGGGTGGATATGCGCAAAGCAGGATCGCCAAAAAGCACGAACCCAATGTTTGACGAGGAATAATACTTGGGATCCGCTTTGGTGCTACGAACGATATCGCCGAAACGCAAAGACTGCCTATTACGTTGGCTGTACAGATGCTTATGAAACGATTTTGAGACCTTTTGGTTGTTTGTTCCCAAGGTAGGCCTTACGGTGGTGAGCATGGCGATGGCACCTCCGTGAGGATTCAAGAACAACAGCTCGCCAGCAGAGACCAGGCTTGGGTTATCGAATTTGCTGAACTCGCAGGTAGCGGTATGGACAAAAGGAAGCCTGTCGTAATTGTTCATCGCGAGGATGTCGGAATTGGTAAGGATCAATTCCTCCATGAGACCTCTCACCCCGCCATGACCCGTATAACTCACCACCCCCACTCCTTGGTCAAAGTAATCCATTAACACGTCATGTGCCTCAGGCACACGCTTCCCAGAAGGAGTGTTGACAATGGGATAAGAATCCGTGTACAGTTTCTTGACCGTGACTATCGGATAGACCGTATCCAGAATCTTTTCCAAATCCTCTGTATAGTCCATATAGGAACGCGCGTCATTGTCAACCAAGAATAGATGGTTGTTTTTCCAGTCACCGTGAGTGGACGACAGATCCGCATAGTGTTTGACTTTTTCCAGCAAGGCCTCGCCTTGTTCAGGGGTCGTGATGGGCAAACGACCCACGCCGATATCCACGTATCCCGTACACTTTTCACCTTCGTTGGTATCCATCAATGCGAAATAGTCGTCGGAACACATCGAGGCCACTTCATACCAAGGTTTCTCAAGGATTTCGTAGGTTGGAACAAAATTGTTTCCAAATCCTTTGATGTCGCGATAATCGTGAGTGCCTTTGCCCATCAGCATCACATATTTCAGTTTTCTCCCACTACGGAGATAGACCATTCTGATGAAATCCCTGACAGCCGTAGGGTCAGCCATGCCTGTCCCGAACTCATTATAGATTTCCTCCACATCGGCCACAACACAGTCCATGTCATCTTGTTCCAGATGGAAATCCGCGAAGGCGTTAGAGGTTTCCCAGAACAAACGCGGGCTGATAATGAGTAACTCAGCATTGGAGATTGCGTGAAGGTTTTGGTTCGGGATTGGGTAACACGAGGCCACTGTCCGTGCCGAAGAAGGGTTGAATACCTGATAGCGTTGTTCCTCATGGCTATCAATACTAAAGGTAGAGAATCCCAATTGATGATCCATAACTTGTTTTTGGGGATGCATGGGGTCGGTAACATCCCAGCAAGATGCCGTGCTCCCCGCCCCATTCACACGCACCCTGGCCACTGGAGTCTCTATTTGGGAAGGTACTAGCCCAAAGGCCAGCATATCTCCATGAAAGACCAACTCGCGCCAGCAATTGATTACGAAATAGTCCAGATAAAGCAAAGCGTTTTCTGAGACAGGGTTGATTTCGTATCGTATGGACAGATGTTCCGAATCCACAAAACACATCCCATTGTTAAAGTCATGCTCATGACCGAAATTCAAGTCAGAGCTTTTGGCAATATCAACATGGTCAACGAGCAAATTGCTGTTCATCCAGAGGTTGTAAGAAAAGCGTGAGGGGCATCTACCCAGCACACGTGAAAACATGTGAATCACCTTAGCAGTGACAAGGTCAGGGATGTCCAGTTCAAACTCCTTGCTGCCTTCTAATGAGGTAAACATATCGCCATACCAAGTTCTCCCAGAAGCGAAAGGCGATATTTCTTCATTTTCGTGATAGAAACAATCCGGATATTGGGTGATGACAGCGTCCGATTCCGAGGTGGTGACAACAGGTTTGTCAGTCACCCTCAGTCCGTTCTCGTTCCCTTCGAGGCAAAGAAAATAAAACACGGTGTCGGAATAGGTATTGCGCTCGCACTGGTAATAGCCTTTGTTAGTCCATGTCTTGGTCAGCGGTCCTTGTCCAAAGAAGATGATTCTGTCGTTCCCGTTGAAAGCGCCATCTTCATCGCCAGTGATTTGGATGGAAATCTCGTTTAAGTCATCGTAGCGCGAGGCGGCATTGGCTTCGGGAAGCATGCTCTGCACGTTGCCAAAAAGGCGGATCTTAGACGGATCCACACTTTGGGTCTCCACGCCAAGCGCTTGCAAGTCTGCCACGCCAAGGCCATAAATTCCCTCTTCCACCACACCTATTTTATACCATGCATGGTCTTTCAGCACCGATTCGGTTTTTTCCCATTGGGCACAAAGCGGGAGATGCCAGCCAACGATGAGCAACAGCAACACCAGACGTGTTTTTATCATATTTGATGAGATCATATTACCGGATTATTATGAGTTTTGAGCTGACAGAGGCCGTTTCTTTTTTATCGTTCGTTACAGTGATACAATATCCATACACGCCGGCAGGCAGCGGTTTCCCTGTTCCGGAACGACCGTCCCAACGGATGGGATTGATACGGGTTGAGTTGCCCAACACCTGTTCTTTCAACACTGCGACAAGACGACCCATCATATCATAGATGCTGATCTGGACATCCATATTGTTTCCCATCTGGTTATGTCCGAAGCTGAAACCTGTTCCCTGAGCATCCGTAAAAGGATTCGGGGCACAATACGGATCTTCCAATGCCATCATATCGCTGTTCCTAACCTTAAAATAGACGGTTTCTGTATTGGAGTTGTTGAAGACATCCCACACCTTCAAAGAAAGCATGTAATCCCCTTCCTGAAGGTTCTGCATACGATAGGTGACCACGCCTTTCCCTTGGCTGCCAAGGTCGGAGACAAAATAGTCATTCAGCACGTAGGTTTCTTTGGATGGGCCGGTGAGGGTAGCGACGATATCGTGTCCGATTCCCGTGCCTGTGGTGTTTATGCCACTTTCATCCTCCACGTAGGCGAGCAGCACGGGGTTGTTACCGGTGATACCCCCGCTGACAAAATGGTCATCGTCAATAAACAACTGGATCTCAGGCGGAGTCTCATCCATAACTGCATCCTCATAAAAGCCTCCAATGATGAAATCCTCTGATTTTCCCGAGGCATCATTGACATAGTCGGTGGCATAATAGCTCACCATTCCATTCCCGAACTGGTAAGAAATATCTCTTGGAACGATGAAGTCAATCGAGAAATGACCATTCACAACTTCCGTCTTTCCATTGAAAATCACGCTATTATAAAGTCTAAACTCCCGTTGAGCGGTATTCTCATCTCCGAGCGTCTTACAAATGGATTCTTTGTCATAGACACTGACATAGATGATGCCATTAAATGACGATGCCACCAAGCCATCAGTGTCTTTGACCACGCCAGCAATCGTGGTTGGCTGCAAGGCTTTCAGCGTATCGTCGAGGCTAGTGGTCTCAACGGTCCAAGTCGGCATTGGCAAGCGAAGGGCAGGATCGCCGAAAAACACATAAATCCTGTCGGTCGTCGCCTCAGTTTCTCGTCTTGATTTGGAAAGGCGGAAAACATCCCCCAGACGCGGACGTTGGCCATCCATCATCTCAAACAAATGGCTATAGACCTCGGTGATAAACCGCTTGTTATTGGTTCCGTAGGTTACTCTCGACGTGGTGAACATGGCAATCATTCCCCCGTACGGGTTCAGAAAAGCATATTCACCCAAGGAAGTTCGGGTATGGTCGTCATATCTACTGAATTCACAAGTTCCGGTGATCATCAAGGGATATTTGGGGCCATTGCGCCAGGTGTTGACATCCGAACGTTGCATCAAACGCTCCCCCGCCAGTTGGACCTCGCCTCCGTGTCCCACATAATTAAGCACCAAGCCGCCCTTGTCCATACGGTTATTAAGAGCCTTGTTAACATCAGGGGCCAGTTGTCCGCTGGGGGTATTTTCCTGGTTATAGGCATCCAGGTAGATCTTATCCACCACCAGGTTTTCCCCTCCGGTGTTCTTGATGAGATTGGCGTATGACTCGGAATGGTCGAAAAACTGATTGTCCTCCGCATCATCACATAAAAAGGTGATGACGTTACGCCAGGGTCCCATGGAATATTCATTTTTCGTCAGGTAGTTTTCCACTTTGGTAACCATCTGCGTGGCCTGCTCCACCGTGCTGACCGGGAATCGTCCAGCCCCGATGTCGGGAGTGGAGCTTCCCAAAGCCCCTTCGGTTTCATCCATGAAGCAGAAATAATCATCGGTGACGATATTGGAAAGAATATCGGTTGACTGCACCAACTCATAGGTCGGCACAAAGTTTACGACACCGTTTCTGTTCTTGTAGTCGAACGAGGCGTCACCAAACAGGAGAAGGTAACGCAAGGGCGTGCTGTCATGATAAAGCATGCGGCAATAATCTCTTATGGCAGTGACATCCTGTGCACCGCAGGAGAACTCGTTATAGATTTCCTGGGGAGTGACGATTTTGATTCTCAGGTCAGGGTCATAAACCGAATGGATAGATTTCAATCGTTCCGCTTGGTCCAAAAAGTCGGGATAAGTCACCATCAGATAGTCGTAGTTGTGGTCGCCATGCAGGTCTTGGTTCTTCACGGCTCCTATCAAAGTTGGAGTATGGTAGGAAGAGCCGTCGAAGGCAATGAACTCGTTACATGGACTTCCAGCCACTTTGAAGCTGAAAAACGATCCCGAGAGCTGTCCGTTGATTATCATGGGATTCACGGAGTCGGTCACATTCCACACTTGGAGGTTGGCCGACGCGCCCGTCAGCTTATATTGATACACTTGACTCGTTTCAATAGCCTCTGGGTTGCGGAAGCACATCTCTCCTCCCATGAAATGCAGCGAGCGCCATGCGTTCACAGCGATATAATCCACATAACCGATAGATGTCGTTCCGGCAATCCCCTGGTGGCGCAGCACCACTTTGATGGCATCGCCATTGACGGTTCCCGAGACAAAACCTGATGCAGGATATGAGAAAGCATGATCAGAGCCGGGAGCCGTAGATGATATATTGAATGACTTTTGCAGCACCTCATTGACATACAGCTCAAAAGTGGCCGGCTGGAAATTCCTTCCGGCGAGGTTCACTCTGACACTGCAAGGACGGGTTGTCTTCGCATGATGGAAGGTGAAGGTCTTCGACAGCGAGGTATTACCGTCAAGGATATCGCTGTAGTAAGTACGGCCCGCATTGATAAGGTTATAATTGTCTTTTTCGTACACCTGATAATCCAGGAATTCCGTCACTGTGACACCTGCGGTTTGGCCAGGCTGTTGTGCGGTTTCAATTCTTTTCCCTTGTCCGAGGTCTGCGGTGAGAAAAGCGTATGCCTCGTCATCGTATGCATTGGGAAGATGGACAAAGGCGTTTTCAGTTGTTTGATAACGCCAAGTCAGTGGTCCGCGAGCATAAAACAAGATATAGTCTTTTTTATCAAATTTGCCATCGGCCTCACCCGAGACAAAGATAGGGATTTCGGTTAAGTCGTCGAAACGCGGCTGGTTGTTCAACTCGTTCAGCAGGCCACCTCCGTTGTGATAGACACGGATATGGCGAGGGTCAAGATGGTCAACATCCATTCCCAGTTCCGAGAGATCAGAATACGTCAGCCGTTGGATTCCCGTTGCTGACACGCCCACCTTAAACCATTTTCCTGAGGCAAGCACCGAATGAGCCGCATATCTATTAGATAAGGTATCAAGGGAAGACTGTCCGTACAAGTCATAAAGCCAACCTGTAAGCGACAGTAACAAAAAAAGAGAGCATATTTTCATAGTCGGTTTCATCGAAAGAACACACCAATATAAATTAAGGAACGAAGATACAACTTTTTTATTATTTGAATAGGAATTCTGCGGAAGAAAAGTTTTTTGACATAAAAAGACCTAGGAAACGAAAAAAAGAAGTACTTTTGTGGCTGAATTGTTTTAAGTGAAAAAATATTCCATTTCACACAATAAAAGCGCGACAAGGAAGTTTTTTAAGCATCAAATTCATTTGCAATGAAATTTAGAATCGGATTAAAGACATTAGCCCTCTGCCTTATGGCAGGGATCTTATTCACCGCTTGTTCCAAGAAGACCTCACGTACCACAGGTTGGGCATACAACGACCCCAACAATGGAGGTTTTGAGGTGGCGGAGATCAACGACCAACAGATTGGTCCTGGTTTGATTGCCATTGAAGGCGGTACTTTTGTCATGGGAGGCACTACTGACAATTTGACTTACAGTTGGGACAACGTGCCCCGCAAGGTCACTGTGCCATCGTTTTTGATGGACCGCACCGAAGTGAGCAACGTGGATTATCTGGAATACATCTACTGGCTGTCACGTGTTTACGGTCAGAACTATCCCATGGCTGTTCGCAACGCCCTGCCCGACACTTTGGTATGGCGTGGACGCATGACGTATAACGAGCCGATGATTGAGATTTATTTCCGTCATCCCGCCTACAGCGACTATCCGGTAGTAGGTGTCACTTGGGTTCAGGCCAACGACTATTGTTCATGGCGTACGGACCGTGTGAACGAGTTGATGCTTATCAAAGCGGGCATCCTCGACTGGGATCCAAACCAGCAGGATGAAGAGAACTTCAACACCGACGCATACCTCGCCGGGCAATACATCGGCAATGTGAAAAACGGCAAGAAAGACCTCAGCAAACAGAACGGAGATGGCATCCGCAACGTGAATCTGTCGGATGGCATCCTGCTTCCCTCCTATCGTCTTCCCACGGAAGCTGAATGGGAATATGCCGCTGTGGGTCTGATTGGCAACACCAACAACGACATCATCACCCAGCGCAAGATTTATCCCTGGAACGGTGACGGTCTTCGCACCGACAACAAGAAATACCGTGGCAGCTTCATGGCTAACTTCAAGATTGGCCCCGGCAACTACATGGGTGTCGCTGGCAACCTCAATGACGGTGCCGCACTGCCCGCCCCTGTGGGATCCTACTGGCCCAACGACTACGGTCTGTACAACATGGCTGGCAATGTCTCCGAATGGGTCGGCGATGTCTATCGTCCTTTGACCTTTGAGGATGTGGCGGACTACAGTCCTTTCCGTGGCAACGTGTTCACCCAGAAAGTACTTGACGAAGACGGCTTCATCGCCCAGAAGGACTCCTTGGGACGCATCCGCAGAGAGCCTATCCCTCAGGATCAGGCTGCCAAACGCCAGAACTACCGCACCTCCTTCAACTCCAACTATGCTGACGGCGACTACATGTCATCTATCCGTAGCAACTGGACTGACACTCAGGAAGACCAGAGCTCCTTTACCAAAGACATGTACGACTACGCTACCAACGAGACCCCTGGTACCACCCTCATCAGCGACGAGTCGAGGGTTTACAAAGGAGGTTCCTGGGCCGACGGTCCTTATTACCTGAGTCCAGGCACACGACGTTACCTCAACCAAAACCAGTCGTCAGCCTCCATTGGCTTCCGCTGTGCCATGAACAAGGTCGGCAGCTCTTTGGCAAAATAACTTAAAACGCAAACAAGACAAAAAGCCGTTTGACTCCTCAAACGGCTTTTTTTCAATCAATAAATAACCACGACATGTCCATCTACGACTCTTACTGCAAATCATACAAGGTAACCACTGACAGCCGTCAAGTAGAACCTGATGCGGTGTTCTTTGCCCTAAAAGGAGAACATTTCGATGGCAATGACTTCGCCATTGAAGTGGCTGAGAAAGGCGTGGCCTGCCTTGTTGTAGCTGACCGTCCCTCTCTGCCCGACCATCCAAGGCTCATCAAAGTCAACGACTCATTAAAGGCATTACAGGAACTGGCTCTTCATCACCGGATGCAGATGAAAGCCCTCCGCGTGCTGGCCATCACGGGGACCAACGGAAAGACCACCACAAAGGAACTGGTGTCCTCCGTACTCAGCAAGAAATACAAGATTACCTATACCCAAGGCAACTTCAACAATCACCTCGGAGTGCCACTTACCCTTCTCAACATCACTCCTGACACCGAGATGGCCGTCGTTGAAATGGGTGCCAACCACCCTGGGGAAATCAAGACGCTGACAGCCCTTGCCCTTCCCGACTACGGCATCATCACCAACATCGGGAAAGCCCATCTGGAAGGATTCGGCAGCTTTGAGGGGGTCATCAAGACTAAAAACGAGCTCTACGACCACCTCCGCACCCATCACAAGACCGCATTTGTCAACCGTGACAATGAACTGCTCATGAGCCTTATCGGTTCACTAGATCACTACACCTACGGCACAAAAGAGGCCCAGAGTGTCGTTAGCCCAAAGACATGCGACCCCTATCTGACGGTCTTTAACGAAAAAACAGGAATCATCAACACCCGCCTCGTCGGAGCATATAACTTTGAGAACGTAGCTGCTGCTATTGCGGTAGGACAGTATTTCGGCGTAGCCGACCACGACATCCGCGAGGCACTGGAACAATATCAACCCACCAACAGCAGGTCACAAGTCATTGAAGGAAGGAACCACATCATCATGGATGCCTACAATGCCAATCCGACCAGCATGAGTGCCGCCATCAAGAACTTCAGCACCATCTGTGGTGAACAAGCGATGTTGATTCTTGGCGACATGCGTGAGCTGGGCGATGCTTCCAAAGACGAGCACAAAGCCATCCTGGACCTAATCAAGGCACTGGGTTTCCGCCAAGTGTTGCTGGCTGGTCCGTGTTTCAGCCAATACAACGACAATCCCGATTTCATGACCTTCCCCGATGTGGAAGCACTTTGTAGTTACATGGAAAAGAATCCCGTGTCAAAGAGAAGCATCTTGGTAAAAGGCTCCAGAGGCATACGGCTGGAGAAAGTGCTGCCGCTGATTCAATGAAAAAGTATCTTGCCATAGGACTTATGTCGGGCAGCTCGCTCGATGGCATCGACTTGGTGCTGACCCAGCTTACCAGCGAGGACGGTCGTTATCATTACACTCTCCTCGACGCGGAGACACTGCCCTATCCCGAACCTTGGCGAAGACAGCTTGCCGACGCGTTTCATGCCAAACCCGAGGAGCTCGAGTCACTCGACAAGCGTTACGGTGACTATTTGGGACAATGCATTCGCCAGTTCGTGGAGTCACGAGGGGTCAGGCCAGACTTTGTGGCTTCACACGGGCACACCGTCTTCCATAAGCCAGCACAACGGTACACCCTGCAAATTGGCGATGGGCAAGCCATTGCCAATCGTTGTGGGATCCTCACCGTCAACGATTTCCGAAGCGAAGATGTAAGAAAAGGCGGCCAAGGCGCCCCGCTGGTTCCTATTGGCGACCGGTTGCTCTTCAGCGAATATGAGCTATGCCTCAACATCGGAGGCATCGCCAACATCTCATACGAACAAGAGGGACGACGTCTTGCCTACGACATCTGTATCGCCAACCAAGCCCTCAACACACTCGCCCAACGCGAAGGATTGGACTACGACCGCGATGGACTTCTCGCCCGCAGCGGCCAGGTCAACCTCCAACTGCTTGACAAGCTGAACAGTCATCCTTACTACCAACAAACACCCCCAAAATCATTAGGTCGAGAATTCTTTGAGTGCTTTCAACGAGAAGAGCTGGATGGCGACAGCACAGCCAACTTGCTGGCAACATTTACAGAACACATCGCCCTTCAAATCGCTCAATCTGTCAACAGTCAACCACAGGGGAAACTCCTCGCCACTGGCGGTGGAGCACACAACACCTATCTCATAGAAAGGCTCCAACAACACACCCATCACAAGATTGTAATCCCTGACCGTCAAACAGTTGACTACAAAGAAGCGTTGATTTTCGCACTGCTCGGGTTGCTTCGGATAGAAGGCCATCCCAATGTGCTATGCTCCGTCACGGGTGCACCCACCGACACTTGTGGTGGACAGATTTGGGCTCCAAAGAAAGATTATGGCAATAATTTGGTACGGTTTTAGTTATAATTATATATTTTTGTGAAACAATAAAAAGAATAGTAAAATATGTCACTTCCCCTTCAAGTCATCACCAACGGCGCTGTGGCGCAAACCATGCCAGCTGAGGCTCTGGCACAACCCAGTGAAATCAAACTCTCCATCCTCGACCTTGCGATGAAAGGCGGTTGGATCATGCTCGTCCTTGCCATCCTTTCAGTCATCGCTGTGTATATCTTCATTGAGCGTTTCATCGTGGTGCAAAGAGCCACAAAGATCGACAAAAGCTTCATGGAACGCATCCGTGAATACATGAAAGACGGGCGCATCGACAATGCCAAAGCCCTTTGTCACGGCAGTGACTCTCCCATCGCTAGGATGATTGAAAAGGGACTCTCCCGTATTGGTCGTCCGCTGAATGACATCAACACTGCCATCGAGAATGTGGGAAACATCGAAGTCGGCAAGCTGGAGAAAGGTGTCACACTGCTCTCTATGATTGCCAGTGCGTCACCGATGATCGGATTCCTTGGCACGGTGACCGGAATGATCAGAGCTTTCTACAACATGTCGATGGCAGGCAACAACATTGACATTGAATTGCTCTCCTCGGGCATTTACGAGGCCATGGTAACCACGGTGGGTGGTCTGATTGTGGGCATCATCGCCTATCTGTTCTACACCATCATCGCGGCGAAGATTCAGGATGTCGTCAACCTCCTCGAGGCCAAGACCACTGAGTTCATGGATGTGCTCAACGAGCCTGCCTAACCTTAACAAAATCTGACACCATGGCTATCAAAACACGAAACAAAATCGGGGTCACTTTCAATTCCTCGTCCATGTCGGACTTGGTGTTCCTGCTGTTGATTTTCTTCATGCTGACCTCCACCTTAGTGGCGCCGAACGCCATCAAGTTGCTGTTGCCATCGAGCAGCAGCAAGACCATGGCCAAGCAAACCGTCACTGTTTACATCAACGACCTATATCAATATTATGTGGAAGAGACCCCTGTCACGGATGATGACCTAGCCGGGAGCATCAGCACGAAGATCGCTGGCCAGGCCGATGCTACCATCGTGCTTCGTTCCGACAAGTCGGTACCCGTCCAATATGTCGTCAACGTCATCGACGCCGTCAACGAGATCAACAACGCCACGCAACAGAACCATAAGGTCATCTTGGCCACCTCACCGAAAAAATGAGTAACGAAAGAAAAAATAAGACCATCGCCGCTGTGGGGACTCTGCTAGTCCACGCTTTGATCCTGCTCGCCTTGTTTTTCATGGCATTCCGCACCCCTTTGCCGCTTCCAGGAGAAGAAGGAGTGGAAGTTGACTTAGGTTTTTACAACCAAGGCATGGGACTTGTGCAGCCCGACCACTCTGCCATCCCAGAACAATCGACGCCTCCCAAGCCTCACGAGGATGAGTCATCGAAGAGCAAAGAAGACGTCGTCACCCAGGACACTGAAGAAGCTCCTTCCATCAAAAAAGAGAAGGAGAAGGACCCGAAACAACAACCTGAGGTGAAGCCCAAAGAAAAGCCGGACAAACCTGAAGAGACACCGCAGCAGACTGTCAATCCCAAAGCCCTCTTCAAAGGCAAAGACAAGGCGCAGGACGGGGGCTCGGAAGGCATCACAGGACAGCCTGGCGACCAAGGCAACCCCAACGGGCTCAAAGACATCAAGAAATACGACGGACAAGGCGGAAAAGGCAACGGCCTAGGCTATGATTTAGGAGGCCGCGGTGCCAAGTCCCTCCAACGCCCCTCTGAAGAGTTCCCGGAAGAAGGACATATCGTCGTCGAGATTTGGGTGGACCGTGAGGGCAACGTCATCCGGGCCAACATCACCAAAGGCACCGACATCGCCGACAGCGAGATGCGCACCACAGCCCTCGAAGCAGCACGCAGATCCAAGTTCTCCCCCGACCCCAACGCCCCGGAAGAACAAAAAGGAACCATTACTTATAACTTCGTCAAAAAACACTAACCCTTCAACTATCACCACGATGAACTATCAGGAAACCCTGGATTGGATGTTCAACAAACTCCCGATGTACCAACGCGTCGGAGGAGCAGCATATAAAGCCGATCTTAACAATACTATCGCTTTGCTCGACCGTTTGGGCAACCCTCACCATCACTTCAAATCGGTCCATGTGGCTGGCACCAACGGCAAAGGATCCACCTCTCATCTGCTTGCCTCCATCTTTCAAGAAGCAGGCTATAAAACAGGATTGTACACTTCCCCCCATCTGAGGGATTTCAGGGAACGCATCCGCATCAATGGAGAGATGATCTCCCAAGAACAAGTGGTGTCTTTCATCGAAGAAAACAAAGCCTTCTTCGAGCAGATGCAACTCTCCTTTTTTGAGATGACAGTAGGCATGGCCTTCGACTACTTCTCAAAGGAGAAGGTGGATATCGCCATCGTGGAAGTGGGCATGGGCGGCAGACTCGACTCCACCAACCTCATCACCCCCGAGCTGAGCGTCATTACCAACATCGGCCTTGACCACGTACAGTTCTTGGGCGACACCTTGGAGAAAATCGCAGGTGAGAAAGCCGGCATCATCAAAGAAGGAATCCCTGTCGTCATCGGTGAGACGCAAGCAGAGACCCATGCTGTCTTCGAACAAAAAGCAGCAGCTTGTCACAGCCCCATCTACTTTGCCGACCAGATCTTCGACTGCGACAAAATCCATATAGAATCACAGACCATACAGCAATACGACATCTGGAAAAACAACAACCTGTATCTCGAAGCCTGCGAGATTCCCTTGATGGGAAACTATCAAAAGAAGAACCTCACCACGGTAATCTGTGCCATCGACTTGTTGCGAGAGCCTTTCCAGCTCTCTGACGACGACATCCGGTGTGGCATCGCCAACGTCATCCGCAACACGCATCTCATGGGGCGCTGGCAGATTCTCAACGATGACCCGCTCACCATCGCCGACACCGGCCACAACGTGGATGGCATCCGGGAAGTTATCAGCCAACTGGCCGAGATGAATTACAACAAACTGCATTTCGTCATCGGCATGGTCAACGACAAAGACATCGACCATGTGCTTCAGCTGCTACCCCACCATTGCGAGTATTATTTCTGCAAAGCTGACATTCCCCGTGGCCTTGATGCCAAAATACTGGCAGAAAAAGCCTTTGAACTCGGTTTGAGAGGAAAAGTTTACGACTCTGTTCGCGACGCATACCAGTCGGCTGTGAACTCCGCGCATTTCGATGATGTAGTCTTTGTTGGCGGTTCCAACTTCATTGTGGCAGAAGTAGTATGACCAAAAAGGCTTTGCATATTATCCTACTTACCGTGATGGCCACCTTGCTTGCATCGTGTTCCATCAAACGTTTTGTGCCTGAGGGTTCTGCCTTCTTGGACAAAAACAAAGTGGAAATCAAAGAAAAAAAAGGAAATATCAAGGCTTCCGAAATCGCACCTTACCTAGAACAAAAGAGCTTCAGCGCGCGTTTTCCCTTTCGTTTCCGCCTCTGGTTATACTATGTGACTGAGAATCGTACCGATAAAAGATTTTGGCGCTGGATGAATACGAGTATAGCCAAGAAACCCGAGTATTACGATGCGGGAAAAATGGTCGGTAGTATTGAACAATTGAAACAGTATCTCAACAACAGAGGCTATTTCCATTCCAATGTGACCTGCGAAACCAAAAAAATAAGCAAAAGAAAAAAACATCTGGTAAAAGCCACATACTCAGTCTATCTCACCGAGCCTTACCGTATCAGCAACATCGACTATCAGATTGAAGACACGGCGTTGGCTAAGCATATCATGAGGTTTAAGGAGCGTTTCCCCGCAAAAGTCGGCGACATCTACAACTCCTACTATCTCGATGAGCAACGTGACATCATCACGGAAGGGCTTCGCAACTCCGGTTATTATTTCTTCACCAAAGACTACATCACCTACGAAGTTGACAGCAGCTTTAACAACAACACGTTGACCGTCACCATGAAGATTGCCAACGCCAAGAACCGAAAGACCAACACCACCGAGCCCCATAAATGTTATTACATAAATAACATCAATATTTATCCGAACTACACCCCATTCATGGCGAACGCCACCCCTCTTGACACCACGAGTCTGACGTTTTCCATAGGCTCCCGAAACCGCACCAACACCCTTCATTTCTACAACTACGAGAAGCCCCGGATTCGTCCTAGCACTTTCAACGAGATCATACAGATCTTTCAAGGTGCGCCCTATCGTCAACGACGAGTGGCTCAAACCTATAGTGCCCTCTCGAATTTGAAAATCATCGCCAATTCGAGCATTGAATTTGACACCGTACCCAGCACCAACGACACCTTGAATCTCCTGGACTGCAACATCTATCTCCGCAGGGCTAACACACATTCATTCAAACTTCAAATGGAAGGGACGAACAGCGGTGGCGACTTAGGTGTCAGCGGCAGCATCATCTACACCAACAAAAATATCTTCCGAGGAGCTGAGATGCTTCAAATAAGCCTCAAAGGAGGACTGGAAATGCAGGAGATTCTCGATTTGGGCGGTATGGAGCAACCCGACGGCTCGTTTTTCAATACAAGAGAGCTAATTTTTAACTCCAGTCTCTATATCCCTAAGTTCCTCAGTCCCATTCCATTAAAGACCTTCGCCCGTGACTATCAGCCAAGGACTACCTTCTCGTTAGGCGGCAGCATGCAGATTCGGTATGCCTATTCGCGTTACATCAATATGGGATCGTTCGGTTACGACTGGAAAGCCAACCCCAGGTTGCAGTTTATCATCACCCCATTCTACCTCAACTCCGTGAAAGTCAACCCGATACCAGCATTTCAAGCCATCTTGGACCAAGAGAGCAACCAACGCATCAAGGATCAATACACCAACCATCTGGTTTTTGGCGGACGCTATTCATTCATCTACAACACACAGAGTTTCAACAACTCGAGCAATTACATTTATCTTAGGATGAATCTTGAATCCAGTGGAGGCATCCTTTCACTTTTCAACAAAACAAAACTGTTCACACAGAACCAAGATCATCACGAGCTGTTTGGCATCCGCTACGCCCAATATCTCAGAGGAGATATTGACTTTAGGCAATATTTCAACCTTGCCGAAAACACATGGTTGGTTTTCAGAGAGTTGGTTGGCATGGGTTTGCCCTACGGGAACTCATACGACATGCCTTTTGAAAGGAGTTTCTATTCAGGAGGATCGACGGGAATGCGAGGTTGGAGTTATAGGGAGTTAGGGCCAGGCGCATACGTCCCTGGTTATGAAATTGTGAACATTGAGAAGATTGGGGACATCCAATTGGAATGCAATGCGGAGGTGCGTTTCCCCTTACGCGGGAAGTTCAATGGAGCGGTCTTTGTTGACGCAGGCAATATATGGAACTACCATGCCAATCAGCTGCTTCCCAATGGAGAATTCCACTTCGACACGTTTTATGACCAGATTGCCATGGATGCGGGAATAGGTCTTCGTATGGACTTGGGTTTGGCCGTGATCCGTCTCGACGCAGCCATGCCCATACGCAACCCCTATCCGGATGTCACAGGGGTTTACTGGAGATTCAAGGAAATGAGTATTTGGGATCTCCGTTGGTCGTTTAACATCGGATATCCATTCTAAACCATGACCCGTGAAGCGCTTTTTGACCATCTGATTGACGCCTTCCAGTTTCAACCCACCGAAGGTCAAGCTACTGTACTCTATCATCTTGCTGCCTTTCTGCTGTCGAAAAAGCCCAATCCCACATATATCCTCAGAGGATATGCTGGTACGGGCAAGACCACCCTTGTCACCACCATGGTGAAGACCTTACCACAGATTGGGATGGGCTTTGTGTTGATGGCACCCACAGGACGAGCCGCTAAAGTCATCGGGAACTACACCCAACGCTTTGCCTCCACCATCCATAAAAAGATTTATCAGACTCTGAGTCTTCCTGACGGAAGCATGAGGATGGTGAGGGCGGAGAACAAACACAAAGACACGGTTTTCATCGTCGATGAGGCCTCAATGATTAGCGAGGAACATGAATTCGGTACCAGGAGCCTGTTGGACGACCTAATCAACTATGTTTTCAGCGGGGAGCGATGCCGACTGTTGTTAATCGGAGACACCGCCCAGCTGCCACCAGTGGGTAACAGTCATAGTCCCGCACTCGACATCGACACCCTGAGAAACGAATACCCGCTGACCATCGCCACCTACGAGCTTGTGGAAGTAAAACGTCAAGCACTGCTCTCAGGCATCCTTTACAATGCGACTCAGCTACGGGAGCGTTTGTTGGAGGGACTCCCTTTTTATTCCCCACCTTTCTTTGATCTCTGTTTCGACGACACTCAGAAGATTGATCCCGAGACCTTCGAGGAGCTGTTGCAAAACGCCTTTGACAATGAGCACCGTAACGAATCTGTCATCATCTGCAAGTCGAACAAAAGAGCCAACCTCTTCAACCAAGCAATCAGAAGCAGGATTTTGAACATGGAAGGTGAGATTGCCACCAGCGACCTGTTGATGGTGGTAAAGAACAACTATTATTGGTCGGACGGGAACAAAGAAATCAGCTTCATTGCCAATGGAGACATGGCAGAGATTCGCAAGATCAGCCGTTACGAGGAGATGTACGGATTCAGGTTTGCGGACGTGGTGCTACATTTCCCTGACTATCCTGAAGCTTTGGATTTAGAGGTGAAGATCATGCTTGACACCTTAAACAGTGAGAGTGCATCGCTCACCGAAGAAGACCAGTTAAGGCTACGGCAGGCTGTAGAGGCCGATTATATGGATATACCGAATCGGAAGGACCGATACAAAGAGATGAAGAAGAACCCATGGTTCAACGCATTACAGGTGAAGTTTGCATACGCCCTCACCTGTCACAAGACGCAAGGCGGTCAATGGAAAGAGGTCTTTGTAGATTCAGCTTTTAATTTGAAGGATGAGTTAGAGAAGGAAGATTTACGTTGGTTATATACAGCGGTCACGCGAGCCCAGGAGAAGTTGTTTTTTGTCAATTTCAAGGAAGAATTTTTCGAGAAGTAAGAATTGAGAGGTGAGAATCGAGCTGGAGCTACCCCGTCAGGGGTTAAATCTCGGTAGAAGGAGAATTTAGAATTTAGAGGGAGCTACCCCGTTGGGGGTTAAATCTCGGTAGGCCCAGGGTAGAACGCTCCCCCTCTCCACAGTGGAGAGGGGGTCGGGGGGTGAGGTTAGGGGTTAAATCTCGGTAGGAAAGGCCCCAGGGTAGAACCCTCCCCCTCTCCACGGGAGAGGGGGCCGGGGGGAGAGGCCCAGGTGAGGCCCCCTTAAATCAAAAAAGCCCTCTCGCTTTCGCGGAGGGCTTTCCTGTATGGGTGGGCGG
>CAMIWN010000023.1:0-48140 GCA_946402445.1 uncultured Bacteroidales bacterium
TGCTCTTGCATTCCCGGTTCGCAGACAACCACGCTGCAAATCTAAGGTTTGCAACTAAAATTTAGTTGCTTAATGACAAATAAAGAAAAACTGAAACGGAGAATCCAACAACTTCCCAAAGATTTTACTTTTGAGGAACTGGAATCGGTACTCTTTCAGCTTGGCTTTAAACGAGACAACAAAGGAAAAACATCTGGATCGAGGGTTAGGTTCTACCATCAAGAAAAACAGTTACAATATTTAGCCCACAAACCTCACCCTCAAAGCATTATTAAAGAAAAAGCATTAAAAGATATCGTTGATTTTCTAAAAGAAAACAAACTCTTATAATATGGAAACACTGAGATACAAAGGTTTTATCGGAAGCATCGAAGCGGAATTGAGCGAAAACACGCTTTATGGAAAGGTGCTTGGATTAGACAAGGGGACGCTTGTGACGTATGAAGGGCAAACACTTTCAGAACTGAAAGAAGATTTTGTCAACGCGGTGGATGACTATATCACCCATTGTACTGAAAACGGAATTCCATTACATAAGTCTTATAGTGGAAGCTTTAATATCAGGATTCCAGCCGAGCTACACGCCAAAGCTGCTATGATGGCCCAGGAACTCGGTATTTCATTAAATGCGTTTGTAAGGGAGAGTCTTGCTAAAGCAGTAATGTTATAAAAAAGGGGTCGCGAGACCCCTTTTTTCATTTGCCTAACCGGTAGGTCACCGGCAACGTGTATCTTACCTTGACAGGTTTGCCATCTACCGTGCCTGGTTTCCATTTGGGCATACCTTTGACGACGCGAACGGCCTCATCATTCAAATCTTGCTTTGAAGGCTCGGGCTTTAGCAATTCAACATTGGTGATGGATCCGTCTTCGGCAACAACAAATTGAACGAAAACACGGTATTCCACCTTGGTATCCATTTCTTGGTACTTCTCGGGCACGGTCAGGTTTTCCTGAATAAAAGTCCTCAGGCCATCCATGCCACCAGGATACTCAGGCATCGTCTCAGCAATTTGATAGACACCATCTTTGTTAGGTTTTTTTGCTTTTTCCAAGGCTTGTTCCACTTGTTCCTCCTGAGATTTATCACCCTCATCCAGTTTGAAAGTGATAGGAAGCATATAGCTTACACGAACCGGTTTGCCCTTTTGCATACCTGGCTTCCATTTGGGCATGGCCTTCACCACACGGACCGCTTCATCGTCGCAGCCACCCCCGATGCCTTTCATCACCTTGACTTGATTGACAGAACCATCCTTTTCAACGACAAAGCTGATGAACACCCTGCCGCTGATGCCTTTATCCTTGGCTTCTTCAGGATATTTGATGTTTCCTGAGAGATAGGTCATCATTTCAGCCACACCTCCGGGAAATTCCGGCATTTGCTCCACAATGTTATAGATGCTGTCTCGGTCCTGCTGACTGACAACCTTGATTTTGAGATTGTCTGAACTGATTTTTGTGTCGTGGCCATCGCTAAGGGCGAGGGCGAATGGCTCGATGTTATACGTGATGGTATCACCTTGCATTCCGACTTCCTTCATGCTGAAGTGTTGATTGGGAGAGCCGTCAGCATTGAATGTTGAAATGGAGATTTTTTTACGCGGCTCACCTGAAATCGGATCCAAGGCATCCGTAGTCTCACATTTGATGTATGAACCATCTTCGTTATATAAGACGGTATCGATGAAATGCATCGGGGCACCATTATCATCAAAGACTTCAAAGTTCCCCAATTCAATCTTTAACGGCACATCGACGGCGGACTTTGGCTCATCAACGGCATGCTTTTCTTGTGCCGTCACCTTGGCGTTGGCGAACAGCAACAGTGCCAACACCGGTATGGTAGCCAGCAGCCTCCACCAGAGGCGTCTGGCCTTTTCGTTTCTTGTAATCATCTTAATACGTTTTTTAGTTAGGATTAAACTGAAATTATTGCTCATAGTGCTGAAATCGACGGCCGTGCACTGCTGCAAGATCAGCATCATATAGTTTCGTTTGTCAACGCCGTTGGCTACCACATCGTGGTCGGCGGTATATTCGTGAAGGCTCTGCAACTCCCTTTTATAGAGATAGATAAAGGGATTGAACCATTGCAGCACCATCATCAGTTCCACGAAGAGGATGTCCCAGGAATGGCCATGGGCGATATGACTTTTCTCGTGCTGAACGATGTTGGGTGACACTGTCTCATCAGGAAAGAAGGCATAGCGGAAAAAGGAGAACGAGCCTTGATCCCGATGGGTATAGACTGCGGTATAGCCGTCCATCTTTTGCTTCGGTGAGCGGATGATCAAAGCGATAAGCCTTCCCATTTTAAAAAGGAAGAGCAGCCCCATGACCAGCACACCTAATAAATAAACCATGCCCAATACTTGCCACAGGCTGATGTGAAAACCTGCCGGTTGCGAAATCACTATTTCAGGCAAGGTGGTCACTGTGGATTCTCCGTATGAGATAGTGACCTCGTTAAGCATAAAGCCATAGAACAACTGTTCCTTAAAGGCAATCACTTGAGGAACGGTTTGTCCCATGAATAACCCGATCAAAGGCAACGCCAAAGAGAACAACAAGGCACTCAACAGAAAGCAGCGATTGAATTGGAACCGGTTACTGTTTGTAAACAGCAGACGGTAGGCCACCCACAGCACCATCAGACTGATGGCGACAGGCAGGATATACTCGAACATGGTTTGTGCATTCATGGCTTACTGTTTTTCGTTGTCAATGGCCTCATCTATCATTTTCTTGAGTGACTCCAGTTCCTCCAAGCTGAAGTTCTCTTTTTTGGCGAAAGCCGACACCAGGTCGAGGTAGGAGTTGTTGAAATAGCGTTCCACCACACTGCCGAGAAAGTTCTGCGAATACTCTTCCTTGCTGATGGCAGGTTGATAACGGTTAGCTTTGCAGAACGTTTCGTGTTTTACGAAGCCCTTCTTCTCGAGGATGCGGATGACAGTTAACACGGTGTTATAAGCTGGTTTCGGTTCTGGAAAAGCCGCCATAATCTCATTGGCAAATCCACTGCCGATACCCCACAACACTTGCATCACTTGTTCTTCCGCTTTTGTTAACTCTTTCATATTCAATATAGTATTAATCGATTAATAAACAACATTCAAAGTATCCAATCGTTCTTTTTCCTCTGGAGTAAATTTAAAAAAGTTGTCTCGGATGACCAATATTTCCAAATTGCCTTTCTCAATCAAGTCCCAAGGACAATCCTCCAATAGGTTATGTTCACAGTCAAACTCTTTCAGCGACTTCATCTGTGACAGTGCTGGAATCTCCAAAAGCTTGTTAAAGCCCACGCCCAAACGTTCCAATGAATCCATGCGAGTCATCCAAGTAGGCAGAAACAAGATTTTATTGTGATGAATATAGAAGTATTTCAACTGTTTAAGATTCCGCAAGGTATCAGGGATCACCTCAATTTCATTGAACGACAAATAGATTTGTTCCAGACTATCGAGGCTTCCGATGAAATCAGGGATGACTTTGATATGATTCTTATAGAAGTCAATCTCACGAAGTGCAGACAATTGCGCGATTGGTTCGGGGATTTCTGAGAAGTCATTCTCATAGAAGATGATGTTTCGGAGGTTTTTCATCTCAGCGAACGAAGCCGGCAGGGAGCTTATCTTGTTTCGGGCCAGCACCAAGGTCTTGCATTGAAGCAGCCCCACATTGCTTGGCAGTTTCTCAATGCCATTGTCGGTCATCAGGAGGCGTTTGACTTTGGCGAGGTGACGGATATCAGCCTTTGTCAGTTTCAGCTGATTATAGTTCAGGTTGATTTCGCTAAGGCTGTCAAGGGAAGACACCCAAGCGGGGATATGTTTGATATGATTTTTTTCAAGGTTCAGTCTTTTCAGGTTTTTATACCTTTTAATATTATAAGGGATGCGGCTCAGATTCTTGTCGGCAAGTGAGAGATCCTCAACGGTATAGTCATAGCCCCTAAGCGTTGCGCATGATGGCAGCAACAACATTAAAATCAGAGACAATATGATGTGTTTCGTTTTCATTTCGCTAGTATAACGCTGCAAATATAACAATTATTTTAATGATACAACTATTTTTTTAGTTATTTATTGATTTTTTCTGAATCAAAAAAAATTCTTTTTTTTCTTGCATAAAATAAAAAATGTGTATTTTTGCAGTCGCAAACGATGCCCAATGGTGTAATTGGCAACACGACTGACTCTGGATCAGTAAAGTCCAGGTTCGAACCCTGGTTGGGCAACAAGACAAACCCCTAACTTGAGAACAAATCAAGTCAGGGGTATTTTTTTTGTGTAAAAAAAACACAAAAATACAAACATTGGCATTGTTTTTGCTATCCAAAAAAATCACCAGATCAATTTTTATGAAACCTTATTTCATTAATTTTTCTGGCCTCATCTGACCGCCCGCAGGAGGTCTTTTGTGATTTCAACCTATTTATTAACCAAAATTCAAAATTATGAAAAGTCTCTCCTTTTCTCAAGAACACTTTCAATTAATTCAAAACGTTGCGAATCTATTGGCCAACCG
The DNA here is from genome assembly GCA_946402445.1 of uncultured Bacteroidales bacterium. GTDB lineage: Bacteria > Bacteroidota > Bacteroidia > Bacteroidales > F082 > Limimorpha. Next base: position 4,537 of record CAMIWN010000023.1, read on the forward strand.
TTTCCCTAAAGCAGTAAGGAATCCCAGAGAGTTGTATTACACAGGTTATATGGCTGTGTTAAAAGCAATTCCCTACTATCAAACAGGACGTGGTGCAAAGGTTAAAACTTTTCTCTCAACGTGCATTTACAACGAAATGCAAAAAGAGATTAGAAAAATTAACAATGTGGTCACCCTTCCCGGTAAGCAACAATCCCAATACTCTTTCACGTCATTAGATAACAATGAAACCATTGAAATGAGCCTTTGGGAAGAGTGTGCGGATGACGAAAAACAGCATTCGCTTTTAGAGACACTGGACAAACTCTTGGACCAACTCAACCCCAATGATAAGAACCTCATTCGATGTCGTTACGGTTTTACCGGAGTTCCTATGACCCTCAAAGAGCTGGGAAAAGCTCAGGGGGTCACTTTACAAGCAATCCAAAAACGTTTGAACCGTATCGAACGCGAGTTGAGAACAAGTATCTACCCACAATGCGCTTAATTCACAAACGCAATTATAAAAAACCATCCGATGGGTTGAAAAAAACCACCCACCGGGACTATATGAGAACACAGGCACTTTAAGAAGCTGTTTTGATTTTTTGTTTAAAGTTTTTGATTTTTTCTTTTTCGGCTTCTTTGAGGGTCTTTTTGGTCTGATTTTTTGTTTCGCTCGCTCCGATAGCCCGCTATCGTCGTTCGCTCAACAGAAAAATCATCCTCAAAAATCCCTCTCAAATAAGCTCGAAAAAAAATCAAAACAGCTTCTAAAACAACTTTAAAACAAAAAGAATTATGAAAAGAACCAGAAAAAACCAAGTTAATGAACCTAATACGATGGATTTTGAACCTATCCCTTACTACCAAGCTATCAAGCCTATCACTAAGAAAGCGTTAAAGAGTATGACGCTGCTGGACAAGTTGGAAAAATTGATAGAGATTGCTGAAAACTGCAAGCTGAGAGATGATTTCTTTCAAAGGCACAGTAATCTGATCCAGTCGATAGCGGAACAGCTTCAGCTGACACCTTCCGAAACCGTTATGCTCTGCCCCTACATCGCAAACCCAGAGATGGGAGTTAACAATGATGACATAAAAAACTACTTTTGTTGTTCTCCCATTAATGTTTTGCGCAAGCGAGAAGAAATGAAAACGCTCATTAAAAGGCGTTATATCACAAAATGCAATTGTTTCGGCAACAACAAATCCAACTATCAACTAAGCGAAAGAGCCAAGACTGCTTTCTGCGACAATCAGGCCTTGCCTATTGTCAACACCACGAATCTGACCGCAGAAGCGTTTATGAGACACTTCAACCTTTTGGTGCGCGAATTGAGGCAAGGCAACCAGATTGACGAAAATGAGCTACACCAAGAGACCCTGGAGTTACTCAACGAAAACTCACAACTGGCCATTGCCCAAAACATCACCAGCCTAAATGTACCCAATCCCGACAAAGCATACCTGCTTTACTTCTGCAAAAGACTGGTCATCAACCACGACACCCAGGTTCCTCTCGGAGACCTCAGATTTATGGCAATAAACGACATCAGGGATGATTTCCCCACTCTCATGAGAGACGGGAGCCATTCTTTCATCAAAGAGGGACTGCTAAACTATGCTGGCCAAGACGGATTGTTTTCTGACAACGTCTTCCAACTCACTGATAAAGCCCGCGCCCTCTTCCTCAGTGAGTATAACCTTCCAACGGTCATTGATGATATTGAAGATGATACACACAGCAACGTCATCAGTTGCACGGATATCAAGCCCAAAACAATGTTTTATGCCCGCGAGGATCAAAGGCAAATCGACACCTTACTTCACTTGCTCAACGATGAACAGCTGCAAGCCATCCGTGAGCGTTTGGAGAAAGCCAACTTACGCAAGGGATTCAACTGCTTGTTTTACGGAGGGCCAGGCACAGGCAAGACTGAGACGGTGTTACAGCTGGCCCGCACAACCGGACGCGACATCATACAGGTTGACATTTCATCCATCCGTGACAAATGGTATGGGGAGACCGAAAAAATCGTGAAAAACATCTTCGATAATTATGCCGAACGAGTGAAAATATCGAAACGCATCCCCATCCTGCTCATTAACGAGGCCGATGCAGTGCTTTCGGTTCGCACCAGTGTGGGCAGCAACAACCCCACCCTCGAAAAGACCGAGAATGCCATTCAGAACATCCTGCTGCAAGCTATGGAGGACATCGATGGCATTATGATTGCCACCACCAACCTGACTTGCAACCTCGACAGTGCTTTTGACAGGCGTTTTTTATACAAGGTGGAGTTCCACAAACCCAGCATCGATGCCAAGACCCACATCTGGAAGAGCTTCTTGCCCGACCTCTGTGAGGCCGATGCCATGACGCTGGCGAGCCATTACGACTTCAGCGGTGGCCAGATTGAAAACATCGCACGCAAGGTGATGGTCGAACAACTTCTCTATGGTAACACGCCTAACCTCAGCCGTATTGAAACGCTTTGCTCGAACGAGGAAATCGCAGGTCGAAACAAGAACAGTCGCAAGCCAATAGGATTCAATCCCTTATGATTCCAGCAATGTCTTTAACACTCTGCCTGCAACAAAACGAAAAAACCACCATTGACAAAAGTGGTGTCGAATATACCGTTCACGGTAATAGACTTGTTAAATGTAACAATGCAGCACTACAGCGCTACTACGTCAAGCCAGGCATCCGATACATCAACGAGGATGCCTTTGAGAACTGCAACTGCTTGCAGCAGGTTGAGCTTCCTAAGACGGTGATCCACATCGGGGCCTGGGCTTTTTACCGTTGTCAAGCTTTAGAGAATATCGTTGTTCCCGCCTCGGTCACCACGATAGGAGACTATGCCTTCAGCAACTGCAAGTCACTGAAAAGCATCTTACTGGTGGGCAAGGTAAAGTCGATCGGCGAATACGCTTTCTTGTCGTGCGATGCGCTGAAAAACATTGTCATCCCGCGTGGTACCATAGAAGCTTATCGAACGATGATTCCCGAATGCTACTGGCCTCTAATGAAAGACACGTTATCAAAAAACACATAGCCAATACCGCACTGGGATTTCAGAAATAAATTAATACTGATACGATGAAGAAATTGTTATTATTATGGCTCGTGTTCACAATAGGTTGTCAGCCCAAAACCACAAGGTACGTCCATTACCACAACGAGCGCTTTGGCTTTGAGCTGGACTATCCTTCCTTCATGAAGAAGGATCCACCGCCTGAGAATGGCGATGGCATCCGTTGTCTAGGTAGAGGGATGGAACTGGTAGCGTATGGCAGCATCAACGGCGGCGTCATCCTCACATTAGAGCTCACTTACCATCAAGAGCAAGTCGATTCAGCTACAATCAATCATATATTGAAAAGCTTTTGCTTTCAAGGCATTTATTAGTAACTTTGTAGTCTCTATTTATGTATTAAGATAATCATTAAAAACAATCATCATTATGATAAAAAGCAACTACGACCCTCAGGTCACCCTCGTAAAGAAACACAATGCGGATGTGTTCCGCGAAACCACCGGCATCATCAAAGCCGGCTACTACATCACCCCTTCGGGCAAACGCATCGACCTCGATATGCAGCCGATGATTGACGGAGGCCGCTGTTACCACAAGGATTTAGGTCCTGTTGACGCACCAAAACTGAAAGATGGCGGTGTCGTCAGGGTTGAAAAAGGCGACTGCCTCAAGGTGGCCGAGGATTTGGTCAAAGAAGGCTACCACCCTGCCCTGCTCAACTTCGCCAGTGCCGGACACCCCGGTGGCGGTGTGGAAACAGGAGCCCGTGCCCAAGAGGAGACCATCTGTCGGCGCAGCACGTTGACGCGCTCCATTTTTAGCTTCGATAGATGGTATGCCGCTCGCTACGGCTACGAACATCGTGAAGGCAACAACTACCCCATCTCCCGTTCGCTCGACTTCAGTGCGATTTATTCGCCCCAAGTCACGGTCTTCCGCGAAGCCGGTCCCGACTATACGCTGATGGAGGAGCCCTTTCAAGTCGGTGTCATCACCAATGCCGCCCTCAACATGAACGGCAGGTTCCCCATCCGTCTCACTCCTGACGGACACATCCCTGAAGAAGGCAAAGCCATCACGCTCAACAAGATTCGCACCATCTTACGCATTGGCCTGATCAAGGGCCACGACAGTCTCGTGTTAGGCGCCTTTGGCTGCGGTGCTTTCAAGACCCCCCCACGCGAGATGGCCCAACTCTTCAAGCAGGTGATTGAAGAAGACGAGTTCAAAGACTGTTACCGCCTCATCACCTTTGCCATCCTCAGCGACCACAACGACCGCAGTGGCAACCTCGCCGCTTTCGAGGAGGTGTTTTTAGAGCAACACAACTTTTAGTATCTTTGCAAGACTATTATGTCAACCGAAATGTAGTTCCAAACAAAAATAGTCAAATGAAGTTTTTTTCAATCATCGGATGGCTTAGCCTTATTCTATCAGTTATCTTTTTGCTCTTAGGCAGTTATTTTGAGTTTTTGTGGTTATTACTAAATTCCCTCGCCATGTTTATCATATCACGAATGATAAAAAAAAGTGTGGCACAAGATAAAAAAAGAATAGAAGACGAAGAGATGAAGAAAAAACTCGAGAAAGAGCAAGAGATGAAAGACTATGACGAGTTTGTGAATTCCAACGCCGAAAAAATTGGGATGACCATTGATGTATAATGCTCCCTAATATTTAGACCAGAGGTTAAAGTGGTTATCTTTGCACAAACGAAAGGAGAAAAAAAGATGACCAACACGACAAAAAGGAGCCGCCGGAAGTTCACGGCGGAGTTCAAGGTGAAAGTCGCCATGGATGTAAAAAACGGACAATATCCGTTCAGTGAAAACGGCGATATCGGCTTTTTTCTTAACCCAGGTTGAAAAATCCCCCCTCTTCACGCTATAAATGAATAGCGACCCTATTCATCATTAACGTTTAAAACCAAATCAGATGATTACATCATTGACAAACTTCACCTGCGAATCCCTCGGATTCGACCTGTTGGAAGAAGGAAACGACAACCCTTCGGATAACGCCTCGTGGTTCCGCAAGCAAGCGGCCAAATACGAAGCCAAAGCAAAAGAATATCTTGCAGAGAAAAACGCGTCAAGCATTACGCCTTCTTCAGCTTTTGCGAACAATTGGATAGCAACAAGAGCTATCTTGTCGTATTTGACGAAATCAACGCCGACGTAGAAATGATTTATGAAAAAGAGAAGTTGTAGATTATTAGACCAATGGAATTCTTAGGTGAATGCAATTTCAAGATAGGCGATGTGGTCTATTACCGCTCGCCCGAGTCGGAATTCAGTATCAGGAAAGCAAAGGTTTGCAATGTGGAAATGAAAGAGCGTTACGCTGTCCATTTTTCCGTGCCATATTATGTGATCACGTTGGAAAACGGCATCATTTTGCGCTCATCGGAGGCTTTTACCACCCGGAAAAAGGCTGAGGAGTATTTCGTGAAGGAACTCAAAACACGGCTTACATTTCAACAAGTGGAACTTGACAAACTGCTGCAAGAGATGGCTTACGAAACTAAAGTATTAGAAAGACTGGAGAGAACCCTGCGTTCACATTGACAAAACGGCCTCACCATAAAAAATTAATGGTTGGGTTGAAAACTCCTGCCGTCTGTGCTATATAACCATAGACGGCAAGGTGCTGCTGTGATTTTGTGCCGTTAATTGTTGACTACTAAAGAAAACTAATTATAAGATTATGACAGACACACATATTGACACAGCAAAAGACAATAGAGGCTGCAACGGGATACTCACCATCGTAGTTTTTACTATAGAGAGTCCTGATAGCCAACAAAGGAAATATCCACTTCTTTCGAACATCAAGGACGGAGGCTACGCATATATTCCCGCAAAGGGGATGCGGTTAGTTTACATATCGGATTATTCATTAAACAATAATACAAATGATTAGCATTATCACCTGGTACATCATCGGAACGCTGATTTCAGCCGCCGGTATCTTCGCGTACGAATACTTTTATCTGTATGACAAAGAGATTGAATACATCTCAACCAAAGAAATCATTGAAGATGTTTTGTTGTCGTTCTTGTCGTGGCTGATGGTCTTATGGCTCATGATAAGCGTGGGCCTCGACATCTACATGGGTTGGCCGTCGAAAGGATATGACTTGAACATCAAGAAAAAGAAAGAACACATTCGTTCATCCAATAGTTAAAACTATATCTGGAATGAGAAGGTTGGTATTCCTCACAGTGTTTTTGTTGTTTATTGTGGTTTGCCAGTCCCTTTACCTTACCGCCGCTTCCACTTTAGGTGGTTATTTTTAGTTTGACTATTTTGACCCTATTTTAACCCAACAAAATCGCTTAGAGGTTGGATATGGGCAATTGGAGTAAACTGTCGTTTGTGAAGATTTACAGATTGGTCTATCTGCACTTGCTTTTTCGGGTCAAAACGAAGCACAGCGTAATATGGTGCATTCTCAGCAGAGAAGCCTTTCTCCCGAAGAGCCTCTGCCGTCCATATTTGGAAACCTTTTTTTGCCAGTTTAAACAACTCGGGATTATCACCTCTGGTATGAAGACACACATATCCCAAGCGTTCAAATCCTTCTTTGACCAATAAAGATCCTCTAGCATCACCGACACGCACATAAGTAATTCCCGTCTGCAGGGCTTTCACACGATCAAAATCACGCATGTGGTTGACAAGAACAGTGGTTTCTTCAGGTGTTGATCGCATCTTTTCGAACAGTTTCTTGCGTGTATTCTCGTCCTCCAAAGCTTGACGACGACGTAAAGCCAACTCACAGAACTGTTCATCCTGCTCTATGCCAATGTATTTACGGCCCAATAGATTAGCAGCAATGCCGGTTGTGCCTGAACCACTAAACGGATCCATGACAGTGTCGCCTTCATTGGTAGCGGCAAGAATGATACGATAAAGCAAGCGTAAGGGCTTCTGTGTTGGGTGTTTGCCTTGCTGTTTCTCCCACATGCTGACTGCTGGAATACGCCAGACATCAGTCATTTGTTGCCCGCCATTGAGCAACTTCATCGTGTCATAATTGAACTTGTGAGGCTTCTTCTCAAACTTACGAGCCCAAATAATCAGTTCTGTGGAGAAGTTGAAATAACGGCAGGAGAGATTGGGCGGCGGGTCTGTCTTTTGCCAAGTAATAGTATTCAACACTTTATATCCCAGCTCTTGAAGACAACGCATGACGACATGGATGTTGTGATGCGTTCCACTAATCCAAATCGTACCATTATCGCGTAACTTGGCACGACACAAGGAAAGCCACCGGCGATTAAATTCGTAGATATATTCCAGTGTGCCCCCTTTATCCCAATCGCCTTTATCCACGCACACCTGCTTGCCACTATGAACGCTAATACCGCCATTACTGAGAAAATAGGGCGGATCGGCAAAGATGACATCGACAGAGTTGTCTGGAATTCCATGTAGTAGTTTTCTACAATCGCCGTGATAAATGGCGAATGATTCGATAGTGTCATTACCACTGCTTTGATAAAAAGCCTTAATAGGCCAAAATTCATTGTAACTCATTGTAGCGTTTGTTTTTATGTTTGCTACCAGTTACTATTTTGTCTTCCAAAGGACACACAAAAACTGCGGGCAATGATTTGCTCGCATTGTGGTCCTAGGAAAACCAAGTAAAAGACAAATCTTACCCGCAGTAGGGTCGCATAATGATCTGTTCTTTTTACTATTCTTGAAATTTCCTAGGTTTCAATGCGAATAGAACAAATAGCAAACGCTTGATTATTATATGTTTGTATTACCTCTTATATTTCTGATGCTTTCATTTAAATGATTTAACTTGATCGAATAGTCTATATAATAAAGTCTAATTGTTGTATCATTAACTCTTTTTCGTATTGTTTATCAAGCGATTCATAACTCAAAAATGCTACACGATTGTTTTTGCGAAGTTCTTCAAATGCAATATACGATAACTTGTTCAAATACTCTTGATGTCTTTTTACATCTGCAACGATGACCATGCGAACATAAAAATCTTGAAGATCATTAAACTTCAGCAAGGAATTTTGAATATCAGTTGAATGTTCTATTTCAAAGAAAGAATGGGGTAACTGATGGTCATTGAACCAAATGACATCTATTGTAGAACTTCGTTTGACAAGGGAGGGGTATGTATAATGTGGAATTGCATCCAAAGTACGCAAGTCACCCAATGGAGTTTGTAGGAATTTCTTGTTTTTGTCTTGGTCGGGAACAAATGTCAAAAGATGCCGCATTTTCCCGATTTCAAGTAACAAACCTTGATAATAAGCGTGGTTAAAAGTTTTTACTTCATCACTATTCTTATTCTTTTCTGTTTGAACGATAATGCCATCCATTTCCAGCTGTTTGCGATGGGTTTCCAATGCGTATAATCCGGGCTTGATTTTATAAATGCCATCAGTTAATTGGACTATACGTCGAATGCTCGCAAAAGGCGTTTTTGTCTTCCAAACGCAATCCTTGATTTTGAATATGTTCTGATTGATTTGGTTAAGTGTAGCGATGCCACCTAACGCTTCAATTGTTTCTATGACAGCCTGTGTTTGGGTCATAATTTTATTCCTTCTGACGGCATGCGGAATGAGAAAACAGTTTGCTCGTTTACGGTAGAGATGCAAAAATCCCCTTTGGTTATGACATCCATCCCGATAAGAACATCGTAATCGAAATCGTTATCGTCATCACCACTCATAACTTGCAGATTAGCAATTTTATAACCGTTCTCAAAACACAAATCGATGGTGTAAGTATTGGCTTCCAATATTCCGCCGTATGCTGACACTGCACATTTTCCACTTGGAACAAGCCCTAACACCTTTACTATTTCAGGTGAAACAATGGTATTGGTCGCTCCAGTGTCCCAAACAGCATTTTCGATTTTGCAAAAGCGACGATTTCCTTCAGTATCTGCTACGCCTTCTGGCATAACAACATAACAATCGGTTATAATTGCGTCTTGGCGTTGACCGTAGTTTTGGGATAAAATGCTCATTTTGGCAAAACGCTTACTTCAATAATACGGTGTTGTTTCGGAGTGTTGGTCACGGGACGAAAAGATGTGATGCGCGCTACATGACCTTTCCCCCAAGGTTCTGCCTGTACAACTGTCGTAATGGAAGGAAAATCCACCTTATTCATAATCACAATGTTTGGGTTTAACGGTGCAAAAATACTACAAATAATTGATTTATGCTTATTAAACGATTCGTTTTTATAAAATTTTTGCTCCTCCACCTACAAAAGGCTCTATGTAAGTGACGTTCCCCCAATTATCAAAGTCAGCAGGAAGTTTAGCTTCAAGTTGTTCAATGAGTTGGCTCTTTCCGCCCACCCATTTGATAAATGGTTTCGCTTTCATTATATTTTATTTTTGGAGAATCAAACTATCTGTGATTTGTCACAAAGTAGGTGAATAATTGGTAGTGTTTCAACCATAGTGTCCGAATTCTATTGACTTCAAGTAAGCGTTGCAAAGTTAAACAATTTATTTCATATTAAATCTCGGCTTGTGGTTTTATCACTTTTTATCCATTGCCGGAAATAAAATAGTGAATATTTAGAAGTTGTTTTGTTTTTTTCGATTTTATTTATCGGAGCGATCGAAACAAAAAATCAAAACAGCTTCTAAAAAATTCAAAACCATTTTTTCAAACCCAGGTTGAAAAAAACCTCTCTTTGCCACTATATACCCATAGGAATCCGCAACGCCTTACCTGCGTAGGATATAAAGAGAGGTAAAACAAAAGACAATACTATATACAAAAACAATCATTATGGGAATCATCAAAACAAATGACAACTTCGAGCATCCCGAAGGAAAAATCAAACTGTTGAACGGCACTGTGCTTGACTGCTATCCTTTGGAACAGCAGCAGGACAAAGTAGAGAACGGTTTAAAGCTGGACACCTCTGGCAATTACCTGGTTGTTGGCAGTAAAAAGACCGCCTCAACCCCTCAAAGTGACAAAGAAAAAGAAGAGGAAAAGAAGCTTTTCTTATACAACGCTTTCAGGTTTCTTCAGTACCGAGACAGAATCATGTCGGACAGCCGCATGTTCCTCTGCCCCGTGCCCATCCAAAGCGGCTTGGCCTATACGGGGACAAGCGGATTCCACTACCCCACCTTGGGTGTTTACCTTGAATGGTGGCTCAACTGCGAAAGCGCCTTGATTTGCGAAAAAGACGAGACAAAGAAACTTGTTTATCACATCGCCGGCAGCCCCTTGTCGGGCAGCAACCATTGTGGCGTTGTTGATGAAAACGGCAAAACCGAAACGCAATCCATCTATCCATTCCTGTCGCTGTGGCCTGACTTCATGAGAATCAACAGCCGTTACGACGACGCAAAGGGCTTGTATCAGGCTTACACCTTGGAACAAGTTGTCGAAATCATGGATGAAGAAGACCTTTCCTCGGTTGACGACAAGGAAATAGAGATTCTATTTCTCAAAAGTGCCTTGCGCAAACGACAAAAAAACTCGTCTAATCAGATAAAACAGTTGTACGAAATAATAGACAAACTCAAATTCTATTTGTTTTACGCACATCGGGACGCATTGAAAAACATCATGGCCATCCACGACGAAAAGAAAGAGCAGAAAGAGAAAAGAGAAAAGGAAATCGATGCAGCTTGCAAGGAGCTGCGCAAGAAATTAAAGGCAGGCGAGATTGACAACAAACATTACCAACAGCAACTTACACCGTTGAAAAAGGAAAAGGAACACAACGATTTTCAGCTGAGGAATTATCGCTGGGATGCGGTTAAAGAGTTGTTCCCCGATTTGAATTACACCTTGGATGACGTGGAAAGTTTTTTCAAGGATCCTCGTTTAACTAAGCTATGATAGCAATACCTGTTTATGGAATTTTTATTATCTTTGCTTTTTCCACAAAACACGCAACACCATGAAAATACTACATACCAGCGATTGGCACTTGGGACACGTACTCTATGGCTTTGACCGCACCGAAGAGCAACAAGCCATGCTCGACCAGATGGCTGACATCGTCGAGGAACAAAAACCCGACGTGTTTCTGCTGTGCGGCGACGTGTTCCATACCTCACAACCATCCAACACCGTACAAACCATACTTTCGGAAGGACTCGTGAACATCCACAAGGCAAACCCCGAAATGGTCATCGTCATGACCGCCGGCAACCACGACAGCCCCACAAAACACGAGATATTCCGCACCCCCTGGCGAGCATTGAACGTGTATGCCATCGGACGACTGGAGAAAGAGAACCTGGACGAACACATCATCGAAGTACCAGGGAAAGGCTATATCCTTGCCATCCCATACGCCTACGAGCAAACACTCCCCAATGGTTTATTCCAACAGCTACTCGACAGGGTGGCTGAAAGGAACGCCGAAGGACTTCCCGTGATCATGACAGCCCATACCACGGTAAAAGGTTGTGACTTCCTAGGTCATGAACAAGCCACGGAATACATCGTGGGCGGCATCGACTCGATAGCACTGGAACAACTGGGCGAAGGCTATGACTACCTTGCACTGGGCCACATCCATCACGGACAGTTTGTGCATAGTGGCAAACACAACGTAAGATACTGCGGCACCCCGTTGCCCATCAGCTTCGACGAGACTTTCAACCATACCATCAGCATGGTGGAAATCAACAAGCATGGCGAAACCCCAACCGTGACGGAAATCGCCATCCAAAACCCTCATCCACTGGTGAACCTGCCCTCGGAAGGACTCGCGTCATGGGAAACAGCCAAAGAGTTGTTGCAACAGTTCCCCGACGACCTTCCCGCCTATATCCGTTTGAATGTGGAGGTAGAAAACCATCTCCCCGTGGAAGCCACCGCCGAAGCAGTCAGTCTGGCCAAAGGAAAACAATGCCGGTTCTGCCACATCAACTCGAAAAGGAAAGCAGCAAGCCAAAACGAGGTCAAGGTGCTGACAGTTCAGGAATTCCAGGCGGAACAGCCCATCGAAATCGCCAAACAATACGCCGCCTACACAGGCACCGGATTCAACGAAGAAATGACCGCTATGTTTAATGAGGTATTGGACATGGTGGCTAATGACACCCGTAACGAACAATAAAAACCAAGACCATGAAACTACAAAAACTCATCATACACAACATCGCATCCATTGAAGATGCCACCATCGATTTTGAAGCACAACCACTGGCCGACAGCGAAGTGTTCCTGATTACTGGCAAGACGGGATCAGGGAAATCAACCATCCTGGACGCCATCTGCCTGGCCTTGTTTGCCAACACCCCAAGACTGTCTGGAACACAGATGCAAGGTGGCACCAAAGACGGAGAGACTGACGTCACCATCAAAGACCCGCGCCAACTGATGCGTCGAAATACCGGCGAGGCTTTCGTGTCGCTCACCTTCACCGGCAGCAATGGCATACACTATGAAGCCAAATGGTCGGTTGCCAGAGCCAGAAAGAAAGTGAACGGCAACATCCAAAGCAAAACCTGGCTACTGACAAACCTCGACACGGAGGACACCTACACCAAAGACAACGAAATCAAGGATGAGATCCAGACAGCCATCGGCCTCGATTTTGGCCAATTCTGCCGCACCACCCTTCTGGCACAAGGTGAGTTTACCCGCTTCCTAAACAGCAAGGATGATGACAAAGCGGAGATCCTGGAGAAAATCACTGGGGTGGACATCTACTCGAAGATCGGAAAGAAGATCTTTGATGTGACTGGAAAGAAAAAAGAAGACTGGGAGAAAGCCCAGCAAAAAATCACAGGCACCCCCACCATGTCAGAGGAAGACATTGCCACCAAGAAAAAGGCAATCGCTGATTACGAAGTGCTGTTGACTCAAGTCAAGAAAGCTGGCGAAGAAGACAAGGCCAAAAAGCAATGGATCAACACGGACACGGAGCTGGAAAAGGCCGTCGTCAAAGCTACCGAAGACCACCGTCGTGCCCAAGCCGTAGTGGAAAATGACGACTTCAAGACGAAAGAAACACTGGTCAACCAATGGAACGCCACGATAGAAGCACGTAACTGGCTCAGCCAAATGAAAAGTGCTGAAACCATGGCCTCCAAAGGGAAACAACAAATAGAAGAATGCAAGCGCACCATCAACAACGAAAGCAAGATGCTTGTGGAAACGTTACAGCCAGCTTTCGACAAGGCGCAACAAGAGGTAAACAAAGCGCAAACCGCTCTTGACCAACAGACTGCCGAACTAAAATCCCAAGAAACAGCACTCGACGAGCTCCATCTGCCCGACCTGAGGAAAAAACGCGACGAAGCCAAAGAACTGCAACGGAACATCGCCATCACCTTCGAGCGAATCGAAACGCATAAAAACGCAAAAGATCGCCATAACAAGACCGTCAAATCGCTTGAAGATTCTGCCACCGAAATTGAAAACAAGCTGAAAGAATCATCAAAGATGGAACCGCTGATCCACGATGCCAAGGTGGTGATGGACGACCGCAAGGCGACACTCGACAAACAGAGCGACACCGTCAACAAGTTCGCCAAAACCCTACGACAGAAACTCCATATTGGCGACACCTGCCCCGTCTGCCGACAGGAAATCAAAAGCGCATTGCCCCACGAGGAGGAATTGGCCCAACTCGTCGGAGGCCTTGAAAAGGCCTATAAAGAGGCCGAAACGGCATATCAAGAACTGATGAACAAGAAAAACAAGCTGGATGCCGAGATCAAAGCAGCGCAAAAATCGTATCAGACCACCAAAGAAGAGTTCGACAAGGACAACTCCATCAAAACAGCAACCCAAAAAGTCATCGAAGCCTGCAAGAATTGTGGGTTGGAGACCATCGACGAAAAGACACCCGAAAAGCTGGCGACCCTAAAAGACAATACCGAAACAAGCCTGAAGAACCTTGAAGAAAAGATTGCCGAAGGAGCCAAAAAGGAAGCTCTCATCAAAACGCAAAGAGACGCCCTCGACAAGTCGAACAAAAGCTTAGAGCAACTAAAGACCGCTGCACAAAAAGCCCAACAGAACATCTCCGAATGCAAAAACAAGATCGCCCTCGCTGAAGAACGCAAGAAAAACATAGAACTCGTGCAACTGAGACAAGCCGAAGAAACCTTGCAGACCAACAAACAGCAATTGGAGGCTTTCCTTGACACGCATACCGAACTTGACATGACACGACTGGCCATCTTGAACGGCTACACCTCTCAAAACATCAACGAGACCCAAGCAACATTGGTAGCCGACAAGAACAAGGTGCTCACCCAAAACACATTGAAGGAGGAGGCTGTAAGAAAACTGGAAGCGCACCGGCTGACGAAGCCCGCACTGAAAGAAGACGACACTATTGATTTTCTGGAAGCTCGTATCAAGGAAAACGAAAAGAACTCGGGAGAAATCTCAGAGAAGATTGGAGCCATCAACCAAGAGTTGAAAACCAATGAGGAAAACGAGAAACAGTGTGAACAGCTGAAAAAAGAAGCCGAGCAAAAGAAAGCCGACTACGAGAAATGGTCGAATTTGAACCAACTCATCGGAGATTCCACGGGCAACAAGTTCCGCAAAATCGCACAGAGCTATGTGCTAAACAGCTTGATCCACTCGGCGAACCACTATATGAAGACACTGACCGACCGATATACGCTGAAAGTGGCACCAGGCACCTTCGTCATCTCACTCGAAGATGCCTATCAAGGGTATGTAAGCCGGGCGGCAAGCACCATCTCTGGCGGGGAGAGTTTCCTGGTCTCGCTATCGTTAGCCCTCGCGCTCAGCGACATAGGACAGCAACTGGCGGTGGACACGCTCTTCATCGACGAAGGCTTCGGCACCCTCAGCGGTGAACCCCTGCAAAACGCCATCAACACATTGCGCACGCTGCACAAGAACGCGGGCCGACATGTGGGAATCATCAGCCATGTGGAAGAGCTGCAAGGAAAGATTCCTGTACAGATCCAGGTGGTCCAAGAAGGAAACCTCTCCAGCAGCGAAGTAAGGGTGGTGACCGCTGACCAGAGGAGTTAAACTAACTCCCCAAGTTCATCTTTATCCTTGAAGCCAAGATATCCACCACCACAGGGCTGGAGCCTTGCGGCAGGATGATGTCGGCGTAACGTTTGGTAGGCTCGATGAACTGCAAGTGCATGGGCTTCACAAAAGTCTGGTAATGACGCAACACCGCCTCCCAGGTGCGACCACGCTCGGCGATGTCGCGGTGGATGATACGCATCAAACGCTCATCGCTGTCGGTATCGACAAACACCTTGATATCCATGCGCTTACGCAACTCCTCGTTGTTCAGTACCAGAATACCCTCCACGATGATCACCTCCGTAGGCTCCACATGCACCACCTCTTGCGAACGAGCACAGGTGACGTAAGTATAAATAGGCATCGGGATGGTCTCGCCTCTCTTCAGACGATCAAGGTGCTCAATCATCAAACTCCATTCAATGGCGTCAGGATGGTCGAAGTTGATGTGCAGCTTCTCCTCCGGTGAGAGATGACCATTGTCATAATAATAAGCGTCTTGGGAAATCACTGAAACTGAATTGTTGGGCAGCTGTTTTACCAGCTCCTTGACGACGGTGGTTTTGCCCGAACCCGAACCGCCTGCGATACCAATGATTAACATGTTACATGCATTTTTTTTGAATCCACAAAAATAAAAAAAAGTACTTTTGTGGCAAATTTCAATGCCATGAAAAATTCAAAGAAGTTTTTTGCAGGGCTGATGATTGCCCTCGCCGCCTTAACAACAGGTTCATTTACAGCATGTTCCAATTACAAACCCACCGAAAAAGATCTTCCTATCGAGACTTTGACGGAGCTCCAAACTGCCTTTCCTAAAGCCGCTTACGTGGAGCTGACCGAGACCGCCACCTACGCCGTGAAAAACGAGAAAGGGAAAGTCATTGGCAGCGTCATGCTCTCCTCCCCTTACGCTGACGACATCAAAGGCTTCAACGGCCCCACGCCCTTGCAAATCGCCTTTGACCAAAACGGTAAGATCATCGAAGTGCGTGTGCTCGACAACGACGAGACTCCCAACTTCTTGAAACGTGTTGTCAACGCCGGATTCCTCGACTCCTGGAACGGCCTTACCGCTGAAGAAGCCCTCAACAAAGAAGTGGACGCTGTCAGCGGTGCCACCTTCTCCTCCAACGGCATCCAGAAAAGCCTAAAAGCAACACTGTCGCATAAGAAATAAGGAGGGCTGACCACACGCCTTAAGAAATGGTATGATTCTTGTTTTAATATTTGTCTTTGTGTCAAATATTAAAAACAATTAATACCATGAAAAAGCTATTAGTATCGTTATTGTTGGTTCTCGCCGTCACCCTCTCGGCTGAAGCCCAACATTATAGAAAGCCGCATCCACGCAGGTTTGCACGCCGTCCCCACAGAGAGGCTCCCGCGCCAAGACCCAGATACCATGACCGGGGAATGACTTATTATTACAATCCCATCGGCGAGGTTCGGCTCCACGTCGGCGGCGAGCTGGGATTTACCGACATCGGAGGTCTCTTCATGCATGAGATCCCCTATCATTATGGCATTGGTGCCATGGCGGAAGTGCGGACCGGACGCCTGTTGAGTCTTGGCCTCGGAGCAGACTACTACGGCAGCCGTAACCTGGGCAGAGGCAACTACCAAAACGACACCTATCTCAATTGTGTGCCAATCTACGCCAACATCAGGCTCAGCACACCCGGACACTGCACTCGACTCTTTGTGGAAGGCAAGGCGGGTTATGCCATCCCCCTCAACAGCGTGGAGCTCACGCATCCCTACCGTGGCGAGGTCGTAGCCCAAGGATTCTACACCGGAGTCGGCGTCGGACTCGACTTCTATAACAACAACATCAGCATTGGATTCAATTCCATTGACCTGCATTACATGGATAAAAACCACCTCCACAATGGCAGCACCGCAGACGGGATGTTCACCGATTTCTATATCAAATACTCGTATGCCTTCCCGCTGAATTAAGCTATTAACATCTTTTTAATTATTAAACACCTCAATTTTTTAAACATTTTAATTTTTAAACATCGAAAAACACGAAAAACACGAAAAATTTGTTCCTTTCGTGTTTTTCGTGTTTTTCGATGTTCCCTTATATTTCGATGTTCCCTTATTTTTCGATGTTCCCTTAATTAAAGGTTGTCTTTGAAATATTGGGTGATTTTGGTGATTAGGTGGGCACGATCCATACCGCGGACATTATGTCCGTGACCAGGATAAACGAAGTAGTCGAGCTGTTTGCCATTATGGATGCAGTTCTCCACAAACACCAAGCTATGTTGCCACATCACCACATCGTCGGTGGTACAGTGAATCATCAGCAACTTGCCTTCCAGTTTGTCCGTCTTGTTTTCCAAGCTGGTCAGTTCATAGCCTTCGGGGTTCTCCTGTGGGGTATCCATATAACGCTCGCCATACATGATTTCATAATACTTCCAGTCGAGAACTGGGCCACCAGCCACGCTCACCTTGAACACTTCCGGATGGTTGATTTTCAGTGAGGTTGACATGAATCCGCCATAGCTCCAGCCATCGGAACCGATACGGTCGGCATCCACGTAAGGAAGGGTCTTCAGCCATTCGATGCCCGTCAACTGGTCGCGCATCTCCAGCTGTCCGCACTGGCGATGGATGCACTGCTCGAAGGCCTCGCCACGGTCGGCAGAGCCACGGTTGTCGAGGGTGAACACGAGGAAGCCTTCCTGAGCCAGATAGTTCAGATAGATGCCTGCGCCAGCCGTCCAGTCGTCGGTGATCAGCTGGGCATGAGGACCGCCATACACATAGACAATGACAGGATATTTCTTCGAGGAGTCGAAGTTATAAGGCTTGATCAGACGCGTGTAGAGGGTCTGGCCGTCTTCAGCTTTCAACGTGCCGAGGGTAGTCTCGCCGATGTTATAGTCCTTCAGCGGGTTCTCAGCTTCATGCAGACGGCTCACGAACTTACCGTTTTTATCCATCAAATCCACATTGAGCGGCACATCGGTGCTGGTGTAAACATCGATGAAATATCTCCCGCTCTTGGAGGGAGTCACATCATGGGTGCCGTGTTCCTTGGTGAGTTTGGTGACCTTGCCGTTCTTGATGTTCATCATGTAGCAGTGGCGTTCCAGCGGGCTGACTTCGGTGGAACGGTAGTAGATGTATTGTCCGTCCTTGGAGAAGCCGTTGAAATCAGTGATGACAAACTCACCCTTGGTAAGCTGCTTCACCTGATGCTTGCTGATGGTGTAGAGATAAAGATGATAGTAGCCATCGCGCTGAGCCTTCCAGATGAACTGGTCGGGATTGTTGGGCAGGAAGTAAGCAGGGCCTTGAGGTTCCACATATTGCTCATCGCGATCCTCGAAGATAGTTTGGATAAAATCTCCGTTGACGGCACTATATTCATTGAATCTCAGATAGTTCTGTTCACGGTTCAGCACACCGATATAGACTCGTTTATTGTCGGGATTCCAAGTGATGGCGGTGAGATACTGTTCCACAGGCTCGCCTGTCTTGACCACGATTTCCTTGCCTGAAGCCATGTCATAGACATGCAGGGTAACTTGATGGCTCGTCATGCCAGCCATAGGATATTTGATAGGATTGGCGGTGGCGATACGCTCGGTGATATCCACCAGCGGGTAGTCAGTGACCATGCGTTCATCCATGGAATAGTAAGCCAGTTTGGAGCCATCGGGTGACCAGAAGATGCCCCCGTTGATGGCAAACTCGTTGCGATGCACGCTTTGGCCAGCCACCACGCCTTCGGGGTTGTCGGTAATCTGAATCTGCTTATCGCCGTCAGCCACATAGAGATTGTTGTCGATGGTATAGGCGATGCGCATGGTGCTCTCGCAAATATTTTGATTTTCAGAATTTTGAGGCACAGATGTAATGGGGGTCATCACCTTCTTTTTGATATCAAATCGGTTCAGTGCGATGCCGTCTTTGCCCATGCTATAGAAATAGCACTCACGGTCGTTGAGCCAGGTCATCTGCGGGATACGGCGGAGGCTGTCCATGCCAGCCTCATGAGCATAGCCATTGAGTTCGTCCAAGGTGAGGAACACCCCTTCGTCTTTCTTTCCAGGGATCATGGTGAGGACTTCTTTGTCTTTCACCTTCATCAGGATGTCGGAATCGCCCACCCATTTCAGCTGGTTAGGCCGTTGGGCATAGAGGCTCCTGTTGTTATAAGAAGCGTCAGCGGGAGTAAAGAATTTCTTTTCTTGGGCGAAACCCTGTAGCGAAAGCAACAAGGTCAATGCTAATGAGAATAATGATAACGTTTTTTTCATGTTGTTGATGATTTGAGAATTTGGCACAAAATTACAATAATCTTTTTTTCCGTCAACATCTAATCATCTTTCGCCCTCCGGGCGATTCCTGTTTTTTTCCAACGTCGTTCTAACCTTTCTAACCATCTCTCGCCCTAACGGGCGATTCGCCCCAAGGTTTTCCATCGTTCTAACCATCTGTCACCCTCCGGGTGAACACCTTTCACCTCTCACCTCCACCGGAAGCTGCAAAATCCGTATCATCCGTGAAATTCGTGTTCAAATCGTAGCGAAATAACGCATTTTTATTCCAACTCCCGCACCAACGTTTTCTTTTAAGAGCACATCAACTAGAAGCGTATTTTGCAAAATACACTTTCGAATAGATTTTGTATTTTGTAAAATACACGTATATTTTCAGCTTGAAATAGAAAAGAACAACTATGAACAAACTATTTGAACTTCACAAGGTGTGATAGACAAGATTCAAGAAGATATAATAATTCGGGCGAAATCTACTATTTTTTGGATAGATTTCGCCCGAAACACTTTGTATTTCCCTTCTTCCCATCCACCCTTTCTGCCTGCGCGAAGTGGAGGACCAGTCGATTCACCAAAAGGATTGTATTCCATAATCAACTGTTAGTATTTATTTTTCAGCCACAAAGATAAGAATTAAGATTCATTTGGCCAAATATTAAAACAAAAATCAGCCAAAACAACTTGATTTTTGATTGTTTTGGCTGATTTTGACACGGCGTGCTACAAGCAAAATTGACTTTCCCTAAAAAAGGTTGACAGGTTTGGGAAGGTTAAACTAATATGGTTTACAAGTTATAATCAAGTTTTCATCCTATCCCTAAACAGGTTTACGCCTTTTTCTGTTTGTCGCCTTTATCCCTGAACGGGTTTACGTTTTCTCGCTCTTTCGCCTCACTATCCTTAAAACGGTTGTCGTGCTGTTTGTCAACTTTTTCTAGGATAAGACACCACCTATATTAGTTTAACCTTCCCAAACTATCAACCATTACCGGCTGGCACAAAAGGACGCAAAAAAAAATTCAAAAATGTAAAAAAGAAAATTTGCTAGTTTGTTTGAAAAGTGTATTTTTGTATTCGGGAATCACATTGAAAAGTGTGGTTTTTGACCGCAATATTTATTTGAAAAGTGTAGATTACCATGCTGTACCGCAAGATTACATCGTATCTCGAAAACCACCTGAAGTCGGGTACCGACAAGATTCTCATATTACAAGGTGCCCGTCAGATTGGCAAGTCGTTCAGCATTCGCGAAGTGGGCACGCGGCTCTATAATAACTTTGTGGAGATTAATTTCGTGGAGGACGACGAAGGCGACCAACTCTTCAAGAACATCCACAAGAAGGAGGACTTCTACCTGACCCTCAGCATGGTGGCTGGCGACCGGCTGGGCGACCGCAACGACACGCTGGTGTTTCTCGACGAAATTCAGCACTACCCGCAGTATCTCACCATGCTGAAATTCTTTCGCGAGGATGGCCGCTACCGCTATATCACCAGCGGCAGCTTGCTGGGCATCACGCTGCAGGATGCGACCTCCATCCCCGTTGGTAGCGTCATCCCCAAGGAGATGTTCCAACTCGACTTCGAGGAGTTCCTCATTGCCAACGGTTTCGGTGCCGAAGCCCTCAATATGCTTCGCAGTGCCTACGAGAACCATCAGAGTCTCACCGAGGAGCATCACAACTACGTGATGGACCTTTTCCGTCGTTATCTGCTGGTAGGCGGAATGCCCGAAGCCGTCAACACCTACCTCCGTACGCACAATATCGTCCGGGTGCGCGAGGTGCAGGAGGGTATCCGCGGCCTCTATGCCTCCGATGCTTCCAAGTACGAGAAGGAGCAGAACAAAAAGCTGCTCATCCGCCGCATCTACGAGATGATTCCCTCGCAGATGGAGAACAAGAAGAAACGCATCGTGGCGAAGGAGATTCGCGGCAAGAAAGGCGACCGCTTCGAGCAGTACCAGGAGGAGTTCGAGTACCTCATCTCGTCGGGCATCGCGCTGGCCGTTCACGCCATTGCCAACCCCCACTTTCCATTAAGCAAGTCGTTACAGAAAAATCTGCTGAAGCTCTACCTGAACGATGTGGGGTTGCTCACTGGCCAGCTCTATCGCAACAACATCCGACCCGTGCTCGACGACGTGCGCAGCATTAACCTCGGAAGCGTCTATGAGAGCGTGGTGGCGCAAGAACTACGTGCCCACGGACACAAGCTTTTCTACTATGACCAGCGCAAGCAGGGCGAAGTGGATTACCTGATTGACAACTACATGGCCATGAGTCCTCTCCCGATTGAGGTCAAGTCGGGCAAGGACTACACCGTGCACAGTGCCCTCAACAACCTTTTGGGCAACCCCGACTATCACATCTCTGCAGCTACTGTTGTCTCCAACGAACGCCTGATTCGACAAGACGGCAAGATCACTTACATGCCCGTTTACCTTGTGATGTTTATGGAATCAGACGCGCCTGCCGAAGACGAATCGGATTATATCTTCTGACATCGAGAAGAATTTCAAAATACGGAAAGGTGAAAAATGCGATGAAATACTAAAAAGTCGTTTGAAAAAGTGTATTTTTGCAGCAAAAAGTCATTAGAAAAAATGTTGAAAAGAAAAATTGAAGACACGCTGATCCAGTGGAAAAACAGGCAAAGACACAAACCACTGGTTATTATGGGAGTCCGCCAATGCGGCAAGACTTATATTGCGCAACATTTTGCGACCGCAAACTACAAAACGGTCGTTTATATCAACTTCATCAAGGAACCTGAACGCATCAAAGCATTCTTGGGTTCCAAAAACGTCAATACTATTTTGCTCAACCTTTCGGCGCAGATTCAGGGAGTCACATTCATTCCTGGTGAGACCTGCTTCATCTTTGACGAGATCCAAGAATGTCCCGAAGCGCGCACCTCACTGAAGTTTTTCAAAGAAGACGGACGCTTTGATGTAATTGCAACAGGCTCACTGCTGGGCGTTCAGGGATATGGTGACGAGAAGAAGAAAAAACGGAGGAAGCTGATCGGTCAGCAGGCTCCTGGTATCAACTCGGTGCCTGTGGGTTCTGAAGATATCATCGAGATGAATCCGTTGGATTTTGAGGAGTTTTTGTGGGCAAATGGCATCAGCGATGAAGTTGTCGAAGCGCTCAAGAAATGCTATCAGGAAGCGTCGCCTGTGCCCGAAGGCATCCACTTCGCAATGAAGAATCTCCTGAATCTCTATGTTGCCGTCGGGGGACTCCCCGAAGCGATCAACGCATTCCTCCAAACCAACAACATGAACGAGGTCAGCAAGGCTTACAAGTCCATTCTAAAGGAGTATCGCGACGATATGGTGAAATATGCCCCTGACAAGGACAAGCCTCACATACGCGAGTGTTTCAACTCCATTCCAAAACAGTTGGCCAAAGACAACAAAAAGTTCCAATATAACAAAGTGAAGCCTGGAGGCCGAAGCGAGACCTATCTGGGATCACTGCAATGGCTGGAGGACGCCGGCATCATCTGTCGCTGCTACAATACCGATATTACTGGCCTTCCCATGGAAGGCAACGCCAAGGATAATGTGTTCAAGGTTTATACAGCCGATATCGGATTGCTCATCGAGATGCTTGGACCTGGCATTCGAGCCGACATCCTACAAGGGAATCTGGGAGGATTCAAAGGCGCCATCTTTGAGAACCTGATGGCCGACACGTTACACAAAAAAGCGCAGAACCTTTATTATTTCCAGAAGGATTCCGGCTTGGAACTGGACTTCCTGGTGCGGATGGGAGGCGAATGTATCCCGCTGGAGGTTAAAGCCAAAACAGCTCAGTCCAAAAGCGTCAAGACTGTGTTAAACCATCCCGAGAAATATCAGATTAAGCATGTCATCAAGTTCGGCGACTACAATGTCGGACGTGAAGGGCCTTTGCTGACACTTCCCAACTACATGCAGTTCCTCTTGGATCTGGAACCCGCGGAAATCATCTTGGAACCAATCGATGCCAATGCCGTGAACGCCTTGGCTAAGGAGTTTTTGAAGTAAGGTTCAGAATGATTCGATAAAAGAAAACAGATTTGTTTTATTCCACCTCCCGCACCAACCGCACCGCAAAGCCGTCGCCACGATGCGCACCGGCGGCAGTCGAGGTGTGATAGACAAGATTCAAAAAGATATAAAGATTCGGGCGAAATCTATCCGAAAATAGGTGGATTTCGCCCGAGAATTATAGTATTCGGGCGAAATCGATATAAAAATACATAGATTTCGCCCGAAACACTTTGTTTTTTCCCTTCTTTTACACTATCTTTACAGGGTCATCAAACAGCAACGCCATGGAAAAAATCTTCGGAAGAGACTCGGGCAACCCAACTGAAATGCGCCAACAACGGTCATCTGGGCGACAAGTTAGACGATCTGGTCTATTGCGATCTTATAAGGAAAAACATCGTCAGGGAAAAAGAAATCAAAAGTAAAGACGCCATCTTCCAACTATGCGACTTTTTCAGCCTCTTTTACCTGACCTTCGCTGACCGAGCCGAGGTTGAATTTGACTATTGGTCACACCATATCAACACCCCTGAGGTGAACACATGGATGGGACTGGCCTACGAACGAATCTGTATGGCCCATATCCCGCAAATCAAACGGGCACTCCGCATCGACGGCATCTCCACCCTCAGCTACTCCTGGCGCAGTAAAACATCAGTGCCCTCCGCGCAAATTGACATCATCATTGAACGCGCTGACAAAATCGTCAATGTGTGCGAAGTGAAATACTGCGAAGGCAGCTATTTGCTGGATAAAAACGAGTACGAAAAAATCAACCTGAGACGAAACACCTTCATGAAAGAGACAGGACTTCGCCACGCTTCCTGGCTCACCCTTATCACCACCGAAGGTGTGGCTAAAGGGATGTATTCCGAAATGATCCAGAGCCAGGTGAAACTGGATGATTTATTTATGTAACGCTATTCCACCTCCCACACCAAGCGCACCGCAAGCTCGACAAGGTAAACCAGGTGCTCAACCTCTTTAACTATGAAATGAGACCCGCTCCCAAACACCTTGAATCATAAGAGCCGCAACAATTTACTACAAAAACCTCTTGGCCGGATTGTTGGATGCCCGCATGGGAGGCGATGATTGCCCGGTCTTTCCTTTCCGAGGATTTCAAACAACGTTTTCTCGACTTGATTCGCGACAGGCTCCGACACATTGGGATATAAGAAGCTGTTTTGATTTTTTGTTTAAAGTTTTTGATTTTTTCTTTTTCGGCTTCTTTGAGGGTCTTTTTGGTCTGATTTTTTGTTTCGCTCGCTCCGATAGCCCGCTATCGTCGTTCGCTCAACAGAAAAATCATCCTCAAAAATCCCTCTCAAATAAGCTCGAAAAAAAATCAAAACAGCTTCTAAGGACTTCCGTAAAATTTTGACGCTCCCCAGAAAGCATTTCCGGGGAGCGTCAACAGAGGAATGAATTATATAAAACGAAACGCCTTACTTTGGATAGATGAACGTCGTCGTCCCACCGTTTCGCAGGTATATGTAACCCTCGCCGGGAATCATCAGCCGAAGAGAACCCACCCACTGGCCTGTCGAGGCATCGTAGGTGCTGTTGTTGCCCTGACCCTTGATCATGTCGCCATTGTTGGGGACGAGATTGCTCAACGCCTCCTCTATCGGCTTCACCTCGGTGAGCAGGCAGCTGATCCAGTTCCAGCCCTGCATCAAAAGGATGGGCACATCGACACACTGGGTTTCTGATGACGACGAAGCCGCAGCCTTGAAATTCATCAGATACGGGTTCGACAGGCTGCCGTAGCCGTCGGCGTTGAAAACCAGCGTCTCCTCCATACCCAGCTCCAGCTCCTCGCCACTGTCGTGGTTGTAGAGCTTGAACGTGAACTCATCGCCTTCGGCACCGTAAACAGTGAGCCACAGCACATAACGCTGCGCAGGGGCGAAGTACTCAGGCTGCTGGCTTCCACGGCATTCATCGCCGCAGAACACCCCCACCTCGAGGGCGGCGCTCTGCTGCTCTATCCCATAGAACTGGATGACACCCGTCATCGTCATGTTCAAGGCGTAAGGGGCAGTTACTGGGTTCCAATGGCCAGCAGACAATACGCCGCCAGCCAGCATGAGGATCAGAAATAAAAGTTGTTTTTTCATGATTATTACGTTTTTATCTATTATCTCTTTACAATATTATGAACTGAAACTCCATTGGCGGTGACCACACGCAGCGTATAGAGGCCTTCGGCCTGGGCTCTGAGATCCACACTCATCATGTCGGCCTTGGCTTTCTCCATGAAGACGCGCTGACCCAGGGTGTTGTAAACCTCCACCCTCTCGATGCCGGTGCCTTCCACCTGGAACACGCCGTCGGACGGGTTGGGATAGACCGACACCTGAGGCATCACACTGTCATCGATGCCGAGGTTGCCGAAGCGCAAGACAACGGGGCTGGTGAGGGTTCCCAGGGTGGCATCAACGGTGAACGTCTGCTTTTCGGCGGCGGTAGCGATGGCGGTGCCGTCAGTGAGACAGAACGTCAACGTCTCGTCCTGCTCGCCAAACACGGTCAGGAAGGCCACATAGCGATCCAACGGAGCGACCCACAGCAGTTTCACGCTGCCTCGGCACTCGTCGCCGACGAAGGCGGCCAGCTCATAACCTTCTTGGCGCAGCTCGTGGCCGTTGAGTTCCACCACAGCGGTGAGGGTCATGTTGTTGGCATAGTCGCCAGCGTAAGGCTTGAACATGTTGTGTTCCGGAGTGACGTTGGCGCGGGTGGCCTCGCTACGGTTAGTATTATAAACCAATGTCTTGGCCTCGTCGCCGAGCGACTGGTACATATAGCCTTGTCCAGGCTCCAGGGTGTTGAGGGTGCCGTACCAGTTGCCGTCGCCAGCGTAGTACGTGGCGTAGCCATTGCGACCCTTGACGATGTCATCGCCTTGTGGGGTGATGCCACTCATGGCGGTGCCGACGCTCATGGGCTGCTGGCTCGGGAATCCGATCCATGTCCAGCCCGGGTTAAGGGTGATGGGATGGTTGGCCGCGATGGCGGGCTGTCCCGTGACACTGGCCTCGCAATCGGCATCAGTGCGGATCATATACATCTGTTCGTTGCAGAGTGAGGTCAGGTTGCCATACCAGCTTCCGTCGCTGAAAGGCTCCGCGAAACCGTTCTCCCTCGACTTGATCGTCAGTCCATGCTCACCCAAGCTGTTTTCCAGCTGGCTGAGGCCGTCATTGCCCGCAAGCTCGATATAGGTACCCCACCAGTTCCAGCCCTGGGTGAGAGCGGTGGTCTGGGTGATGGATGAGGAGAAGTTCAGCACATAGGGGTTAGACAAGGAGCCATAGCCATCGGCGTTGAAGGCGACGGGGGCAGGCGACACGAGGTCAATCTCCTGTTCTGTCGCATGGTCGTAGAGACGGAAGGAGATCATGTCACCCGTTTCACCGTAGATGATAAGCTGCACGATATAGCGTTGAGCTGGGGCGAAGTAGTAGGTCTGCTGGCTGCCGCGGCATTCGTCGCCACAGAAGGCACCCACCTCCAACTGGTCGGAGGTCTGTTCCACGCCGTTGATCTGGATGACCCCAGTCAGCGTCATGTTAAAGGCGAAAGCGGAGGATTGCGGTGTCCAGTGGTTGGTGGCAGGCGTTATCGTTTCAACAAAGTTCGCCACAAGGCTACGGTCGCCTGTCACCGTGAAAAGATACGTAAGATCCGTGGAGACCTCCTCGCCATTCTCAGTCCAGTTGACAAAGGTATAGCCCTCGTTAGCAGTGGCCGTCAGCGTACATTCATCGAAATGGTTATAAGTTCCTGTTCCAGTAACAGTACCACCCTCAGTTGGGTTAACCTCAGCGGTAATCTCATAACTGTTCAGACTGAAGTTAGCGGTTAAAGAGCGTTCTCCTGTCACCGTGAAAAGATACGTAAGATCCGTGGAGACCTCCTCGCCATTCTCAGTCCAGTTGACAAAGGTATAGCCCTCGTTGGCCGTAGCCGAGAGGGTCACGTTTTCACCATGGTTGAAGGTTCCAGCTCCATTGACGGTACCACCGGCGATTGGGTTGGCCGTAGCGGTGATGTCGTAGCTGTTGAGGCTGAAGTTGGCGACCAGGGCAGTCGGAGCTTCCACGGTGAAGGTATAGGTGGCCGTCGTAGCGACCTCAACGCCGAATTTTGCCCAGTTGACGAAGGTGTAACCTTCGTTAGCCGTTGCTGTCACCGAGCAGGTGGAGCCATAGGCGAAGTCGCCTTCACCGTCCACGAAGCCCTCACCGGCGACGGTGCCGCCTTCGGTCGGGTTGGCCTCGGCCGTGACGGCGTATATGTCGAGCGAGAAGTTCGCAACGAGCGTACGGGCGCCCGTCACGGTGAAGGTGTATGCCATTTCCCTGGTGACCTCGACACCGTTCTCGGTCCAGTTCTCGAAGGTGTAGCCGTCGGCAGCGGTGGCCGTCAGCGAGCAGGTTTCACCATGGTTGAAGGTACCTGCGCCATTGACAGTGCCGCCGGCGGTCGGATTGGCCGAGGCGGTGATGTCATAACTGTTGAGGCTGAAGTTGGCGGTCAGCGAGCGTCCGCCCGTCACGGTGAATTGGAAGGTGGTTTCGGGGGACACCTCGGTGCCGTTCTCGGTCCAGTTGACGAAGGTATATCCTTCGGTAGCGGAGGCGGTCAGCGAGCAGCTTTCACCATGGTTGTAGGAGCCTGCGCCTGTCACGGTGCCGCCTTCGGTCGGGTTGGCCGAAGCGGTGATGTCGTAGCTGTTGAGGTTGAAGTTGGCGACCAGCGAGCATGCGCCCGTCACGGTGAATTGGAAGATGGCGTCGGTGGACACCTCAGTTCCGTTCTCGGTCCAGTTGACGAAGGTATAGCCTTCAGCAGCGGAGGCGGTCAGCGAGCAGGTTTCACCATGGTTGAAGGTGCCAGCTCCGGTGACGGTGCCACCGGCGTTCGGGTTGGCCGAGGCGGTGATGTCGTAGCTGTTGAGGCTGAAGTTGGCGACCAGCGAGCGTTCGCCCGTGACGGTGAATTGGAAGGTGGCATCTGTGGAGACCTCAGTTCCGTTCTCGGTCCAGTTGACGAAGGTATAGCCTTCACTGGCGTTGGCCGTCAGTGTACAGCTCTCGAAGTGGTTATAGGAGCCAGCTCCTGTCACGGTACCGCCAGCGATCGGGTTGGCCGAAGCGGCGATGACATAGCTGTTAAGACTAAAGTTGGCCACATAATCGCCCGCGTCGCTTACCTGGAAGGTATATTCGGCGTCGTTTGACACCGCATTGCCCTCTTTTGTCCAGTTGACAAAGGTGTAGCCCGTGTTGGCCGCGGCCGTCAGGGTGCAGTTGTCGAAATGGTTGTAGGTGCCTGAGCCAGTGACGGCGCCGCCCTCGTTCGGGTTGGCCGAAGCTGTGATGTCGTAGCTGTTGAGGGTGAAGTGGGCCAGCCAGTAACGGTCATCGGTCACCATGTAGCTGAAGTTGGGCTCGGTTGGATCAACCGGGTCGGGTTCAATCGCCGTCCAATCGCTCGGGATGCCCGAGACGCCCGTAGGCCAGTCGTTCATACTCGAAGCCTTGTGGAAGGTGCCGATGGAGGCAACGCCGTTCAGCCAGCTAGCAGTGCAATTGGTAGCAGAGATGTCGGTTGCCAAGCAAGTGACTTCGTTTAACGAGGTGCAGCCAGTAAACATAGCTTGATAGCAAGTTGAAACCAAAGTGGGTGCAGGCAATTCAGGTGCTTGCGTCAAAGAAGTGCATCCTTGGAACATTGAACTATAACATGCGTACGACATCGTCAACGAAGGAAGCACTGGAACCGAAATTAGGGAACTACAATACCTAAACATACTGGAATAGCAATACTGTGTCATGTTCATTGCAGGCAGTTCGGGTGCCGATGTCAGAGAAGTGCAGCTTTGGAACATGGCGGCATAGCAATTGTTTTGAAGAATGGTAAATGGAATAACCAAGTTATGAGCCGAAACTAAATTAGCATTTTCCCTAAATAATGCCTGGTAATTCCTACCGTTGTTTGTTCCTCCTGGCAGCACAATCTGACCGACAAAGTCATCACCAAAGAGAAGGCTGGCAATATT
The DNA here is from genome assembly GCA_946402445.1 of uncultured Bacteroidales bacterium. Taxonomy (GTDB): domain Bacteria; phylum Bacteroidota; class Bacteroidia; order Bacteroidales; family F082; genus Limimorpha. The sequence goes on from CAMIWN010000023.1 coordinate 33,993, forward strand.
GCCATATACAATGTGATGTTTGGTGCCAGTGAAGATGCTCCACTGGGTTTCGTTATTGTAGCCCGATGCCATGCACCGTCCCAACCCTTTCCAAATGGCCTTTTGCCCGTTGTTCAGTGTGACGGAGATGGTCTGGGTGGTATTGTCAATAGTGGTGGTGTTCCATGTAGCACCGTTGTCGGTTGAATAAGAAATAGAGGACATCTGTGCCGAAGTCACCGCCGAACCGATGGTCAGCGTAATCGTGTTCCCGTCCTCAAGGCTCTCTATAGTGAAGTATTGCTCTTCGAAGGGAGTCTGGTAGTCGGTGGTGTTGTCCACGACGGTCCAGGTACCAGGAATACCTGTGCCAGAGGGTTGCGGCCAAGCCGTCATTGCTGGATGCTTGTAGAAAGTGCCGCCTTGACCGACGTTGGTCATCCAACTCACGACGGGATCGGAGGCCGAAATGTCTGTGGCAAGACAAGTGACTTTGTTTAATGAACTGTCCCCATTGAACATATATTCATAACAACGTTCTACCAGAACAGGTGCTGGCAGGATAGGTGAAGTATTTAACGCAGTGCATCCTCTGAACATTTGAGAATAGCAGTAAGGTTGCAATTCCATGGCAGGAAGGATACCAGGCACCCGAGTCAGAGATGTACACCCTTGAAACATGTTTCTATAACAATAACTAGCCAAGGTCGTACCAGGCAAGGCGGGGGCTGTAGTAAGAGAAGTGCAGGACATAAACATTTGCTCATAACATTTTGTTGCCATTGTCGTTGCCGGCAATTCTGGTACTTTTTTCAATGATGTACATCCTCTGAACATTCCTGCATAACATTCTTGTGCCAAGGCGGTAGCTGGCAAATCTGGCACTGTGGTCAGCGACGAGCAGCCCAAGAACATGCTTCCATAACAAATATATGGCAAAGTGGTGGCAGGCAAGACTTCTGGTGCTGTGGTCAATGAGGTGCAACCGTTGAACATGTGCCAGTAACATATTTGTCTCAAAGTGGTGAAAGGAAGTATCAAATGTTGGGCCGAAACCAGCTTGGTATCGCCAGAGAACAATCGTTGGTAGTTCCTTCCATCGTTGTTTGTCGCCGTTGGCATAACGGTCTGCCCCTCAAAATCATCGCCAAAAAGCAGACTGGCGATATTACCATATACGATGTGTTGTTTCGTGCCATTGAAAGAGCACCAACTGGACGCCTCCCAGCTGGTTGCCATGCGCACCCCCGTCCCCTTCCATAACACTTTCTCATGGACATTGACACTCACGCTGATTACCTGTTCAGTGTCGTCGATGGTGGTGGTGTTCCAAGTAGCGCCGTCATCGATGGAGTAAGAGATGCTTTGCATCTGGGCTTGAGTCACTAGAGCTCCAATAGTCAGCGTAATCGTATTCCCGTCCTCAAGGCTCTCGATGGTGAAGTACTCCGAGGCGTAGCCGTCGCTCCAATGGTCGAAGGTGTAGCCCTCGTTGGCGGTGGCCGTCAGCGTGGCGGTCTCGCCATAGTTGTAGGTGCCGCCGCCCGTGACGGTGCCGCCCACCTCGGGATCGGCGCCCGTCAGCACCTCGTAGCTGTTGAGGCTGAAGTGGGCCGCATAGTTGCCGGGACCGGTCACGGTGAAGCTGTAGGCGGGGCTGGTGGAGACCTCGACGCCGTCCCTCGTCCAGTTGACGAAGGTGTAGCCTGTGTTGGCCGTGGCCGTCAGGGTGACATTGGCGCCATGGGCGTAGGTGCCAGCACCCGTGATGGTGCCGCCCTCCACTGGGTCAGCCGTCACAGTGACGCTGTAGCTGTTGAGGCTGAAGTTGGCTACCAGCGTTCTCGGACCCGTCACCGTGAAGCTGTAGGTCGCGTCGGTGGAGACCGTCGTGCCGTTCTCCGTCCAGTTCACGAAAGTGTTGCCCGTGTTGGGGGTGGCCGTCAGCGTGCAGCTGGCGCCATAGTTATAGGTGCCAGCGCCGCTCACCGTGCCGCCCGCCGTCGGGTTGGCGGAAGCGCCGATGGTGTAGCTGTTGATGGTCCACTTGGCCCAAAAGGTCTTGTTACCCGTGGCAGTAATGGAAATGGATGTCACCGCCGTACCCGAGAGGTTGGCATTGTCGTACCAGCCACCGAAGGTATATCCCGTGCGGGTGACATCGGTGGGCAACGTGGCTCCCACTCCGTAGGTGTATGAGGTGACGTTACCGCTGTTGATGGTGCCGTCGTTGGTGTTCAGGGTCACCATGTAGGTGTTCGGGGCGAAGTTCGCGACGAGGGTTTTCCCACCGGTGACCGTGAACTGGTAGCTTGCGTTGGTGGAAACCTGGGTGCCGTTCTGTGTCCAGTTGACGAAGGAGTAGCCCGTGGCCGGGGTAGCCACCAAGGTGCAGCTGGATCCGTGTTCATAAGTGCCGGCGCCGGTGATGGTGCCGCCCGCCGTCGGGTTGGCCGTGGCTATGATGGAGTAGGTCTTCTTGGTGAACACAGCGACATAGTCGGCAGCCTCGGTGACGGTGAAGGTATAGCTTGCACTAGTGGAAACTTGCGTATTGTTCTTCGTCCACTTGGTGAAGTTGTAACCCGTGGCTGGGGTGGCCGTCAGCGTGCAGCTGGCGCCATAGTTATAGGTGTCTGCCCCGCTCACCGTGCCGCCCGCTGTCGGGTTGGCGGAAGCCCCGATGGTGTAGCTGTTGATCGTCCACTTCGCCCAGAAGGTCTTGTCACCCGTGGCGGTGGTTGCAATGGATGTCACCGCCGTGCCCGTGAGGTTGGCATTGGCGTACCAGCCACCGAAGGTATAACCCGTGCGGGTGACATCGGTGGGCAGGGTCGCTCCCACTCCGTAGGTGTAGGAGGTAACGTTGCCACTGTTGATGATACCCTCATTGGTGTTAAGCGTCACGGTGTAGGTGTTCGGGGCGAAGTTCGCGACGAGGGTTTTCCCACCAGTGACCGTGAACTGATAGCTTGCGTTGGTGGAGACCTGGGAGCCGTTCTGTGTCCAATTAACGAAGTGGTAGCCCGTGTTGGCCGTGGCCGTCAGCGTGCAGCTGGCTCCGTGTTCGTAGGTGCCTGCCCCCGTGATGGTGCCGCCCGCCGTCGGGTTGGCTGTGGCAGTGATGGTGTAGGTCTTCTTGGTGAACACGGCAACATAATCGGCAGCCTCGGTGACGGTGAAGGTGTAGTTGGCACTGGTGGAAACCTGGGCATTGTTCTTCGTCCACTTGGTGAAGTTGTAGCCCGTGGCTGGGGTGGCGGTCAGCGTGCAGCTGGCCCCATAGTTATAATTGCCGGCTCCAGTTACCGTACCGCCTGCTGTCGGGTTGGCGGAAACACCGATGGCGTAGCTGTTGATGGTCCACTTGGCCCAGAAGGTCTTGTTACCCGTGGCGGTAGTGGAAATGGAGGTCACCGCTGTGCCAGTCAAACCAGAATTGTCGTACCAGCCGCCGAAGGTATAACCCGTGCGGGTGACATCGGTGGGCAGGGTGGCGCCTTCTCCGTAGGTGTAGGAGGTGACGTTGCCGCTGTTGATGGTGCCGTCGTTGGTGTTCAGCGTCACGGTGTAGGTGTTCGGGGCGAAGTTGGCGACGAGCGTCCTTGCTCCAGTAACCGTGAACTGATAGCTTGCGTTGGTGGATACTTGGGAATTACCCGACGTCCAGTTGACGAAGGAGTAGCCCGTGGCCGGGGTGGCCGTCAGCGTGCAGCTGGATCCGTGTTCGTAGGTGCCGGTTCCTGTGATGCTGCCGCCCGCCGTCGGGTTGGCCGTGGCCGTGATGGTGTAGGTCTTTTTCGTGAACTGGGCTACGTAGGTGGCTGCTCCATTTACCGTGAAGGTATAGCTGGCACTGGTGGACACCTGGGTGCCGTTCTTTGTCCACTTGGTGAAGTTATAACCCGTGGCTGGGGTGGCCGTCACCGTGCAACTGGCCCCATAGTTATAGGAACCGGCGCCGCTCACCGTGCCACCTACCGTAGGATTTGCCGTAGCACTAATGACGTAGCTTAAGTTATTCCACTTGGCCCAGAAGGTCTTGTTGCCCGTGGCAGTAGTAGATATAGTTGTCACCGCTGTACCCGAGAGGTTGGCATTGTCGTACCAGCCTCCAAACGTATATCCCGTGCGGGTGACATTGGTGGGCAGGGTCGCCCCCACTCCGTAAGTGTAGGAGATGACGTTGCCGCTGTTGATGGTACCGTTATTAGTGTTCAGGGTCACCGTGTAGGTGTTCGGGGCGAAGTTGGCAACGAGTGTCCTCGCAGCGGTGACCGTAAATTGGTAGTTTAAATTGGTAGAGACCTGGGAACCATTCTGTGTCCAGTTGACGAAGTGATAGCCTGTGGCTGGAGTGGCCATTAGCGTACAGGTAGCACCATGTTCGTAGATGCCCACACCACTGATGCTGCCTCCTGCAGCTGGATTGGGGTAAGCATTGATAGAATAGCTCTTAAAAGGACGAACAAGACGCACGGAATTACCAATGTGGCGAAAGTCATATTTGGCAGAAGCAACTGTTGACACCGATAGCGCTCGGGTGTCATCATCGTTAGAGCACGAGGACGACCAATAGGAACCATGAGATCCCGCACCTATGACATAAGTCGGTGGATAGGTTAGCGGTGATTCAGTCCTATCACCCCCACAAGGAAGGAAAACTGCTCCATGCTGCTCCAAGGTAGCCCATTGTGTCATTGAAATGACGTTTTCGTCGTAGCCCCAAGAAGAAGAGTTCGTATGGTTCAGACTATAATAACTGGAACTCCAGTCATCCGGCAACAAAATAATGCCCATCACCTTGTTCACTTTGGCTATGGCATAACGAATACCACTCGATGTGCTTCGGGTGTTGAGCACATACTTCCATTCCTCAATAGACAACGTGCGCCATAGATTTGTCTGGTTTCCTCCGTTGCTGATGGCGTTGTATCCCCAGTCTGCTTTGCCCGTCTGGTCATATAGACTATAGCTGGCACCGCCATAGGCATAGTAGTCACTAGGGGTTTTGCTAGTAGCCCAAGGATAATAACAAACTGCTCCATGGTTATAGTTACTGGTACCCCAGCCAAACAAGTCAATCCAGCCAGTATTGGTTTGCGAAATACTCATGTTGAAACCTCCGATGTAATCCCATTGATTACCAGAAAAACGCCATGTATTGGTACTTGCCTGATATTGCAGATTTCCCTGAGAAAACTGCACCTGCTCCCCACTCGCATTGACACTGAAAAGGCCTGTTAGCACACCGTTCCCACTATTGTTACTGAATACAGCTATCAGATTTCTATTGCGAACAGCCCTAAAGCTATATTCAGCGTCATATGAAACCGTCCACCCGTTCTCTGTCCAATATAAGAATGTGTAGCCTGAAAAGGCATTAGCGGTAAGTGTACAGTAGGAACCTCGACTGTAGATACCTTGCCCGCTCACCGCGCCTCCCTCAGCTATGCTGGGGTTGACAGTCACGGAACAATCTTGAACAAAACGAACAAGGCGAACAGAATAGCCGTAGTACCGATAATTGTGGTAGCAATTGAGATCATCATTATCAAAGTCCAGACAATACGCATGCTTAAGAAAACTAGTGTTGCTGCTCGAAGACCAATAGTGGCCATCAGAATTAACATCTTCGACAGAGGTGTGATATCGTCGCCCAGCAGCTGGTAGGAAAACTGCACCATGTTGCTCCAATGTCGCCCACTGGGATTGACTGATGGTATTAATGTAGAATCTGGCTTCCATGTCATTCGTGTCGCTTAGGCTATAGTAATTTGCTCTCCAGTCATCAGGCAACAGAATCACACCATTCACATTGTTCACGTTGGCTTTGGCATAGCGGATTCCACTTGTTGTAGATCTACTTTTGTACAGATAATACCATTCCTCATCAGTTAGTGTATACCAGCCATAATTCTCCGTGTTGCCACCATTGATAATTGCATTGTAGCCCCAGTCAGCCTGTGCTGTATTATCATAGAGATTATAATCATAACGACCGTAGGCACCATAATAAAAATAACCAGTGTTATAATCATCACTTGTACTCCACGGCTGGTAACAGGTAGCTCCGTGATTATATCCACTAGTTCCCCAACCAAAAAGGTCTATCCAGCCATTATATGACTGGGAAATCTTCGAGTTGGTTGAACCAACATAGTCCCATTGGTTCTCCGCAAAACGCCAAGTGCTAGTTGAGGCTTGGTATTGGAGGTTGCCTTGAGAAAAACGAACCTGCGTATTCTCCGACACCGAGAACAAACCATTGAGCGCACCTTCGGGTAACGAGCTTTGGGCATGAAGTTTTGTTGTTTCCACAAAGCTCGAAAGCAAAACAATGAGTAACGGTAGATACCATTTGTTGAAATGTAATAGTTTGGTCATAACAATATAATTCATTTTATACTTTGATTTCATATAGAAAAACATCTCTTCCTTGTCAGACATAGTTTTTCCCATACAAATAAATTAAAAAAAATACTTGTTCCGTTGGGTCATTTTGGGTCATTTTACATTGGCCTGATTATCAAGAAGATATAAAGGATTCTGAAACCTGTCGAAATGACCACCCCAGACAAGGGGGGGGCGATGAATTCAGCGTTTATTTCGCTACGAACTGCGTTTTTGTGGTTTCGTAGCGAAATAAACGCATTTTTATTCCACCTCCAGCACCAAGCGCACCGCGAATGGAATAACGTCAACTTGTGTTGAGGACTAAGGCTCAAACAGATGGTCAAGGGTTACCACTTTCTGGAAAACGCCGCTATGGATACCGTATTTCAGACCGTATGTGGTAACGAGTGTCATCTGTACATTGTGGCGACGACTTACGTGCTCTATCATCCAATTCAGGCGCTCGCGGAGCTTCATCTCATAATCGTTCGTTACCGCGAACTCAGTGTTGACGAATTTCATCTCGCACAGATTAACCACTCGGTCGGAACGGTTGATGATAAGGTCGATTTGCATTCCTTTCTGCCCTTCTATACCTCGCATCGTCCATGCAGCATTCTCGGAACTGACACCACCCACCCCCAAGGCTGATTTGATTTGACCTATATGATAGAGGCAGGCGTTCTCAAAGGCTCGTCCACGCCATGGATGCAGGACTGGACTGTTCTCGTTATCGCGCCAGAAGTGTTCTCCTCTGTTTTGTTTTTCTACTTGATCAAGATAGAACAAGCAGAAAGGGTCAATAAGACGATACTTCTTATTTCGCTTGTCATTCTCAAAGGGTTTGTAATATTCAATAAAATCGCCCGCCACCAATGCCCGGAGCATATCAGAAAGACCTTTGCCGGAAGGAATTCCAGTCATCCGGACAATCTCATCGCGGCTAAAGCCTTCATGCCTTTTCGCCAACAGCTTGATGATGACCTTATAGGGTTCAGGCGAGCGGAAGATGGAGTTGAACAGGCGATCAAACTCGTCCTTCAGCTTTGCTTTACGGTCAAAAAACAGGCTATCGATGACCTGAGCAAGGCTGAAGCCAGGCTGCACATAGCTCAGATACATCGGAATGCCTCCCACGGTCATATAGAGTTGCAGGATGTCGTATCGTGACATCGTGACATTCAGCATCTGCAGCATTTGCTCGGCTTCGTGGAGACTAAAGGGCGAAAGTTGTATTTCAGCATTCACTCGGTCATAGAGCCCACCGTATGAGTTGATGAAATTGTCTTGTATCCATGAAGTAGCCGACCCGCAGACGATGAGCATCAGATGGTCTTGTCCAGCACCCCAGCCATTCCAAAAATGCTCAAAGGCAGTCATAAAGCCCGACCGTGGTGTGTCCATCCATGGCATCTCGTCAATAAACACCACCGCACGCTGGCTCTTATCCGCCTTGTCAATCAAGGCAGAAAGCCTGTTGAATGCTTCCGTCCAGTTCTTGGGGCGGACATCCGTTTCGGCTCCATAACGGATCAAACTGGAATTGAATGCCGTCAGCTGAGCCTCCAGTTGGTTTGTGTCCTCCAATTCGAGAGGCGACAATCCTGTATGATAAAACACAAAACGATCCTTGAATAGTTCTCTGACAAGATAAGTCTTGCCAACACGCCTGCGTCCGTAAACCGCGACTAATTGAGCCTGATGGCGATGATATATGTTCATGAGTTCCTCTGACTCACGTTTCCTTCCGATGATGATGCCCATATTCTTGTCAACTTGATTACGGTGCAAATAAACAAAAAAATTTGCGAACCACCAAGCATTTTGGACATTTATTTGTCCACGAAATATATAAAATATCATTTCGTGGACAAATAGACAGCTTATAATCATCCACGAAACTAGAAATTTAATATATCGTGGTCGTTTTTATTCCACCTCCCTCACCAACCGCACCGCGAGGCCATCGCCACGATGGGCACCGGCACCCACACCGCCATCTTGCATCAGATAGGCGCATTCAGCAGCGGCCGTCGAGGTGTGATAGGCAGGTATATCCTCATAGACACCGTCGATGGTACGCGCTCCCGCCTCTGGCAAAAACACGACCCCCGAAGGCTCCAACACACCCTGCCAATCGGACAAGGAAATGATGTTACTTTTGTAATCTTTCCCCACCTCATTGACACAATTCAGTTGATAACGAGAGGTCTTCCAGTGGTCGGGCAACATCACAAAGCCGCGCCTGCCGTTGACCGTTGCATGGGCGAAACGAATACCCGATGCGGTGTTGCGCACGTGAAACAGATACACCCATTCATCCCTGCTCATCGTACGCCATTGGTTTTCCCGGTTGCCGCCGTTCGAGATGGCGTTATAGCCCCAGTCGGCCTGGCCCGACTGGTCGTAAAGGTTGCACGAAGCCTCGCCGTAGGCATGATGCAAGGCATTGCTTTGCGTGTCCTTGTTGCCACTCCAGGGCTGCCAGTTCACCGCGCCATGGTCGTAGCCACTCGTACCCCAGCCGAACAAGTCGATCCAGCCGTCGTAGGTCTCCGAAATCTTGTTGTTATCTTTCCCGATGATATCGTACTGATGCTCAGCGAAACGCCAAGTTCCCGTCGTAGCCCTGTATTGGAGGTTGCCTTTCGAGAAATACACCTGCTTGCCTTCCCCCACCGAGAAAAGCCCTGGCAAAGCGCCCTCGGGCAACGGCATGTCGTTTTGGGAAGGCAGCGTGGTAAAAGTGATCTCATTGCCGTAAACAATGCCGACACTTCCTGATAGATACGCCCTGGCAAAATAGATGGCATCGGGAAGCAACCCGCTTAGGACAATGCTGTCGCCCAAATAGTCGCAGCAGGCGTGTTGTCCCTTCACAGTGGGATTATGTAGCATCCCCCAACACAATCCCATCTCCATCCCGCCACAATAGCTCTTTCCAACCACATCGATGACCCCAGTGGCGGTGGTGGCCGTCACGCCAGCGACGGGCAAGGTGACCACCTCGGCGGAGACAAGCCATTCCAAACTGTCGTAGGCGGCTTGGTCAATCTGATGCTTTTGATAATCCTCTTTGTACGACCTGCAATGGTCGCTGATGACTTCTGTGGCATATTTGTGCCAATTCTCCACGGTTTGAATATGATTCACATCAAAAGTCGTCTTTTTCTGATTGTCACCCGAATACATCAAGCTCATCGTATTGCGCAATTCCTTCATTTCCGCAATGGTTTTCGACAATCTTGCCAACAACACTTCACGATATTCCTTGCCTTGTTTGGCTTCCTGGATGACGGGTTGCAATAGCTTGGACAAATACCATGAAGCTTCGTCCAAGTAATTCTTCTCATCGACCGTCATGACACTGATTATGGTTCCATTCGGCTCGGGGGAAGCAGCCGGTCGCCGCGCGACCAACCACACACACAACGCCGCGAGCAACACGGTCATCAGCAGAGGCGAGGATCTCCTGATTTGGTCTTGGCGTTCCAAAGCTTTACGCACCGCCTCCATGTCGGGATAGCGTTGAGCGGGGTCTTTTTGGGTACATTGGTTAGAAACAAGGCGGTAGCGATGCGGAAACAACATCCGTAACAGCAAACCAAAGGCATAGATGTCAGTGCGACAATCGGTTTTTTGGTCGGGCACCAACTGTTCTGGAGCCATGTATTTCTTGGTGCCAGCCGACTGCTTCAAGATGGCATAGTCGTCGGTGTCGGACCAGCCGAAATCGATGATCTTCACGTTGTTGCCGTTGCGCGTAATAAGGATGTTGCTCGGCTTCAAGTCGCGATGAAGGACCTGCTTGCTGTGGATGTAGGTCAAGGCATCCACCAGCTGATCAACGATTTTACGGCGCTCCCGCCACGAAGGGTTGCTCTCAAGAAACTGATCAAGGGTCACGCCATCGATGTATTCCATGACGATGCAAGGGCCGAACTCCTCATTGACCTCCTTAAAGGCCACCCTGACGATGTTGGGATGGTCGAGCATTGCCATCAGCTCATACTCTTTCTTCAGCAGCTCCAGGTTGACGACTTGTTGTTGGAACTCGGGTTTCAGCCCTTTCAGCATATACCATCTTCCTTGCCGTTTCATCTTCACCAGTTGGTTGAATCCATGGCATGGCACCTTCTCGTAGGTGGCCTTCATCTCAGTGGGATGGAAAAACTGTTCCTGAATCGGTCCTGATGTGCTGATTTCGTCCATAATGACCATTTAATACGCAAAAATAAACATTTTTACGATGAAATGACAAAATGAACCAAAATGTATTGGCGGGGATTGGGAAAAAAGCTTACTTTTGGAAAATTTTCACGAGATGCTACAAAAGACCAGTCCTGAAATCAATGAGCTCAAAAAAAGGATTGAGGATGACTTGAATCGCAAGATGCTCACCCCCAATGACTTTTACTTTCTCGAATGTGCCATCCAGGAACGCACCCGGCAGACTGTCAGTTACGCCACCCTGAAAAGACTTTGGGGTTACGTCGATAGCACGGAGCAAATACGAAACAGCACCCTCGATGTCCTGTCAAAATTCCTCGGTTTCGACAGTTGGGACAGCTTCCTCGAAACGATTGGTCGTGACAGCGGCTCCAATCCCCTGGATTCAGCCCACATCAACACTGAGAACCTGGAAGTAGGTGCCCGTGTCTTCGTCTCGTGGAAGCCCAATCGCCGTTGCACCTTCCATTACCTTGGCCATCAGAAGTTCATCGTTGAGCAAGCCGAAAACTCCAAACTCAAGGTGGGCAACACCTTCTCTTGCAGCCTCTTCATCCTGAATGAGCCGCTCTATCTGACCGACCTTGTACAAGAAAACAACCCACCGGTGGCCTTTGTGGTCGGCACCAAGGGTGGGTTGTGTGAGTTAAAGATCTTATAATCTTCAATCTTCCTTAAAAATAAAGATCCCTCTCTCCGTTCTTAATCCGCTCAATTCTGGATTTCAGCTCGTCGAGGAACTTGGGATCTACATTCTTGAAGTTGTTCTCGATGGTCTTCCAGCCTTTGGCGGCCACCTCGGGCGTGGCATAGTCCACCAGGTACTCGCTGAGGGTGAGGATGGCATTGGGGGTGCAGTAGCGTTTGATGAAGCCTGGCACGCTGAATTCCATGAAGTGCTCGCCAGTACGTCCGAGACGGTAGCAGGCGGTGCAGAAGCTCGGAATGAAGTCGTGATCCAACAGCTTGTCGATGATCTCGCCTAAGGAACGGTCGTCGCCAATCTTGAACTGCTCGCGATGCAGGTTTTGGTCTTCCTGCTTGTCGCTGTTCTTCTCCTCTTCCTCGTGATGATACTTATAGTCGCCGATTTGCAAGTTGGTGCCACCGTCGATCTGCGAAATGCCGTATTCGATGGCGCGGGCGCGGAAGTCAGCATCCTCGCGAGCGGTGAGGATCATGCCAGTGTAAGGAACTGCCAGACGGAAGATGGCGATGATCTTCTCAAACGTCTCGTCATCCACGAAGTATTTCTTGTCGATATTCAGACCCGAAGCGTCCTTGATACGGGGGAACGAGATGGTGTGGGGACCCACATTGAAGCAAGCCTCCAAGTGGTTAGTGTGACGGATCATGGCCAACACCTCGTAACGCCAGTCGTAAAGACCGAAGAGGATGCCGAGTCCGTTGTCGTCGATGCCAGCCAGCTGGGCACGGTCCATAGAGGTGAGACGGTAGTTGTAGTCGCCTTTCTTGGTGTTGATGGGATGATAGTTGTTATACACCTCCGGACAATAGGTCTCTTGGAAGATCTGATAGGTGCCGATGCCGGCCTCTTTCACCACGCGGAAGCCTTCCACGTCGAGGGGAGCGGCGTTGATGTTGACACGGCGGATGCTGCCCTTGCCTTTATGGGTGGCGTAGGTGAGCTTCACGGTGTGTGCGATGTACTCCGGCGAATACTTGGGCGACTCGCCATAGACGAGGATGAGGCGCTTCTGGCCATCGTCCTCCAAAGCTTCCACGTTACGAACCAGCTCCTCGTCGGTGAGGGTGGTGCGCACCTGCTCCTTGTTAGAGGAACGGAAGCCACAGTACAAACAGTTGTTGACGCAGTAGTTGCCCACATAAAGGGGGGCAAACAGCACGATACGGTTGCCATAGATGCGACGTTTCAGTTCACGCGCGCCTTCTTTGATCTCCTCGACTAAGGCAGGATCGGTGGTGTTGACCAGCACTGCCGTCTCTTCCATCGTCAGACGGTTCTTGTCCAACGACTTTTGAATGATCTCATGAACACGTTCAGGGGTGCTCTTGGTGTTGTTGATAAAGTCCCAGATCTCTTCCGAATCAATAAACGGACGATTGATCTCATCGGGAATTCTACATTTTTCTGGATTGAATTTCATCTGCTAATTTATTTTATGGCTAATTAAACGAATTATTGTTGTCGGCGAATTAAGCGAATTAGGCGAATTATTAATTAACTTTCCACTTTCCACTTTCAACTTTCCACTTAAACTATTACCTTTTTGAATATTCCCGTTATGTAGGCGATGGCCATTCCATAATTGGAGATGGGGATGCCGGCTTTGACGGCGAGGTTGGTGCGGTTGATGAGTTGTTTGCGGGTAGCTACGCAACCGCCACACTGGATGGCCATGGCGTATTGTTCGATATTGGGGATGGGAGCCAGTCCGGCCACATAGTCGAACTCGATGTGCTTGCCAGTAAACTTTCTGATGAGGGCTGGCAGCTTAACCCGACCGATGTCGCCACAGCTGATCTCGTGGGTGCAGGATTCAAGCATCAGGATCTTGTCGCCATCTTTGAGCTGCGAAAGATAAGGGGTGCCTTTCACATAATTCTCATAATCTCCTTTAAGACGTGCCAAGAGGATGCTGAAGCTGGTCAGTCTCACCTCGTCAGGAACGATTTTACTGACATATCCGAAAACCTGTGAGTCGGTAACCACCAAGTCGGGACGAGGCATGGTGTCGAAATACTGCTGGAGGTTGGTCTCCTTGAGCACCACACAGATGCAGTCTTGGTCAAGCGCATCGCGGATAGCCATCACCTGAGGCAGAATCAAACGGCCTTCTGGTGCCTCGTCATCGATGGGGGTCACCAGCACCACTACATCGTTAGGCTTGATAAGTCCACCTAACATGGAAGCTTTCGTAAAAGCACTCTCGGGAATCGCTGTCTTTAACGCATCCACGATAACTTGAGAGTTGTCGCATAAAGTGCTGAATATCAATATTTTAGTATTATACTGATTTTCAATGAGTTGCTGTAAAGAGGCATCCAACCTGGTTTCATCAGCCTTATTATGGACAATAATGAATGGAACAGCATATTCCTTGAATTGATCAATTAGCTGAATCTCAGGCTCTCCGAACTGGTTTCCAGTGATGACGAGAAGGGCGCAGTCAACCTCTTTCAAGGTCTGGTAAGTTTTCTCCACCCGTTTTTTTCCAAGTTCAGAGGTGTCGTCGATGCCTGCGGTGTCGATAAGGACGACGGGGCCGATACCAAAGATCTCGATGGATTTCTTCACGGGGTCGGTGGTGGTGCCGGCTTGTTCAGAGACGATGGCTATAGATTGTCCCGTCAGCTTGTTGATGATGGAGCTCTTGCCGCTGTTGGTGCGACCATATATTCCAATTAATGTTCTTTTCATTCTTTAATTCTACCGAGATTGAACCCCTAACCTCACCCCCCAACCCCCTCTCCACAGTGGAGAGGGGGAGCGTTCTACCCGGGGCCTACCGAGATTAAACCCCTAACCTCACCCCCCAACCCCCTCTCCACAGTGGAGAG
>CAMIWN010000024.1:0-46642 GCA_946402445.1 uncultured Bacteroidales bacterium
CTCGCAACCGCAAACGGGAAGCCGACATCAACGCCCAACTGTTCCACTTCAAGCAGCAGAACCAAGCCTTGGCACAAAAGGATGCAGAACATGAACAAATCCAGCAGGACTATGCCGATCGGCTCTCAGAGGTCTTGATGAAAGAACAACGCATCATGCTTTTGCTCGACAACTATCTGAACAGCAACAAAAAAGCCCATCTTCTCAAAGATTTGGAGGCCTCTGTCTATGGTGACAAACACCACTGGGAGGCCATGCTTGAGGTGGTTGATCAGCTCTATCCCGGTCTGATGGCAACCCTGCAACAGAAATACCCCGACTTAGAAGAGGGCGAAATGAAATCTTACATCCTCTCGTATTTCAAACTATCACGTCAGGAGGAGGCGGATTATCTTGGAACTACCGTGAATATGGTGGATAAAATCAGAGGTCGGCGGCGGAAAAAGATGGGTGAAGGTTAGAGCAATAGCGTCTGTCTTTAATTTTTACCATATTTATTTAAAAAAATTAGTCAAAACTCTTGACTTTTCAAAAATAGTGCGTATATTTGCATGTGGTTTCTGCTGATAGCGACATGATACCTGCTATCGAATTAGCTTTGCAAACAGGGATCAAGGTGTTTGTTTTTTTCCCTCCATTTCACCATTCCAATAGTTTGAGTAATATAAGTACTTCGCGAGTAATCAACCTGGAACGCTATGAATCAAGATCCATTCCTGAAAAGTGGAAATCCTATCAAAATGAAAGAGATAATGGGAAGTGATTTGTTTGTCGATAACGTCTTGAAAGCAATTATCTCGTCTGGAAAGTGGTAAGAAAGTTTGGAATCAAGTCTATTGTATCTTGTTTATAATCAATAATCTACATTTTTTCAAACCCAAAATAGTTTGGACCGCCCTTTCAACTGCTTGACAAAGGTGGTAGTTTTGCCTCGTCATTTCAAAAACAAGTCACTATGCGTAAGAGATTCCAATTTTTCATTCTGCTGCTTTTTACCAGCAACTTTGCTTTCGCCCAAGACAACTACCTTTGGCCCATCCCAGGTAAACAGGCTGGCGAAGACATCCTTTATCGTCCACAAGATTACATCGGCGTGGCTGACGCGCAAACCCAATCCGAATTGAATTTCGGAAATTTGGTGATCGGGGCACCCTTGGGAACGCCCGTGCTTTGTCCCGTTGATGGAAAAATCTCAAGTGCCTTGCTGGGCTACCGCAACAGTTGGAGCTGCTCTTCGATTAGTTTTGCACAACAGACGGGCAACTTTGAGCAAGACTCCCTGCTTTTCCTTGAATGGGACAATATGACCCAGGAAAAGATTCACAACACAAATCTATGGGTGGGAATCCGAACCGCTGAAGGGAAAACCGTCTGGATCGACGGCATCCGTCCGACAAGGCTCTTCAAAACAGGGGAGCCCATACATCGAGGCGACACGTTGGGAACGATAGGCTACGTCTATAAAAAAATCAAGCAGCCATGCATCAGCGTGAGCATCTCAAAGAACTCCAAAGCCGACGATCCGATGACTCCTTTTGGACTGAAAACCACTTTCATACCGCCTAAGGCGAACAACAAAACCCAACTGACCTGCGAGGAAGCGCAAGTTGACATTGACAGCATGATGTTGGCTCTTGAAGATGCCTTCCCTGGCCTGTATGACTACACATCGAAAGAGGAGTTCGACACCTATATCAAAAATAGGATGGCTGCGTTGGGCGAAACCATCTCCAGAAGTGATTTTGAGGTGTTGGTTTTCAAATTGCTTGGGAAAATCCACGACAGCCATACGGCCATCATCTCAGAACCGAAAGTGACCGGTGGTGCAAGTGGGTTGCCTTCCTCAGTGTGTTTAGGTTGGTTCAACGACACGCTACGGGTATGGCGCGCCGTTCCAAGATATAAAGACTATCTCGGCAAACCAGTGGTTTTGGTGAACGGCATACCTGCTGATTCACTGAGAAATATCTTGTTAGAGTATGCTGCCTTTTCCGATGGTTATGTGAAGAGCTATGGGGATTACGTGCTTCTATATGGAGTGGACACCTACTATTGCCGCCAAATCGCGAAAGATGCCAACCTTATGGTCACTTTTGCCGATGGCGAAACAAAGCGTTTTGAGCAGATGACGCGCAAAGACCCTTACCGTGAACCGCAGTGGATGGAATATCAATATCGTATGTATCATGTGGATGAAAAGGGAAATGAACAGAAACACTTCGAATTTGAAAAATGTTCCGACACAGTGGCTTATCTCGCCCTTCATACTTTTGAGTTAGATGACTTGGAGCAGGATGAATTAAGGGGGATTTTTGCCGACCTCATCGCCGACAGCATTCCCAACCTGATTCTCGATCTCCGTTTCAACTACGGCGGCCCTGCAGCCTCGGTGGAAGGCATTTATTCCTATCTTGCCCCCAAACCTTTCTGCACTAAGATGCGAAACATCGTGAACAAAAAAGGCGGTTTTCTCTGCTTCGGCAGTTGCCCCGTAGAGGATGATCCAGATATGCTTTATGCGGGTTATGAGCCGCTCCCGAATGGCGAAGGCTTTGTGAAGGACAAGCCGGAATGGAGAACCCCCGACTCCTTGGTCAACTATAAGGGGCGGCTGTATGTGCTCACCAACGAGACTTCGTTTTCGGCCTCCACCTGTTTTGCGGGCTGGGTGAAGAAACAGAACCGCGGCGTCATCGTTGGACGTGAGACAGGTTCGGCATACCATCAAATGAAAGCCGAGAATTTCACGCAATATGTGTTGCCCAATTCCGATATAGCCATTCAAATCCCAACGATCAAGGTGGTGTTCGACACAGTGGTCAACGAGCGTTTCCCCTACGGTCGCGGCGTGCTGCCCGACTATCCCGTCAACTTCACGCCCGAAGAACTTTCTTTCGCCCACGGCGACTCCATCCTGAATTACACACAACAACTTATCCGCAAGGGCAAGTACATTTATTATATTGAGCCAGAGTCCGAAACAACAAGTGCCGAGGAGGACGCGAGTCCCTTTCGTTGGTGGTGGGTTGTAATAGGAGTGGCGGTGGTGACATGGCTCGTTTTGGTGACACTTAAAAGAAAAAAACAAAGATCCTTGTAAGAAATCCCTATCTTTGTTGTCTAACATGATGAACGTTGCAACGAAACGAACGCATTATGAACAACGACAAAGAACATCAGTTTGAACTTTTGGTGCGTGAGCATAAGCGGACCATTTACACGGTGTGCTACATGTTTTCGCATAACAAGACCGAGGTCGATGATCTGTTTCAAGAGGTCTTGATCCGGCTTTGGAACGGCTTCGACCACTATGAAGGTCGAAGCAGTGCCCGCACTTGGGTCTATCGTGTGGCCTTGAACACGGCCATCAACCAGGACAAGAAGGAACGCCGTCGTATCGAGACCGTGCCGCTGACGGTGGATATCGACCCTTTTGAGGCCGACGATTCCAAGACCCAACAAGTCCGTAAACTCCACGACCTCATCTCGCAATTGGAGCTGATCGACCGCAGCCTCGTGCTGCTCTGGCTTGAAGGCATCTCCTACGATGAGATCGGGGCCATCATCGGCATCACACCCAACAATGTAGGGGTGAGGCTCGCACGCATCAAGGAAAAACTGGTTCAAATGTCCAAAAAACAATGAAAGGGATTCATCATGGAAAACAATAATCTGAACGAATTAGAACAACTGAAGGCTCAATACGAAACGCTGAAAGAGCAACTCGACCAACAGGAGATTGTCAATGACAGGCTAATGAAGTCTTCTGTCAAACATAGCGTGGATTTCTATAAACGTTATCGTTGGCTACAAGTGATTTCATACCCATTGATGGCGTTTCTTGGACTGGTATTCATCAATTGGGATTTAGATGGTAGTTTTTCGGCCAAGGTGTTTTGGGTGACATTTTGCTTAGCAGGTCTGATCATCGAGCTATTACTGACCAGGAAACTACAACTTAAAACGTTAGAAAACGAAGATTTGTTGACCCTGTCCAATCATGCTCGTGGTTTTAAGAGACTCTTCTCGCTCTTCTTGATTCTTAATTATTCAACGGTCATGATCGTGGTTGGTGGATTCCTTATGTCGAAGATTGGGGAAGGGGTAGCCAATTTAGGTGTGGCCATGCTATTACTAGGGATTGTGATGGTATTTGTCATCATCGTCGGAATCTGGGAAGTTCGCTTTAAAACAAGACCCTGCGATGAGATTGTTCGTCAATTAGAAGCTATAGGAACCCCTGCAGAAAAAAAACCGGTTTTCTATATGAATCAGAGATGGTTCATCATCGCTATGATGGTCGTGTATTTGGGCTTGGATGTTTGGTGTGGCTATCTGTTCGCCAAGCATCTGAAACTGGTGGGAGATACCTTTCGCTACGAAAGGGCAGAGGGGGATTTCTCCACCAAAGGTAGCCTTGAAATATGGGAGATTTATAACCTGACTTGGGTCGCTGACAAGGCTCGTTTTCTTGAGACGACCATGGTGGAAGACAATGATTCTTTGGTCTATAGATGGTCGGCCGACACCACTGAGCTTGCGCTTTATACCCTGAAAAAGACTACAGAAGTGGGTCCCGCCATCAGTTCGGCAGTACTGGGAGGGAAACCTTTGGTCAAACGATTGGAAACTGGACCCTATAAAGAAGGAACCTTCACCGCCATCATGCTCGAGTTGATGCCTGAAGCTACAATTTTGTTCAAACGGATGACAGAAGATGCCTTGTTGCAGCCTCAACCTGTCAATATAGCAGTCGTTATTGATGGTCAAGTTTATCAAGAGTGGCGCATTGCCAATGCTGTCTGTAGCGCTTTCTTCATCAATGCCAATCCCAACTGGTCCAAAGACGAAGTGGAAGCGTTCTGCGAACAGCTGATTCAGCAGTAAAAAATATTTTCAAATCCAGATACTATAAAACTAAAAAGTTAGTTATATCAACGTCAATACCTAAAACAATGAAAAAACTGATACTTTCCTTCCTCGTAATGATGGCGCTTTCGCCCATGGTGATCGCCCAAAGCACCATCACTGGTAAAATCGTTGATGAGTCTAACAACCAAAGCGTTCCCTTTGTGAATGTGGGCCTGTTCCGTGTCGCTGACACCGCTTTTGTGAGTGGCGCGGCTTCCGACGACAAAGGTGCATTCACCTTGCAGGCGGTGCCGAAGGGCGATATGATGCTGAAGGTGTCTGCCATCGGCTACGAGGTTTTCTCTATGCCATTGACTGTCAATGGCAATATGAACGTGGGCACCTTGAAACTCAAGTCGGGCACCACGAGACTTGACGAAGTGGTCATCGCTGAGAAACGTCCATTGTTTGCCGTGGAAGGGGAGAAGACCATGTATAATACCGCCGAAGATCCCAGTATTCAAACGGGAACCTTGTCGGATGCCTTGCAGAACGCCCCCGGCGTGAGTGTCGATGTGGAAGGCAACATCACCTTGCGCGGCACTTCAAGCGTGGAGGTGTGGATCAACGACAAGCCTTCGCACATGACTGCCGAGAACCTCAAGACCTATATCCAGACCATGCCAGCCAACAGCGTTGATCACGTGGAAGTCATCACGAACCCCTCGGCGCGCTATGGCTCCAAGGCCGACGGCATCATTAACATCGTGACCAACGCCAAGGTGCAAAAAAACGAATTCTTCAGCTTCGGTGTGAATGGCTCCACCCGTCCCTCGGTAAGTCCTTGGATCTCCTATGTGTGGTCGAACGACAAGCTGACTTTCAATGCCTATATTAATGGTGGTTATTCACTTTGGAATGGCCATAGGATTACCGACCAGTCGCTCTTCACCGAATCAGGGATGCTGGCCAATCACGAAGTCGATACGGCCAGTTATGGCAGCAACAACTACAGCACGGGCGGCTATTTCAGCCTCGATTATGAAATCGATACGGCCAACAGCCTGAATTTCTGGATTAGCGCATGGCCCAGCTGGGGCAACAACACCAACAACGAGACCATGTTCCGCGAGGAGTTCCTGCCCAACCCCTTGACGGCGGCTTTCAATGAAAGCTCCACCGCCTACGACCGCGATTTTTTCGCCGACGGTGGCCTGTATTATCAACACAAGTTCAACAACAAGGGCCATAACCTCTCGGTCAGCGTCAACGGCATGGGTTGGGGCAGCGCCAACGGAGGCGACGTGAAGAGGGAATACACCTTACCTACGACCTACACCCATCAGATGCGGCAGGAAAACACGGACTCTCACACAGGTGTGGAAGGGGAAATTGTCTATAATCGTCCTTATTCCGAAAACGGAGAGATCTCCGTGGGACTTAACTCAAGCTATACCCCTGACAGACAGTATCTGAGAACCGACTCCATCGTCGATGGTGAATGGGTGAACGATAATTACCGTACCTACCATGCCAACTTCTCCGACTTGAGCAATGAGGCCTTCATCACCGTACAGCACAAGTTCGGCGGCTTCACCGTGAAGCCGGGCATCCGCTTCGTCAGCGAGCTGGTGAATGGGGAATATCCCGACTCTACCCAATACAATTTCAGCAAGCATTTCTTCAGCCTGAGACCCTCGATCCACCTGTCGTACCGCACCGAGTCGATGCACAACTTCAACTTGAGCTACACGCGCCGCATCAGTGCCCCTGAGGCATCGGAGCTGAGCCGTTTCCCGATTTACCATACCGACAGCTACAGCACCGGTAATCCCGACTTGGATCGTGTCTTCACCAACTCAATCGATGCGGGCTGGACCAAGTATTGGAACGACTTCGGGTCGATCGGCATCTCAGCTTACTACCGTGGCAAGACCAATCAAGTCAGCTCGATACAGATGTCTGACACCACTCTGTTGTGGCTGTATGGACGTGTGGTTCCTTACAGCTATCCCGTCAATGTGGGCAAGACCCAACAGCTGGGCGTTTCCTACTACATGATGTACCGCCCGAACGGCTTCTTCAACTTGCGCTTCTCTGCCAACCTCTACAATTCGAATATTGAAACGGTGTTTGGCGGACAGGAGTACAAGTTCAATGACTGGGCATACGCTTTCAGCTTGAACCTCTGGACGAAGTTGTGGAACAGGCTGGAGGTGACGGCCTCGAGTTACTACAGCTCGCCTACGCCTTCGCTCTTTTACGAGTGGCATTCCCGTTTCGGTGTCAACGCCGGCCTCAAGGCTGATTTCTTCGACCGTAAGATGTCGGTCTTTGTCAACGCCAACGACATCTTCAACTCCAACAGATGGGGTGAGACGAATCACAGCCCATACGTGCAATCGACTTCCGACAGCAAGTACAACAGCCGTAGTGTCTCAGTCGGTGTGACCTTCCGTTTCGGTAAGATGGAACTCGAGCAGATGGCCAAACAAGGTGCCGATGACTCGCAGGGTGCCCCGCAAGGCGCTGGAATGGGAATGTGATCAGTCAACAGAGAGCAATTCCATGCCAATTTTATGCATTCCCTCAACGATACGTTTGCGTTGTTCGGGACGCGGATGACGGATGCCGTTGGCATAGTGTGAGAGTTGACGTTGGTTGATTCCAGTAGCGCGGCTTAAAGCGGCAAGTGAAGCGTATGGCTCACAGGCCTTGATCAGTGCGGCTGTGGATAAATAGTCATAATCGAACTCGTAGTTCCCTTCTGCTAACCATTGAGGGACCTCATCTCCATCGGCTAACATGCCCTCGACATGGAATTTAAGGGTCTCTTCAACTTCACGTTTCAACTCGATGATGTTTTTTGCGGTGATGACAATGGCACCCGGAACATTGTCGCTTAGCGAAGCACAGAAATTCTTGTTGGTCCACTCGACGCTTACTCTGATGATTTCCTTGTTATCCATAGTTTTCTTTATTATTTCCAACCTGCTTGTTTCCAGATGCTGTTCAAGATAAACTGGTCTAGCGTATCACTGTCCTTCCCCCGTATAGTTACCTTCCCTTTCTTAGTGGCGTGTTTAAACTGTCGATGATCGCCTCTCGTATAGCAATGTTCCCATCCATCTTGTTCCAACAATCTTATTACCTCAATAACCTTATATCTTCTCATTTTAAACTTTTGCAAAGATAGTAAAAATAATATCAAAATCACATTTTTTGAAAATTTTTCAGTTGCGCTGCAAAATAATATCAATTTTTAGCACTGTCAATAGTTTTATGAATTATTTTCAATAATAAAGGAAAATGAAGAACAATTAATATTAATAAAAAACGAGAGCAACCTTGGTTACTCTCGTTTTGTTAAAGAGTGATATGAATTAATTTACTTGATAACAATCTTCTGTGTCTTCACATCCTCTCCGTTGATCAATCGCAACACATACACGCCCGCGGACATCGCGTCAGTAGGGACGCACCGCGTGCGTCCGTCAACGGGAACGATGACGCGTCCCAAAACGTCAATCACCTGTAACGTACCCTCGCCGTTGATGATGATGTTGCCGTTGCTGATGAAAGCGAAGTCCTCCGAGTTGTCGGCATCGCCAGTGGCGAACACCAACTTGAAGCGGCTGGCATAATCCGTCACTTTGGCTTCGAAGGTGTAGCTCTGGGTTTCGAGCAGGTCGACGTCGTTGCCGGTGAGGTTGTCGATCAGGTGGAGGTAGCTGAAAGCTGAAAGCTGAGAGCTGAAAGTTTCGGAGACGGTCAAGGTATAGACGCCGTTTTCCCTGGCCTTGAAATGGACGGGTATCTCCGTAGATACGCAATGCATTGCGTCTCTACCAACGTTCACCACGGCGTAGTCCTTGTTGTCCTGCGGAATATAGACCTTGGTGCTGCTCTCCCTCAGTTGGAACTTCGGCAACTGTTGACCCTCGCCGAAGCGAACAATGGCGCGGTCGATGACACCGCGGCCTTGGCTGAGGTTAAGGGCTAGGCCTTTGCCGCTCTTGCTGGGAGCCTCGGTGGTGAAGGTCAGGGTCTCACCGTCTTCGGTGGCAATAACGAACACACCTTCCATGGGCGCGATGCTGTTTTGCTCCACATCAGCGGCGGCTATGATCTCACTGCCGGAAGAATTCATGATGTAGAAAGGACGTTCGATGTAGGCCGTATCGCTGAACGGGTTGCCCACAAGGTTCCAACCTTCAAAGTCAACGCCAGTGGTTTTGCTCAGCCTGACCTCGCCGTTATCGCTGTAAGGCTCGCCGGTAAAGATGAGGGTGACGTCTTCCTTGCTGGCATAGAGGTATCCTTGACCAGATTCGAGGTTGAAGTGATAGTGTTCGCTTTCTTCCTGTTTCCAGTTCTCCCATTCCATATTGGCGGCTTGGTTGAAACGGTAGAGGTCGAAATCCGACGCAGTTTCGGCCACAAGGTTGCCTACTTCCGTAGCTGCGATGCTTTCAGCCAATGGTGAGGCAATCAGGTTCCATCCTCCGTCGCTGTCGCCGTATCCAGTGATGTCCAAGGTGTAGGCCTCTGGCAACGGATTCACTATGATTGTTAATTCTGCCATTCCAATGCCGCAGCCATAGTAGCTGTCCACCATAACCGTCACATTGAACGTGCCGCTTTCTGTCGGGGTGCCGCTTATCATTGTCCCGCTCCATGTCACTCCGGCTGGAAGTCCTTCCACATTTGCTATCGTCCCGTTCGTCGCGGTTATTTCCATGGCTACTATTGCATCACCCGCACATACTGTCTGGTTATCATTTGTCACTGTAACCTCTGGCAGTGGGTTCACTGTGATTCTTACGTATGCGTATGCAATGCCGCAACTTGGCGTCTGGTCACTATTAACCGTAACCGTAACATTGTACGTGCCGCTTGCTGTCGGGGTGCCGCTTATCGTTCCGGTTGCACCCGATGAGTCCTTGCTCCAGCTTACGCCGGTCGGAAGGCCCGTCACATTTTCTATCGTTGCGTGGGTGGCGGTTATTTCCATGGCGGTTATCGCGCTGTTCTCACATACTGTCTGAAAGTTATTGCTGACTGTAACCTCAGGATTTGGTTTCACTGTGATTGTAACGTCTGCCGTCGCTGTGCCGCAGCCTTGGTCACTGGTAACTGTAACCGTCGCATTGAACGTACCATACTCCGCCGGTGCGCCGAATATCGTTGCGCCCGATGGCGTATCGCTCCAGTTTACGTTCTCTGGAAGTCCCGTCACACTCTCTATCGTTCCGTTGGAGTAGATTATTTCCATTTCCTGTATTTGGTTGTCCATACATATAGTCTGAACGTTATTGGTGACTGTAACCTCTGGCAGTGGGTTCACTGTGATTGTTGCAGTTGCTGTCTCCTCGCCGCAGTCCGGGGTCTGGTCGCTGCTAACTGTAACTGTCACATTGAACGTGCCGGTTACTGTCGGTGTGCCGCTTATCATTGTACCGCTCCATGTCAAGCCGGCTGGAAGTCCTTCCACATTTGCTATCGTCCCGTTCGTCGCGGTTATTTCCATGGCTACTATTGCATCACCCGCACATACTGTCTGGTTATCATTTGTCACTGTAACCTCTGGCAGTGGGTTCACTGTGATTCTTACGTATGCGTATGCAATGCCGCAACTTGGCGTCTGGTCACTATTAACCGTAACCGTAACATTGTACGTGCCGCTTGCTGTCGGGGTGCCGCTTATCGTTCCGGTTGCACCCGATGAGTCCTTGCTCCAGCTTACGCCGGTCGGAAGGCCCGTCACATTTTCTATCGTTGCGTGGGTGGCGGTTATTTCCATGGCGGTTATCGCGCTGTTCTCACATACTGTCTGAAAGTT
Organism: uncultured Bacteroidales bacterium; assembly: GCA_946402445.1. Taxonomy (GTDB): domain Bacteria; phylum Bacteroidota; class Bacteroidia; order Bacteroidales; family F082; genus Limimorpha. Next base: position 10,694 of record CAMIWN010000024.1, read on the forward strand.
ATTGCTGACTGTAACCTCAGGATTTGGTTTCACTGTGATTGTAACGTCTGCCGTCGCTGTGCCGCAGCCTTGGTCACTGGTAACTGTAACCGTCGCATTGAACGTACCATACTCCGCCGGTGCGCCGAATATCGTTGCGCCCGATGGCGTATCGCTCCAGTTTACGTTCTCTGGAAGTCCCGTCACACTCTCTATCGTTCCGTTGGAGTAGATTATTTCCATTTCCTGTATTTGGTTGTCCATACATATAGTCTGAACGTTATTGGTGACTGTAACCTCTGGCAGTGGGTTCACTGTGATTGTTGCAGTTGCTGTCTCCTCGCCGCAGTCCGGGGTCTGGTCGCTGCTAACTGTAACTGTCACATTGAACGTGCCGCTCACTGTCGGAGTGCCGCTTATCGTTGTGCCGCTCCACTCTACTCCAGCTGGAAGACCGGTCACACTCGTTATCGTTCCGTTGGTCGCGGTTATGATCATGTCTTCTATTGAATCGCCCAGACATACGGTCTGGTCTGAATTAGACACTGTCACCTCAGGTACAAGAACAGGAACCATAGTGGTGAAGGTAACCACGTTGCTCCATTCCTCAGGATCGGAGCAGGTGCTCTTCACTTGGGCTTCGTACGTTGTTTCGGGGGTGAGACCCGTCAGGGTGAGGTTGGTGGCAGTGGCACCTGTGGTTTGCCAATCTGAATCAGGAACTACAGTCGGGTTGCCAACAATCACGTTGTCGATGTGCAGGTTATTGTCGCCTCCAGTGTTAGCCATATCTGTTGGATTCGTCGATTCACCGTAGAAGGCGATGCGCACCCTTTGGCCAACGTAAGCGCTGAGGTCGATGCTCACTTGCTCGCCTTCGGCGGAGCAAGTGATGTTATTGTAGACATAAGACGAGCCACTGTTGTTCCATTCGCGCAGGATGGTCCAGGTGGTCATGTTGTCGGTCGAAATCAACACGATGAACTTGTCGTCTTGTTGCAGGGAGTCCACAACGGGCAGCAAGGTGCCTGAATACTTGGTCAAAGCCATGTCGAAGGTAAAGGTACCGCTACCTAATGTGAATGGAGGCGTGACCAACCATCTTTGGTTATTGCTGTAAATGTTGACGCGAGCATGGTTGTCGAACACACCGTTAAGAGTGCCGAAGGCCCAGCCGTATGTAGCGGGAGTCAAAGCAGAAGGTCTTATCATCACGGTGTCTAAATGACCAGTGTACATGGCCCAATCCATTGGAATACTCGTTGCTTCGAATGTTTCATTGATACCGCCCTCTATGTGTTCAGGCACTCTGTATCTCACTGTGTAGTTATCCACGTCGATAGAGCCATGCCAGTTAAGTCCAGCTGTGGTGGCAGTCAATAAGCTATCGACAACAGTAAGATTCGTTGGTGCTGGGCAAGTGTTGAGTGTGGCGGTCCATTGGGCATAGAGGTCGATGACAGCGCCGTCCTCGGAGGTGAGTCCTGTGACTGCCTCTCCGTCGCTATAGCTGGCGCCGCTGCCATCAGGTTGGGTGTTCCATCCGGCAAAGGTGAAGCCCTCGCGACTGAAGGCGTTGGCGCTGAGGCTCTGCGCCACTCCATATTGGAATGCCTGGTCGCTCATCGTACCGGTGGCGTCGTCGTGGTTTTTGTCGAAATGTACATAATATCTTGCCCAGCGGATGGGGAAGGTACCCGTGGCCGAACCAGCGTAGTTGCCGATGCCGGTGACGGTCACGGTGCCGGTGCCGGCACTGCTGTTGTTGCTCCACGAGAGGGTGTAGTCGGTATCCTTGACGAGGGTAGTTTGACCATAGACAACGGTAGGTTCAGGCTTTGGCTTATGGCTGGAGTTGCTCACCCAATAGTCGCCTTGCGGCACGGTGACCGTTGTATTGCTGTTGGTCATCGGCGGGTTGGACACATAATCGACGATGATAGCGCCGAAGGTCTTGTTCGTCGGGATGGTGACGGTGAGCGTGTGGTTATTACTGCTCACCGTGGCGGAGCAGCCCGAAACGTTGTTGCCGCTCTTGGTCTGGACCGTGGCGCCATAGAACCACAGCGAGCTGCTTTCAATGGTCACCGTGAACGAGCTGCCGGTGATAACGTCGGCAAAAGCGGTCCCTTGCTGGAAGTTGAGCGTGCCGTTGAGGGTGACGTCGACATTCCCGTGGATCATTGTAGCGTTACTGAATGTGTAGCTTGAACCAGTCTGAGCGGGGATTTGATCACTGCCCCAGTTCGATTCGATGACAAAGGTGCACATTGTCTGGTTGTTAACGGTTCGTGCCAGACCTTGCATCATGATACCAGTCTGGACCGTGGCATGCGCGGTAAGTCCTGAAGCGAGTGCCGCTATTGTCAGCAGCGTGGCGAGGATTTTTTTGAGTTTGAAATGTTTTTTCATATTTGTAGATGTATATATTTATATTTCATCATGATTCGATTTCAAGCAACCACTTCCAACAAGGAACGATCTCAATAATACCGTGGGCATCGGTTTGGGTGCCTTCCTCGTCGTAAGTCACAATGACGCGTCGTCGGCAAGGATAGGCATTGGGTAGTTTGGTGAGCGCACCAACTTCGCGGTCAGAGGTCTGTGGGTCGGACAATGAATAGCAAACCTGCACGGCCAGCTCGTCTTCAGGCACATAGAAGTCAACTTCCACGTTGGCATTGTAGAAGAACACACGCTCGTTGTCTATGTCGTGTCCGTATTTGCGGAAGAGCGACAGCGCTACCTGATTCTTAAGCAGGATGGACTCACAGTCCAACAGTTGCAGCGACAGAAGCCCGTTGTCGATAAAATAGTACTTGCAGACGCTTTCGCGTTCGGCAAAGGCCGAGGCGATGTTGCGCAAGCGGAGCAGCAGCCAGGCATCCTCCGAAAACCCGACATAGTTCGCTACCGTGGGGACGCTGATCTTCCCGGATACGCTGGACAGGATCCTTGAAATACGGTTGTAGGAGACGGGGTGCATCACACTCTCTGCCATCTTCTTGATCATCAGCTGGAGCAGTTTGGGGTTGGAGATGCCGTTGCGCTGCACAATGTCGCCTAAATAGATTTTCTGGAACACGCTCGACAGGTAGCTTCTTTTCACGGGCAAGTTGATGGCCTCAGGCAGTCCGCCCCAAATGAAATATTCGTTGTAGGCCCTCATGAAGCGCGCCTTCGACTCAGTAGCAGTCAGCGACAGTTCATCGAACGCCACACCGGTGAAGGAGAGGTATTCCTTGAAACCGAAGGGATAGACCTCGGTGGGGAGATAGCGTCCTCCCAATTCAGACATAATCTCCTTCGACAGCATTTTGGCATTTGAGCCCGTGATGAAGACACCGTATTTCTTGTCGGCCAGATTTCGGGCAAACTTCTGCCAGCCCTCAATGTTCTGTATCTCATCGAGAAACAGCATGGGACGCTGGCCATACATCTCCTGGTGACATTCAAGAATCAAATTGAAGTCGTCGCTGGTGAACCCCTCTAAGCGTGAATCCTCAAAGTCGAGATACAGCATCTCGCCCCAACGGTGTCCGGCATCGAGCCATTGGCGCATTCGTTGATACAAGATGAACGACTTGCCTGAACGCCGTACGCCAACAAACACCTGCAGCGGAAAGTTGTCGAGATGGTAGTTGCGGGGGAATACCTCGTACTGCTCCACATCCTTCTGGTTGTCGAGTAGCACCTGCTTCAATATGTTTCTTGCGATAGCCATATCGTTAAATGTTTATTTTATTAAACTACATTTTATATTTGGATGCAAAAATATAAAGTAATATTTAATAAAACAACAAAAAACTCAATCTCTATTACAAAATCTATCATTCCTTCCTTGGGTTATTTGATAACAATCTTTTGTGTCTTCACCTGGTCTCCATTCATCAACCGCAACACGTAAACGCCAGAAGAGAGGAAGTCAGAAGTCGGAAGACGGAAGTCCGAATGGATGTCGCGGGTGGCGAGGACATGGCCAAGCATATCGATGATCTGGAGGGTGCCTGTGCCGTTGATGACGATATTGCCGTCGGCGTCGATGAAGGCGAAGTCGTCGTTGCCTTCAGCACCATTGGCGTTGAACACCAGTTTGAAACGCGAGGCGTAATCCAAGGTGTGGGCGTTGAAGGTGTAGGAGGGTGTTTCCAGCAAGTCGATGTCGGCACCGGTCAGATGATCAACCAAATGCAGGTAGGATACCTCGTTAGGGGTTATAGCTCGGTAGGAGACGGTCAACGTATATTCGCCGTTCTTTTGGGCCTTGAAGTTCAGCGGTATCTCGGTTTGGTTGCCGGCGTAGGCGATGGCATATTCCTCATGACCTACAGGGATGTAGATGTTGGCATCCTGTGATCCGAAGTAGAACTTGCCGAGTTCATCACCTTCATTGAAGCTGACGATGGCGTTGTCCAATAGGGCATTGCCACGGTTGCCCGGTTGGGTCAAGGCAATCTGCAAGATGCCGAAGCCGGTTTCCTGCTGGCCTTTGGCGTTTGACTTGGTGAAGAGAACGGTTTCATCCTCGCCATCGGCCTGCACCATTACGCCAGTGAAGGCATCGATGGAGGTGTTGCCCGAAACCGCTTCAGCCACCAGACCTGTACCATCCGAATTCATCTTGTAGTACGACTTATCGAGGGTGGCAGGAGCATTGAAGGGATTACCCACTAAGTTCCAACCAGCAAATTCAGCGTTAGCGTCATAATCCAAAGCAACTTCCTTCGAATTGCCCGGATAGGCAGGGCCCCAGAACTCTAAGGTGACGTCGTTCTTGTTGGCGTAGAGGTAGCCCTTGCCGTTCTCGAGCATGAATGAGTTGCCGCCGGTGAGATGTTGGAAGAAGTTTTCCCATTCCAGCTCCGCGCTCTGGTTGAAACGATAGAGGTCGAAGTTGCTTTGGCCCGAAGGACTCATGCCGTCGATGAGGTTGGTGACGCTGTAAGGATCGATAAAGCTCACGATGGGTGAGGCGATAAACACCCAGTGGTCGCTCTCGGTGCTCTCGCCATAGCCTGTCACTGCGAGGGTGGGCATGGTCGGTATGTATGGTTCCAACATCTTGCCTTTGATGGCGCTTATCTGCTCGGCAGTGAGCGTGCCGCTATACACGTTGCCCCCTTGTTGCAGTGCCTGTCCTTCCCTGATTACCACGTTGCCGGAGTAGCCTCCTTCTTCATTAAAGGCTCCGCAACGGATATAATCAAACGTGGAAAGGTAGCCGAGGGTGATGGTTTTGCCGACGATTTTATTTGCGTCGAAACATCCTTGCGCGATGAAAACATTGCCGCCGGCGGTAAGGTTCGAATAATACATATGGGCATTACTGACGCAGAATAGCACGTCGCCAGTGGCTTGAATGCCATAACTGTTATTGTTCATATCGAAGTATCCGTAGCCATACATGGACAGGTTGCCGCCGACGGTGAGGTTGCCGCCGATGGCGAGATAACCGCGGGGGACGATAAGGGTGGTGTTGTCGTTGAAGCTGAGGTCGTGGTCGATGTATAATTCGTACTCCATGATGGTGTAGAAACCGCCCGGCAGGTTCGTCTCGTCGCCCCAAAGCACAGTGGCATTCACGGTTTGCGTGTCGCCGTTCTCGTCCATGTAGCTGATGTCAATCGTCGTGGCGTAAGGATAAAGCGATACTTGTTCCAACACACTTGGGGTGATGCTTCCGGCATGAACGACACTGGTGCCTTGGTCGTTCTGGAGCCTGAAGTCGTTGGCCAAGGTGACGTTGCTGACGTTGCCGGCAACATGGTTAAACGAGTATGTATTTTCCAAGCCCGTCCAGCCGAGGGTGATGTTGCTGGCGGAGAGGTTGTCAATATACAAATCGCCGCCGTAGATGTCCACTTTGCCGGTGGCTTGTATGCGAGTGGCGTTGCAAGAGCCAAAGCCTCCCGTCTGTCCGTAGATAGTGAGGTCGCCGCTGACAGACAGGCCGTCTTCGTCGTCTTTGTGGATTGGGGCTCCTATATTCAAATCGCTGTAGTCAGGCAGGATGAGGATGGCGTCGCCGGTGAAGTTGAGGCGGTTGTAGCTTCCGCCGCCATAGCTCTTGCCCCAAATTATTTCCTCCAAGGTGTAAACGCCTGCGGGGTATTCGGCCTCGTCGCCGCCGTAAAGTATGGTGGCGTAGGCGCGCTGCGGCTGTCCGTCGGCGTCAAGGTAGTCCACCCAAGTCTTCTCGGGCTTCCACGAGGCGTATAAGGTAAGATCGCCCAAGGTGGTGCCTGCGGCAATCTCGGTGATGGGATCGTAATTGAAATAGTAGTCCTTGTACCAGCCTACAAAGGTGTTGTCGGCCTTGGTAGGCACGGGCAGGGTGACGGTTTCGTCAAAGGTGTAGGTTTCAGGATAGCCGCTCGGCATCGTACCGCCGTTGATTACGTAGGTGATATGGAATGTTTCGTCGAGGTTGGTGAACGGCCTGAGGGTCTTGCCGGCGAGGGCTTCGATTTCATCCCAATTGAGTGTGCCTGCATAATATTTGCCCTCTCCATCGGTGAAGGCTTGGCCTGTGGCAATATTTAATTGGTCGGTATCGTAGCCGCCTTGCGACATGATGAGGTCGCTTGGGTCGGTCCAGCCCAGTGTGATAACCTCACCATCCAACCAATCTATGCCGATGCCAGAATAGCCGTAATCCTCAACGATATACACTTTCACACAGCCACCGTTGATGGTAACGTTGTCACCAACAATGCCTCTGCCGTATCCTTGGTTGGTTACTGTGATGTTGCCGCCATTGATGACCACGTCTTCCTCACTATATATAACATCATAACCATCGTATCCTTCCGTTACGACCGCGTTCAATGTTCCTTCGTTGATCGTGAGTTGGCCACTGGCATAGATGCAATGATAATTACCATTTTCAATGGAAATCGCTCCACCGTTTATCGTCATGTCACCAGAAGAATACATATAAGCCTGGTCATTGTCACTCGATAAAGCAATATGTCCGCCATGAATTATCAAATCACCATACGCTTCAATGTCCGAATTGACAGCGGTTATCGCACCAGTGCCCTCAGACTGCACGTAGATGGTGAGTCGATCATTGCAGCTCATATACCCATTGTCTTCGGTTTCATCGTTAATCGTCAATGTGGCGCCGTCCACCAAAATCAAGTTGGTTGGACCATCGAAATAGAGGCCATCGCTGTAGGTGACATTGTGATCCACCACGTACCAAGCCTCCACGTTGCCTTCGCCGTAGTCAATATAATCTGTGCTTCCGTTAAGGATGGTGTAGTATTGGCAATAGGCGGTCTGGCCGTTGGCATCGATATATTCGACGGGGTCCAACGGAATTGCCGTGAGGTAGCCAGGCCGGCCTGGCCGGTCGATGCGGGCGTACTCGGCATCGACGTGCTCGGGGTCGTAGGTGGTGCCGTTGCCTCCCACCAGGCTGGTGCAATTAACGAACATGCTTCCCGAGTAAGTGATATTCTCGGTGTTCCACCCCGCGCCGGCATAGATGGTGGTCAGGTTCGAGCAATTAACGAACATGGCGTACGTGGTGGTGACAGCAGCGGTGTTCCAACTCGAGAGGTCGAGCGTGGTCAGGCCCGAGCAACTGTTGAACATATTGTTCATGTTGGTGACGCTGGCGGTGTTCCAGTTCGAGACGTCGAGCGTCTCAAGGCTCGAGCAGTTGAGGAACATATTGGTCATGTCGGTGACGCTGCTGTTGGCCCAGCCCGAGAGGTCGAGCGACTCCAGTGTCGAGCAGTAGATGAACATGTTGTTCATGGTGGTGACAGCGGCGGTGTTCCAGTTCGAGAGGTCGAGCGACTTAAGGCCCGAGCAACTGTTGAACATATTGCTCATGTCGGTGACCTTGCCGATGTCGAAATTCAAGATGTCGAGCGACTCCAGTGCTGAGCAGTAGATGAACATTCCTTGCATGTCGGTGACGCTGGCGGTGTTCCAGTTCGAGACGTCGAGCGACTCAAGGCTCTGGCAGACGGCGAACATATAGGTCATGTTGGTGACATTGGCGGTGTTCCAGTTCGAGAGGTCGAGCGTGGTAACAGCCTTGCAGTTGCCGAACATTTCGCTCATGTCGGTGCAGTCGTCGGTGTTGACCTGGCTCAGGTCGATGCTCGTGCAGTTAGAGAAGTTTTTGAACATCTGCGAGCAGTCGCCGGTGAAACTCACCTGGTCGGTGGCGGTGACGCTCAGCACATCGGCAGCAGGCACGTCGTCTCCCCACTTGTCGTCCTTGTTGAACTCACCCCAATAGAGCGTGAGCGTGCCGGTCGTTCTGTTGAAGACATAACGTGGCGGGTCGGTGACGGCGACTGTGACGGTGGCGTCATCATATGGCATCTCGAAGGAGTCGCCCACGAAGTCGGTGCCGTTGACGGTGTAGACCACGATCTTGCCCTCGGGCACCTCGCCGCCGTAGGCGATGGTGACCTCTGTGCCGCCGGCGTAGAGGTTCACATCGCCGTGGACGAGCGTGGGCGTCGCCGTCGTTGTCACGTCGTCGGGCAGGGCGAGGGTGAACACGCCCGTGAGGTAGCCTGGCTCGCCAGGACGGTCGATGCGGGCGTAGTCGCCATTGGTGTGGTTCGGGTCGTAGGTGGTACCGTTGCCGCCCACCAACGAGGTGCAGCCATCGAACGTGCCACCCAAGTAGGTGACGTTCTCGGTGTTCCACCCTGAGCCGACATAGATGGTGGTCAGGTTGGTGCAGCCGTTGAACATCGCTGATATGCTGGTGACATTGCTGGTGTTCCAGCCCGAGAGGTCGAGCGACTCAAGGCTCGAGCAATAGATGAACATGTTGTTCATGTTGGTGACAGCGGCGGTGTTCCAATTCGCGATGTCGAGCGTGGTAAGGCTCCCGCAGTCGGTGAACATGCTACCCATGTTGGTGACGCTGCCGGTGTTCCAGTTCGAGAGGTCGAGCGACTCTAAGTTCGAGCAGCCGGTGAACATGCCACCCATGTTGGTGACGCTGCCGGTGTTCCAGTTCGAGAGGTCGAGCGACTCTAAGTTCGAGCAGCCGGTGAACATGCCACCCATGTTGGTGACGCTGCCGGTGTTCCAGTTCGAGAGGTCAAGCGACTCAAGTGCCATACAGCCGAGGAACATATTGTTCATGTTGGTGCAGTCGTCGGTGTTGACTTGGCTCAGGTCGATGCTCGTGCAGTTAGAGAAGTTTTTGAACATTTGCGAGCAGTCGCCGGTGAAGCTTACCTCGTCGGTGGCCGTCACGCTCGTGACCTCGGCGATGGGCACGTCGTTGCCCCACTTGTTGTCCTTGTTGAACTCGCCCCAGATAAGTGCAAGTTCGCCAGTCGTGCTATTGAAGATGTAGCGTAGCTGCTGCACATCCACTGTGACGGTAGCGTCCTCGAACGGCATCGCGAACGTGTTGCCCTCGAAGGCGATGTCGTTCACCGAAAATACTGGAACATAGCCCTCGGGCACCTCGCCGCCGTAGTTCAGCGTGATGTCGGTGCCGCCGGCGTAGAGGTTCACGTCGCCATGGACGAGTGTAGGCGTGGCTGTCGCGGTCACGTCGTCGGGCAGGGCGAGGGTGAACACGCCCGTGAGGTAGCCAGGCTCCTCCGAGCCTTGGTCGTAGCGGGCGTAGTCGCCATTGGTGTGCTGAGGATTGTAAGTGGTTCCCATGCCGCCCACCAACGAGGTGCAGTCATAGAACATACCACCACCCGCAGAGGCGGCGCTCTCTACACTCCAGCCCTCACCTGCGTAGATGGTGGCGAGATTCGAGCAATAGGTGAACATGCTGTACATATCGGTGACGTTCTCCGTGTTCCAGTCCGAGAGGTCAAGTGTGGTGAGGCTCGAGCAGCGGTAGAACATGCCGCCCATGTTAGTGACATTCTTGGTGTTCCACTCCGAGCGATGGAGCGTCGTGAGACTCGAGCAGTCGTAGAACATTTGGCCCATGTTGGTGACGCTGCTTGTGTTCCAGCCCGAAACGTCGAGTGTTTCGAGGCTTTTGCAGCCCAAGAACAAACTGTTCATGTCGGTGACATTGCTCACGTCCCAGCCCGAGAGGTTAAGTGTCTGGATACTGTCACATCCCATAAACATGACGTCCATGTCGGTGAGGCTTTCTGTGTTCCAGCCCGAGAGGTCGAGCGATTTGAGGCTCTTGCAATATTCGAACATGGAATTCATGTTGGTGACATGGCTGGGATTCCACTGCTTGATGCCCTCAATAGTGGTCAGGCTCTGGCAATCGTAGAACACTACGGGCATAGAGATAACATGACTCACATCCCAGCCCGTGAGGTTGAGCGTTTTGAGTTTTGTGCAGCCGAAGAACAAAATATCCATTCTGGTGACAGCCCCTGTGTTCCAGCCCGAGAGGTCGAGTGTAATGAGGCTCGAGCAGTCCTCGAACATACATGCCATGTTGGTGACGCCCTCGGTGTTGACATTGTTCAGGTCCATGCTCGTGCAGTTAGTGAAGCCAAAGAACAGGTTGGTGCAGTCGCCGGTGAAGCTCACCTCGTCGGTGGCGGTGACGCTCGTGACCGCCGATGCATTCACATCGCTGCCCCACTTGTTGTCCTTGTTGTACTCGCCCCAGATGAGTGCCAGCTCGCCAGTGGTGCTGTCAAAGGTGTAGTAGCGTTCTAATCTATCCCATGTGGCGGTGTAGGTGCGGTCGCCAATGGAACCCTGCGCGATAGTCACCGTTTGGGTGGGTTCGGTGAGGTCGGTGCCGGTCCAGCCTACAAAGGTATAACCTTCGCGTGTCGGGTTGTTGAGGGTGAAGGTCTCTGTCTCGATATTGTAGGTGTTCGGATTGGCGGTGGCCACGGTGCCTCCTGCAAGGTCGTAGGTGATGTTATAGAAGATGGGGGTCCATGTGGCGGTGTAGCTGCGGTCGCCAATGGAACCCTGCGCAATAGTGACGTTCATGGTCGGCTCATCGAGGTCGGTGCCAGTCCAGCCTGCGAAGGTGTAGTGTTCGCGGGTGGGGTTGTTGAGGGTGAAGGTGGCCGTCTCAATATTGTAAGTGGTGGGGTTGGCGGTGCTCACGCTGCCGCCAGCGAGGTCGTAGGTGATGTTGTAGGTGATGATTTGCACCGTGACATCCGAAACGACGTCTTGGGCAGGCATGGTGAAGCTCGTGGTGCCGTCGGTGATTTCGTAGCCCTCGACAGCCGCAAGAGTGATTTCGGCTCCAGCCAAAGCGTAGGCAATGGTGTCCTCCTGGCTGATGACGCCGGTGGCATTCACAAGCTCAGGCAGCGTAAGGATGAAGCAAGGCTCTAAGGTCTTGCCCGCAATGGCATCGATCTGCGTACTGTTGAGCATGCCGCTGAAGACTGCCACCGTGCCGTCGTAAAGGGCTTGGCCAGCTTTCACGCTGATGGTGCCGTCGTCTGATTTGTAGCTGCTGGCGGTGATGCGGTCGGTGAGCTCGGTGTAGCCGAGGATGATGTCTTGTGAAGCCCTAATGCCGTAGTAGCCGTTACCTCCTCCAGTGGTGGCGTTGACGGTGCCGCCGTTGATGACGATGCTTTGGCCGCTCCGTATGCCATCGTAATACCCATGTGCGGTGACGCTGCCTCCGTTGATGGTGATATTCCCACTGCTTGCTACAATACCATACATCATGTCACTTGTAGCGCTAATGATGCCGCCGTTAATGGTTATATTGCCGCCGAAGGATTGAATGCCATGACTACCTGGGGATGTGATGGTGATGGTGGCGGTACCGCTGCCAGCCGATTGTCCGTAAATGTAGAGGTTGTCGTTGGCGACATAAAAACCGACAGCGTTTTGCATGGCATGGTTGATGGTCAGCGAGGCGCCGTCGCAAAGGATGAGATGGTTGTTCGTACCTTTTAACCAAAGTTGGCCAGTAATGGTAACATTACCGCTGACCACATACCAACCGTCCTGGCCATCGGTACCTAAAGCGACAGAGTTGTCACTGCTTTCGATAACCGTGTAGCTACTGCAAGTCTGCTGGTTGCCGTCGGCATCGATGTAAGGCACGCTGCTGGTGCAGGTGACGGTGGCATCGGCGGCCGGCATGGTGAAGGTCCAGGTCTCGTCCTGCTGATGGGTGGCAGCCACACCGTTCACGGTGACATCGGCAAGGGTAATACCCTGGGCAGGCGTGAGGGTGACTTCCACATTGGAGGCGTAGTAGGTCACATTGTCGTAGGTCAACATATCGACGCTGCTGGCCGTCACATGCTCAGGCAGTGCGAGGGTGTGGATGCTGCGGGCGCCGTCAACGTCATTACTGTTTGTAAAAGCGCCAACACCTATGTTGGTGGTTTGGGTATTGTTACATGTGCAGTTGCGGTAGTGGTTACCGGTGAGGGAAACCTCGTTAGGGTATCCACAGATGACACCTATATAATTTCTATTTGTGTATGTAACACTGCTATTCATTACAAGGCAGTTTTCAATGCTGCAACTATCTCCTTTACCCACAAGGGCTCCGACATGCTGATATCCAGAAATGCTTACTCCATCAAGGATAAGGTTACGGACAGTTCCATAATAGACATGACCGAAAAAACCGACATATTTTTGTTCACTTTTGTTAACGATAACATTACTTACGGTCTTGCCATCGCCGTTGAAGGTTCCACCGAAACTACGAGCAGAACTAGAGCCTATTCCATCGAAGGCCACACCGCTCATGTTGATGTCGTTGCCTAATTTGAAGAACTTGTTAGAATAGCCGTTGCCTCCATTCACATCCTCGGACAGCTTCACGAGTTGCGAGGCATATATAATAATGTAGGGGTCGTTTTCACTGGTTCCGTTGCCTTCCCATGGGATGATGCTCCACTGGGCATAGAGGGTCACCACGCCGTTCAGCACGTTGGTAAGGTTGTTCACGTTCTGCTGGTCGGTGTAGGCATCGCCGCTGCCGTCGGCAGCGGTGTTCCATCCGTCGAAGGTGTAACCCGTGCGCTCAAAGTCGTTAGTGGTAAGGTTTTGGGCTTGGCCATAGGTGAAATTCATATCCTCCATCGTGCCTGTGACGTCGATGCCGTTGGTGGCGTTGGCGTCGAAGTGTACGGTGTAGGTGTTGACCACCCTGGTGGCGTTCACAGTGGTGTTGGCTGCCGGCATGGTGAAGCTCCACACGCCTTCCACGGGGTTGATGGTGGTAGCCGAGCCGCCTGCAGGGGTGTAGCTCGCGCTGGTGATGGTGTAGCCCTCATCGGTATGCAGCGTCACCACTTCGCTCGCCGGAGCGTAGCCCTGAGCGGCGGTGGTGCCGGTCACGGTGAAATTGGCAGGCAACGTTATGCTGTAAGCTGGCTGGAGGGTCTTGGTCGCCATCGCGGTGAGGGCGGCATAGAGATCGTCGCCGGAATAGGTGCCGTTATAAAAATGGCCTTCGCCGTCGGTGAGGGTCTGCCCAGCTTTCACGGTGAGTGAATTGCAGAGATAACTCGAAGCAGTGACGCGGTTGGCGGCAGCGGTATAGCCGAGAGTAATGGAATTGCCTCCGGCATTGATGCCGTAGTCGCCACCAGAAGCGCTAACAATACCGCCGTAAATTCCCAAGGCATTTGAACTCATGCCACTACCATTTGAGACAGTAGCGTTCAAGGTGCCGTTGCCGTTGGTCTGGCCAAAGATATTGAGGTTATTGGCAAAAACAGCACTACCAATGTTAGTGCGGTTAACATTGAGTGTGGCCCCATTGCACAGGATGAGGTTGGCAGTGGCATCTGTGAACTTAAGCATAGCATTGATTGTAGCATCGCTGCTTACCACATACCAGTGGGTCTTGCCCGAGGCACCATACGACACATTGCTGTTGCTGCTGGTGATGAGGGTGTAATCGCTGCACTGCTGGGCGTTGCCGTCGGCGTCCAAGTAAGTCACCACAGGCAGTATGGTGGCGCTCACAGTGACATCGGCATCGGGCATGGTGAGAACGTTGCCGTTAATATTGGAATAGGTGATGTCGCCGCTGCTCGTGCTGGCGGTGTATTTCACAAACGAGCCTGATGACACGCTGCTGCTGTAGCCAAGGGTGATGGTGGCGTCAGGGGAATAGTATTCCTCGCCGCTGATGGTGGCACCGTCGCTATAGGTGGTCAGCGTAGTATTAACGGTGGTCACCGGTGTACGTGTGACGGTGGCGTTGTTGGTCAAGGTGAGTTTCACGATGTTGTGCTGTCCCGCGTTGCTGCCAATCTTACAGTTTTTGAAATAGATACGGTCTCTGTTGCCGCCACTTATGCTTCCTGCAATAACCTCTTGCTGCGTACCCGAAGTGGCTGCAACTCGTGTGTTATAGATGTAGCAGTCCTGGAAGGTACCGTATGTTTGGGATCCTGCGATGGCACCGACTTGTTTATAGCCCACGATATTGGCATCGTAAAGGACGAGGTTCTTTACCGTAGCGCTGGAAGCATAACCAAAGAGTCCCTGGCACTGGTCGTTATCGGTGGTACCGCTCGTGTAGATACGGATGCCGCTGATGCTGTGTCCGTCGCCATCGAAGACACCACGGAACGAATGGCCCCAGCCACCGATGGAGGTAAAGTTACTGGTGAAGCTTGAGGTGCTGCTCCAGCTGGTGCTGCTGCTATAGGTGATGTTGGCACCGAGTTTGAAATATTTGTTTTCGTAGTAGTTTCCTGCCCAAACCAGCTTTGAGAGCAAGTCGAGCTGGTAACGGTCCATGATGATATACGGGTCGTTGGCTGTGCCGCTGCCCGTCCATGGGTTGGTGACTTGCAGACCGTTGAATGTCTTGTTGATGCTTGTGTTATTACAGGTGTTGCCCATAAGGTCCTTGATGGTGAAACTGGTGCCTCCGATGCTGTTCACGGTGAGCACAGTACCCAAGTCCGCTTGAATGTTTCCGCTGAAGGTGAGGACATTGGTGCCCGATCCTGCGATATAGTTCAGCGTGCCCCAGGTAGTGCTGAGGGTCGGGGTGCCGGTCACGGTCACAATCTCTGTGAAAGGTATGGTGATATACACGGTATTGCCGTAGCCGTAAGCACCATCGGCCACCCTGATGTCGTTGTTGTTACGGATCGTGGGTTTGGTGGCATCGACCAAGGCGAGACGCACCTTCAGGTTCTTGAAGTCCCAGGTGTCGCCACCCGAGCCAGCTGCATCAAAGCGCACGTTGAGGTTGTTGACCGTAGGTGCAAGCACCAGCGAGCCAGATGTACTGGCTTGGTATGATGTTCTTCTGAACTTCTGCTGGTAAAGGTGACTGTTGTCGTAGTCGAACTCATAGTGACTGATGCCTGCCGTTTGTTCTGCAGCCATGTCCACATAATCGTAGCGGTGCGGGAAGAACTGGTAATGTGCGTCGCTCATCACACTGCCGCTAGGATCGTAGCTCAGGATGAAGCAGGCCTTATACAATGAAGTGGATGGAGCATTGACCGCGCCATCGGGGTCGTCACCATCGTAGGTGCTGCTGTTGTCGGCGAGGATTTGGATGTACTGGTAGCCGTCTTTTTCTTCCATCTGGGTGAAATAGACGGTGGCATACATGTTGTAGCCGATTTCGTTCAGATAGCTACGGAAACTGGTGGCGGAGCTGTTGTTGCTGTAAAGGTTGTTGGTGCTGATGGTGTGGACAGCCTGACTATAACCAACATCGGTCACTTGCACCCAGCTTGAACTGGAGTAGGATGCGTCAACATATTTGTTGCCGTCGCCTGACTTTATGGCGCCGTTGGAGTTAAAATACACCAGGTCGGTGACGCTTTGGTTCAGATAGGAGGTGTTGAACACGGTACCGGTACCCGCATTGTCTTCTCTGGAGAGCAGCGTGAAGCCACCCATGTCGGTCACCTCAAAGAGGTATTTTCTTGCGGCGCCGCTCTGGTAGTACTTGTAAGCTTCGGTGGAAGGAGTCTGTGACGTCACAGTGACGGTCTTTTCGTCAATGCCGGCCGGGAAGGTAAGGGTGCCGTTGGCACTGGTGAAGTTCTCGCCTTCGTAGGAGGAGAGGCCGACGGTGCGGTACCTCACGGTGACGGCTTGCGAGATGTCGCCAGAACGTTTCACCTTGTAGGTGATGGTGTTGCCCGAAGAGGTCGGTTGGAGCGACCAGGTGGTCTGCGCGAAAGCGCTCTGCTCAAGGGCGATGCCGATGAAAAGCAAGATCGCCGTGAGGGCTTTCGAAAGGGTAAAATGTCTGTTCATGTTCTATTATTTAATATTATTATTGATTATTCTTCTGTCTTGTGCTTTCTGTCTTCTGTCTTCTATATTTAAATAGGTAACAAAAATCCAAAATCAAAAGAAGAATGCCTTTATTCTGCGTATATTTTGTTTTAGCCTACGCCAAAATCATTTTATTCTCCGTCAATTGACGGAGAATAAAATCGTTGATTTTCATTAAATTAGCGTGAATTATTTAGCCTTGGTGTTGTTTTGGCTCTTTACTACTTCAATAATGTGCTTTTTAATCTCGTCCCAGTTTACGGAGGATAACATGATAGGCATTGCCTGAGCTTCAGCGTCCTCAAAATAAGTCAAACTCAATAAAGCTTTGAAAATAGAGTAATTGGGGTATTTCTTTCTGTAAAAGAGCAAGATATCCGATAAATCGTAGTGCTTCAACAGTTCGTCGATATCAACGAAGTCTTTTTTCGTACCACGGCCTTCTATCGCATTGATCTTTAAAGCGGCTATATCCTTTGGCGAGGCCAAAACCAACCCTTCTTCCGTCACTGGCTCATCAATCCATTCGTAACAGCTATAATCCACAACATCCACTTTCACACCGTTTATTACCATCTGAAGGATGGATTTGGTGTGGTTTAGGATCATAAGGTCGCCAAGTCGTTCGGCCATTTGTATGATTTCGTCTTGCGAGGCTTGAGGTTTTCCGAAAAAGTCCAAGTCAACAGACTGACGATGACCGTACTGTAACGCTAATGAGGTTCCTCCAACGAGTCGCATATCACGAAGTTCCTCTTGTGCTGTCAGCTTTTTCAGTAACTCCAGTGTGGTTGGGTGAATGGTTTCATAGTGTAGCATCGGTAATCTTCCTTTCTCGTATCTGAAATTGCACAAATAAACGACAGCGCCTTGGGGTCGAGGGTTCGCATTAATTTGCAGTCGTGAACAATTCTCTCCAAGCCATAGTAATCGCAAACGAGTCTCCAATCATTCAGTTGACCATACTCCAAAACCCTTTGTATCAACTGAATAGAGTTCTTCTCGGCATCAAAGTCATCAAAATCAATATCCCAAAAGAGATAAGGTGAGATGCTCGATATGAATGTTTCTTGCGACATAGCGTTGAAATCTTTCACAAAAATACAAATTTTTTATTTTTCTCGCAAATACTCTGAAGGCGTTACGCCTTTAATCCGCTTGAACACCTGAGAGAAGGCGCTGCCGGAGGAAAAACCCGAGGCAAGGGCGATCTGCTCCATCTTGAGGGTGGGGTCCTGTTCCAGCAAACGACACGCATGAGCGACACGTAACGTATTGATTAACTGATAGAAAGATCCGTATTCGCTGCCAGCAATCACTTCGCTCAAGTAGGTCTTGTTGGTACTCATCCGTTTCACCAAATCACTCATCGTGAAATGGTCTTCAAGATATAACTGTTGCTCTTGAATCAAATCGATCATCTTGATTTCCAATTCTTTGCGTTGCTCCTCCGTAATACGGCGCTTCGCCAACGCAGTTTCTTCTTCGCTTTTCTCAGTGTCGTCTATCGGTAGGGTTTTGATTTTGCGGTGTGGGTTGAGGGTGAAAATCATAAACCAAACATTGAAGACCGTGAAAAACACATCGCGCACCATCTTCACCAGGACATCGTTGAACAGGAAGTTCACGGTGAGCATCAAGCAGAGCGTCACCGGGATCCACATGATGTTCTGGGCTAACTTTACCGGGAAGTCTTCCTCGTTGGAGTATTCATCTTCATCCAACTCCTTCATTCGGCGTTTCAGCTTCATGCGGATCCGGTTAAGCTGGAAAAGGTATCCTACAAACCCCACCATGACGATGATGGTCATGATTCGTTGATAATCAAGGGTAAAGAGCTCTTTTTGAAACACGGGAACCAATAAGGCTACCCAACAGGCCCACATCGGGAGCAAAAGCAACAACCTTGATTTGTTGGAGTTTTTTGTGGGGAAAAAGTAATCCTCCACCAAGATACCTATGAAAGAGGTGAACACTAATAGTCCCGAGGCGTTCACGTAATACAAGGATTCGGGTTGCCCTATATTAATTAAATAAGGTATCTCGAACAGTTGCAAAAGGTAGAAAAAACCTAAGGAACGATGGGCAGGGTAGAGCTCTTTGAAGTTTTCCTTATAGGCTTCGGGCACATAAAACCGTTTCAGTACCCATCCATAAAGGTTGGTTACGATGAAGATTAAATTGACCGAATAATACCATATCATGGTGCAAATATAAAAAAACATCTTGTTTTCGCCTCATTTTTTCATCCCTAAATTCAACTATTTTTTCCCAATCCTCCGATTTTCGTCCCTAAAAATAGGGTATTTCGTCCCAAATCGTCATTTTTTACCACATTTTGACCGTAACAGCCACTTTTTTATTTTTATGTGTTTCGAGCGGCCTACTTTTGCACCGAAATTTTTTTGAACAACGATTATGAAAGTCATTGGAACAGGAAGCGCATTACCCTCACTCACGGTGAGCAACGACGATCTGGCCGCCTTTTTGGATACCAGCGATGCGTGGATATCAACTCGCACGGGCATTAAGACCCGTCATCTTTTATCGAACGAAACATTGTACGATTTGGCTGTGGAGGCTGCCACCAAGGCCATTAATGCCTCGGGCTTGACTCCCGACCAGATTGATTTTCTTTTGGTCTCGAACGTGGCCAACGAACATATCACCCCAGGTTTAAGCTGCATCATCCAAAAACGTATTGGTGTCACCTGCCCGGGACTCGATATCAATGTGGCTTGCGCGGGATTCGTCAACGCCTTGATGCTCGCTGACGACATGATGAAGGCTGGTCGTGCCAAACATATATTAATAGTATGCGCCGAAGAGCCCACTAAATATTGTAACTGGAAAGAACGCGATACCAGCATCCTCTTTGGTGACGGTGCAGGTGCGGTGGTGCTTGGTCCTGGCGAAGCCTTCAAAGATGTGCATCTCACCATGATCTCTGACCGTGACGTGCTTTATTACGAACGTCACATGGAACAGACTCCTTTTGAACAAAAACAAGTAGTCGGTCAACCGCTCATGATGAAAGGCAAGGACTTGTTCAAGACCGCCGTCTCTGAGTCAGCCAAAGACATACAGCGCGTGCTGAGCGATGAGAAACTGGATCCTTCGGATATTGACTACTATCTTCTGCATCAAGCCAACAAGCGAATCATCGATGGCATCCGCTCCATCTTGGGCCAGCCGGAAGAGAAATTCCCGACCAACATCGAGAAGTATGGCAACACATCCTCGGCCAGCATCCCGATTCTCTTGGATGAGTTGCTTGCGCAAAATAAGATTAAGAAAGGGGATAAGATTGTCATGAGTGCTTTCGGCGCGGGCTTTGTCTCCGCTGCTTGTGTGTGGGAATGGGAATAGAATGATAAACAAAAATTGAAGAGATAGGCCGTTAGGCCTTTAATCTCGGTAGAAAAATGGAAATAAGACGTGTTGTGATTACGGGTATGGGGGTTGTTTCGCCGGTTGGCAATGACCTCGAAACCACTTGGAATAATTTAATTAATGGTGTATGCGGTATTGCACCCATCACTTCATTCGATACCACTGACCTTCCTGTGAAGATTGCTGGTGAGTTGAAGGACTTTGACCCTATCGCAGCGGGGGTTGACAAGGGTTTTGTCAAACGCAACGACCGTTTTGCTGTTTATGCCATGGCTGCCGCTGCGCAGGCTATGAAAGGCAATGAGGACTTGCAGATGGATCCCAGCCGTCTGGGTGTGTATATTGGCTCCGGTATCGGCGGCTTCGACACCATCATGAATGGCGTCATCCGGTATCATGATGAGGGAGCGCGTTGGATCTCTCCCCTCATGATTCCCACCATGATCGGTAACATGGCTTCAGGCAGTGTAGCAATCCGCTACAACGCCCAAGGTCCTTGCGTGCCTATTGTGACTGCCTGTGCTACAGGTACTCACAGTATCGGCGAGGCCTACCGCGCCATCAAGCACGGCTATGCCGATGCCATCATCACCGGAGGCTGTGAGGCGGGCATCAACCCCGTCTCTATTGGCGGCTTCGCCAATTGCAAAGCCTTGACTAAGGTGGAAGATCCTTTGAGAGCCTCTCTGCCCTTCAACAAGAATCGCGCTGGCTTCGTCATCGCTGAAGGTGCGGGTATCATGCTGTTGGAAGAATATGAACATGCCAAACAACGCGGCGCAAAGATCTATGCCGAGGTCTGCGGTTACGGCAACAGCTGTGATGCTTATCACAGCACCGCCCCTCGTCCGGATGGCACCACCCAGTCATTGGCTATCAAACAAGCTTTGGATGAAGCAGGCTATAAAGCTGGTGAGTCCTTGTATATCAACGCTCATGGCACGGGTACCCCGATGAACGACAGCGGCGAGACCAAAGCCATCAAGATTGCGATGGGAGAGGAGGAAGCCCATAGAGCTCATATCAGCTCCACCAAGTCGGAGATGGGTCACGCCCTCGGTGCCGCTGGTGGTATCGAACTGGTAGCCGCCGTCATGGCCCTCAACACAGGCATCATCCCGCCAACCATTGGCCTCGATGACCCTGATCCGGAATGCGACCTCGACTATACCCCCAACAAAGCCATTCAAACTAACATTGACATCGCCATCTCAAACTCCCTCGGCTTTGGCGGTCACAACGCCTGCGTAGCGCTGAGGAAAATTGAGAATTGATAGGTTAAAGGTGATAAAAAATTCGCTAAATTCGCCGAAAGAAAAAAATTCGCCTAATTCGCTAAATTCGCCGATAAAAAAAACCGCTAAATTCGCCGACAAAAAAATTCGCAGATATGAATAGAGAAGAAATCAAACAGTATCTCCCGCACCGTGAACCCATGCTCTTAGTCGATGAGATGACCCTCGACGAGAACCATGTGGCTCATTCCAAGTACCACGTAACGGGCGAGGAGTTTTTCCTGCAAGGTCATTTCCCAGGTGAACCCGTTGTCCCGGGTGTCATTCTCTGTGAGATCATGGCCCAGTCCTGCGCTTTGCTGATGAAGGACGACCTCATTGGCAAGCTGACCTTCTACACGGGCATCGACAAGGTGCGTTTCAAGAACAGCGTCCGTCCCGGCGACACCGTTGAGGTCGAAGCCACCCTTGATGTGCATCGTGCCAACATCTACATCTGTTCCGCCAAGCTGAGCGTGGACGGAAAAATGTGTGTCAGAGGCGAACTCTCCTTCGCACTCCTTCCCGATACCCGAAACAAATAACTAAACAACAGCATAACTAAACAACAGCATAACTAAACAACTTTAAATATCATGGCAACAATTCAAGACAAAGTAAGAAGCATCATCGCTTCCAAATTAGGCCTCTCTGAGGACGAAATCACCCCTGAAAAGAACCTTTCCAACGACCTTGGTGCCGACTCTCTGGATGTCGTCGAGCTCTCCATGGAACTGGAACGCGAGTTCAACCTGAAGTTTGAAGACAGCGACACGGAGAAGATTCAGACCGTGGAAGACCTCTACAAACTTATTGAAGAATACAACAAGAAATAATTAAGAATTTAGAATTTAGAATTTAGAGGGATTGGGCGAACTCGCTCCCTCTTAATTCTAAATTCTAAATTCTAAATTCGTAATTACTATGAACATGTTAGAGAACAAGGTGGCTTTGATTACGGGTGCCGGTCGTGGCATTGGCAAGGCCATCGCCATGCGTTTTGCAAGTGAAGGCTGCAACATTGCTTTCACGGATATTGCGTTGAACGACTTCGTGTTGGAGACCGAGAAAGAGCTTCAGGCCATGGGCATCCAGGCCAAGGCTTACGCTTCCAACGCTGCCAATTTCGCTGAGACCCAGCAGGTGGTGGAAGAGATCGTCAAGGACTTCGGTCGCATCGACATCCTGGTCAACAACGCCGGTATTACCAAGGACACTGCGTTGAAGCGCATGACCGAGGAACAATGGGATGCAGTCATCAACGTCAACCTCAAGTCGGTGTTCAACTTCACCAAGGCCGTGCAGCCCGTCATGTGGCGGCAGGGTGGTGGCAGTGTCATCAACATGAGTTCGGTGGTGGGTGTCTCAGGCAACGCCAACCAGTGCAACTATTCCGCTTCCAAGGCCGGCATCATCGGTTTCACCAAGAGTGCCGCCAAGGAGATGGGCGTTCGTAATATCCGTCACAATGCCATTGCTCCGGGATTCATCATCACAGCGATGACCAACGCTTTGCCGGAGGATGTCCGCAAGGCTTGGGAACAGCAGATCCCGTTGCGTCGCGGTGGCACCCCCGAGGACGTCGCCAATGTGGCGCTCTTCCTCGCCTCCGACCTCTCCTCGTATGTCACGGGACAGGTGATTCACTGCTGTGGCGGCATGAATTGCTAAGGATTACAAAACGAGCAGTTTTTTATTTGGAAAGGCACCTCGGGAGAGGTGCTTTTTTCTTTGTTACTTTTGGCTTGACCCAAAAGTAACCAAAAGGTCAAGGCCAAAAACATCGGCCCACCGCACAGCCTCTCTAAGTGGGGAGCCTCAAGGCGGGGAGTGCCTTCGTTCCGAAGGCAAACGCTCCGCTATCGCGTCGCGCCCCGCCCTGAGTCTCATCCCACTTAGTTCGGCTCTTGGGCCAGCGCTGCTCCGGTTTTTGGCCTAGGCCCACCCGCCCAGCCCGGGGAAGTGAGTCGTGCTTAATGGATAGGATGGAAGTCCCTAATTCGCAAATCGTAAAGAATGAAAATCAACTAATATTGGTTGATTTTTAAAAATCAACTATTTTTGGTTTGTATATTTGAATTTTTTTTATCTTTGCAGTCGAAATAATAATAAGATGAAAATAGTTAGTGTTATTACAGGTGATATTATTGGTTCTACTTTGGGAAACGATAGCCAAAGAAGAAAGATGTTAGATCTCATTGAAGGTTCAGTTGATGAGATACAAAACGAACTTGTTCTTCGCTTGCAGTTGGAGTTTTTTCGTGGTGATGCGTTCCAAATACTGATAGAAAAACCTGAGAAAGCGCTATTGGTTGCGATTTTGTTACGCGCTGCCTTATGTGGAGATACACCCAAAGACAATCTGTATGTGTGGGATGCAAGAATGGCAATAGGTGTGGGTGGGGTGAAATATAGAACGGATTCATTGGCGAAGTCAAATGGAGATGCCTTTATTTATTCTGGAAGGACATTGGATGGGATGTGGAATGAACGACTTGCAATAAAAACACAATGGAAAACCATAAATGATGAGTTTTCGGTATCGACGCCTTTCGCAGATGATTTGATCTCTCACTGGACTCGTGTTCAAGCAAGTGTGATATATGACTACTTGTTATATGATGTTCCTCAAGGACAGATTGCGAGAGAAAAAGGAATGTCGCCTCAAAATGTCAGCAAGGTGTTGAAAGCAGGTAGAACTGAACTGATAATTAACTATATAAAACGATTTGAAAAACTGATATATGATAAGTCTTATTGAAATAGTGTTGGTGAAACTGTTTGCATCGCATTTGATTTGTGACTTTGTTCTTCAAACAGATGCCTTTTGTGAGCAGAAAAACAAGTTAAACGGCAAGGGGATAGTGGTCCAATTGATACATGCCCTATTGCATGCAATTGTGGCTTATGTTTTTGTCGCCCAATGGTCATTATGGTGGATTGCAGTCGTTGTCTTTTGCTCACATTTTGTCATAGATATTTTGAAGACAGTATTAAAACGGCCAGATTTTTTGCCTCTTTTTTTCATAGACCAATTGCTGCATGTTTCAATTCTTGCCGCATTAAGTTATTACATTGTATTGACAGGTCAAACTGTTAATTGTGAGAGATTTTCTATTTGGGCTATTGTATCTGGAAGCCTGGTGCTATTAAAACCTACTTCAATAATTATTTCTCAGTTTTTCAATAATAAAAGATGGAATCTTGCTACAGATGACATGTCTTTGCCGATGGCGGGACGATGGATAGGATATTTTGAACGAATTCTTGTCATGACGTTTATGTTGCTTGGTAGTTACGAGGCGATAGGGTTCTTAATGGCTGCAAAATCAATATTTCGATTCGGGGAATTAAAAGAGAAAAGCGAAATCAAGCGAACCGAATATGTTTTGTTGGGAACACTGATGAGTTTTACGATTGCTGTAATTGTAGCTTTGGGAGTGAGGCATTTGGTTTCTGATTAGTGCAAAATGAAAAAAATAGCGAAAATAGATCTCGCATTAGTTTTAATCCATAATGCTGTTTCCTATTTCTGAAAAAAATTGTATTTTTGAATCGTTAAACTAAAAAGCAATCTATGGCATAGAAACGGTAGAATTAAATAAGACATATTGAGCTGACGCTCTTGTTCTCCTGTAGAAACAGTCTGGTAAACTATCATGTGGTGAGAATAAGATTGCGATTAGTTCACGTTATAGGCGTGACTTTTCGTGCTACTTATTGACCACAGGGATTCGCCAGACATCCTCTACAGAAATAAGGCAGTCACAAAAAGATCACGCCTTTTTTAGGGCAATAATAAACAAACAAAACCTAATGAGTTTGGATATGCAAGCCTTGCAAAAACCGTAATGATAGTTTTAAATTGTCGTAGATTTGCAAGGGCATAAAAAAAACAACAACGAGAGACAAGAACACCATGACAGAACATACTCCGAATATACAAATCCAGAAAGCATTATTTAGTAACGACCTGCCATTTAAGCCACAAGGACGATTGATGTTGTATGTAGAAACGTGTGCAAACGAAAAAATCAATGCATATTTCCGGAGGAAATTGGAGACGGCAAACAAAATATTGGGAAAGTCGTTCACATATTTACCTGCCGTATTAGACAATCTGGAACAAATTGTTGAATACAACTGGCCGGAAATAGATCCTGAATGGTTAAAAGCAACAAAGCCTGATGGATTTAAGATTCAGGAGATTTATAGTGATATCATGTCTTATCAGATAAACGTTTCGGAAAAGACGCCTGAATTGTCTTTAAATATCACGAGATCTCCCTTGTTGATGCGCTACGAACACTACAACGAAGACGGTATTTTATTTACACTATTCCCTCTGTGTTATAGGGACGATGCTCAATTTGAACGGTTGCTGAAAGACATTTCAATGGTGTCTTATCTTGGTTCAGGTGTTTTTTCTAGTACAATAATCGAAGCCCCATTACGCCGTAGCCGTTTGACTGAAACCAGGCCGGACCCCAAAGAAAGGGCTGATCGAGAAAGAATAGACTTGTTGACGGACGAGATTCGTGAACGCATTGAGCAATTGAGGTTGATGGGCGTGTCAGATTACATGATAAGGAAATTAATACCATTACCGAAGCCGAAATTAAGCGCTCTTCGCATCACAAAGGATCACCATATTCTATTACCCGATTACAACAACATCGAAATCACGATGCCAACTCTTTCCAAAGTGGTCTATTTTTTCTTCTTGCGTCATCCAGAAGGGTTGAAATTCAAGGAATTGATTGACTATCGGGAAGAAATGCTACAGTTATACTATAGGGTATCTAACCGGAATGACATTGACAAACTTGATCAGAGCGTTGATGAGTTAATTGATTCCAGCAAGAATTCCATCAACGAGAAATGCAGCCGTATTCGCTCAGCCTTTGTTAGTCAATTTAGCGACGAATTGGCCAAGAATTATTACATCACAGGCTATTGTGCCAGTGCAAAAAAGATCACTTTGGATCGAAACTTAGTGATTGACGAAGCAAACATTTTGAGATAATAAACGCAGGGAAGTCGGAAACTGCTTTTTAGAGTAGGCAAATCCAATTTTCAATTCGAATGATATATGCAAAGTGAAGAATATTCTAAAAAGAAAGCTAATATGCAACAATTCAAAATTAAATTGTCTCAACAACACCATAGATGGAAGTTGTCTAAACGTGAATTTGGACAATATAAAAGAAAGTATGCGTTTGATGTATCGTACGAAGTTTTTCGAAAATATTTGGACAATCTTCACGTGTATTTCTTGAACGAGTTGGGGTTGTCGATTAATCTCAATGGCGAGCCGGTCGAAAAAGAATCTGCGCATTATATGTGGGCGCAACTTGACAAGACCTTTAATAAGGAGCCTTTGTATGTTTGGATGCACCAAAAAGGAAAAGGCGAATTCGCCAACATTGCCATAGGCACACGAATAATAATTGATAAAGAAATAGCAATAAATCATCAAAAACAACAATAATATGGATATGAGAGAAATACTCTGTAAACAGAGCAAGGAAACCAGATGCTACATAATGGCAGCAATTATGGTTTTTGAAGGTTACAAAGGCGTTGACGGTATGACTGAAATTGATGGCAAAATGAAATTAGATGTTTTAGGACTATCAAAAGAAGATATCGAAAGTTTTCCTATGCCTAAAAACTATGCCCAAATTGTTGCTCATCTTAAACCCATCTCCGATTCTGAAGTGAGGCATTGGGTGATATGTAATACTTACGCGCCAGTACTCAAAAGTAGGAGAAAAGATGCTTTAAAAGACTTTAGAGCGTTTTGTGTCGCTTTGGGATGGGATGCTAAAGAGATAAAAGAAGAAATGGAATTAATGGAAGATCTATTCGAAATGAAACCGATTGACAATGGAATGAGTGCAAGTACAGGTTTAGGATGCCTTTCCATCGTTGCGTTGATTATCGTTAGTACAGTGTTATGTACATTTGCTATAATCTGACAATAATACCTATAATTCTTTATCAAGTACACTATGAACATAGATGAAACTGCTCAAAAGATTGTTTCTTCGTTTAATGCCGAGAATAATGTAATGCTAAAAGAAGAGACAAAGGAGATGCTCCGTCAGATAAACTATAATGAGGGCATGTTCTCCGTAGTCAAACGTCCCTATTTGGTCGCCAAGAGTCTTTATTTTATGCTGACAGAGGACTTCTTGTCTGAGGAAAATCAGGTCTCTATTATTAAACTGGCATATTTTTGCCTTTTGAACAACTATCTCAAAAATATGGATAGTAAGCCTGGTGATTCTGAATATGAAGATTTGGTGTCGGGGTGCAAACTTGCCCTAGTGCTGATTTCGATGCAGAATCAGTATTTGATGTATTCAGTAATAGCAGGTCAAGCACTCTATATTAACCCAGAGACACATATTCGCAACCAAGTACTATTGTTCGGTGGGATTGCCAAAGAGGCGGAACTCGCACATTGTTATTTCCCTTTGGAAGATATTATCAATAAGTATTATGTAGACATCTTTAAGGAATTAAACAGTCATTTGCCTACAGGAGATGCTTTAGCAACACTTAAGGAAAGATGTAGTCCTATCATAAAAAACATCAAAACTAGTATTAGCGTCAACCTCAATGATAGTTGGTCTGATGACTTTTAAAAAAAGCGAAAATAAAAAATTGGTATTAGTATGGGCCTATTTAACAGAACAAGAAATCCGAAACCTCCATATGACACATTGGAGGTGGAACAAAGGTATGCACTGTATTTTCAATTGGAATATTTGACAATGAAAGGTGTGCCAATGCATGAAATGTCATGGGCTTTTTCGTATTTGGAAAAGGCAGCTATTGCTTTTGGAATGACAAAACGCCAAATTGACGAGTTTAGACCTTTTTATAATACATACGAAAAGATTGTGCCCTACATCAAACAGATTAAAGATAGGCAAATCCTTGAGTATATGATTAGTAACTGCTCAAATATCTTTTATTTGATGCACGGAGGAGAAGAGCATCAGCGATTGGGAGAACAAGCGTATAAACTTTACGAGGAGCTCGGATTCCCCTATGAGGAAGTTAGAAGAATAACGAACAAATATATGTATCGAAAGGAGATTTAAAAACTTGAGAAGTTCAACAAAAGAATTCCGCCACAATCTTTCTTATGGAGAATAGCAACGAAAACACCTTCGGGGGCGTTCTTGCAACCGCTATTGGTTGCGCGGTTATAGGGGGACTTCATTATTTAGCAGACCGTTCCCTGTTTACAATCATACTGTTTGGCACTGGGGCCATTGGAATATTAGCTTTTTATATCATTAGTCAAACTATTTGGAAAAGCACCGAGATCTTGGAGGAGGATATCTGCAAACGACTGAAAAAAACAGGCTTCCAATATGAGAAAAAGGAGGGCGATCTGTTTGTTGTCAAGAATGGAAACCGTTTTCAGGTCCAGTTGGCTGACACTTACAATCGGAGGATAAAACACCTCTATGTTTACTATAAGTTCAAGGATGACAATTCCAACAAGGTCAATGTGGACGGATGGAGTCGAGCCTCAAACATTATTAACGTTCGTAACACTGAAACCATTTTCGTTACGCTGGAGGATCATTTCTGCTGTTGCTACCAGACTGCCATAGGCAACTCCAAAGACTTCATGAAAGAATTCAACTTTGCTTATGACGTTATCGGTGACGCCATGGATGATTACAATAAGTTATTTCCATTACTGGAACGGGATTACCCGAATAACGTTGGAAACCAAACAAGTATCGGTTTCAAACAAAACGAATAAAGAGAGAGATTGTCATGGAAGAACTGCTTCAAAATGATTCTGTTATCGCAAATGTGGTGTGGGAACTTGTCATAAGAGGGGCGTTCGTTTGCTATGCCTTTTTATACGCTGCCATTACACGAAACCTCTCCAAGAGTAGTGCTATGGAAGATAAGCTTGACCCTTTTGCCATAGTCTTGTTTTTCATCGGGGCATTCCCGGTCTGGGTTATTGTAGGAATATACAAAGGGATAAAATACTTGATAAAGAGAAGGAATGAAAAACGCTGTTTCAGCCACCATACCGAAGGAACGTTCGTCCACACCCTTAAGTTCCTTTTTAGAGAGGATGACCATCTGATGGTGAACAAATACGAAACCATTGTGGAGTACTATTGGGATAAGCAAAACGGTTTCTGCAAAAAGGTGACTTCGGTTGGGTATGAAAAGGTTTTTATGACCTCAAAGAACGGATGGGAAGAGGTCTATAGAGATGAATCTGTTGATACTAATGACAACACTCGATCATCAACGAAGTTGTCAATCAAAACAATCCGTTTTTCTGCGCTACGAACCAAGTCGGAAACGTGGGTCCATGCATCCCAAACACATCCAGTGGGAAATACTTGTTCGGGAAGCAATTTGGGAGATTTGTCTTCCATTTTGTCGAGAATGGCATCGATCTTCTCGTCAGTTTCCATCTGGTGTTTCTCCAAGTGAGCGATCCGCGACAAAATATTAGCATTTTGAATGATGAATTTGCGCATGACGACAAAGGCATCTATGATTCTAATGCTGGTCTCAACGGCCTTTTTGTTGGTTAAAACTGAGGGGAGCATTGAAACGCCATATACCGTAAAAGCAAAAGGAGTTGTTGGTGAAAACTTTAAGGTTTTGAACCGGTCACAATTTGCGACCAGTTCCATCATTTCCTCTTTGGTAAGCTGGAATCGGTACCTGTCGGGAAATCGCTCAATATTTCTTCTCACCTGTTCATTTAAGCGCTTGGTCTCAACTTTATATATCCCAGCTAAATCTCTGTCAATCAGCACCTGTTGCCCCCTGATGGTAAGAATAAGGTTTTCTATTTCGCTTTGACTCAAATCTTTATTGCTTTTTTCGAGGTGGTCGCAAATTGCGACCACCTCGATAGACTGGTCACAAATTGTGACCGGGTTCTGCTCCTTTTCGTTCGTTTTCCTCTTTACCATATCAAATGATTGTCAATGCAAAGATATGATATTATTTAATATATTAATAATTAATATAAATACATTTCTATTGTTTCATCAAAAAAAGCAGGACTCACCTCCCCGGGCTGGGCGCGTGGGCCGCGGCCAAAAACCGGGGCAGCGGTGGCCAAAGAGCCGAACTAAGTGGGATGAGACTCAGGGCGGGGCGCGGAGCGATAGCGGAGCGTTTGCCTTCGGAACGAAGGCACTCCCCGCCTTGAGGCTCCCCACTTAGAGAGGCTGTGCGGTGGGCCGATGTTTTTGGCCTTGAACTTTTGCGCACCTTTTCTTTCAAGAGAAAAGGTGCAAAAGAATCATCCAATCATAATGCTAACATCCCCCTTGTTATTCAACACCACAAGGGCAAAAATGATGGCACCGATGAACGCTAAGAAGATTAGCATCGCGTAATACAAAAGAACAACCAAGATGCTTCGCCAGGCGGTTTTTACTATACTGTAGCCCAACATCTTCCTGAAACAGGCGGTGAAGGCGATGATGATGACCAAAGGCGACAATAAAAATCCCAGCTGCAACGCCAAGTTGTGGTCGAATAGATAGGTGACTTTGGTCAAACATCTAAACAATACCACGATGACCATCGCATACACGATGGTGATGATGTATTCCGCCCAGTAATAGCGCTTGCGGTTGGCTCGGCCGTAACAGGCTCTGGCCGCAAGCACAATCAACGGCAGCGTTAGCATGAAGCATAAGATATAGTGGTTGATGTAAAAAAATACGATTTGTTTGATCGCATGGAAAACATCAGCGGTTTGGGCATCATTTTGTTCGACTTCCTGTGAGAAAGCCACCTCTTTGAACGCCTCTTGGACCATAAATCCGGTGGTAGCCGAGGTGATAAGGATGTACAGCGTCAGAGCCAAAAACAGCATCGGGAAAGGCGAAAAATAGCGCTTCCGCTTCCCGCCGAGGATGTCCACGATCATTGAGGCGGGTCGGGCGAACAAGTTCTTGAGAGTGAACCAGATGCTGCCGTCGCGTCCCAAAATCGCTGCCGCCAAGTTCTCAAAGATAAACCTCATGGTGAACCGGCCAGTTTCGGCACTTTGGCCACATTCTGGGCAATACTTGCCTTCAAACTCGTTTCCGCAATTCAAACACTTCATTCTAACTTCTGTCTTCTAACTTCTTATTTTTTATTAAACGCCTCCAGCACCCGCTTCGAATAGGTCTTCGATACCGGAATGGAATCCAATCCCTCTCGGTCAAACTCGATGATGAATCCGTCAGCTTCGTTATGCAAAACACTGATTTTTTTGGCGTTTACGATATAGGACCGGTGACAGCGCATCAACGAGCTGGAATCCACACAGTTGTCCTCGATGGTCTTCATCTTGCAGCGCAGCATGTAACTGGCAATGGCTCCGTTGCGCTGGTAAAACACGTTGATGTAGTTGTCCTCCGCCTTTATATAATATAGGTTGTCGAGTTTCACCGAAAGCTTCAGGTTGCCGTTGTTGTCCATCAGGTTGATAATCTCAGTATGCTCGGGTAGCACTTCGTTGTCCGATTCCACCGTGTCACTCTTTGTGAGCATCAATTTGCGCCGAGTGTCTTGTAGAATGAACATCAAATCGGTGATGATATAAGGAACCGCTAAGGCGATAAACGTGATTAACAGACTCTTCCCAAAGATGTATCCTAATGAATAAGGTGTGGCTTTGACGATGAAAAAGGAGAGGTAGGTGTGAAAAGCGGCAATCACCACTATCTCTAAAAAGAGCCATAGGATATACGCCCACATGGCGAAATGACGCCGCCGTTTGACACTGTAGGTCATCAGCACACGGCTACAGGCGAGGAAGAAGGTGCCAATACCCACAAACGCTACGGTTCCTAAAAAACGGCTGTTGGTGCCTAACTGAAACCATGAGGTCTCGGAAAAGGGAGTGTAGGCAGTCAAAAACACTAAGGCAAACAGGGTGGATATAATGACGTTCTGAGCCTGGTTGATAGGGTCGGTGAGGCATTCCGGTGCTTGGGTGATAAGTTGTTTGCGAATCTTCATGATAAGTATTTGGACTGCAAAGATAGAAAAAAAATACGAGTTTTGATTTTTATTACCGAACTGTGAAATTTGAATGCGCCAATTCCCTGTTTTTTACGCATTGCAAATCGGTTTTTTACGTAATGCAATAAGTGCGAGTGAGTTTTTACGTATTGCAAAATATTATTATATAATAAGTAAAGGCAAAGCAGACGATATTACTGACCTTTGCATATATCTAAAATGAAACAAGCGAAAAATCAAGAATGGTAATTGCATGAGTTGGTACAAATTAATTATAGATGTGGATTACTCGCCCAGCGATCCGGGCTGTAGTGATCACTATACCGAACGAACAGAAAAGTTAATAAAAGACCTAAAGCCGGGTCAGAACATTGGCTACAATGACCCTTCCGAAATCTTGCCTTCCATCAAGTTGGTCGGCATTGACGAGAAAGGTGTCACCTTGCAGTCCGCTGGCACGACGGTGCGCCTGCCCGACTTCAAAGGTAACCATTTCTCAAAACTGGCCGAAGCAGGACGCGACTACACGAACTTCCAGCTCTGGGCCGGTGTGGTGGAAGCCATCGATATCACTCATGATCTTAACTTCCTGCGCCGTTTCAGCACGAATAGCCGGATTATGAGGCTTACTGATGCTGACATTGAGGTGCTGAGTAGTTCCAATGATCCTTACGCTATGTATGGCTATGCCAGCTGGCTTGCCGTCAACAACCGTAACGTCGATGACATCAAAATGGCTTTCGACCTTTATGCCAAGGCAGCCAAAGGAGGCTGCGCTGATGCCCTGATGGGTGAATCGCTGCTATGGTGTAATGGCCTCGGTGGCATCTTGGACTCGCAACTCGCCGCCAAGCTGCGCGACGAAGCCGTCGAAAAAGGCAGCGAGCTTGCCGCCATGTGCCAGGCGAGAAACCGTATTGCAGGCTTCAACGCCAACAAGGAACCTGAACGTGTGCTTGAAGAGATAAAGCAACGCATAGCCACCGATACGGACCTTAACCCATCCTGGTATAGCATCATGGGCTTCGCCTACGAGACTTTGGATGACGTGGAAAATGCCAAGAAAATGTACCATAAAGCCATTGAGCAGCATGTAGAAAAGGCCTATTTCTATCTCGCCCTTATCTATAAGGACGGAGGCGACACCGACACCTACCGTAAACTGATGCTTGAAGGCATTGAACAAGGCTGCGCCCTTTGTTGCATTCTCGACGCCGACATGGAGCAAGATGAGTTTTATAAGTTGAGCCTGACAAAACAACGTGAACTGAAACGAGAAGTCAACAAGAGGCTGGAACGAGGCATACAGTTGGGCGAGGGTCTTTGCGCCTACTTTCTCGCATACAACTACTACCACGGTGACCTTGGCTTCAAACGCGACCTCAACAAGGCTTTCCAATATGCCAACGAAGGCTACCACCTCTGTGATGCCAGTGCCTGTAACCTGATTATTGACATGCAGAATGCCAAAACTCCCAAAGGCTTTAAACTTAATGACCAACAGATAGCCTATATGCGTCTCGAGGCCTTGCGCTATGACGACGAAGACCAACTGGAAAAGGTGGTGAAAGCTTACAACAAAGGCCTCTATCCCGAAGAAGCCATTCAAGAAGAGATTCGCCGCGAATGGCTGCCCAAATACATCAAGCCGCTACCTAACCTCGTGAAGGACAAGATGGATCCTACCGTGCTTATCATTCATCCTAACGGGTATGCAGAATACATGGAAGTCGATATTTCCAAGTTCTATTTCATGAATCCTTTTAAGGAAATCGGCCATCTGATTAATGCCGATGACTCGCGGGAAACGATGGTTCCGAAGCCGTTACGCGACATTACCAAGGCTGTGGATTTAGGCGATGGGATGAACGTGGCCATGTTTTATGACCTTGACGCTGAAAAGAAAGGACTCAAAGTCAACCCTGTGGCGACCCAACTGAACAACGGCATCGAAATGCGCGGCCCCGTGATCATTGCCCTCGAAGGTGAGTTCCAACCGATGGATTGCAATGACAGCGGCTTTCGGCCTGTTTACAGCTTCACTTTCTATGATGACATCACCGCGGTCTTTGACGAGATTTATGACTTCGTGGGTGGCCATCTATACACCGACGATGACCTCGAAGACGACGATGGTCGATTTGACGCATACGTATAACAACAGAACAGAATACTAAATACAAACAAAACGCTATGGAAACGACATTCGAAATCACCCATGACCGTGAGTTCCTGCAACATTTCCTTACTCGCTGGCGTACGTTGAGCATCTCGCCGGAGATGGTGGAACGCCTGAAGAACAGCGATGATTACTATGCCTGCTACGGCTATGGCCGATGGCTTTACTTCACCAATCCCGACGGCAACTCGCTGAAGGAAGCACAAGACAAGCTGACCCTTGCTGCTAACTATGGTGATGTGGCCGATGCCTTTGCTGCTTTGGCTCCGATGCATTATGATGGGATGGTGGAAAACAACAAGGCCAATCATGAGATGCATGCCTTCTTGATGTACAAGGCACAAACAGAAGGCAGCGAGTTGGCACAGTACCTTACGCTTTTCAATACCATTTATGGCGATTATGGATTTAAGAAAGACCCAGCGGAGGCTGCCGACATATTAGAAAAACACCTGGAGAAACATCCCGACAGCGACCCTATCTACTGGGACCTTTTAGGGATGGCTCACGAGATGTTGGAGCATGAAGAGGCTATAAACTACTTCCAGAAATCCATCGAAATGGGCAACCCTGAAAGTTACTACTCTCTCGCCAATTACTATTATGGCAAGGGTGATGAGGCTCTTTTCCGCAAGTATGCCGAGGAAGGCATGGCCAAAGGTTCGGTGAACTGTCATAGAGTTTTGGCGAGCTTCATGGATTCTGAGGAGTTTGAGGCTCTTCCAGTGGAGAAGCAAAAAGAGTTGCACGAAGAGATTGACCAAGGCTTGCGCTATGCCGTTGAACACTACGACCGACGTGCCTGCTACCTGTTGGCTTTTTATCTTTATTATGGTCAATTGGGCTATGAGGAAAACACCACTGAGGCGATGCGCGTCGCCAAACGCGGCTGTGAATTGGGCTATGGTTTATGCTTCGAACTGCTTGCAACGATTCACGATAACGATGAGAACATCCCCGATGAAATGCGCATCAGCCAAAAAGAATTAGCCGTACTTTATTTGCAAGCCTTGCGCATGGATGTTATAAGCAACGAAGCTCTTGAAAAGGTGGCCCGTGCCTATATGGCAAAACTGCTGCCCCTGCAAGATGAAGAGATAGAGAAAATGTGGTTGCCGAAATATTACGAACAAAGCATCGCCGAAGAAGAAAACCCCGACGGCACTGGTGTGCTCTTGGTTTACCCGCAAGGGTTTTTCTATGCTTTTGAAGTGGATACGGAAACCTTTGACACGCTCTCTGACCTTGCTGAAATCATTGATGCCCGTGGTGTTGACATGGTGCACTATTCCGAGCCGCTGAACCGTATGACCAAAGTGCTGTGCCGTGGCGAGCACAAAGGCTGTCACATCGCTATGGCAGTTGACCGCGACGGCTATGCCAAAGACCTGCCCGACAACATGCCTGGCACCCTCCTCTATGGTCATGGCATGGAAATACGCGGCACCGTGATACTTCTCATCGAAGACGAGAAATACAATCTGAAACCCATCAAAGGCTTGGCGTTCTTCAATATGTGTATCAAAATGCTCAATGCAGCGACTGCTGGTCTGACTCGCTTTCCTACAGAGGAAGAGGTAAATGCAATTGAATCGTCCTTCGATGCTTTCGAGGAATACGACGACCCCGACTTGATTGATGACGATGAAGAAAATGAAGAGGATGTTCCCTCAATGGAAGAAAACGATGACGCTGAATCGACGACCCTTACAGTGAAACTCGCCGACATTGAAGAAGTGCTTGAAGAATGCAACCTCTGCCGTGACACGCTCTTTGTCCTTTGTCCCGACGATTATGCCTTCACCAGCACCAACGACCTGATGTATTCCATCAAAGACGCCGTGGAGCTGAACATCAAGTGCAATGGCGGCTACATGATTGACGAATGGCAGTTTG
>CAMIWN010000025.1:0-46125 GCA_946402445.1 uncultured Bacteroidales bacterium
ACACCTACGCCGACAAGAACGTCTGGGAAGAGAAAGCCAAAGACCTCTCCTCACGTTTCATCAAGAACTTCGAGAAGTTCACCACCAACGAGGCTGGCAAAGCTCTCGTAGCGGCTGGACCAAAAATATAAGATGTAAGAATGATTACGTGACCTGGGACACGAGACTCATGTCCCACGTCGCATATCACGTTTCCCGCGCCCCTATCTATCATGAAAAAAATCCTACTCTTTTCCGCACTATTTATGCTCTGCTGGGGATTGAAAGCCCAGCAAACTGCTTTATTGGGTCGCGATGCCATACAAGTCACTCCCGATACGTTGCATCTCTATTTCTTCGCATGCTCACCCCATCTCGAACGTGTCACCATCGCCAACCCCACCGATGAGTTAATCTGTATAAACCGTGTCTATGCCGAAAACTTCCGAGTGGACTTCCTTTTAGATGGCAACAACCTCGCTCAAACGGGTACTGTCATCCCTCCATACGACACGCTCTATTTCGATGTTTACGCTTCCCCCATTAACAGCAAAGACATTTATGGGGACATGATCATCGAAACCGACGAAAGCGAATACCACGTAGTTCTGTTCTACGAAACCAATGTGTCAATAAAAGAAGAAGACCACCTTGTCACACTCTATCCAAATCCCGCCAATGAATTCATCACGATTCAAGGAGAAAAACTTGGAAGAGTCCACATCTATAATTCATTAGGCCAGCTAATTGATGAGTATCACACTGAAGAAAGCACACTTGACATACCCACTTCAAAGTATGCCAATGGCATCTATTTTATCAAAGCTAACAACATGAAGGAGAGACGCTTCGTTGTGGCTCATTAACACTAGGTATCAAATTAAACATCTCATAATCAAAAAACCACACTACATGAAAAAATTTCTCATTCCAACCCTGATGATCCTCATCGGATTCATCGCACTTTCGTTCACTCCTGCCAAAGACGGCGTGGTGCTTCGGCTCAATCCTAAAAAAGGAACCACCTATACCATCAAAACCAAAGCATCGTTGATGAATTTGATGGAAGTGCAAGGCCAGAGCATGAGCATGACACAAATCATCGAGAGCCGTCAGACCTTCTCTGCCAAGGAACTCAACGCCGACGAGGTCACCATTGAAGGTAAAGCCGAAGCGATGAAGCTGACCATTTCGCAGATGGGCATGACATTGACCTACGACTCCGAGCACCCTGAGAAGACCAGCCCTATGTTGGCTGAACAAACAGAAGCTTTGAGCGAAGAGCTTAACAAGGTCAAGACCGCCAAGTTCGACCTCCTAGGCAACATGATCGAAGCTGAGGGCGATGACGAGGCAAATCTCGCGCAAGTCAACGCCATCATCCCGCTTCCCACGGAACCCGTAGAAGTGGGCAGCACCTGGACCTTCGAGAACAAGCAGGCGGCAGGAAGCACAGAAATCAATGCCACCATGACCTACACGGTTACCAAAATTTCGAAGAAAAGCATCGACCTCAACGTCAAAGGTGTGGTGAGTGCCGACGAAATCAACGGAAGCTATGAAGGCACCGCCAGCCTCAACCCACAAACAGGTCTGCTGATTACGAGCAGCATCAAACAGAACATCTCGATGACGGTCTCTGAACAAGGCATGACCATCCCGTTGACCATGACTGGAACTACCACCATCACCGTGGAATAAACGTGTTGTGTTTGATGCCAGAGGCATCATTTAAAAAAGCGAGGGTGCGGCAAAGCCGCACCCTCGTTATTTTGGAATGTCCAGACAAGCTTTTATGCATTAAGCATCACTGGCATCAACAGCATCAAGATATCCTCCCCAGCATTCTCGTTGTTGACTGGGGTAAGGATGCCCGCACGGTTCGGGGCCGACATCTCAAGTTTCACCTCTTCGGTGTCGAGGTTGTTCAGCATCTCCTGGAAGAAACGAGAGTTGAAACCAATCTCGATATCATCGCCTGAATAACTGCACGTCAGGCGTTCCTTGGCTTCGTTATAGAAGTCGATGTCTTCAGCGGTGAGAAGAATCTCCTGACCGTTGATTCTGAAGCGCACCTGATGAGTGGCTTTGCTGGAGAAGACAGCGACACGGCGGATAGCAGAAAGGAATGACTGTCGGTCGATGACGAGCTGATTGGGGTTATTGGAGGGGATGACCGCCTCATAGTTCGGATAATGACCCTCAATGAGTCGGCAGACCAGCTTGTAGCCGCCAAAGATGAACGAGGCGTTGGTACGGTTAAACTCGATCTTCACAGGCTCGTCGGCCATACCTCCAAGGATGTTCTTCAGCTGGTTGATGGGTTTCTTAGGCATGATGAAGGAAGCCACAATGTCAGAGCGGACATCCATCCTTCTGTAGCGCACCAGCTTATGGGCATCAGTGGCGACAAAAGTCAGATAGTCTTCTTTCATCTCCATCAACACACCCGACATGATAGGACGGATCTCATCATTTCCTGTGGCGAACACAGTCTTCTCGAAGCCGCGTGCCAGCACATCGGCAGGGATCTCCCACACCGAGGTGTCGTCCATGACAGGAATCTGAGGGAACTCGTCACTCTTGTGGCCTGACAGCTTATACTGTCCGTCGCCAGCCCTGAGCACCACAGCCAAGGTATCCTCAGCCACATTGATGGTGACAGGCACGTCGGGGAAGTTCTTCATGATGTCGAGGAGGATACGGGCGGGGATGGTGACTTCACCTTTGCCCTCCACCATGTCAGGTTGCAAGCTGACCGTCATGGTGGTCTCAAGATCCGAAACGGTGATCTTCAGCCCGTTGTCATCGAGCTGGAACAAAAAGTCATCCAAAATGGGTAACGTGTTGTTGGAGCCGATCACTCCGCTCATGGCTTGCAAGCTCTTCAAGAGCTTTAAACTTGATACAATAAATTTCATGTTTTCTTATGTATTTAACTGATTTTCTTTATTTCTTTTCGTTTAGTTTGAATCGGTAAAAATACAAAAAAATTCAATTCTTCATTATTTTTTTTCGTTTTTTTCTGCCGAAAACCCGTGGGTTTCACAAACCGCCCATTCCGAACACCGTGGGGTTCACCCACGGTTGTGTACTGTCACCCTTTCAGGGTTTCTCAGTTCTCATCTCAATCCCGCTCGCTTCAGGCGGCTCAGCAGGTCGGTAATCGCCTCGTAAGGAGTAACTACGTATTCGTAGTAGAGGTTGTTGGACTTGACGCTGCGGGCTTTCTCCTTCATGTCGGAAATCTGGGCGTTGACGGTGCCGTAGGTGGCATGCACTTGCAGCTGACCATCCGCACAGTTATAGCTGATATATGTCATGAAGAGGTCATTCTCAAAGAAATATGTGATGACACCAAGACGACGGTCGAACACCACATAACCATCCACGTAACGGTTCACCAGATGGGTGCCAAGACTTCCCAAGCCAATCTTCCCTTGGGAGACAAAAGCTCTCATGACAGGGTTCCACACAAGATGCAGATGAGGTATGACAATCAGCTGGTCATAGAAACTCCCGGACTCGACAGCGGGATAACCATTCAGCTCTACTTCCTGCCGTAAGGCATCTGCGGCCTCCTCCCCTCGCTCCGACTTCAGATATTCCACAAACTCCGTCTTGGTTAAATCGACCGCTTGTCCTTCCACGGCGGCATATACCTCAGCTATATCTTTGAGGATCTGATCATTGAACGCCGGAACACGGAACACGTTGACCACATCCATCACTAAACTGTCGTTCGGGAAGCCTACATAGCTGCCATAACAAGCCAGCTCGGTCAGTCCCACGTCAAAGCCGAGGTTGGTAACCCCGTGACCCGTGACCACACAACGATCCGAGAGTTCCAGACGATAGTCAGGATGCTGACGATCCACAATCATATAACGGGTGCTGTCGGTATCATAGCTCAAGTCGCCATCCTGCATCAGCACCTTGACGGTCTCAGGATTCATCGGTTTCATGAAGTTGGCGCGATAGCCTCCGGCGTTGCCGAATTCATAACACAAACCGTTGAACAGACCTTGACGCACCGACCGAATCTTCTCCATATCCACGGGAATGCTCACCTTGGAGGGGTCAATCTCCGTCGCCGAGACGAACCACACGGTGTCCTCCAAGCAAGATTCTGTCAAACGGAAACGCCCTTCATAATAGTCGAAAGGTGAGGAAGCCGTCGAAGTGACCTTTCCACTAAAGCCAAAATAGGGACTCAATAGGAAGCCCAAGGAGTCCGACACCTCCGCATGGCCGATGCTGACACCTTCCACCGGGGTGATTTTGTCGAACCATATCGGTGTGGCTACGCCCTCGCTATCCAAATAGTCTTTGGTACCTTTGGCTTCATAGCGCTTCCTACTATAGATGGACACCTCAGCGTCTTTGTACAGGTGTTTTCGGCTCGTGGTGTCAGCCAGCAGGGTCGCATGTTCCAACGGGGGAATCTCAGCGTTTCGCATGATGTCGAGGTTGGCATCCGCAGGGAACAAGGCGGCATCGGCGACACGGATAATCTTCACGTCATGGGCGTGGATCACATAGTCGTTCATATTGTAGTCCGCATTGGAGCAGAAGAACTCCAAGGAGTCGTGCTCAGGCAGCAACGAGACGAACTTCGAGGCAGCGTTATGCACCGCCAGCAACTCGTCGTGGGTCTTGGCAGAGGCGTAGTCGGCAAACGAGGAAGCCGGGCTGAAGAGGTGGATAGTGTTGGCCGTCATGTCCCACTCCGCCTCCTGCAACGAGCAGTAGAACTTGTTCAGCGGGAAGTCGAGGTTGCTCTTTACATCCAGATATTGATACTGTACCTTCTTCGACGACAAGTTCACTAAGGAGCGGTAGTTCTCCGCCAAAAAAGCCTGGGTGTTGCCATCTTCGTCATACAGTACGAAGTCGGAAGAGTCGGCCACAAAGGAATGAGCGTCGAAGTCGAAATAGTCCGAGTTAAATCGTGTCAACCCGAAAGTCAGCTCGCCATCGCCACGATAGCCCTTGTCGGAGAGCATGGTGACACCACGGAAATAGGTGCTGTCATACATGCAAATCGGCTCCTCCTTTGTGGTGGTATAAAGCTGTGGCTCCGTGAGATCCCATTTAAGATCCAGGGGACCGCAAGTGGCCTTGGGGAAATGCACATCTTTGTTACGCTCGTGCATGGCGAAATGTTCCACGGCTGCGCTGACAGAATCCAGGTAGAGGTCGAATCGGGGTGCCTCGTACACCGAAGTCTCCACGTCGAGGTTACCCTGTCCATAGAACCCCTCGTTAGAGAGGAACACCTTGTGATGGAATCCACCCTTGCCGCCATAGATGGGATAGCTGTCGCTGGAGCCATTGCCGATGGTGTGCTCGAAGCCCAGCGAATGGTCGTCCATCACCACCAATGGCTGAGCGATGTCCTGGAAGATGCCTCCTGAAACCAGCCGTCCTTTGAAGGCGATGTCCTCGCTGTTCAGGTTGTCGAGGCTGTTCATGGAGAACGGTTCCAGGCAGTAGTAGAACTTGTCGGCCAAGAACTCATCCGTCAACGAATCCGCGGGCAGCTCTAAGTCGAAAACGCCGCCATTGATATCGCGATAAAACTTATAGGAGTTCCCAGGGCAATGGAACTTAGGATAGTCGGGGGTCTTCCGCACGCTCGATTTGTTGTCGCGCTCGTCAATTTCCAAGGTCCCTCTCAAACGCTCCACCGTGCCTTCCACGGGATAAACCCTGCCGTCGAAACGCGCGTAGAAACGCAACGAGTCCACCTTCTTCATGTCGATGGAAAAGGTGTTGTAGTTGAAGAGGCAGTCCTTGGTGAAGAACTCGTACATTCCCGCCATGATACAGCCTGAGAAGTTGAAGTTACGATGTTTTTTCAGCACCACCCGGGCATCATCGGGGAGGATCACCACATGTTTGAAGTCGCTCAAGGTGATGGAAGGAATCTCCGACCCCGTTTGGTCATCCCAGATGCCATAAACTAACATGTCGTTGGTACCCAGCACCAAACGGATGTTCGGCTGCCGGTTAGTAGCCCGTGTCTGGAAACGAATCACATCATAGTCGAACTCCGCATGATCCGAGGCCAGCACGTCGAAGAAACGGTCGAGCACTGTCACCTTCTGGGTGTCCTTGTCATATTCGAGATATCCTTGCGCCTGAAGGTTCAACACTAAAGAAGTCACTTGCGACAAGGGATATTTCAAATAAGCAGATAAATCATTTATATCAAATATATTGTCTTCGTATTTATATATTTGTAGGAATTTATTAATATTCTCCATTGGATGTTTCATATCCAAGGCTTGAATCTTGAGGTAGTCTGCTTTTCTGAAATAATTCACAGAGGACACCACGCCTTCGCTCACGCCGCTGGTGCCTTCAAGGCGGCGGAAGTCCATCAGATTGGTGTTACGGTCCCAATAGATGGCTTCCAGGAAGATGTCGAACTCATGATAGGTGTCGTGATAAGGTCCTGTACCCACGCCATTGTCTTTACGATAGAGCAGCACCTTGTCTTTCTCGGTGTCGAAGCGGAAACCCAAGTCGTTATGATAGATAGAATCGATGGTTTGTCCGATAGAGTCATACAGATAGATCCGTGCGGCGGCTTCATTGGAGACGAGGTTATTGTCGGAGAAGATGAACCGTTTCGCTTTCATCCTCAGGGTGATACGGTTCTTGTATTTAAACACCAGCTGGGCAGGGTTGTCATGGGTTCCGGAGAAGCTGACTGACTTTCCCACCATGCCGAAACCTCCCAAGAAGTCCACACCGTTATAGAGATGTCCTGACTGGACATGGCCATCGACCGACAAAGCCTTAGGAAACATGGTCTTTTCGTTGGGTGGAGAGTTGGTCACACCATCTTCAAAGGAGCAAGGGATGGCTTGGTCGAAATAGTCTTTGTTGAAGAAATCGATGTGTTCGATGTTATAGTTGGACGATGCCAGGTTGATCTTATAGTCATGAACGATGCCATAGACCTTGTCGGTGGGGAGGCCGAACCGCGACCAGTCCACACGACCGCCTTTCCCAATCCATTGGTTGTCTTCCATCCTAAACACGCCTTGGGTCTCATGGATGACCGACTGGTCTTTGGAAGTCTTAAGGACGAGGGAGCAATGCGGGATGTTGACGATGAAGGCGGTGTCGGTGGGGAAGCTGAACGAGGCATCTTGGGCGATCCACTGGGTGACGCCTTTCTCACACACGACACGGTTAGCAAACAAGTCGCGGCAGCTCTTGAGGTAGCTGTCGATTTTCATGGGTCGGTTCCCATATTTATTATTGGTATAGGCCAACCAGCGTCGGAGGTCTTCGCGTTGCAGTCCCGTTTGGGGTGCATGGAGCAGGGCCTCGGTGAAGGTAAACAAGTTATAAAAGGCGCGGTTGCCGCTTTTGGCGCGCATGACCTCATACAGCTGGATGGCTGTCGCCGACTCCTCCGGGCCATAACTGTCGTTCCACACTCCTTGGAAGTCCTGCATCATGAGCTCGGCAGCTTTCTTGTCCTCCTTCGAGGTCGAAGAGGTCAGATAAGCTTTCAGTTCCTCATAAAACTGGCTTTTATCGGTTGAGAAATGAGTCCCCTGAGAGAACCCGTTGATGGCCATGGCGAAGCACACGGCAATGAAAGACAAGATTCTTTTCATGTTAAAAAAAGCGACAAGCCGGCATCATTCCGGCATGATTTATTTCACAAACTCAGCAGCCACCCAGTTGTTTCTGGAGAGGTGTCTCACATAACGCAAGCCAAGACGTTCCGCTTCCGTGCGGATGCTATCCAGGTCTTCGGTGTAGAAGCCGCTGAAGAAGATATGAGCTCCAGGGCGCATCGCCTGTACATAGCGGTGCATGTCGCGGAGCAGGATGTTACGGTTGATGTTAGCCAGCACCACGTCGAAAGTGGTGTCGTTGAGGATGCTGGCGTTGGCGTCACCCAGGATGATTTCGATGTCGTTGACACCATTGAGAGCCACGTTGGTAAACGCGTTGTTATAGGCCCATTCGTCATTGTCGATGGCGACGGTGTGTGCCGCGCCCAGTTTTTTGGCGAGGATGGCCAGCACAGCGGTGCCACTGCCCATGTCGAGCACATCTTTTCCCTTGAAGTCAGTCTCGAGCATCAAAGCGATGATCTGCGCGGTGGTTTCATGATTGGCGGTGCCGAACGACATCTTCGGTTCGATGACCAAGTCGAACTCGAAGCTTGGATCCGGCTCATGGAAAGGAGCACGCACACGGCAACGCTCGTTGACAATGACAGGCTGGTACGAAGACTCCCAGACCGCGTTCCAATCCTTGTCGGGCATCACCTCCACGGCCAAGAGATGGATGCCCGCAAAGGCATCCATCCCCAGCAGTTCCTGAACGGCGTCATCGTCACGCTGATCTTCCGTGCAATAAGCCTTCAGCGTCATGTCATCGTCCATGAACGAGTCGAAACCAATGGTCCCCAACATCGTCGTCAACATATCATGTTGCACATCCGATGTCGGAATTGTAAATGTGTATTCCCAAGTTCTCATCTCTCAATTTTCAACTCCCGAAGCCTGCATACAGATTGAGACAAAGTCTTCCGCCTTGAGCGAAGCGCCGCCGATGAGTCCACCATCCACATCAGGTTGTGAGAACAGCTCTGTGGCGTTCTTGGCGTTACAGCTGCCACCATAGAGGATGCGGATATCGTCGGCAGCTACTTGGTCATAGTGTTCCTTGACGAGAGAGCGGATGAAGGCATGCATCTC
The DNA here is from genome assembly GCA_946402445.1 of uncultured Bacteroidales bacterium. Lineage (GTDB taxonomy): Bacteria > Bacteroidota > Bacteroidia > Bacteroidales > F082 > Limimorpha. The sequence continues at coordinate 8,715 of CAMIWN010000025.1, forward strand.
TTGAGCCTGTTGCGGTGTGGCAGTCTTGCCCGTGCCGATGGCCCACACCGGCTCGTAAGCGATGATGGCATCATAGATGGCATCGCCGTCGAGATGGAACAAGCCTTTTTCCAGTTGCTCACGCACCACCTCGAAATGGCGACCCGCCTCACGTTCTTCCAGCACCTCGCCCACGCAGTAGATAGGCGACATGTTGTTCTCGATCACGCGGTTGATTTTCTCGGCCAAGACCTCGTTGGTCTCGCCAAAATACTTCCTGCGCTCGCTATGACCGATGATACAGTAGTCCACGTCGAGTGACTTCAACATCTTGGCTGAGACCTCGCCCGTGTAGGCACCTTTGTCGTAGGCGCTGCAGTTTTGTGCGCCCACGTTGAAGCGCTGCTCCTCGAACTCCATGTCGGTAAGCATCTCCAGATACGGGAATGGCGGGCAGATAATCACCTCACATTTCACTTCATCTTGTTCCTCGAAACGGTCGAGGATGTCGTTCACCAGTTCTTCGGCCTCGCCGAAGGTCATGTTCATTTTCCAGTTACCTGCTACAATTTTGCTTCTCATTTTATTATTAGATTTTAAGATTCAAGAAAGGGCAAAGGTACGTTTTTTTTAGTAATTTTGCTTAAAGTTTTAAAAGAACAAAGATGGAAAAGTTTTTTTTGTTTTTCGCACTCCTGCTGATGGTTGGTTTATGCCATGCACAGGAAGAGGACGTTGTCTTTGTCCCCGACCGTCCAGGTTACGTATGGGGTGCCGAGGTATTGGCTCATCACAAGATCTCATGGGAGAATGGAATACGGCTTGATCAGCCCTTCGACGATCGGATTTTGGCACTTAACAGCACCATCATCCGCTATGGTCTTTTCGAAAACGTGGAGGTGCGTGTAGGCACCGATTTCCTGACCGGCGAGGGATATGACTTCCAGGGTATGGGGGTCAGCCCGCTCACCATCGGCACCAAGATCAAATGTTACGAGGGCGAGGGGCTAATCCCTTCAGTGGGTATATTGGCCGAGTTCCGATCGCCCCATATCGGAAGTTCCGAATTGCGTCCCTCTCACATCGCGCCCCTCCTGTATTTGCTGTTGGAGCAGAGCATCGGCGAGAAGCTCAGCCTTTGCTACAACGCCGGATTGGAGTTTGACGGAGAGGATGCCAAGCCAACGAAGTATCTGGGCGTTGGCGTATGCTATTCCTTCACCGATCAGCTGGGAGGATTTGTTGAATTCAACAACTACTTCAATCGCAACAACAGACAATATCTTCCCGAATTTGGCATTACCTGGATGATTACAAACAAGCTTCAGCTCGCCCTATCCGCGGGATATACCTATGGAGATCTGAGGTATCTCGACAACATCTGTCTTGACCTCTCGTGGATGATCAACTGATGCGGACTCTCGGATCGATGAGGCCATAGATAATGTCAACTATCAAGTTGACTAGCATCAGCATGACGGCGATGAGCAGCACCGCCCCCATGATCACGGGGAAGTCGTATTTCTCCAAGGCATCCACCACCACCACGCCGATGCCTTTCCAGTCGAAGACATACTCCACGAACACCGCACCGGCCAGCAAGGAGGCAAACCAGCCCGAGATGGCCGTCACCACGGGGTTCAGCGCGTTACGCAAGGCATGGACGCAGATGACCCTCCAAGGACGCAAGCCTTTGGCCTTGGCCGTCCTCACATAGTCCATCGACATGGCCTCGAGCAACGAGGTGCGGGTCAGCTCCACCACCACTGCCAGAGGACGCATCCCCAAGGTCAAGGCGGGAAGGATGAGGTTGGACAAGGTGAGGTACTCTCCCCTTCCGTATTCGTCAACGGAATACAAGTTACCCGTCATGCTCAGCCCCGTGACATCCTCCAAGAGGAAACCGAAGATCCAAGCCATCAGGATGGCGGCAAAAAACGAGGGCAGCGACATGCCGATGGTGGTGATGAAAAGGGTGAGCTTGTTCAGGAAGTTCGTGTTGAGGATAGCCGTCAGGATGCCGATGGCCAGTCCCAGGATGAAGGCGAAAGAGATGGACACCGCGGCCAGGAGCAACGTGTTGGGAAACGCCTCACCTAAGATGTTCGACACTTTGCGCCTGCTCTGGTACGACATCCGCAGATAAGGCGCTTTCAACACCACCGCTGTCGCGCCGATGGTGGCGATACGGACATAAGGCGACACACGCTCCAGCTTGGCATCGCCCTCGGACACATCATAAAACGAAACTGGCACCAAGTCGTTGAGGTAATCCACATATTGTTTTCCAAGCGACTGGTTCAGCCCCAGTTCCTCGCGGATGGCATCCACCGATGCCTGGTCGGCACGTTGTCCAAGCATCATCTGGGCAGGGTCGCCCGGCAGGATGTTGAACAGGAAAAACACCAGCGTCGCGACGCCCCAAAGCACCGCGAGACCGTAAAGCAACTTCCTGATGATGTAGGATAACATAGGCGGGGGTTATGGACGCGGGACACGGGACACGGAGAAGTCGATGGCACTCCATTTATCTTTCACCAGTCCTTCGTCGAGCCAAATCAGTCCTGGGTTGAAACGCACAATCGTTTTGATTTCCAGCTCATCGCCATAATACACCTCCGCGACGAAGGGATAGCGTTCCTGGATTTCCTCCACATAGTCTTGAGGTGAGGCGGTGACCCAAATCACATAAAAGCCTTGTCGTTCCGCCTCTTCGGTGACGGCTTTTATCTTCTCCCATTCCTTGACGGTGATGGCGCTCATGTCGTTCGAGGTGAACATCATCAGATTCTCTGTAGTGAGGATCATCTCCGTCACGTCGTCGCCATCCTGGTCGAGTGCCGAGAAGCCGAGGTAGCTGTTACCCCCCACGATGCGTTGGTCCACAAACTCCCACTGGCTCATCCACACCGAGTCACTCCAAGGATAGTTCGGTGAGAGGTATTCTTGGGTCTTCCCGGTCTCTTTATTCTTGAATGTCAGATAGATCTGCTGTTCCTGTTGGGTTGGCTGGTTCATCTGCTTGCCCACTTTCCATGCCATGAAGTCGATGACCGGCAGATGACGGTAGTTATAGATCTCGAAGCCTGTGAAGAGGATTGCATAGACGAAGCCTATCAGCAGCTGCACCCTCCAGTCGAGGCGGCTTTTCAGCGACTTAAAGTTCAGGATCAGCGGCAGCAGCACCGCGTCGATCACCAGGTTCTTGTAGAAGGTCTGCCAGTTGGTCATCTTGATGGCTGTTCCGAAGCAGCCACAATCCGGCACCATGTCATAGAGGGCGTCGAAGAGCGTGGTGATGGTGAAGAAAACCATCAAGGCCGCGCCACCGATGACAGCGATACGCGGGCACACGTTAGTCACGAGGCAGATGCCCACGAGGAACTCCGCGAGAATCATCAGCACAGCCAGCACCAGTGCCAGCCCGTTGAGCCATTCGATATGGTAAGCCGCGAAATAGTCGAGCATCTTGTACTTGGTCCCCAAGGGGTCCACCCCTTTGGTGAAGCTACTAAAGATAAACAGCAGGCCGATGAGGATACGGCACACGGTGAGGGCTTCTTTGCCATAGCTTTTCCTGAACACGATGCTGACGGCGATGTTGAGCAGCAGGATGACGAGGAACCACAGCCTATAGTCGGGGATGAAGACGATGCCCACCGCCGATGCGACGGCCACCGCGATGCTGATCCAGCTAGCCGGGGAGTTGGTGGTTTTCATTGTGCACCCTCCTTTCCTTCCATCCGTTCTTTCAGTTCTTTCTGTTCCGTCAGGAGTATCAAGGCGAACACGGCGTAGTTAATCATGTCGTAGTAATTAGCGTCGAGGCCTTCAGAGACGATGGTCTTGCCTCCGTTATCCTCGATGGATTTGGTACGCAGCACCTTCATGAGGATGAGGTCGGTGATGGAGCTGACGCGCATGGAGCGCCAGGCCTCGTCGTAGTCGTGGTTCTTACGGGTCATCAGCTCGTAAGCCTCACGGGTCACTTTGTCGTACCATTGCGCCGCTTTCTCGGAGCTCAGGTCCGGTTGGTCCACCACACCAAGTTGCAGTTGGATGATACCCATGGCCGCGTAGTTGACGATGCCGATGAACTCCGGCTCCATGCCCTCGTCCACCATACGTTCGGCAGCCGTCTGAAGGGTACGTATTCTGTTAGCTTTGATGAAGATCTGGTCGGTGATGGAAGGCGTGCGCAAGATACGCCAGGCAGGCCCGTAGTCTTTCATTTTATCGATAAACAGCTGTCGGCATTGTGCCAGCACAGCATAGAATTCTTTTTCAGTCTTAGGGTTGTTCATAGGACATAAGGCTTTTCACGATAGGGTTGTTGTCGTTTGAAAAGACAAAGATACAATAATAATTGAAACTAGCAGCAAACAACCAGCAATTACTCTTGTTGGGTATCAGGATAAGTGAAGGTTGTTGCAGTTCCTTGTCTGAGATAAATATAGCCTTTACCAGGCTTCATTGTCGTCAAAGTACCGTTCCATTGACCATTGATGAAAGTACAGTTGGAATTTTGTTCCTTAATCATGTCGCCCTCTTCTGGAATGAGATTAATCAGTGCCTCTTCGATAGGGGTCTCTGTTTTTAGGAGGTAGCTGATCCAGTTCCAGCCTGGAAGGAGGTCGATGAACACCTCGGTGGATGGTTCAAAATTCGCCACCAGATGGCGCTCGCCCGTCACTTTGAAACCATAAGTGGCATCGGTGGAGACCACCTCGCCGTCTTCTGTCCAATTGACAAACAAGTATTTGGTGTTAGGTGTCGCAGTAAGCATACATATTCCATTTTCGTAATACATGCCTCCGCCCGTCACGTTGCCCATTTCAGCATCATTCATCTCAACAGTGATGGAGAACTGGGTCGCCGGAGTGGTATCAAACAACGCTTCAATGTCAAAAACAAGCCCTTGGTAATAGTTGTCATAAGCATCGGAGTCATCCCCCATAAGATACGACCCCGTTTGGTTGTCGGTTTGTGAAGCGATAACCAGTTTTCGTCCGATGACGACCGCTTGATTGAAGACAAATTCATTTTGAGCGTAGTCCAAATCGTTGGTCAGATGAACCATTGGCGACCAAGTGACTCCACCGTTATTGGAGTATGAGGCAAAAAGCTTGTAGTAGTAATTCCCTTTGTCGTCGGTATGGTTTTCATCCAGGGCACTCCACACCGCGACCATCTCATCCGTTCCTGGGACCATACACAACACCGGGAAGGCAGAAACGCCACTATGGAACTCACCGTGCTTCGAAAAATCCTGTATGTTGAATTCCGTGGCCATGTAAGGATCTTCCGGGTCGCCGTCATCGGTCAACGGAGGAAGATAGCCCACATACTCCGGCCACATCTCATGACTGGCTTCAGGATTATACCAGACTGAGCCTTGAATGTCGTTAGACAGATAATCATGATCCATCACGAAGGGCCGGCCCGGAGTAAGATTGCCTGGGATGTCGCTCTCCGTATTACCCTCGAGTTGGTAAGGCATGGTCTCATTCCAATAGGCCACGCATCCGCCCTCAAGATACTCTGTATAAGAATGAGCACTGCCGCTTACGCCAATGAAGGCATAAAGGACATGCAGTCGGTGTTGGCTGTCCCATTGGCAGGAGGTCCAGCGTGGGAAATAGAACGGTTCGTCGAACGACCCGAATGGATCGGGATGTTTGTAGAACACTTTGCGTTCCCAAGTCTCTCCGTCGTCGTAGCTATAAAGCACCATGCCATCCGACCAAGCGTTGTTGACGACGAGGGCGAGACAGTTGTCGTCGGTGGTTTCCATCCAATAACAGCCGTTGGAATCCCAGCGGCGGCAATAGTTAGCATCCATATAGGGGAGCACAACTTTTTGTTTATCCCAAGTCGCGCCCCCGTCGGTGGAACGGTAATAAACCATAGGCTGTTCGACTTCGGATTCGTCGGTATAAACATTAGGATAGGCGGTGACCAGCAGATGGATAATCTGACGGTTGGAGCCCGAGGTCATCACGGCAGGCCAGGATGGCTCGATGCCATCATCGATAATGCTGACTGGTTCCAGATTCTGAGCGATATTGTCCTTGTCGGGGATGATATAAATACGACAATCGACATTAGTATGAGCGGCAACCACAAGGCCGTTGCTACCATATTGGGCGATAGAGCCGAAGCCCGTCCTCTCGTTTTCCACCCTTCCTACTGAAAAAACCCACGAATCGCCAGCCGCGTCGTAGGTAACGATCCCTGTGCCACGGTCGCTATAACTGCCCGCGACAGAGGCGGTGGTATAGGCGAAGTTGACCTTGCCATCGGGCCACAGATGAGTCCAGGTACGAGCGCCGCCATTGCTCTGCCAGTCGTAGGTAGTGTAACCATGTTCAGCGGGGTTAAAGGTAGAGGCAAAATGCGCAACCAGGGTTCGGTCGCCTGTCACCGTGAAGCTATAGACGGCATCGGCTGAGACCTCTTCGCCGTCTTCTGTCCAGTTGACGAATGAATAGCCCTCATTAGCTATGGCAGTGAGCGTGCATTCGGAGCCCGCTTGGTAGTTGCCTGAACCACTCACTTCGCCGCCCTCCGCGGGGTCGGGTGTGGCGTTGATGCCGAAGGAATCATTCTCCACGGCGCGCACAAGACGCACGGATCGCCCATAATAACGGCTGTAGTAGCTGTTCGCATTGAGGCCTTCATCGCCGAAGTACACGTAGTACGCGAGCTTGATATTGCTGCACGAGGCCGACCAGTAAAGGCCGTAGCTGCCCACATCGTTAACCGAAGTCCCATTGCGGATACCAGCGGCGGGAAGGAAGACCGCACCGTGCTGCTGCAAAGTGTTCCACTGCGTGGCAGTAATGACGTTTGTGAAAAAACTGGCACCTGAGGTGTTTGTGCTGTTTAATGAATAATAAGATGTCTGCCAGTCATCGGGTAGCAGTATCACGCCATTCACGTTGTTCACTGTCGCTTTTGCGTAACGGATGTCTGAAGAGGTGGCGCGGATGTTGAACAGGTAATCCCATTCTTCTTTTGTCATTGTACGCCAGCCGCTGTTCTCCTGGTTGCCGCCGTTGCTGATGGCATTGTAACCCCAGTCGGCCTGGCCCGTCTGGTCGAACAGGTTATACTGGGAGTTGCCGTAAGCATAATAGTCACTATAACTCGTGCTTGTTGACCACGGCTGATAGCAGGTGGCACCATGGTTGTAGCCGCTCGTGCCCCAGCCGAAGAGGTCACGGTCAACATTGGGGCTATCACTGTCTTGGCCAGTGGTAGTTCCCAGACAATCCCACTGATGGTCGGCGAACTTCCAATAAGGAGTACTGGCACTTCCGATGTACTGCAAATTACCTTGGGAAAAGACCACGCTGGAGTTCTCCCCTACTGCAAACACGCCGTTGATAGCGCCCGTTTGGGCATCAGCGTTCGTTAATCCCGCTGCCAGAAGCAGGACGCAAAACAAGGCGACACGAAACGCCTTTTTAAAATGTAAAAAATTTCTCATATCTGATTATTTTTATGTTTCTTCCAGATGAACCTTGATAGGATTCGCTTTGATTGGGCAAAGATAAGAAAAAGCCTTGAAGTCTCATGTAATATGAAAAAAATATCGACACCTCTTAAAAAATGAAAATAAATTACTATTTTTGCAGCGATATTAATACGGATTACATTAATAAAGTAAAACACAAGTAAAATGAAAGATTTCATCCTTGAACCAGTAGCGGATCCAGTCAGCGAAGCCCGCCGCTACGTTAAGAACGCAGAAGACATATTAAGAGACCATGGTCAGCTCGATTACGAGACACAGCTCTACCATGACCGCAAATATGTGCGCATGGCGGGAAACACCCTATGGAACGGGGTACTGCTTATCGTGGATGCTATTTTCCATGTCAAAAACGGAACACGATTGCATCCAGATGTAAATGACTACAGAAACAGCATAGGAAAACGCGACAAGAAACTGCTTGCGTTGTTCAATGCCGCCTACGAAACGATGCATGTCACCCTAGGATACGATGGAAATCCTGACAAAGATGTTTGCAAAGCAGGACTTCGTCTCGCCAACGAAATCATCAACCGTTGCGAGGTAATGCTGAGAAAGGCGGCGTGAAACTTATCTGTATTATGAATTATAACACTCCCTTACTCAGCGAAAAGTGTAAAAATTAACAGATTCCAGTCTTCATAAATTAAAACATCGAAAAGCACGAAAAGCACGAAAAAAAGGTAAGCCGATGAAAACTGCAGGGGTACGACTTAGGAAGGTTGAAGTTGGGTTAAGGAAACAGCGGATGAAGTGATTTTTTCACCACAATAAGAATTTTTTTATCTTTTTTGTTGCATTATTAAAAATTTGATGTATCTTTGCAGCGTAGTTCGAACCGAGATTTCGGTTTTTACTGCGCCACGAAAAGACAGAGTCTTCTGTCTTTTTTATTTTATCCATATTTCAGATAATTGATTATCAAGCAAATAATAGATATTTGGAAGCTCAAGCCACGAAGTGTTGTGTTTCCTGCTCCCATATTCTCTTCCTATAGCAGAGCAAATCAGCGTGATTTCCTCGTAACAAGATATTACAAAAATCACATTATCCGCCTTTCTTCCATTTTTTATCAACTGTCTAACGGTATCTACGTTTTCGGTGGTATTGTTCTTGAAATCCCAAGTCATCCCGTCAAAATAAACATCCGGGTATCCTCTCGGCTTGGTTTCGCCAACCTTGAACTTCAACAACTCACGATAAGGCATGCCGTCAATAACGACCTCATCAATCAAATAAGGAATGTTCTCCGGAAGTCTCAACACACGCTTGCCCATCTCAGCCAAACTCAGACAACCCTCCACCTCCGCAACGATACCTGAACGCCTCATGTCATCAGTCGCTTTCATGTGATGCGCAACCACAAAACCTCCGGTTTGATCACAAAACCACTGCTTTACCCAAGCTCCATTTGTGAGTGCCTCATATTCTCTCCAAGAGGATTCAATCAAAGGATTCGTATATATTGCTGACATTAATATACATATTTTGAAATAAATTTCAAATATACGTATTATCTATTACATCGAACTATTAAACAATTGAAAAGAATTCAACAATTTAAACACGCTCACACTCAGCGGAAAGCGCAAAATACAGGACATATTGTGCTTAAAATGACATAGGGCCGCCACCGAGTGACAGCCCTACGAAGCATGACAATTCTGACATGTAAATTATCAGTGGTTTCCCTTGGGATAATAGAACACCTTCGTCTGGTTCGAGTTATTCATGTAAATACGATGGGACGTGCTAAAAGGATGCTATCTTTGCAATGTAGCTCGAGCCGAGATTTCGGTTTTTACTGCGCCCCGAAAAGAAAGAAATATCTGTTTCTTTTATTTTTAGAAGCTTATGTGTTCTTTATTAACAAAACAAACCCACCGGTTTGACAAATCAGGGACCGATGGGAATAAACGATGCAAAGATAAACATGTATTTTATATTTCGCAAGTGTTTTATTGTTTTTTTAGTTTCTATGAAGTTAAGATTCAAATACACATTATCTTATTGCAAACATTGTTTATATGGTCAAGACCGTATAGTAGTCGAGATGGATCAACATCCATCCATTGCAACAGTTTTATCATTTTGGAATATCTATGGAGAGCGTACGTTGTGTCGATGGAAATTGTTCGACCAAAGCAGATAGGTTCGTGATGGGCGATGCGGTTACGTATGTCAATTCGGTTTCGCAGTGTCACCTCGAAACAACTGATGAGGGTGAACATTTCTTGTGAAAGCTTCAAGTTATAACGATAAAGCGTTATGGCTCTGCGCTTGTCACCGTTGCATGCTGCAATATATCGGCCGGTTCTCTCAAAAGAAAAAGCGTCTTCAAATTCTCTGTATTTCATGATTACTCGTTACTGTTTAATTCATAACGCAAAAATATAAAAAAATCAAATATAGTAAATAATTATTCTTATCAATTCTTATTAAATCCACACCAGATTACCTGAAACAGCAGTCGAAAGCAGATTGGAAAACATGATCGCAAACTACTCGACTTGGTCAACACAGCATACGAAACGATGCATGTCACCCTAGGATACGATGGAAATCCTGACAAAGATGTTTGCAAAGCAGGACTTCGTCTCGCCAACGAAATCATCAACCGTTGCGAGGTAATGTTGAGAAAGGCGGCATGAAACTTATCAGATTTTTTTCGCTTTTTTGTTGCATTATTAAAAATTTGATGTATCTTTGCAACGTAGGTCGAGCCATTGATAATGGCTTTTCCTGCCCCAGCCCAGGCAGAGCTACATCTGCCTATTTTTGTTTCTTCCAAAAACTGAATAAGCTAAGTTGTTTTAGACAATACAAATTGGGCAGCTCCATCCAACTGCCATCTTTTAGCTTTCTTCCAAACTCTCTCTCCATAGCAATTCCTATCGCCTTTATTTCTTCATCACCAGCTCCAACAAAGATAACATTATCCGCTTTCCTTCCATCTTTGATCAGCTGTCTAATGGTATCAATATTTTCGGTCTCAGTTTCTTTGAAATCCCAAGTCATCCCGTCAAAGTAAACATCCGGGTATCCTCTCGGCTTAGTTTCACCAACCTTGAACTTCAACAACTCACGATAAGGCATGCCGTCAATAACGACCTCATCAATCAAATAAGGAATGTTCTCCGGAAGTCTCAACACACGCTTGCCCATCTCAGCCAAACTCAGACAACCCTCCACCTCCGCAACAATACCTGAACGCCTCATGTCATCAGCCGCTTTTAATCGATGCGCCACCACAAAACCTCCAGTTTCATCACAAAACCACTGCTTTACCCAAGCTCCATTTGTGAGTGCCTCATACTCCCTCCAAGAGGATTCGATCAAAGGATTCGTATATATTGCTGACATTAATATACATATTTTGAAATAAATCGCAAAAATACGTATTATTGCTTACATCAATATTTTAAAGGATTGAAAAGAATTCAACAATAAAAAAACGCCTATACTCAGCGGAAAGTGCGAAAAAGTGACAGATTCCGCTGAGTATAGGCTATATTTGGATTCCTAAACGGCCGTTATTACGGCTTGGGATAGGTGAAGGTGGTGGCTTCGCCGTTACGCAGATAGATATAGCCTTTGCCTGGCTTCATTGTTGTCAGATTGCCTTTCCATAAACCTTCAGTTTCATCATACCTACTATACCCTTTTTGACTCTTGATAATGTCTCCCTCAACAGGAATGAGATTGGCCAAGGCTTCCTCCAATGGAATCTCTATTTCAAGAACATAACTAATCCAGTTCCACCCCGGCTCAAGTTCGATGAGGACGCCCGAGGGTTGCGGAATTTCCATGACAAAATTCAAGACATAAGGATTGGCAAGTGCCCCGTAGCCATCGTCAGCATACATCACTTCAGCGGCCTCGTAACCTATAACTTCCTGCTGCTGCTCATGGTCATAGAGTTTGAAGGTGATTACATCTCCACTATTGCCATACACGGGAAGCTGATAAAGATAACGGTCGGTCGGAGGGAAATAAACCGCTCTGACACTGCCTCGGCATTCGTCACCGCAAAATGCTCCTACTTCAAATATTGCAGAATTTTGTTCAGCACTATCAATCTGAACCACAACAACCATGTACATATAATCCTCATACGGAGCTGTATTGGGAATCCAATGGTTTTGAGCAAAAACAGTATTGCAAAGCAAAACTAATAGTGTTATTATCGCGTTTCTCATGACTTCATTTTTAATTATTGTACAATCAGTTTATGAACAGAAACAATCTGTTGATCTTTCGTCAATCTCACAGTATAAACTCCAGGAGCGAGGTCACAGCTCACTGAAGCATCGCTTGACAGTCGCTCAGATTTCACGATGACACCAAGAAGATTCGTGATTTCAACCACCACATCGCCAGAGGCACCTTCCAAATAGACACGATCTCCACTGGGTACAGGATTCGGATAAACATACGTGTGAGATTCGGCCAAAACGGAGGATTTAAACTGAATCGGATACAATTCACGTTGGTTACCCAGCACGGCATCAGCCTTGAAGGCAACACTCTCCTCGGCCTTGTAAGTCAAACCAGTTTCCTCGTCATATAGGCGGAAGGTCACAGCGTCGTTGGCATCACCCAACACAGTGAGGAAGGCCACATATCGCTGAATCGGTTCCACATATATCAGCTTGACGCTGCCGTGGCACACACCATTAACAAAGGCAGCTAATTCATAACGTTCACTATTAAGTTCCATGTCATCAAGTAGGACTGCGGCCATAAGGTTCATATTGTCACGACATCCTATTCCATGATTCTCAAAATGGGTATTAGGATCATCTTTCTTGAGGGATTGTCCCCCTTTCTTTGTACCCGAATATACTAAAGTTTGAGTGGAATTACTGTATGAGTTGTATTTATAGCCTTGTCCGGGTTCAAGTGTCTCCAGCAAGCCATACCATCCCCAGTTGGGGAAGTATGTGGAGAAGGTCGTGTGGGATTTCACCATGTCGTTTTCGCTTGGCGACAAGGAAGCCATGGCTTCATCAAGGCTCATTTCAGTGTCGAAGGGATAACCAATCCAGTTCCAGCCAGGCTGTATCGAAACAGGATGCTGTTGAGCCTCTGCTACTACACCACGAAGGCTGACTTCACAAGCTTGGTTAGTCCTCACCTCATACATCTGGCTATTGTCGATGGAGGTAAGCCCACCCCACCAATAAGAGCCATCATAATTCTCCACCACGAGACCCGAGCGCGACTTGATGATAAGTCCATTGCTACCGAGGGATGTTTCAAGTTGGTTGAGTCCGTCGGAGTTGTTTTGCTCAATGAAAGTAGAGAACCAGTTCCATCCATTACCCAATGCGGTGGTCTGCAAACGGTCGAAACAAGCCGTCAGATTTCTAGCCTCTGCCACAACGAAGCTGTAATCGGCATCGGTGGAGACCACTGTTCCGTTTTCAGTCCAACATTTGAAAGCATAACCCTCGTTTGCGGTAGCGACGAGTATAGCTGTTGAGCCAGGCATGAACTCGCCAGTACCCGAGACCGTACCCGCTCCATCAGGAGTGACCGTTGCCGTGATTGAAACATGTGAGATGAAGTTGATCACTTGCGGATCGGCCAAGGTACCATAGCCATTGTCCGAACATGTCAACGAGGTCTCTCCCGTAAGATCCAGAACCATCTGTTGCACATGGTCATATAGTTTGAAGGTAATGACATCGCCGTTATTACCGAAGACTGGTAGCTGGTAGAGGTAGCGTTGTGTTGGCGGGAAGTAAGCTGCAAAGGCACTTCCACGGCACTCATCACCGCAGAAGGCACCCAGTTCAAGGGCGGTGGAAGTTTGCTCAACGCCATCAATTTTCACCACGCCAATAACCGCCATGAAGTCCTCGTAGGGTTCAGTGTCCGGAATCCAATAGTTGTCGCCTATTGGCTCAAACTCGAAGTTCGCCATCAAGGTTCTATCTGTTGTCACAGTAAAACTGTAAACTGGATCGTTTGAGACCACCTCGCCGTTCTCGGTCCAGTTGACGAACGTGTAGCCCGCCGAGGCCGTCGCCGTGAGCGTGCATTCGGTGCCCGCATGATAGGCGCCGGCACCGCTCACCGCGCCGCCCTCCGTGGGGTTGGGGGTTGCGTTGATGCCGAAAAAATAATTCTCCACTGCGCGTACAAGACGCACGGATTGCCCACAATAACGGTAGTTGCTGTTGCCCGCACTGAGGCTCCAATCGTAGAAGCTCACGCAGTACGCGTAGCCGCTATTGCTGTACGAGGCCGACCAGTAGTTACCGTAGCTGCCCACACTGTGAACCGAAGCCCCATCGCGGCCACCAGCGGCAGGAAGGAAGACCGCACCGTGCTGCTCCAAAGTGGCCCATTGGACGGCGGTGATGGTGTTGCTGCTATAATCACCACCGTTCGTGCTGTTCAGCGAATAGTAGGAAGTTTGCCAGTCGTCAGGCAGCAAGATCACGCCGTTGACACCGTTCACTTTGGCCATAGCATAGCGTCTGCCCGAGCTGGTGTTGCGAGTGTTGAATAGGTAATCCCACTCCTCTCTCGTCAGCGTGCGCCAGCCGCTGTTCTCCTCATTACCACCATTGCTGATGGCGTTGTAGCCCCAGTCGGCATGGCCGGTCTGGTCAAACAGGTTGTAACTGGAGTTGCCGTACGCGTAGTAGTAGCTGTTTCTTGTACTGGTACTCCACGGCTGGTAGCAAGTGGCACCGTGATTGTATCCGCTGGTGCCCCAGCCGAAGAGGTCGGTCAAACCGTTGTAGTTCGAGGAAATGTTTTTGTTGTCAACGCCCACATAATCCCACTGGTTCTCGGCGAAACGCCAGATATTTGATGAGGCTTTGTACTGAAGGTTGCCCTGGGAGAAGGACACCATAGCGTTCTCACCTACCGTGAACTGGCCGTGAAGGTTGCCTGTCGAGACGCTCGGAGCGAAGACCGCCACAAGATCCCTGTTGCCTCCCACGGTGAACGTATAGGCAGCATCTGCCGACACCACCCTCCCGTTCTGCGTCCAGTAAGCGAAGGTATAACCCACCGAGGCCATCGCCGTGAGCGTGCATTCGGCTCCCGCCTGATAGGCACCGGCACCGCTCACCGCGCCGCCCTCCGCCGGGCTGGAGCTGGCTTTGATACCGAAGGAATAATTCTCCACGGCGCGCACAAGACGTACTGACTGCCCATAATTGTGGCTGCAGTCGAAGCTCGCAAAGAGGCCTCCATTGCTGAATTCCACGTCGTACGCGTTGCTGCTATAGCTGTACGAGGCCGACCAGTAGTTGCCGCTGTTGCCCACACCGTGAACCGAAGCCTTAAAGCGGTAACCAGCGGCGGGAAGGAAGACTGCCCCTTGCTGCTCCAAAGTGGTCCATTGGGCAGCAGTGATGGTGTTGCTGCTATAATCACCACCGTTCGTGCTGTTCAGCGAATAGTAGGAAGTTTGCCAGTCGTCAGGCAGCAGGATCACGCCGTTGACACCGTTCACTTTAGCCTTGGCATAACGGATGCCCGAGCTGGTGGCACGGGTATTGAACAGGCAATCCCACTCCTCTCTCGTCATTGTCCTCCAGCCGCTGTTCTCCGTGTTGCCGCCATTGCTGATGACGTTGTAGCCCCAGTCGGCCTGGCCGGTCTGGTCATATAAATTGTAGCTGGAGTTGCCGTAGGCGTAGTAGTCGCTGTAGCTTTCACTAGTACTCCACGGTTGGTAGCAAATGGCACCGTGGTTGTAGCCGCTCGTGCCCCAGCCAAAAAGGTCACGGTCAACATTGGGGTGGTCACTGTCTTGGCCAGTGGTAGTTCCCAGGCAATCCCACTGATGGTCGGCGAACTTCCAATAAGGAGTACTGGCACTTCCGATATACTGCAAATTACCTTGGGAGAAGAACACACTGGTGTTCTCACCCACTGAAAACACACCGTTGATGTATCCTCCCGTGCCGTTGTTTTGGAAATTCGCCACCAGTTCACGGTTGCCTGAAACGATGAAGGTATAAACGGCATCGGTAGAGACCACCTCGCCGTTCTCCGTCCAGTTGACGAAGGTGTAGCCCGACGAGGCCGTTGCCGTGAGTGTGCATTCGGCACCCGCTTGATAGTTGCCTGAGCCACTCACCTCGCCGCCCTGCGCAGGGTTAGGCGTGGCATTAATGCCGATGAAGCCATTCTCCACAGCGCGCACAAGACGTACTGATTGTCCATAATAACGGAAGTAGCCGTTGGCCGCACCGAGGCTTCCATCGATGAAGTTCACGGCGTATGCGAATTCGCTATCTTCGTACGATGCCGACCAATAAAGGCCGTAGCTGCCCACATAGCTAACCGAAGTCCCATCGCGGTAACCAGCGGCGGGAAGGAAGACCGCACCGTGCTGCTCCAAAGTAACCCATTGAGCGGCAGTGATAGTGTTGCTGGTGCAATCTGTGTTGTACAACGAATAATAAGAGGTCTGCCAGTCGTCAGGTAGCAGAATTATTCCATTAATACTGTGTACATTGGCATAAACGTAACGAATACCTGAACTGGTTACCCTGATGTTGAGCAAGTATTCCCACTCCTCGCTCGTCAGCGTGCGCCATTGATTGACGGAATTGCCCCCACTGCTGATTGCATTGTAAACTCCCCAGTCGGCATTGGCATAGTTCCCTGTAAGGTCATACTCGTAGCTTGTGCCGTCAGTGGGTCCGTAACCACAGCCTTGTTCCCACAAGTCATCAAGTAGTTCTGTATTCCAAGGCTGATAATAGGTATTACCATTGTTCCAGCCGCTCGTGCCCCAGCCGAAAAGGTCACGGTCAACATTGGGGCTGTCACTGTCTTGGCCTGTGGTAGTTCCCAGACAATCCCACTGATGGTCGGCGAACTTCCAATAAGGGGTACTGGCACTTCCGATGTACTGCAAATTACCTTGGGAAAAGACCACGCTGGAGTTCTCCCCTACTGCAAACACGCCGTTGATAGCGCCCGTTTGGGCATCAGCGTTCGTTAATCCCGCTGCCAGAAGCAGGACGCAAAACAAGGCGACATGAAACGCCTTTTTAAAATGTAAAAAATTTCTCATATCTGATTATTTTTATATTTCTTCAAAAAACACCAGTGGACACCCAACACCGGCCAAACCATTAAACATCTCTGAAACACAAAAGAAAAGCGTGGGTATCCAAACTAACGTCTTTCCTTTAGGTCCGTCCCGCCCCGCCCTCTTGAAGGGCATCAGCTTGACAAGACAAAGATAATAAAAACAAATAAGGAAACAGTGGATATACTGCTTTTTTCACTACAATAAGAATTTTTTTTCTTTTTTTGTTGCATTATTAAAAATTTGATATATCTTTGCAGCGTAGGTCGAGCCATTAAAATGGCTTTTCCCGCACCACGAAAAGACAGAAGTATCTGTCTTTTTTATTTTATCCATATTCCAGATAATTGATTATCAAATAAATAATATACATTGGGCAGTTCTGTCCATGATATACTGTTCTTTCTATTACCATACTCTCTTCCTATAGCCGAGGCCACCACTGATATTTCATCATCACAAGAAACAACGAAGATCACATTATCTGCTTTTCTACCTTCTTTAATTAATTGCCTTATCGATTCAACATTCTGATAAGTTGGAGCCTTGAAATCCCAAGTCATCCCGTCAAAGTAAACATCCGGGTATCCTCTCGGCTTAGTTTCACCAACCTTGAACTTCAACAACTCACGATAAGGCATGCCGTCAATAACGACCTCATCAATCAAATAAGGAATGTTCTCCGGAAGTCTCAACACACGCTTGCCCATCTCAGCCAAACTCAGACAACCCTCCACCTCCGCAACAATACCTGAACGCCTCATGTCATCAGCCGCTTTTAATCGATGCGCCACCACAAAACCTCCAGTTTCATCACAAAACCACTGCTTTACCCAAGCTCCATTTGTGAGTGCCTCATACTTCCTCCAAGAGGATTCAATCAAAGGATTCGTATATATTGCCGACATTAATATACATATTTTGAAATAAATCGCAAATATACGTATTATCACTTACATCAAATTATTAAACGATTGAAAAGAATTCAACATTAAATACATACGTTTAAATATGGATTACCCCGGAGGGGTTTAATCTCGGTAGAGGATATCATTTATTTCTACCGAGATTTAATGCCTACGGCATATTTTTTAAATCAAAAAAGCTTCTAAAACATCGAAAAGCACGAAAAAAAAGGTAAGCCGATGAAAACGGCAAGGTTACGACTTAGGAGGATTGATGTTGTGTTAAGGAAACGGCGGATGAAGTGCTTTTTTCACCACAATAAGAATTTTTTCGCTTTTTTGTTGCATTATAAAAAATTTGATGTATCTTTGCAGCGTAGGTCGAGCCATGAAAATGGCTTTTCCCGCCCCAGCCCAGGCAGAGCTACATCTGCCTTTTTTATTTTCTCCATATCTCAATTAATTGATTTTTACATAGATAATACAGGTTGGGGAGTTCATACCATGTCCCATTCCCCTTCTTCCTTCCAATCTCCCTATCTATAGCAATCAAAATGACTTTTATCCCTATGTCATCAATCCCCTTAAAAATGACATTATCGGCCTTTCTTCCTTCTTTGATTATCTGCCTTATTGATTCAACATTCTGATAAGTTGGAGCCTTGAAATCCCAAGTCATCCCGTCAAAATAAACATCCGGGGGGTTCATGAGGATTCGATCAAAGGATTCGTAAATATTGCTGACATTAATATACATATTTTGAAATAAATTTCAAATATACGTATTATCTATTACATCGAACTATTAAACAATTGAAAAGAATTCAACATTAAATACATACGTTTTAATTATGGATTACCCCGGAGGGATTTAATCTCGGTAGATGATATCATTTATTTCTACCGAGATTTAATGCCCACGGCATATTTTTTAAATCAAAACAGCTTCTTAGATTCCGTCTCTTTTTTTATTCCAGATACAAATCCATCAATCCCAAGTTTAACCGAACTCTATTCGGGATTTGAATATCTTTCGTCTTTGATTCTTGGCAGGAAATAACCTTTGATACAATTAGGATTTCTGACACAAATCTGTATGTGGTTTTTCTCTCTTATACCACCTCCCGGAAATAGTTCAGCACCCTCAACAAATATTCCCCTGACCGAATCAAACGATTTCATTTTAGCAGTCTCGTTAATAGTATGTTCATATTCAATTACCGCACAATCAAGTTGACGCAGTAACATGTCGCCGTTTTTACCAATGTTTTTGTTGATAGGAAGAACCATCCCCGCCTTTATGAAAGCTTTTCTTAAAGCATCATAAGATTGTTTGACTTCAGCTAAGCAACTCATATCTGTCAAATCAAGACAATGCCCCAAATCAATAACAGCTCCAATTACGAATGGTTCCTTAATGGAAGAAGTTTTGCGCCTTGCGGCTTCTTCGGCAAACTGCAAAGCACGCTGCTCATTGTTTTCCCAGAAATAAACACCATGTCCTAACCAATCATAATCATTTTCGCTCGGCCGCAGACTTCCTCCACCCAAAATCATTTCAGCCACAGATTTATCACATCCATGAAATCCAATGTAAAGATTTGATCGAGAAGAGTATAAGGTCTGTTTCACAATCAGAGTCTGTATTTGGGTGACACATTGCCTTTCTCAGTGATAATGCCAGCTTTCTTAAGCATCTTTATCGCATTCTCACTACTTGAAAGTGACTTCTTTATCACTTCTCTTCTTTTCTGTTCTCTGCTACTATCTGTGAATGATGCTTTCATTGTCCAATAGTTTTATTAGTTTGCAAAAATACATAAAAATCAATACACAGCAAGAAAAATAATGAAATTAAATTATTATTTTTAGATTAATATTAATACGAATAAAAGTAATAAACTAAAACATATTCATTATGAGAGATTTAATGATTACAATAATAGCATTTAATCTCGACCATAGGGAGATTGGAAATGACACCCATTGTCAGCACGGGGATATGCTATGCCCGTCTATCATCGAATCCCGGTGTGCATTAAAGCCGTACCACAGGTTACTGCGCAGTGACACTTCCAGTGTCATAACTAACACCATCCTATAACAAAACAACGGCATGTTTTAATCACTTTTTCGTAATTAAGAATTTATTTCTCTTTTTTTGTTGCATTATTAAAAATTAGATGTATCTTTGCAATGTAGTTCGAGCCGAGATTTCGGTTTTTACTGCACCACGAAAAGACGGAGGTATCTGTCTTTTTTATTTTATCCATAAATCCTTTTTTCTTACCTTTGTACTACATATTAAAGTCAACAACAGCCATGTTCTCCTCCCCTAACCCTTCCATCATGGGCATCCTTAACGTCACGCCGGACTCGTTCTCCGACGGAGGCAAATATAACACCGTCGATACCGCCTTGCTGCATTGCGAAGAGATGCTGCAACAAGGCGCCGACATCATCGACATCGGTGGATGCTCCACCCGACCCAACAACGACATCGCCTCCGAACAAGAAGAGATGACACGCGTGATTCCTGTCCTCAAAGCCATCCGAATGCACTTCCCCAACGCCACCCTCTCCATCGACACCTTCCGAAAAAACATCGCCAAAGCCTGTGTCGAAGAAGGTGCCGACCTCATCAACGACATCTCCGGCGGACTCTTCGACCCCGACATGCTGCCCTATATCGGTGAACACCAAATCCCCTACATCCTGATGCACTGCGTCGGCACACCCGAGACCATGCACCAATACAGCTTAGACGGCGACATCCACCAAACAGTACTGGACTTCTTTAAAAGACAATGCGAGGTCTTAGAGGCTTACGGCGAACAACAGATTATCTTGGACCCTGGCATCGGATTTGGGAAAAGCTTAAAAGCTAACTATGCGCTGCTCAGCCACTTGGAACGCTATCGATACCACGAATACCCTATTCTCATCGGCATCTCCCGCAAGTCGATGATCCGGAAGCTCCTGGGACCCGACGCGGATCTGGAGAACGGCACCACCATCCTCAACACCCTCGCCATGCAGAACGGAGCGGACTTTTTACGGGTTCACAACGTGAAAAACGCCGTGGATTTGAAAAAAACGCTTATTTTTGCGCAACCATCCGAGTAAGTCATGCTGGATCTATTCATTCAAATCCGTATCGTCGATATCATCGACATCGTTTTGGTGGCCCTCCTTCTGTACGGCCTATACCGTCTCTTGAAAGGCACCGCGGCCATCAGTATCTTCGTCGGCATCGTCGCCATCTTCCTTATCTCACAGTTAGTCAACGCCTTGCAGATGGAGCTACTCTCCTCCATCCTGGGAGCCTTTGTGAGCGTGGGCTTCATCGCCCTCATCATCATCTTCCAGCCAGAGATCAGGCGTTTCCTGTTTACCATCGGAAGCCAGACCAAAAGCGGCAACCTGAAGGTATTCCATTTCATGCACCGCAAACGCAAAAACATCGCCCTCGATGCTGAGACCATCTGCCAAGCCTGCCGTTCCATGTCGAACATCAAACAAGGTGCCCTCATCGTCATCACACGGCAAAATACCCTCACCGACATCGTCCTGACGGGTGTCACCATTGATGCACGGCTCAGCAAGCCTCTCATCGAGAATATCTTCTTCAAAAACAGTCCGTTGCACGACGGAGCCATGATCATCACCGACAACAAAATCACTGCCGCACGATGCATCTTGCCCGTCACCAACAACAGTGAGATCCCTGGACATTACGGCCTCCGTCACCGCGCCGCCGTAGGCGTGTCGGAAAACAACGACTGCATCGTGCTCGTCGTCTCCGAAGAAACTGGCGGCATCAGCCTCGTCAAAGCCGGTGCCATCACCACCCTCGACCCATCGGACATGGAAAAAACATTGGTAACAGAATTAATGAATTGAAATCCCGTTTCCACCGAGATTAAACCCCTACGGGTATCCCCCTCTAAATTCTAAATTCTAAATTCTAAATTCCCTTCTACCGAGATTTAACCCCTAACGGGGTATCTCTAATCACTCACCTCAATAAATCCTTCTTCCTCTTCCATGTAATAAAGGCTTTCCTCGTAGGGATCCCAACGCATCTTGAATCGCGGCTCCTCACCCTTCTTGCCCATCTCCTGACGGACATATTGATTTAACAGATAACTATACGTGCCTTCCGCACAACGTTTGCCAAGAAACACTGCGAAATTGTACACGTCAGAGATCTTTATAGGCGTGATGTCATAGTGATACTGCGGGCCTTCGCTCTCTCTCGAGATATGAGAGCTGAAATCTTCCATCAGGTTATACTCGTAGTACTGCGTGGGATGCCAATCACCATTGTTGATGTCGAACCATGAAGCCACATTCACAGTATTCAGCGAGAAAGGAAACTCATAATCCCCACTCAGATCGAACATATAATCCACGTATGGAGTGAAGAGCCCTTGGATTTCCACCTTGGAGAGTAGCACCATCCAATAGGTGGAATCGGTGGTCACTGCATCAGCATCCTCAGGGATCACCACCTCAACACCATAATGACTAAGCTCATCGGCGTATGCGGCATACATAATATCCAGGAAAGCGTTCTGATCCAACGAATCCAGCACATGGGAATAGGTGCCGTCATCCTTTTGTACCAACGTCACCTGTGCCTCCTCGGGGAAATAGACCGCCGCCTTGACCGGTGAGAATTCCTTGACGAAACGGCTGGCCAATTTCGCTTCCGTGGTGCATGACGACAAAGCCATCATCATGCTGCCAATCATCCCAATGATTAATAACTTGATATATCTCATGTCTTAAAACAATTCCATTTGAATTCCAGAGGCGCCCGAGGTTCCATGACCCGAATCACCGTTGTCGGAAGTTCCTTCGTCAGGGTTTCCGCTTCCGTTCCCCTCCCCACTGTGTCCCGTCGCTTCTGCTGTATCATCTGTACTCTCAAACGCTTTAAAAGGATCGTTCTCAGGGTCTTCCGAGTTCTCTGGGACATCTGGTTCTTCTGGCTCAATAGGCTCCAGCCACTCGTAACGCTCTATCTCGCGGTTCGAGAGACGTTTGCCCTTGGCCTTGTAGCTCTTGATGCCGATGAACTCCTCCACGTTGATCTCGTCGTCGGGGAAGCTGTTGCCGGCGTCGCTGACCTGATAGCTCAGCAAGAGTCTGGGCATCACGTCGGTACGGCTCGACAAGTACTTGGCGGCTTCATGCTCGCCGATGAAGGAGATGCGGGTGTTCATCTTCACGTCTTTCTCGATGCAGAAACGTTTCAGGTACATCTTCTGCGTCTCGCCTTCGATATAGATTACCGAGAAGATGTCGTCCGGGTCGAACTTGCGGATCTCCGTCATGTCATCATCAAAATGCGTGGAGAGGTCATAACCAGTAACTTTGAACTCGCCGTTGCTGAAGAGCTGAAGGATACGGTCGTCGCCTTCGAAAGCCCCGAGATACTGACCGCGTTTGTCGGCGTTGAGGCGCCGCACCGTGTCATCGTACCAAAGGTCACGCGCTGTCAAGGTAGAGACACCGTCGTCGTGTTTAATGACCTGTTTGATGGCATATTTCGTCAACAGGTTACCACGCGCCGCGCGGCCTTTGACCGCCAGTTGAGCGAAGTCGTAGTCGAATGAGCTTTTCTTGAGTTTCGGGGCGGGGCGCAGCTGCACCTTGATTACCTCGGCCTCACCGTTGGGGTTGGCGGTGAAATACACCACCTTCGAGTCGGGACTGCCCTGTGTGAGGTCGTATTCCTTGTCACGAGTGATGCTGGTCACCGCGAAACGTTTTACATAGAAAGCGCCACCCGCCTTGCCGTCACGATATACCGCGTTGTAGGTGGTGCGGTCATCGTTTTTATGGAACACGTCGGCATGGATGACATGGGCGCCCACAAAGAGCTTCGACTGGAGTTGGGTCACCATATAGGTGCCGTTCTCGTGGAACACGATGATGTCGTCAATGTCGGAGCAGTCAGAGACAAAGGTGTAAGCCTCCTTGTTCTTCTCGCGTTTGAGGCCTTCGCTGGTACACACGAAGCCTTCTTCTTTATTCACATACAGCTTCTCGTTGTTGGCGGCCACCGCCTTAGCGGAGATCGTGTCGAAGTTACGGATCTCGGTCTTGCGTTCACGGCCTTCGCCGTATTTCTCTTTGATATGGAGGTAATAATTAATGGTATAGTCAACGATATGGTCGAGGTTATAGCGTGCCTCTTCCATCTTGGCCTCGATGTCGGCCAGTTGTTCGTCCGCTTTCTTCAGGTCGAACTTGGAGATCTTACGAACGGGTTTCTCACAGAGTTTCAGGACGTCGTCGCGGGTAATCTCTCGTTTCAGGCGGTTGCGATAGGGATCGAAGCGACGTTCAATGCCCGTCACCTGGTCCTCCCAAGTGGTATAGTCTTTCTTCTCCAACTCTTTATAGATGCCCTTCTCGAAGAAAATCTTCTCCAAGGAGACCCAGTGCCAGTCGCTCTCCAACTCGTCGAGCAGGATACGCAGTTCCCAGCTAAGCAGCTCCATGGTACGGTCGGTGCAACGGCGCAAAATCTCGCTGACACCCATGAAGGCCGGACGCTCGTTGACGATGACGCACGCGTTAGGCGAGATGGACACCTCGCATTGGGTGAAGGCATACAAAGCGTCGATGGTCTGGTCGGGCGACACGCCAGGGTTTAGATAGATGACAATCTCGCAGGTCTCGGCGGTGTTGTCGTCGATCTTCTTGATTTTGATTTTACCTTTCTCATTCTCCTTGACGATACTCTCAATGACGCTACCCGTGGTAGTCCCAAAGGGGATCTCGGTGATCACCAAGGTCTTCTTGTCCAATTGGGTGATACGGGCGCGCACCTTGACACGTCCGCCACGGAGGCCGTCGTTGTAGTTCGACACGTCCATGAGTCCGCCTGTCGGGAAGTCGGGATAAAGCACAAAAGGCTCGTCGCGCAGATAGGCGATAGAGGCGTCAATCAGTTCATTGAAGTTATGCGGGAGGAACTTGGAGGCGAGGCCGACGGCGATGCCTTCGGTGCCTTGCGCCAATAGGAGCGGGAACTTCACTGGCAGCGACACGGGCTCCTGGTTACGACCGTCGTAGGAAGGGGTCCAGTCGGTAGTTTTTTTGTTGAAGACCACCTCCTTGGCGAATTTCGACAGGCGGGCCTCGATGTAACGCGAAGCGGCGGCGCTGTCGCCTGTTAAGATGTTACCGAAGTTACCCTGCATGTCGATGAGCAGGTCTTTCTGTGCCAGCTGCACCAGCGCGTCGGCGATGGAGGCGTCGCCATGGGGGTGGTATTTCATGGTGTTACCCACGATGTTAGCCACCTTGTTGAAGCGTCCGTCGTCGAGTTCATTCATGGAATGGAGGATGCGGCGCTGCACAGGTTTCAAGCCGTCTTCAATGGCTGGCACAGCGCGTTCCAGGATGACGTAAGAGGCATAGTCGAGAAACCAGTTCTCGAACATGCCCTTGATGGGGATCACGTGAAAGCTGTCTTTTGCCTCTTTGTTTTCCAAGGCTTCGTTTTCCAGTTCGTCCTTGTCCTCTGTATTCATGCTCCACTTTTTAAGAGAGCAAAGATACGGATTTTTCTTCTATTTCAAAGGTTTTTTTCATGCTTATTTCCAGAAACGCAACACGGCGACTTCGCCTGCGAGCGCGAGAAGCGCGAGCAGGACCAGCCATCGCCATTGCGACGACCGGCGTGCCATGGCCTGCACCAGGTCATGACCCACGAAGGCGTCAGCGTTCATCACCGCCATCACCTTGACACCTGCCGTCTCAAAGCTCTTTTTCAACGTCTCAGGCTCGGCAAATCTCAGTTCCGACTCAAGCTGGCTGTCGTTCCAAGCCATGACATGACGGAGGCTGTCGGCCATCCAAAGCTCATAGAAACCCGCCTCAGGCAACTCGTCGTGCAAAAACACGCACACCCTGTTATTACGTAACTCATGCGGCGGCACCAGCTCGAAAGTGCCATCCTCGTTACGGATTGTCAGCGTCTCTATGTTGAAGGCATCAAGGTCATCAAAAAGCAAGGTCTGGTCACGCCCGAGCGTATGGGCTAAGTCCCCCACTCCGCCTCCGACGAGAGCCATCTTAAGCATCAACGGCACCACCAAGGCATTGTCGGCCAGGGTGCTCCACTGGGCATCGAGAGTAGTGGCGAAGTCGAAGACATATCCTTTGCCCGACTTACGCTGGGTCATGAAAGGCTCTCCGTTGTCGAGACGAATCAGCACCGAGGCGTCAACGGCGGGCTTCAACGACACATGACGCATCACCTTGGGTAGGTCGGCATGTTGTGGCATGTCGAGAATCACATCCCTAAAGAACTCATGACGCATAGCCAAGTCGCCAGCCGAGACCGTGTTGGTGTCGATAACCTGTCCGTCGTCGTGGAAGAAAGCCAGCGACATCCCATCCGCCACATTGTCGAGCAAGGTCTTGCGAAGCGTCTCATTAATGGCGGAGGTGGCACTCACCACGACGAGTTGCGCCTTCGACAGCGTCCCAAGGTCGAAACGCGAGGGCTCCATCTGGGTGAACTCATATTGAGGGTCGTCATCGAAGATCATGGAGACGGGCGATGGCTCACGGTTAGGGTTGAGCTCGACCACCTTCAGCGTCGGTCGGGTGCTGATGACAAAACGGTATTGGTCATCAAAGGTGATGGGAAAATCCATGAGGGACACAACACAGCGGGTGTCGCCATTCTCTTGAAGCAGGAACTGCATCACCGCCTCGGCATTCGACTGCCCATCCACATCAACGGTGGTGGAAGCCATCACCTTCCCATCCATGGTTAGATTGAGCGGGAGGCCTTTGACAGCCTTGTCGCCACGGTTACTCACCAGCAGATGAAGGTCGTTGGTCAAGCCCATCTGCATCACGGGTGACTCCAGCCACACCGAGTCGATGGAGAGGTTGGACTGCACCGAGGCCGACATCGGGACCACCACCACCTGAGTGCTGGTATCTGTTTGTAAACCAGAAAGGTCAAACATGTTTTCCTGAAAGTCAGAGAAAGCAAACAAGGTGGATTCCTCAAAGCCATGCAACCGTTTGAGCATCGCATACCGGTCGAGAACCGCGTTCATCTTCACGGGCGGGCCGTCGAGTTTCATCCTGTCGAGTTGGTCAAGCATCTCCTCCTGGTTCATGGGGTATTCGTTCTGTAGCTCAAAGCTGTTGGTCATCAGCAAAAAGCGCGTCGAGGGCGAGAAACCGCCCACCAAGTCTTTAGCCGACTCACGGGCGTCTTCAAGCAAGGTAGTCTTCGACGACTGAGCCTTCATGCTCATGGAGTTGTCGATATAAATACCCACAACCCCTTCCTCGGTGTTGATGCTGGCGGCAGTGTCTTTCTTATATGGGAAAGCGAAAGCCAACACAAGAGCCGCGATGAAGAGACAGCGAAGCAGGAGGGTGATGAGGTATTTCAGTTTCTTGGTCTTGGCGTTCTCTTGCTGGATGGTCTTCAGCACTGCCGTGTTGCTGAAATAAACCAGTTTGTGTCTTCTGAAGTTAAAGAGATGGATGGCTATCGGGATAACCAGAGCCGTAAGGCCCCAAAGCATCGATGGATAGAGGAAAGACATGGGGGAATTGAGAATTTAAAGATTAGAAACCATAATGGACATTTTTGGAATGACCAACATGCGAGGAGCCGAAAGAGCAGGCGTCGCCGCCCTGGAAATGCAGCGGAAGGATGAGGCTGAAAGTACATTCCAAACCACTATTGTGCCTACGTTGCACTGAATAATGAGTGCCCCCATTGCCGAGGTTGGCGGCAGGGGTCTCCGAGTTCAGTTCCTTGACGGCATGGGTGTTCAACAGCCCCATACTGTAGGCGACTTCGAGCTTGCACACCAGAGAGAAGCGGTCGAAACGCATCGTGAAACGGCCTCCCACCCCGCCAAACACACCTGCGTCGAAAGGAGCCATGTTGGAAGCGTTCACCGCCACAGTGGTCGTTCCTCCACCGGAGGTCAGCTCTGAAATCGACCCCGAGAGGTTGATTGGTTTGTTCAAGATAGGCACCTTCTTGATATAAGGCAACACCATGCCCACATCCACCCCGGCAAGTAAATATGGTTGGAAAGCATTGCTTACTGGAAACACCACCTCCACAGGAACGCGAAGGTCGATATAGTTGACTCTGGCAAGGTAGAGAACACTGTCGCCCGAAGGAATACTGAGGAACCGGCGTGAATCCCCCCGTTGGATAAACATGAGCTCGGGAGCTACATAAAGAATATCTCCCACGGGAATCTCGACCTTCACACCAGCCATAGGCCTGATAAGGTTGAGAAGCGCGGTGTCCTTCGGTGTCGCATTCAAGGTGGGATTACCCCAATAATTATAGTGTGGTATCAGCGCACCCGCCTTAAGCCCCACGCCTATATAACGCTGTTTTGCCCGGCGGCTGCTTTCCGCATCCACCTGAGCCATCACAGGAATAGCCAACAACAAAACCATGATCATCAAAAACCATCTTCTCATCTCGCTATCCTCCTAATTATCCCAGTTGACGAACGGCTGGTTACTGTTGGTGTTGTATCGGGTTATGTCATCTGAATCCTTGTACACGAAAAGCTTGCCTTTCATGGAATTCACCGCCTCCAGCACCTCCGCCTCAAATTCACCAGGGTTCTCGATTTTAATATCAATATTGTATAAGGCCAGCCGGGCATTGGTGATATCGCTATGTCCATCCGTCCTTCTTCCCGAGATGGCAATGCCTTGTGTGAGCCAATAGCGCAGGAACTTGTTTCCTAATGGGACTCTCACCAACTGTTTCCGTTGAAGATAAACCACAAACTGGTCACCATTGCCTTTCACGTAGGCTGTGTCAGCATGGAATTGCTCCGAATTTAAGTCCAAACCAGGAATTAAGACATCACAATGGGTGATCAGATGCTGTTGTCCATGCATATAGTCGTTCCAATGAGTGAAATCGCCACCGAAGCGGAAATACACTTTGTCATCGGGATTCCCGATACCAGAGGGATAGACACATTCACGGTCAGCGAACTCAAACTCCCCTCTGACATCTGGGGGGTAGATGTCCAAATTGACATTCATGCTCTCATGCGCCGGCCTTCCAAAGACTTCCTCAAAATCTTTCACATATCCCTCCTCGCCGAACAACACAAGTGTTTGGTTACTGGGATCCTCTTTGAGACATCCGGCAGCAAACAACGGCAAGAGCAAGACAACGAAAAGCCGCAGCTTCCTTATATTCATCTTATTCATTAATGGCATCTGCAATTATTTTACATAACGGACAACAACAAGGTTTTATTGCCTTTTGAAGTGTGAACTTCCACCAAATAGAGTGCTTCTGGAAGGTCGGCGACACTGAAACTGACGCTGTCATCGGCAAGGCCTTCGATGGACTTCACCGGTTGTCCCAGCATATTATACACCGTGATGCTCTGAATCGCTTCTGAGACCACCGTGACGGCATGACGGGCAGGATTAGGATAGAGTTCCATCTTAACGACCTCGTTCTCCTCCACCCCAAACGGCGTGGCGTTGATGAAGAACGAATCAGAGCCGCAGGAGCCGTCGCCCACGGATGCTGACAAGACAGCCTGTCCTTTTTGTGTCACGATGACCTGGCAACAGCTCTTCCCATTGATGATGGTGTCTTGGTACGGCCATATCTCGGGGGTCAACGTCCAGTTCAAGGCGCTTCCATCCACATCGGTGTAATAGTAATACACACCTGGCCAGAAGCTGTTCATCACCGCTGCCTGAGACACGCCGGTGATTTGCACCTCCGATGACTCGAACACCGTGATTTTAGCCGCATTGCTATTGTTTTCATCATTGCAACCTTCTACATGATAACGCAGGTACCATCCATTGAAATACCACGCCACTTGACCCATGTCGAACATCACTCCATCCGCGCCAAAGGGACCGACACCGTAATTGCCATTCTCGGTAGCACAGACCTGCCATTCTCCTATTTCGGGCGCTGTATTATGCCAAGCCACCTCTGGTTCAGCAATCACCAGCGCGCCATCAGCACACACGCCCACCGAGGCTTGTATGTCGTTCAAGATCTCCGGTGTCCCCGTCACATGAAGGGTGACAGGATCGCTTGCTGAGAGCTCGAAATCACAGTCCGACGAGGAGATGACATAACGCACCTGTGCACCATCATAGCTATTGTCGATGGTGAAACTCTGACCCGGGATATCCGTCCAGCTGCCGCCGTCCAACCGTTGCCACCTTGAGGTGTAGGCACTTTGATGGTCATCGACCTCCACTTGGAAGTCAGCAGGCGGGAATGACTCACCGCTGCAGAAATGGTCAGACACGCTCATCGTGGTGATGACTGGGCGACCCTTCACCGAAAGGCCAAAACTTTGGCTGTAAATAGGATCATTACTACAATCCCCCTTCATGGCATAGCACAGTTCGTAACCTTGATAACGCTCCGTGATGACCTGAGTCATGTTCATGGGATCAAAGTGTGTGAAGTTATTCTCATCTTGGTATTTGAGATACCAGCCCAGAAGCTGAGGAGCAGGTTGATAACCAGGATCCGTGAGCAGAGGAGTGTCTATGTTATAGGTGGAAAGCACCTCCGACAGTGACATCCCTGAGCACACCGACACAGAGTTCGGCCAGCTCACCGCTGCAAACTCAGGACCTTGAACGACCTCGACATGTTTGGGAACGCTATATTCAGGATGGTCTTCGTTGCAGGAATTCACCGCAGCCCACGACACATAGAAATCGCCCAGCGTCATAAATGGATCATTCACAGGAGAGAACGCCACCGTATTACCTTGTTCATCGGTGTATCTCCAAAGCACATAGTCAATGTTCGACGACACGTTCAAGACCTGTGGATTGAGATATTGTCCCCTGCAAAGGTTATCTGTGATTTCAAACTCGGCGTATGGCAAGCCGATGATGTGAATTTCCCCGTATTTGGAGATGGGAAGTCCATTACATCCTGTCACAGAATATTTCAGCCACTTCCCTTCATCCTGGGCCGTGAGTGGCGCATTGGTCACATCGAGATATGGGCCGTTTTGATTGGTGCCGGCACTGATTTGCCAGACACCTTCACCCTCGACATAACCCTCTGTTTCCGGAGCCGCGGGAAGGGTCAATGCAGTGCCCTCGCAATAGCCCGGCAAATCCAACGGCGCGTCATCGGTGAAATGCGGAAGTGGGGTCACTTCAATCAAGAAGAGCTCACTGCTTCCCGGGGTGTAGCATCCGTTATCCGCACGATATCTCACCGTATTGATTCCAGGAGGAAGTGTCTCCACACGAGGATCGAAATCCTGCAAATTATAAGGATCATCCTCTGGCGCATACTGCCAAGAAGAGGTGCCGTTGTCCGACCCGTTCTTCCAGTCAACATCCACCTCGGCTGTCGTCAGGAACTCCCCTTCGCACAATGTCGTCGGCTCAACGACGGCGGAAAGCACTTCGGGGGTGCCCACCACATAGAGCTGGAACGGTGTGGAATACACAACGATGCCACCACAGTCGCTTTCAAGCACGTATGAGATATATCTTCCATGCCAGTTATCAGTCAGCACCGGATCCTCAACACCAATCTTTGAGAAATAGATGCCGTCGTATGAAGAAGCCCAATAAGCATCGGTGATGTTATTATAAGGATCGACGTATGCAGGAGCCGGGGGGAGATAAAGCAGGTCGGTCACACAGTAACGCTCTTCAAACGGAAGCTGCTCTGTCGGAGCGACGAATGACGGCCCCTCAACGACGGCGATGGGTGATGATGCAACGACCTCACTGGTGCCACAACGGTTGTGAGCCACATAGCGGATCAAACAGCCGTTATAAGCCATCTCGAAGTTGGACAAAGGAATCCATTGACCGTTATAGTTCACCTCCCAACGCTCATAGCTGGGATCGACAGGGTCATTGGGGTCATCAAAGAGATGCCAGTTGCCCACAGAAATCTCGGTGAGCATCCCATTCGCTATCAAAGAGCCCACTGAAGTACCCTCACACACCTCGTTGGGCAAGTTGGAGATTGTTTCAGGATACAGCGAAGGCGCATCACCGACGGAAAGACGCATCAGTTCGCTGGTGGCAGGCTCACCGCAACCATCAACATAGAAACGAATCCAACAACCATTATCGGTCACAGGTAACCGATAGGTATCAGGATCATCGACACGGTTAAACTCCATGGAGCCTGGTGCCTCACTAATCTCCCATCCATAGCTGTCGTAATGGCAATCCTCACAAGGCGAGAAGCCCTCGGGAAGCACATCCGACAGATACGTGCCCCAACAAACAGTATCAAGCGCAACCGGTATGGAGTCGGGAGCTATCAAGGATGGCTCACCATAAACCGTCAATGAATACGGATTTGGGCTGTAAGCATAGACAGTTTGACCGTCACATTGATAGGCCAAATGGTAACGAATCAGGCGGCCATTCCATTCCTCATCGAGGATAGGCGTTCCTTCGATCGGGGTATAAGAGACTCCCTCCTCGTCCGAACAGGCCCAATAGCTGCTACCTGGCAGCACCGTCAAGCCATTAGGGTTATAGCCCGGAGCCTCTGGGAACACCAGCTCATCACCAACACAAAAATAAGAGGCAAAGGCAGGCGTTGACTGCAAAATCGGGCCCTCAGAGACCTCAAGCGTCACGGTGTTGGTTGACACAGAACCACAACCGTTGGTGGCTTGGTATTTCACCTGATCGCCGTCTTGCAGTTCTGTATCCGAGGTAAGTTCCTCCCAGTCTCCACCAGGATGTTTGATCCACCAGCCAGCCACGCCTTCATCACCATTCCATTCGGTGACATGTACCTGATTGGAAAAACTCGACGGGAGAGCCCCGCCTAAGCAGATGGCTGCCGGAGCGTTGATTGACATCGTGTTCAGCGTAGCCTTGTCGTTGACAGACAGCTGCACCGCATTACTGGGCATGTCACCGCATCCGCTGATGGCATAATGACGTACCCATTTGCCATTGTCAGCCCGACTCAAGGTCTTAGGCAGATTCAAGGTCTCGTAATTATTCTGGGATGTGCCAGTGGAGATTTGCCAAAGCGAGCTTGTTCCAGGAGCACCAGCATAGGCAGGAGCCTGAAGGTCATTCGCCGAAAGCACATCACCCGCACAGAACACCGCTTCAAAAGGAGCCAACTCCTCTGAGAACTCTGGGTTCCCATATACATGAAGAACAAAAGGCGATGGACTGTTTACCGTTCCGCACGCACAGACCAGACGATAGCAGATCCAGTTGCCATCCCAGCTCAAGTCAAGGGAGGGATTGCCATTGATTATCGAGTATGTATTACCTCCATCCTCTGAACGAACCCAATAGTGTTCCGAAACGTTAATGTTGTTGGTTATATAACTCGGCGTGGATTGCGCCGACAGGTTCAAGGTTTCTCCAACACAATAATAAGCATCGAAAGCAGGAGTCGGTTGGGTGAACTCAGGACCTGCGGTGACGCTAATGGTGACTTCATTCGTCACCACCTCACCACAATGGTTCTGCGCATGATAGCGAAGCTTATCCCCCTGGGCAAGCACCGCGTCACCGATATCCATCCAGCTGCCATTGCCATGCTTCACCTGCCATCCTTTGACACCCACATCGTTTTTCCAATCGCTCACATCCACCTGCGACAAATAACTGTCGGGAAGCGAGCCCCCTTCACAAATGGTGTTGGGCACGGTGATGTTGGTTGTGTTCAGCACAGGGTCATCACATATTTTCAGCAATAGCGTGTCACTATAGGCGAAACCGCAGGCGTTCTCAGCCCTATAACGCACATAATAATCATGACAGCTGGAGCTATTGGGGAAATTGTTGAAATTAAGCAAATTCCACGGTTGGCCAAAGGATTCCGTCCATTCCCAATAGCATTCAGAGTTCCAAAGCTCACCCCCGTTATTATTACATGAGGCAGTGAACATGGGAAACGCATCACCCTTGCACCAATAACCATCTTGAGGAAAACCTGAAACCACGAAATTCGAGGGAGAGGAAATGACAGTGATATTAATGTTTTTTTCCGATGAAGTGATGCCGTATTTACGCACACGGTACTGGATTTGATCCGTTCCCACATAACCTTCGTCAGGCGTGTAATAAACCTTGTTATCGTTACCGAGATAGGCGGTACCGTGGAAGGTTTGTATCGGAGTCATGGCGTCAACCCAGCTCGAGGATGCGCTTCTTCGTATCTGGATCACGGCAGGCAGGTTAGGCTGACCAGCAGGTTCGGTGAACTCCACATGAGGCAACACCTCGATGGGGTCAAATGAACCGGTGCATCCAGTCACAGCGAAAAGATGAGGATTGACGGCATAGTTTTCCCTCACCAGGCTGGCATCGTCAATGCCGAAGTCATCACCATAATCAGAAATCCAAAGGCATTCATCGTAAAGGGCAATCTTCAGCTGACCGTTCGCATCGCTCAGACAACGAAAGACTGGCGACTGTTCCCAATAGCTTTCACCTTGGTGGAGGGTAGGTTCCCATGAAGTCTGATTGTTACAAAGCACTGTGGTGTTATTGCATTCCACACGGAATTTAACCTTGGCATCGAGTGCGGGAAGCAGCGTATGACTTCCATTGGAAAGATGGGTGGCCCAAAAAGTAAAATCATAGAACATGTTCGGCTCTACCTGTAGGGTATATTGGATGATTTTACTGCTATTGGGTGCTCCCGTAGTGTAAAGATAATTCGCTTGGGTTAAGTTTCCGCCAAATCCATTCACTGCCAAGAATTTCTCAGCGGAATGCCCTGAAGGATGCCCGGTACATGGGAAAAAACTGCCATTGGCGTTATTGGCTTGTGCGGTCACAAAGATTTTTCCGCTGCCATGACCATCTGCACCTCCAGTTTGAAGGAAATGATAGGCTTGTGACTGTTCATAGTAATATGTGAAATCCGTATAAATAACCGGATCATTCGGCCAGCTTACGTCGGAAATCTGGAAATCGCAATTATGACCCGTCAACAAATTCGTTTGTGCGTGTGAAGACCCGGCCACGAGAGCGAGTGCTATCACCGCGAGGAATCTAAGCACCTGTTTCATCATAAAAAATAATTTTGCCAAAAATAAGCATTTTTTGCAAATATGATGCCAATGGCTCAGCTTTTTATGATTTTCCCGTTGAGCACTGCCTCTTGCAAGTCGTCGCCATGGTAGGTCAGTTTCAGGGAGAAGAAAGGAGATTGTTGGTCAATGAGGCGGAGGAAAATTTTATCACCCTCCCACATTGTAAGTTCCAGAAGACGTTGTTTTTCAATCCATTCGAGGTCACCTTCATTACACTCAATCTGTTCGCCGGTCCAGTCGGTGCAGACAAAGAGATGCATGTGTTCGCTCTCCCAGATATCGGAGACGAAGGTAACGATGCCGCAGTAGCGCCATTGGGTGACGGTGAAGCCAGTCTCTTCCCACACTTCGCGGAGCATACATTCCTCGGGGCTTTCGCCCTCCTCGAATTTTCCTCCCACGCCGAGCCATTTGTCGTGGTTGAGGTCGTTTTCTTTTTTGGTGCGATGGAGCATGAGGTATTGGTCACCTCGTTCCAGATAGCAGAGGGTGGTTTGTTTCATAGTCTTGACAGCCAAATACCAAAAAATTTGTCATATACTTCATAAATACCCAAATGACATGTAACCAACTGTTTTTCCATCAACGATTTAATGGTGGTTTGAACCGAGCTCGCTGCCGACAGATGATATTTTTTTAGGAACTTGGATCCCATAATGGCTTTTGCTTTTCCCTCATTATTGATGGCCATCAATAGTTCTTTTTGTTTCAGCGTCAGTTGATACAACAAATCGGCATAGATCGTACTACTATCCTTTACAATATCATTCACGGCCACATCAACGCTTTCTATTCCGCATCTTTCACCTCTCATGGTATCAGCAAACAGGTAATTGAGTACCTTTTGGACATACCAGGTAACCCCCTCGAAACGCTCGTAAATAGCATCAACGACTCCATCATCGAGATGTTTCTCGGCGTTTTCGAAATGCTTTTCGGCAAATTCAACGTATTTTTCCAAACTGATGGATTCCAAACTAAGTGTGGAAGTGGAGGCGTAAAACGGGCGTGCGGGAGAGAAGAACATTTCTGAGAGCAGATGACGTTCAGAGCCTGAAAAAACAAACTGAGCGTTGTGGCAACGTTGGATATGAGTTCTCAACACAGCCTCCACATTCTTTTCAGGATAATAAGCTATCTGTTGGAATTCATCAATGGCGACAAGGCATGGATGCTCTGAGTGTTCAATATAAGAAAAAATTTGCTCCAGCGTATGGTTAGGGGATTGGATGGTACCCATCTCCACATTCCACGATGGGTTCCCCATGGAATCGAAGCTCACGCTAGGCTTCAACGAGCTTACTACGCTCAGGAATTTTTCCATCTTCCTTTTCCCTTTCGACTGAAGGGTATTCAGCATCACTTTCCCCATCTCAGTCACCAGTTCGTTCAGGCTTTTTGTCGAATAAATATCAACAATAAAAGCATACCATGATTTTTGGATCTCATTCTGTTGAAAAACATGATAAAGCAAACCTGTCTTACCCAAGCGGCGAGGTGACATCAGCACCACGTTGTTGCCATTGGTCAGAAGGCGCGTGAGTTTAGCGGTTTCTTCTTCCCTATCACAGAAGTAGTCTGGTCCTTCATAACCTAAGGTAACGAATGGATTTTTCAGCATAAAACGTCACGTTTATTGTTTCAAAATGCAAAATTAATAATATTTTTGAATAATACGTTTTTTACGTAACGTTTTTTACGTAATTTCTTAGTTTTATTCAAAAAAAGCAAAGGCGACCTCACGGCCGCCTTTGCGAATAACCTTTTCGAACTTTGGGATTAGATGATACCCTGAGCGAGCATAGCTTTGGCCACGCGCATGAAGCCGGCGATGTTGGCGCCCTTAACGTAGTTAATGGTACCATCAGCTTGTTTGCCGTACTCGACGCACATGTCATAGATGTCGTTCATGATCTTGTGCAGTTTCTGGTCAACTTCGGGGGCAGTCCAGTTGATGTGAGCGGCGTTCTGGCAGATTTCGAGGCCAGAGGTAGCCACGCCACCAGCGTTGACAGCCTTGCCGGGAGCGAACGGGATGCCAGCGCCTTGGATAGCGGCGATAGCTTCAGCCGTGCAGCCCATGTTGGAGATTTCAGCAACATACTGAACGCCATTGGCGATCAATTCCTTAGCGTCAGCTTCGTTCATCTCGTTTTGGAAAGCGGACGGGCAAGCGATGTCGCATTTCACCATCCAAGCCTTCTTACCAGGAGTGAAGATAGCCTTGCCGGGGAACTTGGTAGCCATGTCTTCCACCTTGTTGCGGCGTGAGTCACGCATGACCAGCATGTAGTCGATCATTTCCTTGTTGATACCTTCGGGCAGTTCGCAAACGCCGTCCGGGCCTGACAGAGCGACGACTTTAGCGCCGAGCTCAGTAGCCTTGGTGGCAGCGCCCCAAGCCACGTTACCGAAGCCTGACAGAGCGACTCTCTTGCCTTTCATGGTTTCACCCTTCTGGTGAACCATACGGTCAACATAGTACATAGCACCGAAACCGGTAGCTTCGGGACGGATCAAAGAACCACCCCAGCCATAGCTCTTACCAGTCAGAGCGCCAGTGCTGTGTTCACGGGCGAGCTTCTTGTAAGCGCCATAGAGGTAACCGATCTCACGTCCGCCGACACCGACGTCACCAGCAGGTGAGTCTTGGTCAGCGCCAATGTTTCTCCAAAGTTCATACATGAAAGCCTGGCAGAAGCGCATGATCTCAGCGTCTGACTTGCCCGTCGGGTCGAAGTCAGCACCACCCTTGCCACCGCCCAAAGGCAGGTTGGTCAGGGAGTTCTTGAAGATCTGCTCGAAGCCCAAGAACTTCAGC
>CAMIWN010000026.1:0-42311 GCA_946402445.1 uncultured Bacteroidales bacterium
TTAAAAAGAAAACACCCAACTTTACATTTTTGGGTGTAAAATTGGGTGTAAATCTCGTAAATCACTGATAATCAAGTGATATTGCGGAGAGAAAGGGATTCGAACCCTTGGAACGACAAGCGTTCAACGGTTTTCGAGACCGCCCCGATCGACCACTCCGGCATCTCTCCTAACCTGATCTAATATAAGAAAAGCGACTTTTCGCCGCTTGCGGAGACAGAGGGATTCGAACCCCCGAAGCCTTTCGGCTTAACGGTTTTCAAGACCGCCGCTATCGACCACTCAGCCATATCTCCGCTGCAAAAGTACAACTTTTTGGATTCATAACAGCAGGTTTTGAAAAATTTTTTTTTCCTATCTTTGCACCAATTTCTAGGAGCCGTCTTTGGAATGAGAAAAAGAATATCAATATGGTTTGTTATTTCGCTGATTATCAGTGTTATATATTCTTGCTCCAATCTTAACGCCCCTTTTTCTGAACAAAAAACACCCCATCATTTTTTTGAACTTGACCGCGCCAATAACCTCATGATTCATCGTCAAGATCAGGCTTTGCGCTTTCTTGACTCGCTTTTTTCGCTTCATTCAACCCAAAATTGGATGGAGATCGAACAGCATGAATTTGACATTCTTCATGTGGAAGCACAATATAAAAATGGTGCACTCACCGAACAAAGTCGGGATTTGACAGCCGCAGTCGCTTACTTTGACAGCCTGGCCCAAAATGTCCCCAATGATGATGCGGTTCGTTTTTTACAAGCCAAGGCTCATTATTATCTCGGCACTGAGGAACGTCTCCGCCAACAAGATGTGAAAGCCGCTTCTGATTTTATCAAGGCTCTGACCCTGGCACGTGATGGTTCCCAAAAACGTGACGACCCACAAAACACTCGTTTCATCGGACTCGCTTATTTCCGTCTTGGTGAGATTTTGAACGCATATAATATTCAATCGACTGCCGTCGCGGTGTTCGACTCGGCAAAAGCTTGTTTTGAGGCCGTGAACGACACCCTTGGCGTCGCGGCCAGCATCCGAAATATTGGTGAGGTATATCAATCTAACAAGGACTATGAGAAGGCGCTGGTTAAATTTAAGGAAGCCAACGCCTTGTGGGATTTTGGAGAACAGTTGTATGACCATGCCATCGGAGGGATCTTTTTCACTCATCATCAATTCGACTCGGCCTATCCCTATCTTGAAAGGTCTTTTTATCAAAGTGGCCCTTACGCCCGTATTGATGCTTCAGCCAAATTGGCTGAGATTTGTCATGGGCGCGACGAATCAGCACTGGAAAACCAGTACACCTTATTTTATGTGCAGAATTCCATCAGAGAGGCCAACCGCTCTTCCGACAAGATGGAGATTGAATTCCTCTGTGACGCCCTCCGTTCTGTTCCTCCCGTGCGTAAGCAAAACAACTGGTCCAACCAAGGGGTGGCTGCCTTGGTTCTCTGCATCCTGGCTATCATCGCTTTCCTTGCTTTCATCATCGTTCGTAACCGTCATAGGATCTCTCATATTGAAAAGCATCTTTCTTCTATGGAACAGCTTCATCGTGAAGAGACACAGGACAAAGACCGTCAAATCGAGGCCATCTCGCAGCAACTGAACGACACAAGGCAGCAGTTAAAAGAGCAACAAACGAAACCTGTGGTCGATTTTGACAAGGCACTGAGTGATTATATGCATGCTCCAATCACTGCGAAAATCCATAAGTTAGTGGATGGTAAAGACATCATGACAAAAAGTGTCGGCTTGTATCCTCAGCTGAAGTTGTCAGAGGTTGAATTCATCGAGTTGGTTCAAACCGCAAACCGTTGCTTTCCCGATTTCTCATCGCGCCTGCTTCGTGATTACAAAAACCTCTCTACTGCTGATGTCAGGCATTGTTGCTTGGCCCTTATGGGGCTTAACGATGCCGAGATTGCTGTGTTGGAAGGGATTACCTATAGCGGCGCCAATCGAAGAACCAACCGTATTCTTTCATTGATGGGGCAGGACTGTGGTTTGGCGGAATCTGTTTTGTTGTTTGTAAAGAATAATATAACTAATTGATATACAATATATTATTTAGATATTGATGATTTTTGTGGATAAAGTATAATAAATAATCACGTGAAGAAGTGGTAAATTAAACTAATTTTGCAAAAAAAAGACGTAACGATGAAAAATAGCATTTTACTTTTGACTGTGCTTTTGCTTTCCTTTATGGGTAATTTACAGGCACAAAAAAAGGCAGTACAGTCTTTTCTTTCCTATACTACATACGCGGTGCCGGGAGAGAAGCCTTTTATTGAAAACGCGATGGCTTTTGACTGTTCAACGGTCTATTACCGTCAATTTGAGCCGGGTAAATACAAAGCTTCAGTGGAAATCCAGACGATTTTCAAGCAAGGGGACAAGGTTTGTAACTATTCCAAAATCGCCCTTGACAGTCCTGTGGTGACGGACACGACCCATGTTTCGGGCGCTTTCATTGACCAGCAGCGTTTTTCACTTGATAATGGTGAATACACCTTGGAAATCAGTGTCACGGATCTCAATAATCCCGCAAAGACACCGGTGAAATCGGAGCAAACTGTGGTGATTAACTACCCAGAGGAACATCCGGCCGTGTCGGATATCTTGTTGGTGGATTCATATAGTAAGGCTAAGACCCCTTCCGCGTTTACAAAGAATGGGTATGACCTGATCCCGCGGGTGTATGCCTATTATCTTCAAAACAGCGATGCCTTGACGTTTTATACTGAGGCTTACAACAGTGACAAGTATTTCAAGGATGGAGGACAATATATCTTGAACTATTACATCGAGTCGTATGAGTCGTCAAAGAAGATGAAGAATTACAACTTTATCAAACGTGTTGATGTGGGCAAAGTCAACGTTTTGTTGAATTCCATTGACATCAAGAATCTTCCCACGGGCAATTATTATTTGGTGGTGGAGATGCGCGACCGCAATAACAATCTCATGGCTTCGAACAGTGCTTTCTTCCAACGTTATAACCCGGGTTGTGACATCGACATGGAAGACTTGAACTCGGTGTCGCTTCAGGGTTCTTTTGTCTCGGAGATCACCAACCTCGACACGCTTCGCGAGTATATCAAATGTTTGAATCCGCGTTGCTCTGAAACGGAACGTGATTATGCAAATAATCTGGTGAAGACCGACGATATAAAGACAATGCAGCAGTTTTTGCTGAATTTCTGGTCAACCCGCGCCCCGTTGAATCCTAAGGCGGCATGGGAAGAATATTACACCCAGGTGAAACGCGTGAATGCCTCTTTCTCCACCAGGACAAAGAAGGGCTATATGTCGGACCGTGGCTATGTTTACCTGAAATATGGCACTCCCGACAAAATCTGTGAAGAGCCCTACGAACCGGGTGCTTTCCCATACGAGATTTGGCATTACTATCAAGTTGCTAATCAGCGTAATAAACACTTTGTCTTCATGTCGCACGACATGGTCACCAACGACTATGCGCTCATTCACTCTGATGTTATCGGCGAAGTGAGCAACAATCGTTGGCAACTCATGATTTATTCCAGATTCCGTGGACCCGACTATACGGGTGACATCATTGACCAGACCACTGTTCCGGACGCTTGGGGAACCAGGGCGGGTGAACTCTATAACAATCCCAGATAACCATCAAAGAGTTTATGAAACGTGTCGGTTTTTGGTTGGTAAAATGCATAGCGTATGTGAATTCCATTACGCCTTTTGCCTTACTGTATCTGAAATCCGATATTTACTGTTTCCTCTTGTATCATCTGATTCGTTATCGGAGGAAGGTGGTGCGCCAGAATCTTCTTCTATCGTTTCCCGAAAAGTCGCTCTCGGCAATCAAGACAATTGAAAAAGGCTTTTACCGGAATTTCTGTGATTTGTTTCTGGAGGGCTGCAAGCTGATACGGATGAATCCGGCGGCGTTACAAGAACGGGTGGTTTTCACGAATCCTGAGATGATACGCGGCTTGTATGAGAAGGGTAGAAATGTGTTCTGTGCGATGTCACATTCAGGGAACTGGGAGTGGTATGCCAGAATGATGAGCACCATTTCCGGCCATAGGGATGTGGCCATCTATAAAAGATTGTCGAACCCTTATTTCGATGCGTTTATCCGGAATCTTCGCAGGAAGTTCAATGAGGATCGCATGGAGATGATGGAGACTGCCGATGTGAAGAAGGAATTGGAACAGAGAAAAAACGGAAAGTACTTGGTGCTAATACTTGGTGACCAGTCGCCGCGTGGGGTGGAGTCGGACTATTGGACAGATTTTCTGCACCGTGACACCTGTTGGTATTATGGTTTGGAAAAAATGGCCAAACGGCTTGATTATTCGGTGGTTTACATTGAGATGAATCGCGTGAAACGGGGTTATTATGAGGTCACATTCCAGATGATTTGTGAGGATCCCCTTCAGACGGAAAACGGTTTTATCATGGAACAATATGTTCGACACACGGAGCGTTTCATACAAAATCATCCTGATAACTGGCTGTGGTCACACCGTCGCTGGAAACATAGCAGAAATAACCAAGAACAATGAAAAAGGTTGCGGTCGTCATATTGAACTATAATGGCAGGAAATTTCTGGAGCGCTTTCTGCCCAACGTCATTGAGAACACCGATGGCGCGATGGCTGAGATTGTGGTTGCGGATAATGCTTCTACCGATGATTCAGTGGCGTTTATGAGGGAAAGGTTTCCGGATATCCGACTGATTGTCAATGATTTTAATGGAGGATTCGCGACAGGCTACAACATTTCATTGCGTCAGATTGAGGCTGAATACTATGTGCTTTTGAACTCTGATATTGAGGTGACTCCCCACTGGATTGAGCCGGTCATCGAGTTGATGGACGCTCACCCTGACATCGCCGCATGCCAGCCTAAGATCCTTTCATATTTTGAGCGGGAAAAATTCGAGTATGCTGGTGCGGCGGGAGGTTTTATTGACCGTTATGGGTATCCATTCTGCAGGGGGCGTCTCTTCCAGCAACTGGAGACCGACCATGGGCAATATGACGATGTGGCTGAGGTCTTTTGGGCCACAGGGGCCTGTATGTTTGTCCGCTCGGAATTATATCTCCGTGAAGGAGGCCTGGATGATTCGTTCTTTGCCCACATGGAAGAGATTGATTTTTGCTGGAGGATGAAAAACCTGGGATTCAGGATCTTTTGCTGCCCAAGCTCGGTGGTGTATCATATTGGCGGAGGCACGTTGCCTAAGAGCTCGGCTCGTAAAACATTTTTGAATTTCAGAAATAACCTCTCCTTATTATATAAGAACTTGCCGAAGGGAGAAGTCTTCTGGATTTTGGTCTATCGTGTGTTCTTGGATTGGGTGGCTGCGTTCAAGTTCCTCTTTGGCGGATCATTCGCTGATTTCTGGGCTGTGATCAGGGCGCATTTTGCTTTTTATGGCCGGCTGGGTTCCTTGAGGAAGGTGAGGAAGCAGTTGCCCCATGCCCGTGTGAGCCAGATGTATCAAAAGAATATCGTTTTCGAGAATTTCCTGAAAGGGAAGAAG
Organism: uncultured Bacteroidales bacterium; assembly: GCA_946402445.1. Lineage (GTDB taxonomy): Bacteria > Bacteroidota > Bacteroidia > Bacteroidales > F082 > Limimorpha. Next base: position 5,540 of record CAMIWN010000026.1, read on the forward strand.
TGTTATACCGACTTAGATGCCAATCAGTTCTCGCACCGCTAAGGCATAACCATTCATTCCCTGGCCTATGATGCACTTCATGCAGGCTTCAGCGGTGTATGAGTGATGTCGATAGGGCTCGCGTTGTGTGATGTCGGAGATGTGAACCTCCACCACGGGGATTTGGATGGAACGGATGCAGTCGGCAATGGCAATGGAGGTGTGCGCATACGCCCCGGGGTTCATCACCACCCCCGCATATTGTCCGTCGGCCTCTTGCAGCTTGTCAATAAGACAGCCCTCATGGTTGGATTGGTAATAATCGAGTTCGGCTTCGGGGAAAGATTCCTTTAGCGTGACCAAGTATTCTTCAAAAGAGACAGTGCCATATAAATGTGGCTCCCGTTTGCCCAGAAGGTTGAGATTGGGACCGTTAATTATTAATATTTTTTTCATGTTGCAAAATTAAAAACTTTTTGTCTTATATTTGTAGGCAAAATATCGTCTTATGAAAAGAATTACCATCGGCAACACGGGACTAACGGTCAATAAGAATGGATTCGGGGCTCTTCCCATCCAAAGGGTAAGCATGAAGGAGGCTGTGTATTTGTTGCGCAAAGCCTACGATAATGGCATCGATTTCTATGACACTGCTCGGTTTTATACAGACAGTGAGGAAAAAATCGGCGAGGCTTTTTCCAAGTGCCGTTCTAAAGTGGTGATTGCTTCGAAAACTGCCGCTACCACGGTGGAGGAGTTCTGGAAGGATCTTCATGTCACTTTGAGAAACCTTCAGACTGATTATCTTGACATTTATCAGTTCCATAACCCTGCGTATTGCCCTAAGCCGGGCGATCAAGCAGGCTTGTATGACGCTATGAAAGTGGCTCAACGTCAAGGGAAGGTGCGGTTCATCGGAATCAGCAACCACCGACAGTCCGTTGCCAAGGAAGCGATTGAGAGACGTATTTATGACACCCTTCAATATCCTTTCTCCTACCTTTCATCCGATAAAGACCTGGCTATTGTGGAGGCGGCTCATCGAGAAGGGATGGGATTCATCTGCATGAAAGCCCTCGCCGGAGGCCTGATCACGGACTCTGCTGCGGCATACGCCTTCCTGAACCAGTATGACTGGGTGCTTCCTATTTGGGGTATTCAGCGTGATAAGGAATTGGATGAGTTCATCTCTTACCAAAGCGAGGCCCCTGAAATGACCCCCGAGCGCTGGAAGAAAGTGGAGGAAGACCGTGCCAGCCTCGCAGGTGATTTTTGCCGTGGTTGTGGCTATTGCATGCCTTGCACGGTGGGCATACAGATCAACGACTGCAACCGCATGAGCTTGTTCTTGCGTCGCGCCCCGCTCAGCGTCTATCTTACCGAGGAATGGGCGGAGAAGATGAAGCTGATAGAGAACTGTGTGCATTGCAACCTCTGCCGTGAAAAATGCCCCTACGAGTTAAATGTGCCTGAGCTTTTGAAACGTAACTATGACGATTTCCAAGAGTTTTGGAAAAACAGATCGTGATAAAAATTCATAGTTGTTGCGCTGTTGTTTCGTAAAAAGAACTATCTTTGCAACCAATATGTGGTGTCCTAAAGGACTCAATAGGGAATCGGGTGAGAATCCCGTACAGTTCCCGCTGCTGTGTTGGTTGCAGGCTTGCCACTATGCCACTGTCTGATTCCCATCGGATGGGAAGGCGGCAAGTTCAGACCTCAGTCAGAAGACCTGCCTCATGTTTTGAAAACAAAGCTTTCGGGACAAGAGCTGGCCTTTTTTACACATTAGTGTGCCCAACCCTATCCTTGAAGTTTTGAGGTGTATTTATTATTAACCTTTAAAACTTATGCGTATGCGTATCAAAAACTTTACCCTCTTATTCCTTATGGGATTTTTCGGTCTTTTTACGACCAACCTCTTTGCTCAAGAAGACTCCACAATCGACCCCTCCAACATCCGTTACTGGATTGGTGAAGGCGAGAACGAAGTGGTCTTCATCGTTAACTGGAATGAACCTGACACCGCTTTGGCCTGGGGCTATCGTTTCTCAACCGATAAGGTGTTGGTGGAAACCATCATGAATGACATTGCCGAGGCCGATCCCCGTTTCTCATACGAAGCTTCCGACGGCTGGTTGACCAACATCTTTTTCAACGATGGCGTGTTGGATCTCAAGTTACATGGCAGTTATTGGATGTATAACGTCAACGGCGGTTTTGCCAATATGTTTAATATTCAGGAGGTCGTTAATGGCGACTATGTGAAATGGGGCGATGAGTCCTGCGGTGTGATTACGGATTATGAGACCTACCTTTATATTTGGACCAAAGAGATTGCTCCCGTGTATCCGATTGCCGAAGAGGCTCGAATTGAAGCTTCTGAGATTCTTTATTGGGTCGGTGAAGGCAGCCACGAGGTGATTTTCGCGGTCAACTGGAACAATCCCGATACCTGTCTGGCTTGGGGCTACCGTTTCAGCGAGGAAACCCTTATGGTGGAAGATGTCATGAATGCCATTGCCGAAAAAGACGCTCGTTTCGCTTATACCGGTGCTGATGGATGGCTGTCTGACATCACCTTTGATGCTGGCAACCTTCATTTAGGTCTTTCTGGAATGTACTGGATGTATAATATTAATGGTGTGGGTGCTGGCCTTGGCTATACCCAGCAGCCTGTGGTCAATGGCGACTTCATCAAATGGGGTGACGAATCCTGCGGTACGGAGATAGCTCCTTGGACCTTGGTGTGGGAAACCCCTGTGACTCCTGTCACCAATCCTACTTCAGTGGCTGAGGCAATGCTGATTCGTTCCTTGTATCCCAACCCGGCTTCATCCTACACCATGCTTTCTGTTGAGAACAGCGATGATGCTATGACGGTGACGGTTTCTGATTTGCAAGGCAGGATTCTCAACAGTTTCAGCGTTAACCAGCATGCGGAATCCATCCGTATCGAGACCGCTTCTTTGAACGCTGGCATCTACTTTGTCACGGTGAGTGACACCCACGGTTGCCAGACCATGAAACTCTCTGTTCGATGAAAAAGATCCTATCCATATTTTTAGTTATCCTCCCGATTTTGTCGGTGGCGCAGTTCGCGCCGCCGGCAGGGCAGGAGGGGAGTACGGCCATCAATGCCGACTCAACCATCTTTGTGGCTTGGGCTACAGGCTGTGTGGTGGAACGCGGCCCGATGCGGATCGACCGACCTGAAGCGGGACTTGCCTCATACGGTCTTCCCGAAGAAGCACTTGGGAAAGCCGACGACACCTTGGTCGTAAGCCTCGGAGATGGAGGGAACGCAGTGCTAACCTTTGCGTCACCTATCTGTAACCAACCTGGTCCTGATTTCGCAGTGTTTGAAAACCCGTTGAGATGGGCGATCGACACCACCTTGTATTTCCTCGAACTCGCCTTTGTGGAGGTGAGCTCCGATGGTGAGAACTATTTCCGTTTCCCGGCAATCTCGAATATCCCGACGGAGACCCAGGTGGGCTCTTTTGCTTGCACCGACCCTAGGTTGGTTCATAATTTGGCGGGTAAATATGCTCCTCATTATGGCACACCGTTCGATTTGGATGAACTGGAAGACCATAAGCTGCTTGACAAAAACAAAATCACTCATCTGCGTGTTGTGGATGTGGTGGGTTCTATCAAACCGGAATACGCCACCTACGACTCCCAAGACCATATCATCAATGACCCCTGGCCCACGCCTTTCGAGTCTTGCGGCTTTGATTTGGATGCCGTGGGTGTGATTCATGATTTGGCTCATTGTTCAGTAACCTCATATCAAACTCCTGTCGTTGACCTGTGTCCTAATCCTGTGAGAAATATGTTGCGGGTGAGTGGCGATAATGTGCAGTCGGTCAGCGTGTTCTCACTGGCTGGACAGCTGTTGTGTTATGCACAGGACTCGTTGGTTGATGTGTCGGACCTTGAGGCTGGCATGTATCTGGTATATGTGGTTGCTGATGGTAAATCCTTGACTGTGAAAATGATCAAAGAATAATCTTATGAAACGTTCGCTTTATCTTGTGATGGCTCTTTTGTGTGTGGTATGCTCATGCAACCCCAATCAAGAGTCTCCCTCCACGGGCATGAAAGTGGGAAAAGGAGTCTTCGTGTTAAATGAGGGCACTTATATGTATGCCAATTCCTCTCTTAGCTTCTATGACCCTATGGCTGACACCTCAAGCAACAACCTCTTCTACCTTGTCAATGGTTCGCCGATTGGTGACGTTGGCCAAAGTCTTGCCATGATTAACAAAGATTTGTATATCGTGGTCAACAACAGTAACTATATTTATAAGGTGAATGCGGAAACTATGGTATGCGACACGATGCATCCTTATCTGTTGACCGACTTTTATTCCCCTCGATATATGCTGCCCTTGTCCGCGGAAAAGGCTTACGTCTCTGATTTGAGTGGATTGAATCTTTGGGTTATCAATCCCAAAGAGATGACACACACGGGAAGTATCGTCATGGACAAACCTACTGAAACCATGGTGCAAGTCGGGCAGGAGGTGTATGTGACGAACTGGTCGCGGTATTACCATCCTGAGATTCAGAACAACACGGTGCAAGTGGTGGATGCCGTCAACGATGTGAAAGTGGCAGAGATTGTTGTGGGATATGAACCCAATGGCATGGTCGTGGATAAGGATGGTTTTGTTTGGGTGATGTGCGAGGGCGATGTCAACGACTTTGACATGCCAAGCACTTTATGGCGAATTGATCCGATGACCAAGCAGGCCACTTTGGTGAGGACCTTCCCCAAAAAAGCGTTAAACCTGGCTATTGATCCCTCGGGAACGGTTCTTTATTACCTTCATGGAGAAGATGTCTATCGTGCCAGTATTTATGCGGCCGATCATGACGATGCTTCTTTCTGCATCGCTTCGGATGGACGAACCTTTTACAAGATTTCAGTGAATCCATACGATGGCGACCTCTATGTCAGCGATGCCAAGAACTACATGGTGAGCGGCACCGTTTATCGTTATTCCTCAGATGGCTTGTTGCTAAGCTCTTTCAATGCAGGTATTTGTCCGGGATATTTTCTTTTTAATTAAAAATTAAGTATGAAAAAGATTTGTCCGAAATGTGGTAAAGAGTTTGAATGTATTCACTCGGTGGATTGCTGGTGTGTCAAGATTCATTTAAGCGAGGAGACCAAGGAGAGATTGAAGATTTACAACGACTGTTTATGCAAGGAATGTCTCGAAGCTTTCTCAAGATAAGTGTTTTTGCCTGTTTGCTCTTGGTGCTTGCGTTGTGCGCTTGCAGGGGCAGGGTGAAACCTGATTCTGCGGTTGTTGCCAGTTCTTTCGCTGATTCAGCGGCTTCGAGTTCTGGCGACAATCTTTTCCGTTATGCGAAGAACGTGGTGGCTTATCCCACCGATTATGGCTATTGGATGGAGGTGCTTAATCCTTGGGATTCCGCGCAACGATTGGGCACTTTCGCTTTGGTTGAGGAGTCACATCATGGTCAGGCTATTGCTGCCGATGGGGCTGCCGTCATACCGATTCCAGTTCAGTCGGTGATTTCTTTTTCCTCCACACAGTGGTCGGTGTTCATCGAATTGGATGAGATTGACCGAGTGAAGGGCATCTTGGAAGGGAGGAACATCCATAGTCCCAGGATGAAGGAGCTGTTGGAGTCGGGTGTCGTTAAAGATGTAGGCACTGAGTCAGCGAAGAACATGGAGCTGATGATCAGCATGCATCCTGACATCATCTTGTATTCACCCTATTTTGACGGCAACCAGGACCCTTTGTCGGTGACTGGAGCTGTGCTGTTCCCCTTTGCCGATTATTTGGAATCCACTCCATTAGGCAGGGCTGAATGGATCCGTGTAGTGGGTTTGTTGGCGGGATGTAGCGGTCGAGCCGACGCGTGGTTTGATGACATCGAGCGTCGTTACAATGAGCTTAGAGACTTATGCGCGGATGTGCCTAATCGTCCCACGGTTTTTTCCGACCTGGCTTTTAACGGTCAATGGTATGTGGCTGGTGGCAGGAGTTATATCGCGCAGCTCTTTGAGGATGCCGGGGCGGATTACCTTTGGAAAGACAATCTTTCCACAGCCAGTTTTCCTTTGGATTCGGAGACCATCCTCGCTAAGGCACGGCATGCCGATTTTTGGCGGGTGGCGAATTCCTCATCGTTGCCCATGACATACGAGACGTTGAAACGGGAGAACGCGTTGTATGCCTTGTTTGATGCCTACAAGAACCGTCGGATTATTGTCTGCGACATTCAAGAGACGGGTTATTTCGAGACATCGCAAATAGAGCCTGATCGGTTACTTGGTGACTTCATTCAGCTTTTCCACCCCGAGGTGATGGAGCATTATCAATCGGGTTACGAGTGCAAGTATTATCGTTTGATGCGGTAGTGATGGCTGTTTGGAAATCTGAAAGATTCTGGTGACAGAATTAGCTTTAACAATCTTTTTTTTCTTTAACAAATTGTTTTTTGTTATTTATTTTTCTATCTTTGCGGTTGTATTATTGATAGAAATCATCATGAACAAAAGACAATTTGTATTTAAAAATTGGTTTGTGGTCGTTTTATATGTCTTCGCATTCTTTTCGGCATGTGGAAAGAAGCCTGACGGACAGATTACTGTAACCACGAAGGATGCCTTTGACATTACTGGCAACAGTGCTACGTCGGGCGGCTATGTAAGCAGCTTTGGCTATACCGTATCGGAATGCGGCGTTTGCTTCAGTGAGCAATCGTATCCCTCCACCTCTGATGTCCGCACAATAGAACAAGTAGTTGAAGGGGAATTCAGCTCCACGCTTAGCGATCTGAAATCAGGAACGAAATATTATGTGCGCGCCTATGCCAAGACCAGCTCTGGAATTGAGTATGGCGATGAGGTGTCATTCGTGACTCAAGGAGGCTACATGGTAAATGTGTTTGTCAATACCACTGCTGGCGGAACGGTGACTGGAGCCGGGACTTATCAGAATGGGCAGAATTGTACCGTTACAGCCACCCCGAAATCGGGTTATTCCTTCACCAATTGGACAGAAAACGGTGTTGTGGTTTCTACCGATGCTTCCTATAACTTCACGGTGGCAAGCAACCGTACTCTTGTGGCTAATTTCGAGGTGCATACCGGGACATGGTTATATTATGATGATAGTGAAGTGTCATTGGTATGGGGATATCTTGATGGAGGAACTTTAGAATGGGCTGTCATGTTCCCTTCCAGCGTTATGGAACAATATGTTGGTATGGATATCACCACAATAGGGGCGGTTTTAGGAATAGTTGGTACCTATAATCTTAAGCTTTATACAGGAGAAACAGTTCCAACGACACAAATCTATGCTGGTAATAGTACCGTGAATGAAACCGGTTGGCAAACGATTACGCTACAAACACCAGTTCGTGTGACTGCGCAGAATGTGTGGGTTTCTTTTACCGTTACTCATGGTGCAGGGGAGCATCCTGCTGGTTCGAGCGTGGGTTCCAACAATCCCAATGCCAGGTGGATTAATTGGGGCTCAAATGGTTGGTGTGACGCCTACCTGGCTGGATGGTCAGACGAAGACCTTACATGGATTATCCGTGCGTATGTGATTGATGGAGACAAGAATCGCGAAATCGAAATATCTCCATCTGAAATCCCGTCATATCCATCTGCGCCCACAATAGCATCTGGTTCACAAAGTGTTGGAAGTCGGAGGAGAATAGCTAATCAATAACACAGCCTAAAAATCAACCGAATATGCAAAAAGATGATTTACAAAGCAGAAGAGAATTCTTCAAAGAAGCTGCGAGAAAGGCTTTACCTGTATTAGGCGTTCTCGCTGTTTCCGGCTCACTTCCTGCAATACTCGCAAGCTGCACCAAGGAAAACATTTGTGCTGACTGCACAGCCCAATGTGCTTCGAGCTGCACAACCAGCTGTGTTGGATCTTCCGAGCTAAGCGGATGCTCTGACTGCTCCGTGTCATGTAGCGAAGGATGTGGAGGCAGTTGCTCCGGTGCTTGTACCAGTTGTACGGGGACTTGTTCAAAGACCTGCTCTGGCGGTTGTGGTAACAATTGCACAGGCACTTGTAGTAGCACGTGCAGCGGAACTTGCAGCGGATGCACGGGTACTTGCTCTGGCACGTGTTCCTCTACCTGCAAAGGCGGTTGCGGCAACAATTGCACCGGTGCTTGTGGCTACACTTGCCTTGGGGCCTGCAAAGACTCTGCCAAAACCTCTTGCTCATCTTGTAGCAACAGCTGCTACAGCACTTGTAGCAGTGGTTGCACAGGCAGCTGTAGTGGCGGCTGCTCAACGACCTGTAGCGGAACCGCTAAAGGCAGCGGCGGAGGTAACGATTGTAGGACTTGCACAGCTTCATGCCATAAATACTGTTCTTCAGGATGTGGTCTAGTATGCAGGATTACTTGTGGGAGCGACTGCACAGAACAATGCCTTAGAACGTGCCTGAATACTTCCTACTCCTATGGTTGCAGCACCTGTGACGCATCTTGTTATTTCGTTTGTACCGGTTATTGTGAAGGTTGTAAATGGGGGTGCAACCACACCTGCAAAGCAACCTGTCAGGGGTCGAATTCCTAATTCCGAAGGTGTATGTCAACTCTTATCAATATCAAAGAGAACCAAGATGCTTGGCAGTCTGGCATGGCGAAGAACATTACCTTCATTGTCACTAAGGACTGTCAATTGGCTTGTAAATACTGTTATCTTGTTGGCAAAAACGTTAAGGAGCGGATGCCTTGGGAAGTTGCCAAGACCTTCATCGACTATGTGCTCGACCATGAGAACGACTCCGAATTTGCTATGGAATCGGTGATTTGGGAATTCATCGGTGGTGAACCGTTTCTCGAAATCGAGCTTATTGATAAGATCTGCGACTACATCAAGATGGAACTTTTCCGTCGTAACCATCACTGGTTCAACTCGTACCGCTTCTCCTTCTCTACCAATGGCATCAACTATCACGAGAAAGCCGTCCAGGACTTCATCAAGAAGAACCGAGACCACCTTTCCATCGGCATTACCATCGATGGGACGGAGAAGAAGCATGATATGAATCGAGTGTGGAAACAGCCTGTGGCTGATGACAACGGCCTGACAAAACCTTCAGAGCGTGGTAGTTACAAGGATGTAGTGAAGAACATTCCGTTGTGGTTGGAACAGTTTCCTGGCGGCGGCACAAAGGTCACCATCTCATCGGCGGATATTCCCTATATCACCGAGAGTGTGTTGCATCTCTATTCCTTGGGTATTCACGAGGTGAACATCAATGTGGTGTTCGAGGATGTGTGGCAAGATGGCGACGACCTGAAGTTTGAGGAGCAACTGATGCAACTCGCCGATGCCATCATTGACGGAGGCTATTATCAAGACTATGCCTGCTCGTTCTTCTCGGAGCATATCGGCAAGCCACAAGACCCCGTTCTCGACAACCAGAACTGGTGCGGCGCGGGCAAGATGCTTAGCGTGGATGCTGCAGGCAACCTCTATCCATGTACCCGCTTTGCGCAGTATTCCTTAAGAGATAAAGAGGCTTGGATTATCGGTAATATCCATGATGGTATCGACAAGAATAAACTGCGCCCCTTCTTAACCTTAGACCGCACGACGCAAAGTCCGCAAAAGTGCATCGAATGTGAGGTGGCTAGCGGCTGTGCCTGGTGCCAAGGTGAGAACTATGACGCCGCACACACACATACCGTGTTTCAACGTGCCACTGCCATCTGTCTCATGCACAAGGCAAGAGTGAGAGCCAACAACTACTACTGGAACAAACTATACCGTAAACTTGAACTTGAAGACTTGCGTGAGCAATACGAAGCCAACAAACGCGAAGTGAAACCCGAAATCTGCTAAAGCCATGCTGCAATACCTTGTGATATTATTGGATGACACCAGCGTGGCTTACTGCCATGCCGACAATCCACTGAAAGAAAGGTGCTTGATGCCGATTGAGACCTTGAAGAAAGGCATTCTCTTCGGGATGAAGCACAACCTGATGATTCAGTATGTCTTTCCTGACCATGCCCTACCTGACGAATATGTCTCCGTTATCGAGAGTATCGACAACGTGAAGATTTATCCTATGGGTTGCAAGCCTGTTACGGGAATTGGAGTCGAAAGCGAAGCCGATGTGGAAGTGGCAAATTCCATTTCCAATAAAGTAGCTGCCAAGAATTTAGTCTTGCGACTCACCTTCAGCGAAATGCTGAAACAAAAGGACAATATTGCGAAACTGTTCGCCTCAGGTGCAAGAATCAATCTTTGCATCACCGATATGGAGCAATTCACGGATGAGCAAATAGAGGTTTATAGGAATCTGTTGGAAGAATGGAACGGCGCTTTACTTAACCTTTACAAACAAGGCCAATCCCCGCAATTCAACCTCTTGACGGACAGGATGGTGCTCGACAAGATGCACAACTGCGAGGCGGGCGTGAGCAACATCACCCTCGCACCCAATGGGAAGTTCTATCTCTGCCCGGCTTTCTATTACGACGAGCAAATGAAAGTGGATAACCAACTGAACCATCACCAACCAACATCAGACTATTCCGTTGGAGACTTGGAGAAGTTTTTGGACATCCCCAACCAGCAACTCCTGAAACTCGACCATGCACCCTTGTGCCGTGTCTGTGATGCCTACCAGTGCCGCCGCTGCATCTGGCTCAACCGCAAATTGACTTGGGACCATAACACGCCCTCGCACCAGCAATGCGTGATGGCCCATATCGAGCGCAACGCTTCACGTGACTTATTGAATGAGATTCGCAAAATGGGCGATTTTATGCCTGAGATACAGATTAAGGAGATCCACTATTTGGACCCGTTTGACGTGCGAAAAGAGTTCTAATAACAAATCAACAATTCAACAATCATCAATCAACAATTCAACAATGAAAAAGTTAGTAGGTCAAGTAACTCCTGAGGAAAAAAACGAAATCCAGCAGCTGTTCGAAAGAAAAAATGGATTAAACGAACTGGCAAAGATATTAAATGCGGATAACACCGAACTATACGAGAAACTTGTCAAGGATATGGGGGAGACGGGTACCAAGTTCCAAAATTGGTGGGATCGCATGGCACAGAAATACCAGTGGGAATCTGAAGAGAACGGCAAATGGGAAATCAACTTTGATACAAACGAAATCTTTCTTATAGTATGACGCTGTTATTCATTGGCACTACGGAGCTTCTGCTCATCGCCTTCGTGGCCTTGCTCCTTTTTGGCGGCAAAAAGCTGCCGGAGCTGATGCGTGGTTTGGGAAAGGGCATGAAAAGCTTTAAACAAGGCATGAGTGAGTCATTGGATGCAGAAATGCCAGAAAAAACACCCGAAAACGCTAAATCACAAGCTGAAGATAGGGAAACGTGAGGAAAAAACACCATAAAAAGTCTTCGCCCGATAACGAGCCTAACGACCATGTGGCGGATACGAACATGTTATCTTTCGGCGGACACCTTGAGGTGCTTCGCCGAATGTTATTCCGTATCATTGCCGTGGTGATGGTGTTTGCTATTGTTGTCTTTTGCTTCAAGGACAAGACCTTTGACTTGCTGCTTGCTCCCAGCCAATGGGATTTTATCACCTATAGATACATCGAGAAATTCCTTCATCGTCTGGGGTCGGGTTTTACTTTTAGTGAGTATCATATTAATTTAATAGCCACAGAGTTGTCGAGTCAATTTATGACTCATGTCACGACAGCTCTCTATCTTGGCTTGCTGGGGGCGTCGCCGTATATCTTGGTCGAGTTATTCCGTTTCATTACCCCTGCCTTATATGAAAACGAGAAGAAGTATTCGGTAAGTATTGCGGTCACGATGTACCTTCTTTTTGTTGTCGGCGTTTTGATGTCGTATTTCATCCTTTTTCCCATTTCATTTAGATTCTTAGGCACTTACAGCGTTTCTGACGTGGTGGAAAGCAACATCACGTTGAAGTCGTATATCAGCACTTTCACCACACTGACCTTGGTTATGGGACTGGTATTTCAGCTGCCCGTCATCGCCTTTTTCCTTGGGAAACTGGAAGTGGTGAGTTCGGGATTATTAAGGCAATACCGAAAATATGCCTTTTTGGTCATCATGGTTGTTGCTGCCGTCATTACCCCGCCCGATTTGATGACACTCATATTGGTCACCATCCCGTTATATTTGCTTTACGAAGTAAGCATCATGGTGTTGAGAAGGATGGAGCGGCGAAAGCAAAATCCATAACACTACGATTTCATAATGCTCATAATCAGATGATATGCTTCCAAGCGTTTTGCCCTTTTTTCCGGGGTTTCGGTACGTGTCTCTTTAATGCGAGCTTCAAAACGGCGGGCATCCTCTCCGTAGAGGATGGGTGTTTCTTTGATGGGTCTTGCCATGGTTGTTTCTCCTTGTTGTTTTTGTTTATTAGATATAAATTTTGATGCAAAAATACAACAAAGTTTTAAATGATGCAATAAATTAATAGGAAATTAATTCAACTCATGGCTTGTTATGGTACTTTTATTTTAATTTCCCCATAAACTTCTCACTATCCACCACAAACCGCTCATGTATTCCTTCTCCAATTAAGGTCTCTTCTTCGAAGCATTTAACTTCGAAAACCAACCGTCTGCGATCCACCTCAACGAGGGTGGCATCACAGCGGATTAATGCGCCTACAGGGCTGGCCTTCAGATGCTTGATGTTGACGGAGATACCCACGGTGGTGTTACCTTCGCCAATTTTGTCGCTGACGCTCTCCAGACAGGTCTTCTCCATCAAGGCGATCATGGCGGGAGTGGCAAAGACTTCCAAGGCACCGGAGCCATAAACGGCAGCGGTGTCTTCGTGCCTCACCAACAGCGTCTCGCTGTTGATGAGGCCTTTCAACATCTCGTATTCCATCAGAACTGGAAATTCATGGTGATGTTGACGATGACATCGGGATGCAAGGAGCGTCCCACGGGACAGCTCTCGGCGGCGGCCCATAGTAGCCGCTGCTGAGCTTGGGTGTAATCCCTTGGCGGGAAGTTGAACACCAAGTCAATCTGCCCAATTCTTCTCGGGTCAGCGGCCATGGTCTTCTTCACCTCGTAGGTGGTGCCATCGATGTTGAAGTCGTGGCCTTGCGCGCTGATGCCCATGATGGTCATCATGCAGGCAGCCAAGGCGCCGCAGGCAAGGTCAGTGGGTGAGAAGGCCTCGCCCTTGCCGTGGTTGTCGGTGGGTGCATCGGTCAGGATGGTGTTGCCCGACTGCACGTGGGTCATCTCGTTTCGGAGATTGCCTTTATAAGTTCCTTTGATTGTTGCTGACATAGTTGTTTCCTTATATAATTAAATAATTGAGGAACATCGAAAAACACGAAAGAAACTAAAAACATTTCGTGTCTTTCGTGTTTTTCGATGTTAATTATCTTTATTTCGATTTGTCGGGGAAGGCCGGAATGGCTGGAATCTCCGGGTAGTTTTTCATTTGTTCCATGATGATTTCGATGGCTTTGTTGAGCTGGTCGTCGATGCCCTCGAACTCATGTGCGGGGTCGTTGTCGATGACGATGTCGGGATCGACGCCATAGCCTTCGATGACCCAGTTGCCGTTCTCATCGAAGGGTGCAAACTCTGGACGTGTCAAGGTACCGCCGTCGATGAAGGGCAAGCTGCCTCTGATACCGACCACACCGCCCCAGGAACGGGTGCCGATGGTGGTGCCGATTTTATGTTTCTTGAACTGGTAGGGGAAGAGGTCGCCGTCGGAGGCGGAGTATTTGTTGAACAGCAAGACCTTGGGGCCGAGCACCATCTTGGTGGGTTTGGTCTCAGGCTCGCAGTTGCGCATCATGTCATACATGGAGAGCTCTCGGCGCAGACGCTCAATGATCATGGGACTGACGTTACCGCCGCCATTGCCACGGTCGTCGATGATGAGGGCTTTCTTGTCGAGCTGGGAGTAGAAGTACTTGGCGAATTCGTTCAGGCCATCGACACCCATGTCGGGGATGTGGATGTAACCGACTTGCCCGTTAGTGGCTTTGTTGACCTTCTCGATGTTGTCCTGCACCATATTATAGTAGTACAAGCCATTTTCGTCGGCGATGGGTTTCACCACCACATCGCGGCTTCCGTTGTCGGAGGCTTTGCTGTTGATAGTGAGCAGCACGGGGGTGTTGGCTTTGCCGACCAGGGCTTGATACATGTCTTTCATGTCTTTGGTGCTTTGTCCGTCGATGGCGATGATAAAGTCACCTTCTTGTACGTTGATGCCCACTTCGGTGAGGGGTGAGCGGGTCTTCTCGTTCCAGTTTTCGCCTTTCAGGATCTTGTCGATTTGGAAGTAGCCTGACTTGTCGCGGTGGATCTGAGCGCCAAGGAGTCCCATTTTGATGCGTTCGGGTTTGAGACGGTCGCCATCACCGACGTAGGCGTGGCCGATGTTGATTTCACCAATCATCTCGCCGATGAGATAGGTGAGGTCATAGCGGTCGGAGCAGTAGGGGACGAGTTTGCCGTATTTCTCCTTCATGGCAGGCCAATCCACGCCGTGCATGTTGGGCGCGTAGAAGAAGTCGCGTTCTTGTCTCCAGGCCTCGTTGAGGATTTGTGTCCATTCCTCTTTCAGGTTGACCCATTTCTTCATCTGGCTCAGGTCGAGGCTGCCATCCGTTTTGCCTCCGCCGGGGCCTCCCATGCCGGGACCTTCCTTGGAGCCGCCGCCAGGCATCGGGCCTCTGGGAGCGTTGATGATCTTATAACCGCCACGTTCGCGGACGAGCATCTTGCTGCCATCGGCGGAGAGCTGGTAGCCGAAGCCTCCGATGCTGGTGCATTTTTTGGATTTGGCGTCGAAGAAGCCCAAGCCGCCACCATTGCGACCGCCAGCGACATAGTAGAGTCCGTCTTCCACGCCCGTGAGGTTATGATAGCTTCCGGCATTGACGGGAAGCACCACGATACGATGGGTAATGCCCTCGAAGTCGATTTTCACCTCTTTTGCTTCTTTGCTCCCTGATTTGTCGGGGCCAAAGCCGGGTTTGTCGGAGCCGCCTTTAGGACCTCTTCCTTCCTTAGAGCCTTTGCCACCTTTAGGACCTTTGCCTTCTGGGCCTTTCTCGTTTTCTTTTTCATCGCCATCCACTTTCACTTCGTCATTCTCTGTCAGGAACGGGGAGGGGGTGTCTTTTTGTAAGGTGACCAGGTAAATGCGGGTCATGTCAGTATAGACATGGTTCCACTCGGTCCAGCTGTAGGTGGGACGGAAGTCGCGTTCAGAGGTGAAATACAGGTATTTGCCATTCTTGTCGAAAGCGGGGCTGGAGGCGTTGAAGAGTTCCTCGGTGACCACTTCGTCTTTGCCTGAAGCGACGTTATAGATGTGGATATGGCTCACGCCGAAGGTGCTGGGCATGGTATAGGCGATCCAACGGCTGTCGGCTGACCAGCAGTAGTCTCTCATCTCGCCGGTTTTGTTTTCTGCTACCACAGTAACTTTCTTGCTGCTGACTTCCACCATGTTGAGGCGGTTCATCTTGTCGTACCATGTGATGTATTTGCTGTCGGGCGACCACAATGGGTCCATCTTGTAGGTGTCGGAGTCTTTGGTGAGTTGTATGGCTTCCTCTTTGCCGTCCTGGGTTTGGATGTATATTTCGTCTTCGCCAGTGCGGTCGCTGATGTAGGCGATGTACTTGCCATCGGGCGACCATGCCACATCGCGGTCATGAGCGCCGTCGCTTTGGGTGAGGTTGCGGGTGATGCCTGACTTGGCAGGGACGGTCCACACGTCGCCACGAGCGCCGAAAGCCACGCGGCTGCCATCGGGAGCGATGCTGCTGCTGTTGATGAACTTGCTGCAATCCACATACTTGTTTCGGGTGGAGTTGCCGTCATCAACGATTTTCACGGGAATGGGATATACTTTGCCATCTTTCAAGTTGTAACGGTAGAGCTCGCCACCGTTTTCATACACGATGTCGTTGTCACCCAACGAGGGGTATTTGATGTCATAATAGGTGTAATCGGTCACTTTTGTGGTCTGTTTGGTCGTGAGGTCGTACACGAAGAGGTTCATCGTGCGGTCGCGGTCGCTGCAGAAATAGACCTTATCGCCGACCCACATCGGAAAGATGTCTTGGGCATCATTGTTCGTGATGTTCTCAATTTTCTTCGTTTTGAAGTCGTAAATCCACACGTCATCGGCCATGCCGCCTTTGTAGTATTTCCAGGTGCGGAATTCACGCATCACACGGTTGTAGGCAATCTTCTTGCCATCGGGGGAATAGGAGATCCAGCCGCCTTCGGGCAAAGGAAGCTGTTCAGCGATGCCGCCTTCGATGTTGGCGAGGAAGAGCTGGCCAACGAAGTCATCCCAACTCTGCTTGCGGGAGCGGAACACGATGTTCTCGTTGTCCCTCCATGTCATCACCATGTTGTTGGGTCCCATGCGGTCGCTGACGTCATCGCGTCCCAGAGTAGCGGTATAGGTGAGTCGGGTAGGGGTGCCGCATTCAGGGTAAGGCATCACATACACTTCGGTGTTTCCGTCGTATTGTCCAGTGAAAGCCAGATGCTTGCCATCAGGTGAGAAGCGGGCGAACATTTCATAGCCATCGACATCATTGGTGATTTTGTGGGCGACGCCGCCTTTGATGTCAACTTTGTAGAGGTCACCACTATGGGTGAAAACCACGTCGTTGCCGTGGATGGTAGGGAAACGGAGCATTTTTGCTTCTTGCTGGGCTGAACTCATCAGCCCTAAGCATAACAAAACAGATAGTATGAGTAGCTTTTTCATAATAAAAAATTTAATATGTTTAATGATTAATTTTCGATTTGTATAACATCTACTGTATCGCCTAAATAAACAAGGAAGGCTTCTATGTTTTTTTTCTCCATTTTCTGCAAGATGGTGATATAATGCTGTAGTTGCTCGTGATGTTTCTCAGAGGGTTTTCCGGTTTTGTAGTCCAAAAGGATGATTTTATCGGGCAGTTCCGCATAGCGGTCGGGACGTTGGATGCCGAACTCATTGGATAGCAGCTCGCATTCATTTTTGACCTTGGCTTGTTGGCTGAAGGCTTCTTGTAGCGCGGGATGATGAATCATTTGGGTGAACATGTTTCTAAGCATGTTTGATGTCGCCTCGTCAATAAAGCCATTGTCGAGATATGGGGTCAGTACTTTGTCAAGGTCTGCTTCACAGGTGATTTCTGAAAGGATTTTGTGGACAAATTTGCCCCATTCCAGAGGCTCAAAACGGTCCACTCCATTCATCCAGAACATACTTGGGTTGGAGTCGATGGTGATTCGTTCGAGCCAGTCGGTGGCAGATGACTCATTGTAAAAGGAGGTGGTGCTTTGTTTGTTCTGGTGTTTTTTCTCTGTCACCTTAGGCTTTTCGGGATTACCGATGCGGTAGATGACAGGCCATTCTTCCTCGTTTTGATTTTCCTGAAGTTCCAATTGGAACTCGAGATCCTTCTTTTGTAAGAAGGCGTTGATTGGACTGTTGTCGAGGGTTTCCATCTTTTCTGTGAGGATATAAAGCCGTTGCACGGGACGAGTAAAAGCCACATAATTGAGATTCATGTTGTCCAGTCGGGTTTTATCTGCCTCATCTTGTTTTTTTTGTGCCACTTGTGATGACCATAAACTTCTTTTTTCACTGAAGTTGAACTGTACCTTTTCGACATTAGGAATAGGCTCGAATCCCAATTCCTCTGCGGTAAACCACAGGGGGGCAGATTTGGTGTCATCGATGTTATCGCAAACAAATGGGTAGATGACCACAGGGAACTCTAAACCTTTGGATTTGTGAATCGTCATGATGCTGACTGCATCAGTTTCACTCGTGAGGATGGATAGTTTTTCCTCTTTTTTCCACCAGTACTCAAGGAAGAGCTCGATACCATATTTGTCAGCCGATTGCCATTGGAAGACAATGTCTAATAGAAAGTTGAGGAACGAGTCACCTAAGGTGTTGAAGCCGTAGGTGCGGGCTATAGCGGAACAGAGGTCATAAAGACTATAGGAGTTAGATAGCAAATCTTGGAGGCATCCAGGTTGCAGAGACATCATCTCTTCCAAGCTGGTTTGTCCTTCCGCAATGCTGTTGACGGTGTTGAACAGGTCGCTTACATCTCCGTTGAAGCTTGTGTCATGAGTTCTTTTCCAATAATATAATACATTGGAAATCACAGGAGTGCTTTCTGGGTGGATGAGGTAATTCAGGGTGTTGACAATCAGTTGTACTTTGTTGGATGATTTCAACAAGATGGACTCAGGGGAGATGACCGCGATGCCTTTCTCGTGAAGGTAGTTCGCAACTAACGAGCCGTAATCGTTTTTTCTGACGAGTACGGCAATGTCTCCTTTCGTAAATCCTTGTTCAAGTGCTTTTGTCACCAGCTCGTAAACGCGAGCAAGCATAGCTTCCTCAGGCTTTTCCTTGGGATCAAACAATTCCACTTCAACCAAACCTTCTTCCTGCTGCTTTGTTTTTTGTTTTATTTTTATTTCTTTATGAAGCGTCTCGTCGTTGTCAAAGTATATTTTTTTACATTTTTCTGACAAAAATTCCTTGCTGCTGAATTCAAAAAAAGTGTTGTTGAATTGCACGATGTTACTGAATGAGCGGAAGTTGCAGTCCAACTCGTTGAATTGGAAGCTGTTGATCAAGTTCTGCTCGAATTGGTCGAAAAAAGGACTGTCGGCAGGTTTGGCATAAATACGTGGAAGACTGGCGATTTGCCCGACTTCACCATTGCGCCATCGGTAAATGGATTGTTTGCCGTCACCTACAATCATGTTGAGATGTCGGTTGGCTAAATTGTTGTCGATCAGCGGAATGATATTTTGCCATTGCAGCACTGAGGTGTCCTGGAATTCGTCGATGAAGATATGGTGGAAATGCTCTCCCATCCGCTCATAGATGAAAGGTACTGAGAAGTCGCCCAGGATCTCGTTAATTCGTTTGTTGAATTCCGAGATGTGAACCACCATCTCTTCGCCGATATAGGCTTCTATCTCTGATTTTATCTTGGAACGTAGCACATATAAGCTGAGATAATCAAGCTGGTAAATGTTGAAAAGATAGTTGCCGATTTTTTGATGGTATGTTCTCAAAAATGGCATGCATTGGGTTTGGAATTCGGGATCCAGCGCAGCATGTTTCTTGTCGCTATACCATTGATAATCCCCGTTGAGAAGGGATAGTTGAGTTTTGGTGAGTGGATCGTATTTGTTCTCCTTGACTTTGTTGACCAGCATCAAGATGGGACTCTTCGATTTGTTTTTAAAATCGTTGGTTGTTAGTCCGTTGTTGTTCATAAAGGTGTCGAAATCAGCTGCTGATTCTTGACACCATTTTTCAAAATCATTGATTTTCTTGTTGATGGAAGCGAGAGTCGCTTTGTTCTGTTTCTCGGTTTCAAAGTGGTTCTGCTCATTTTTTTGATAGGCTTCTTCCTCAAAGAGTTTTTTGATGAAGGCATGGATGTTAATCTCCACTTTAGGTCTTTTGCCGTTGTCGAACATGGTCTCGCTGTAGTCCTCCATAATCTTGGTTAAGAATGGATTGGAACTCCCTAGTTGTTCTCCGAGTCGTTCGGTGATGGCGTCGGCCACTTCATCTTCATCGATGCTAACACTGAACTGGTTCGGCAAGTTCAGGTCTTTGGCGAATGAACGAGCTACTTTTTGAAAGAAAGCATCGATTGTGCTAATGCAGAAATTGCTATAATCATGGATTATTTTATAAAACAATTTTTTCGCATTGGTTTTTAGAGCATCTCGGTCAATTTGGAGGAGATCAATCAGATCTTTTTCCATGCTTCCTGGCTCTTTTTCCGGGTCGCTGTTGATGATGGTGTTCAGATGATCGAGAATTTTCTCTTTCATCTCGTTGGCTGCTTTATTGGTAAAAGTTATGGCCAGGATATGGTTGTATTGGGAGGTGGCAGCTTCGCTTTGGAGACAAAGCGCGAGATATTCTTTGACGATGGTATATGTTTTTCCAGAACCGGCAGAGGCCTGATATACCTTAAATGGTTTAGTTAGAGGATTCATTGGTTATGTTTTGGTTAGGTTCGTTTTTGCCGGAGAATGATCGGTTGGGAGGAACAATATTTTTTTGTTTCTTGAAAAAGTCTTTGAAGCGGTCGAAGTTTTTGCTATAGGAAAGGCCGATACCTTGTGTGAAAGGTGCCATTTTATAATAGGTGTATTGATAATAGATGCTGTTGTAGTTGGATCGGTTGAAGACCTGTGCACTCAATCGTCCGTCTTTGGTGATTTTGTAGTCTAAGTTGAAATCACCCACAATGTTGGTGTTGTTTGCAGCGTAGGTATTGGCAGGGATGATGACACCGAAGTTGGTTTCGATGGTGAGACGGTCGTCAAAGAGTTGTGTTTTCAACGCTACGGTCATCTCTTCATTGCTTATGTTGGATCCGGGTTTGTAATTGAAGTTGATATCGACACCTGTGTTGATCTTCGAGACCCAGTCGTTTAGCTGGCTTGAGATCAGGCCTCCATAACTATCCATGGTGCCTCCGAAATTGAAGGAGTTGAAGGCGAGCAGGTAGATGGTCTGAGTGAACATGACGGATTGGTTGGTGGTGTCAATGACGCTGAACACGGCTTGTTGCATGTCTTCAGTGGCATTGGGTAATCGAAGGCTGAAAGAGATGTCGGGGTTCATGAGTTTGTTTTTCAGGTGGACCAGGCATTCTACCTTGATATTGCTCGAGCTCATGTTGGTGGTGTCAACCAGGCCTAAGGTGCCGACAGAGGCTTTGGTTTGATATACGCCGGTGGCGTTGATGGTTCCGTTCACGGGATCACCAGTCCATGAAATGGTGCTTCCTGGCTCAAGGGTGAAATTCCTTTTTATCAGATCTTGGATGTTGAGTGAGAGGCTGCCGTCGGTGATCATGTAATCACCGATGAGTGACATGTTGGTGGAGGAGACCCCTAATTTGATGTTCCCTTCTCCTCGCGCCTCCATGTTACCGATGTTGTTGGGCAATGCAATTTTGATTTGGGCATTGTTGTTGACGCCGAGATCCAAACCGATACGGAAGCTTGTGGCCTCTTTGGATGTGGTCTTATTGGTGATTTCTTCTTGGTCTTCCGTTTCTTGTTCCGCCCTGTTGACAAAGGTGATGAAGTCGTGTTTCTTGACGTTGTTTTTACCGCCTAATGGGATGGTCATCACGGTGCCCTTGTTGGTTCTTGCCCTGATTTTCAAATCCAGGTCATTCACCGGGCCTTTGACTTCCACGACACCTGTGGCGATGGCGTCTCCATAGAACGACGAGTTGTTGACCGCGCTGGTTGACATGGCAAGAAATTCAGTAGGGAACATCTTGAGGTCTAAGTAAAAGTCTTTCAGATGGTCATGGGAGATTTGCCCGACGACTAAGGCGGAGTTACCCAATGTGTCGGTTAACGACAGGTCTGTCAGTGATATCAGGCTGTCGTTGATGCTGATGGTGGGACTGAATGTATAATAGGTGTTTAAGAAGTTGACTTTGCAACCTCCGTCTTTGACTTTTATGGTGCCATCAATCGTTGGTTTTTTGAGGGATCCTTTGACGGCTACGGTTCCTTTGCCGAAGCCTTGCATCCGTTCTATGGCGTTGCCTAAAAACGGGGATAATATCCCGAGGTTGAGGCTGTCCAGCTTCAGCTTGAAGTCGAGTTGCTCGTCTTTTTTATTGGGATAGAACGCTCCTGAGAGATCGATGGCGGAGCGTTGTTGGTGCTGCAAGATGACATTCATGTTGATGGCTTCCTTTTCGTTGTCCCAGGCGCTGTAGATTGTGGCGTCGCCAAAAATCTGGTTATTCAAACCCAGCTGGTTGATGTTGATGTTGGCCAAAAGCGTTGGGTCGGTCTTGATGTTGCTGACCTTGGCTTCTCCGAACAGTGCCCCTTCAATTTGAAGGCCTGTGTTTTCCATCAGGAAGTTGAGGTTAGATAGGTCGAAATGCTGGAATGAAGCCAGCAAGGTGTCCTCAACGGTATTGGGCATGTCACCATCCATGATAAGTCGCTGCTGTCCGCAAAACAGTTCCACGTTGGAGAAATGGATGCGGCTGCTGTCAAACTCCAGAAGATTAGAGGGATTGATATTCCAAAGGCTATCGTTGATTATGATATCAGCTTTGTTGATGTTAAAACGCCCTCCGCTGGGTTGAGGGACCAAAGAAGTTTGTATGGTAGCCTTGTTATGGTCAGCCAGGGTCTTATCATCCCAAAGGATATCCGCCAAAATGCTGTCGTTTCTCAAATTGGTTACCAAAGCGAAATCTTCCAATCCAAGAGATGATTGACCAGTCTCAGTGCTGTCGCGCAAGATAATCTGGTCGATATGTAACCTGCCATTGGATCTTCGTGGCGAGCTGAGGTTGCGGTATTCGATATTGTTGATTTTTATGCCGTTGTATTTCAGATATTTTGACCGTAATGTCAGGTTAAGCGAATGGGAGCGAGAGGTAAAGGTGCCGTTGAGATAAGTGTTTTTGGCCAGAGAGAGGTCGGGCATAAATAGCTGGGTGATGGGTTTGGCGTCCTTGATATTCATTTGGACGATGAAATCTTGGTCGGAGGATTTCCCGCTGTTTTCAAAGGCCTCAAGTTCTTCTGCCCATTGGGGGATGGTGACATAATGATTCACATATTGTTTGAAGGCGGTGGCCAAGGTGGCAAAATCCATCTTGCCTGCCATCTCAAACTCCAGGAAGTCGCAATCGAGGTTGATTTTCTTTTGCATCAGATGGTCGTTGATAATGGAGCCGTCAAAGGCGTCGAGCAACAATGCCCCGTTTTTGTTTTGGAATTCCAATCCTCTGATTTTCAATGTACCTTCAGCTTTGTTGAAGTCGTTGATATTGCTCATGTCGGCAGTGATGGTGGCTTTTAACGAGGCTTCGGGGTCGTCATTGATGAGCTTGAGTTTGTAAAGGTCTGCATTCAGGATGTCCGCGCTGAAGTTGCCTCCCAGGGCTTTGGGATCCCTGAAGTCAAAGTTTCCTTTGAAGTCAAGTGCGAGTTCATCATCATCGATGCTGATTTTGCCGTTAAACTGGTTTTGGTACAGGTTTCCGTTCATGGAGATCTCGTCGATGCTGTTTCCTAAGAGGAAAGCGTTGTGTGCGTTGCCGTCGATGTCGAGGTCCACGTCTCCTTTTTTGGTCAGGCGGGCGATGACGTTAGCGTCCAAATCGATACTCCCGATGGTTTTGGAGGCATTCGCCAGCTTGCCTACATCGAGGTGTTCCGCTTGGATATGGCCTTCTATGACATCGTTTTTTTGTTGGTTGCGGTGTTTGTTGATATCCAAATTGACGTTGCCAATTTCGGAGGTCACATAGAGGTCGGCCATGAATTTTTCTGTGGATCCCGCTACCTTTCCTTTGATGGTGCCGCTGCCCAAAGAAGCCAACATGGTGGGTAACGGGATGGTTTTTGATGCGCCGGGGATGCGGAAATTGGCGAGGTCATTGTATGAATACTCTAATGTCTTGAAGTTGATGGCGTGTTGTCCGTTGAAAATGTCAAGAGGTTGTAATGCAAGGTCTCCCTGGAATCGGGTTTGTTTTCCGATCATAAACTTCAACTTGCTGAGTTTAAAGTCTTTGATGGGTCCTCTCATCTCAGTCTCTATCTTGATACGGTTAGGCATGTCGTACAAGGCATTGGAAAAAGGGCCAAGGTCGCTGAGCATCACCTCGGTGCGTGTGATTTTAGAGTCAAAATATACCGAGTCAACGAAACTGCTCATGGCCTGGTAGCCTGGATAGAGCAAATGCAGGTCGAGAAACAGGTTGCTGTTGTCAGTCTGTATTTGCAGGCGGTCCAACAGAATGCCCGAAGAAGAGACGATGGCATTTGATTGGAGATGGTGAAGGGCAAAGCCACTCTGCTCAAATGCGGATAACTGATTGATTTTTGCCGTGATGGAATCGCCGATGATGACGATGTCCTCCATGTCTAACAAGATGCTGTCAACCTTGATGTTGGAATAGTCCATCAAATGATTCGCAGTTTTTTCCGGGTCGTCCTTGTTTTGGTTCCAATAACGAAACGCAAGGTCTTCAAAGTTGATTTTGTTGATTTTTATTTTGATGACTGTGTTGCTTTCCTTCTCTTTGTCGGAGGAAAACACATCCAGCAGATGCTGCAAATTCATTTTTTCCTCGCCCTCGTAGGTGATCAAATTGGCTTGGGTGTGTCTCAAATCAATCATATCGATGTTGATGTCGCCATGGATGATGTCTTCCATGATAGGACGGACACGTAACTTCTCAGCGTTGATTAAATCGTTGTTCTTCAAGTCTTTAACGGAGAATTGATCAATGTGGACGGTGAAATCAGGCGAGATGTAGAGCCTGCCAATTTTCACGTCCATCCCCGTCTTTGAAGAAAGATAACCACCGGCGATTCTGATTGTAAACTTCTGAATAATAGGGTCTTGTATGGCAATGAAGATGCTCATGATGAACGATATGAACACCATTATCAGTACAAGGATGCTATGGATAATCTTTTTTTTAATAATTTTGAGCCTCCAAATTTCAGTTCATGAACGAATATATTTTAGGTATCGAATCCTCGTGCGACGACACCTCTGCCGCAGTGCTTCAAGGCACCCGTGTCCTCTCAAATGTCATTGCCAGCCAGAAGGTTCACGAGAAATATGGCGGGGTGGTTCCCGAATTAGCCTCTCGCGCCCATCAGCAAAATATCATTCCCGTCATCGACACGGCTTTAAAGGATGCAAATATAGAAAAAAAACAATTATCTGCAATCGCTTTTACACGTGGACCGGGACTTTTAGGTTCACTTTTAGTGGGAACCTCGTTCGCAAAGGCTTTTGCGCAGACGCTTGATATTCCCATGGTGGAGATTGACCACATGAATGCCCACATTCTGGTGCATTTTGCCACCGACGCAACTCACACGGAGGTGCCCGACTTCCCGTTCTTGTGTTTGACGGTTTCGGGTGGCCATACCCAGATTGTGGTGGTGAAGGATTATTTCGACATGGAAGTCATCGGCAAAACCATCGACGACGCAGCAGGGGAGGCTTTCGACAAAACAGCTAAAATCTTGGGATTACCTTACCCGGGAGGTCCTGTCATCGACAAGCTGGCCAAGATAGGTAACCCTAAGGCATTCAACTTTGCAAAACCTCAGATTCCAGGATTGGATTATAGTTTCAGTGGTTTGAAAACCAGTATATTATATACAGTCCGCGATCAGCTGAAAATCAATCCGAACTTCATTGAAGAAAACAAAGAGGATCTTTGTGCCTCGGTTCAAAGTACCATCATCGAAATCTTGATGGGTAAGTTAATCAAAGCCAGTAAACAAACAGGGATTAAAACCGTGGCCATCGCGGGTGGTGTGAGTGCTAACAGCGGCTTGCATGACGCCATGCTCGCCGCCGGAGAGAAATACCATTGGAGGGTTTTCATCCCTCGTCTCAGCTATTCCACCGATAACGCGGCCATGGTGGCAGTGGCGGGCTATTTTAAATTCTTGAAAGGTGAATTCGCGTCACAGGATTTGACTCCTTATGCGAGACAGAGCCTTGTGGGGAATTGAGAGTATTAAGAATAGTGCAATAAAATGGAATGGAATCAATTATTATCTACGCATAGGTACGCGTCTCCGCATAAGAGTGCTGATGTGAGAAGCTCTTTTCAGCGGGATTATGACCGTATCATCTTTTCAAGTGCTTTCCGTCGTTTGCAGAATAAGACGCAGGTGTTTCCGCTTCCAGGTAGCCAAATGGTGCATAACCGTTTGACCCATAGCCTCGAAGTGGCCAGCGTTGGACGTTCTATCGCCTGTCGTACCATGCAGAAACTAGCGGAACATGATCCCGCAATCCAACAGCATCAGTCGGATATCGAGACCATCGTCTCCACCGCCTGTCTCGCCCATGACCTCGGCAATCCTCCGTTCGGTCATTCTGGCGAGGATACCATCAGCAGTTTCTTTAAAGATGGTAATGGCAGCGCTCTTAAAGACCAAATGATTCCGGAACAATGGAGCGACTTGATTTCTTTTGAGGGGAACGCCAACGCTTTCCGCCTGCTGACTCATCAGTTTCATGGTCGTCGTCCTGGCGGTCTCTCGCTGACCTCCGCTACGCTGGCAACCCTTATCAAATATCCTTATCCTTCTTCTGACAAAGGTAACCGTAAGAAATACAACGTCTTTTATTCTGAGATTGACATCTTCGAAGAAGTGATGAGGGATTGTGGTATCGAACGTGCCGACACTATGCATCGGGTTTATGCTCGCCATCCTCTTTCTTATATGATGGAAGCATCTGACGATATATGTTATCTAATTTTGGATATGGAAGATTCGCATAAACGTGGTATTATATCTATTGATAATGTTGAAAATAGCTTTCTTTCTTTCTTCGATAAGGAAAAGGACGCTTCCCTGTTTCAACATAAGGAAGAAGTGTATCGCGATGTCAGTGATGAGAATGAGCGAATGGCCTTCCTTCGTGCGATGTTGATTAACAAATTAGTCAATTGCGTCAGTGATATTTTTGTGGAGCATTACGTTGAGATCATGGCAGGAACGTTCCAAGGGAGTTTGATTTCTCATCTTCCTGATTATGAAGAAAATGCCTTGAAACAATGTCGTGACCAGTCGGTGAAAAACATTTATCGCCATCCTTCGGTGGTGAAGATTGAGCTGACTGGATTCAATGTCATCGGCACCTTGCTTGAGGAATTCACCGAGGCAGTTTTGCATCCTGATCAAGTATATAATAAGAAACTCCTCAGCCTTATGCCTGAACAATTCAAGCCTTTGAATGACGATGTGTATTCAAAGGTGCAGTCGGTGCTTGATTTCATCTCGAACATGACCGACCTGTATGCGGTTCAGCTATATAAGGATTTAAGAGGTATAGCATAGGGGGTGATATGAAAGCTGTTTTGAAATATGCGGGCTTGGCATTGCTTCTTAGCTTTGCTGTTTATGTCTCCGGACAGTCCTCGAAAACCTATCTGGTGTCTGACTTTAATGAGGAAGAGCTTGACCAGGTGCTTGATCTTTGCCATCAAGGTGAATTTAACTATCTGCTACATCGTTACCCTTTCTCTACCTACGGGCATTACTGTTGGAATCCTATTTTTGCCAGTAAGGGCAATCGTTCCGTCGTAGCCATGGTTGACAAGGCATCAGGGCAAGGGGTTCAGCTTGGGGTTTTTGCCCAGATGGATGCTGTGAGTACCAATGATGCCTATTTCTCGCCTCGTTATTATTCCCAGTTATTGAGACAGGGACAGTTGAGCCTTCTGAGTGATATCGCAGCAGACCAGACGGAGTTGACGGTCTATAAAAACGAGGTGCTTCAGGCTCCTTCCTCGTTGAATCTTCTGTTGGTAGGCAAAGAGTTGATCTCTTATAGTACTTTGGAGCCGGTGGGTAACTTGATTCTGTTGCATCATTGCAATCGTGGGCTTTACGGAACCAGGAGTGCAGCACATAGTGTTTCTGAGCCAATGTATAAACTGTGGGATTCCCCGGAACGTTTTTGTGCGCCGGATGGAGTGCTTCTTGATTCGGTGCGGCTTCGCCTTACAGAGCGTTTGGATGCGGTGGGGATTACTTTTGTGGAACGTTCCGATGGCGAGGGTCATGGTGTGTTGAATGAGAGCCAGCGTGTCAAGAAGGTGGAACGTTGGGAACAGGATTATGAGGAAAGCGACGCTGCCTCACGCCCGATGCAGTTAGGATGGTTTCAAGTCAGGGTCTCGGATCGTATGCAGCCCAGCACGACTCTTCAGGAGGTGGAGTGGTTCTTGTCGAAAGCAGCTGCGTATGATGCGGGCTATGGACTGTTGGTAAGCCGTGGCGTGATGAAACGCTATGGGCAGCTCGACCGAGTGATGGAACTCGTCCGACATTGGAATGTGCTTCGTGACAGTGGCGTGCTGACAGAACGACAGAAAGAAAGCCTTCGTGATCCATATACGGATTGGCATCTGGAGCCTTTTGACGAAACGCATTATCTGCTGTTCCCCGTACAGGTTTCACGTCGTTATCGTTGTAATTATGTGTTGTCAGAGGATGGCGTGGGTGCTGCTGATCCATGGGAATGGAAGTCAGAGGATGGAGGACAGTTTGGCCTGTGCATCCAAGTCGATGGGAAAGGTGAGATTGTGAATCCTGAGATATGGACCGAAAATGGAATGTTGCGATTCCCCTGTTCAATTAAGGCGAATCAGTTTTTGTGGTATGATTATGAAGAAACCGCGATTATCACAGACCTGAACTATCATACAATTGCTGAGGTGACTCCTGTGGGCGATGCGACGCTTCCTTTTGGTGCTTCACAAGTGAGTTTTCACTTTGAAAACAAGGACAAAACCAAACGGCCTGAAATCAGTGTGCGTTACCTTCTTCGTGAGACTCCTATGGTGTTTGAGATTCCGAACGTGGATGAATAGTGGTCAATTGGATATGAATATGATGAGTGACCGATGGTATAATCCTTATTAATGGGGATGTTTTGTTCGATGATAACTGCTTATTTTTGCAGTTTCAAAGAAAGAAAAGATGATGACTTTAGATCAATTAGAGATAGCAAAGAATGCCAAGATTAAGGAGGTGGGTGGCTCGGGATCCCGACGCCAGCATTTCCTTGATATGGGGTTGATTCCTGATGCTTCCGTGAAGATTGTGAAATATGCCCCTTTGGGCGACCCAATGGAAGTGTTGATTCATGGTTATTCACTTACCTTGCGCAAGGCTGATGCAGCTTTGATCTCCGTGGAGCCTTGTGAAGAGGAAGAGAAGAGACCTGCACTGGATCTCGACAAACTGTATGCCCGCGCGCTTCATGATCATAACGCACACCCGGGATTGGGCGAGGCTGGTATTTATCACGACAAAGACCACGAACATCCTGTGCCTAAAGGGACCAAGTTGACTTTTGCTCTTGCGGGACAACAAAACTGTGGCAAGACGACTTTGTTCAACCAGTTGACGGGCTCCAACCAGCATGTGGGTAATTTTCCAGGTGTCACTGTGGACCGAAAAGATGGTGTCATCAAAGGTCATCCCGAGACTTCTGTCACTGATTTGCCAGGCATTTACTCTCTGTCGCCTTATACTTCAGAAGAGGTCGTCTCACGGCAGTTTATCTTGGAGGAGAAGCCCAAGGCTATCATCAACATCGTGGATGCGAACAACATTGAGCGTAACCTTTATCTGACGATGCAGCTGATGGAACTCGGCTTCCCGATGGTGTTGGCCTTGAATATGATGGATGAG
Source organism: uncultured Bacteroidales bacterium (assembly GCA_946402445.1). Lineage (GTDB taxonomy): Bacteria > Bacteroidota > Bacteroidia > Bacteroidales > F082 > Limimorpha. Next base: position 34,832 of record CAMIWN010000026.1, read on the forward strand.
GTGAGGAACAACGGTGGCACTATCTTGGTGAATGAGATGGAAAAGATTCTCGGTTTGCCCGTGGTTCCGATCTCGGCTTCAAAAAACGAAGGTGTCTCGGAGTTGGTAGAACACGCCCTTCATATCGCACAGTATCAGGAAGCACCTGTCCGTCAAGACTTTTGTGGTAAAGATGACAATGGAGGAGCGGTTCACCGGTGTTTGCACAGCATCATGCATCTCATTGAGGATCATGCCCAGCGTGCCGAAATACCTCTTCGTTTCGCTGCCTCGAAGCTTATTGAGGGAGACCCGATGGTGTTGGAGGCATTGCAGCTCACCCAGAATGAGAAAGAGACCTTGGAGCATCTGATTGTGCAGATGGAGGAGGAGCGTGGTCTGGATCGTGCAGCGGCCATGGCGGAGATGCGGTTCACTTTCATCAAACGGCTTTGTGAACAGACGGTGGTGAAACCCAAAGAAAGCAAAGAATACCGTCGCAGCCGTCGTATCGACCGTGTCTTGACGGGAAAATGGACCGCTATTCCAATCTTTGTACTGGTGATGGTTTCTATCATCTATCTTTCCATCGACTTACTTGGCGCGCCCTTGCAGGACTGGCTTGATCAGGGAATCACCTGGTTGGCTGGTGTCTGTGGCGATGCCTTGGCTCGTTGGAATGTCAGTCCCGCTGTTCAGTCACTGGTGGTGGATGGCATCTTTGGCGGTGTGGGTAGCGTGCTGAGCTTTGTGCCAATCATCATCTTGCTGTTTTTCTTCTTGAGTTTGTTGGAGGACAGTGGTTACATGGCTCGTGTGGCTTTTGTGAGCGACAGCTTCTTGCGCAAACTCGGTCTCACTGGTCACAGCATCGTGCCCATGCTCATCGGCTTTGGCTGCACGGTGCCTGCCGTGATGGCCACAAGGACCTTGCATTCCACCCATGACCGTTGGCGTACTATCTTGCTGACACCGTTCATGAGCTGCTCGGCCAAGATTCCAATCTATGGGTTTTTCACCAGTGCATTCTTCCCTGGTCATGGCGGTGTGGTGCTGATATGTTTGTACCTGTTGGGTATTGTCGTTGGCATCCTCACGGCCTTGGTTACCAAGTGGGTGGGGCAGAAAGGCGACGTGGCTCCTTTTGTGATGGAGCTGCCTAACTACCGTATGCCAAGTCCGAAGAACGTGGCGCATCTGCTATGGGACAAGACCAAGGACTTTGTGCAGCGTGCTTTCACGGTGATTTTCTTGGCTACCTTGGTGATCTGGTTCCTTCAGACTTTTGATTTCCATTTCCAGATGGTTGAAAATGGAGAGGGTAGCATGTTGGCGAGTGTAGCGGGCTGGGTTGCTCCAGTATTCCGTCCTTTAGGGCTGGGCAACTGGCAAGTTGTCACGGCGCTTATCAGTGGTTTCATGGCCAAGGAGAGTGTTGTCGCCACTTTGGAGGTGCTGAATGCCATGCCATTGTTCACCTTGGTTAGCTCCATCTCGATGTTGGTGTTCTGTCTCCTCTATACGCCTTGTGTGGCTGCTATGGCATCCGTTCGTCGAGAGTTAGGTGCCAGATGGATGTTTTTCATCATTGTTTTCCAGTGTGTGGTGGCTTGGGTCTTTGCCTGGCTAGCCTATCTCATCGCTAATGCTGTTATTGGATGAATCTCGCTACTGTCATCGTGTTATTGGTGGTGTTAGGGCTTGTCGTCCTGGCCATTGTCACCCTTCATAAAGGCAAAGGGCGTTGCTCTTGCACTGACGGCAAGAACAAAAAAACAGGAGGCAAATGTGCCTCCTGTAGTATGGATTGTCCGTTAAGGAGAGGTTAGAAGTTAGAGTGACCCGTTAGGATCTCTAACCTTTAATCTAATTTCGGTGCGTTCTTAAGGATATCGCAGAGCAGATCCCAGAACATCTGGACGGTCTTGATTTCGATGCGTTCGTCGGGTGAGTGGACGCCGCGGAGGGTGGGGCCGAAGCTGATCATATCCATGCCCGGGATCTTGTCGCCGATGAGGCCGCATTCCAGTCCAGCGTGGATGGCGCGTACTTTCGGGTCGTGGCCGAAACGTTTCTTATAGACCTTCTCAGCGATGTGGCAGATCGGTGAGTCGGGGTTGGGTGACCATCCTGGATATCCATCGGTGTGTTCCACTTCGGCGTCGGCAAGGCTGAAGACGCTCTCGACCATGTTGGCGACATTGACTTTTGAGGAGTCGATGGAGCTGCGTTGCGAGGTCTGGATGAAGAAATAGCCTTCTTTTTTCTTGCATGAGGCCAGGTTAGTGGAAGTCTCCACGAAGTTCGGGATAGTTTGTGACATCTCGATGACGCCATGCGGGCAGGCATAGAGGGCGTTGAGGAGTTCGAATTGTGAGATTTCGTCAATGACGACATCGGGTTGGATCTCGGCTTTCTCGACCACGACGGTGATGCCGGGGTCGGCTACTTGGTATTCCTTGCGGAAGTTTTCTTCCATCTCTTTGCAGAAGTTCTCGAAGTCTTTGCAGCAGTCGTTGGGGATGTAGGCCACGGCAGTAGCTTCACGGGCGATGGCGTTGCGGAGGTTGCCGCCTTGGAAGTCGTAGAGAGCGAGGTCGTACCAGCTGGTCGCCTGCCAGAGGATGCGGTTCAGCAGCTTGTTGGCGTTTGCGAGGTTCTTGTTGATGTCGTCGCCAGAGTGGCCGCCTTTAAGTCCTTTGACGGTGACGCGGTAGGCAGTGGCGTTTTCCGGTGCGGGTTCCAGTTGGTACCACATCTTGACGATGGTGTCCATGCCGCCCGCGCAGCCGATGAAGATTTCGCCTTCGTCCTCGGAGTCGAGGTTGAGGAGGATGCGTGACTTCATGTGTTTGGGGTCGAGGGCTTCGGCGCCTGTGAGGCCTGTCTCTTCATCGACGGTGAAGATGCACTCCAGCGGGCCGTGTTTCACCTTCGGGTCGGTGATGATGGCGAGGGCAGCGGCGACACCGATACCGTCGTCAGCGCCGAGGGTGGTGCCGTTGGCGTGGACCCATTCCCCTTTGATGACTGCCTCGATGGGGTCTTTCTCAAAGTCGTGAACCTTGTCGCTGTTCTTCTCGCACACCATGTCCATGTGAGCCTGTAAAGCGATCATCTGACGGTCTTCCATGCCTTTGGTGGCCGGCACGGTCATGATGATGTTGCCGCATTTCTCCTTGGTGTATTCGATATTATGATCTTTGGCCCATTTTTCTAGGTATTTCACCATTTGGGCTTCTTTCTTTGAGGGACGTGGCACGTTGAGGATGCCTTGGAATTCTTTCCATACGCCTTCAGGGGCGAGATTTAAGATGGATTCGTTCATTTGCTTTGTCATTTAATTAGTTATTCAGTTGTTCAGTTGTTCAGTTGTTCAGTTGTTCAGTTGATTCGGGTTGGATTACCTCCCATCGGTCGGTGAGCTAAAGGTTGCCGCGTCGCTCCGTAAGCTACGCTCCTCGCAATGACGCTATTGTTTCAATAGGATTTCCCGACTTAAACACCGCATTGCCAGCGACGAGGATGTCAGCTCCCGCTTCATAAAGGGCGGCGGCGTTTTGGGTGTTGACCCCACCATCGACTTCGATGAGGGTGTCAAGTCCTTGGTCTTCGATCATGGCTTTTAACCGGCGGATCTTCTCGAAGGTGCGCTCAATGAACTTTTGTCCGCCAAAGCCTGGGTTCACACTCATCAGCAAAACAAGGTCGAGGTCACCAATGATGTCTTCCAAAACAGCCACTGGCGTGTGAGGGTTGAGCACTACGCCTGCCTTCACGCCAAGGGCTTTCAGCTGTTGCACAGCACGATGGATGTGGGTGCACGCCTCGTAATGGAAGGTGATGATGTCCGCTCCAGCTTTCACGAAAGCCTCGAAATATTTCTCTGGCTCCACAATCATCAGATGGACATCCAAAGGCTTTTCAGCTTGTTGGCTGATGGCTTGCACTACAGGGATGCCAAATGAGATGTTCGGCACAAAGCGTCCGTCCATCACATCGCAATGGAACCAGTCGGCCTCACTGCGGTTAACCATGTCGATATCTCTTCCTAAGTTCAGGAAATCTGCGGAGAGCAGGGAAGGGGCGAGCATTTTCATGAGTTGTTGATCGTTTTCTTGTGGCAAAGATAATTCATCTTCTTTTAATAGCAGCGTTTCTTTTGTTTTTTTTATATATAAAAGATTCCGCCCCCTATATTCATAGAGAGCGGAATCTTACAGTGTGTCATGAAGCTTGATTATGGTGTCACCACCACGGTCTTTGTAGTCACACCGTGGACGGTGTTGATGCGGAAGAGGTAGCTTCCTTTGGCCAGGGTGCTGACGTTAACCACGGTTGTGTCGCCTTTGATTTCGTTGACGGTCATCACCTTCTGTCCCATCATGTTGTACACTTCTACGGTGGTGATGCCTGGGCCGGCCACTGTGACCTGGGTGTGTGCGGGCACGGGATAGACACTGTAGCTGTTTTCGTCGAAGGAAGCGACGCTGACAGTGCCTTCGATGCTTCTCACCTTGCATCCTTCTCGTGTGGCCATGACCACGTCGTTGACACTCGCCTCACCCAAGTCGAGGACGCTGTAGAGCCCAGCCTCCTTCTCGCCGTTGAGGTTGAAGAGCAGGAGAAGGTATTCTCCGTTTATCCACCTACCCATGGAGCTGAAGCCTGGCATGTGGATGGAGACAGGTTCGGCGCTCAGCGAGAACTGGTATCCCGCGAGGGCTATCTCGGACTCAATTATGAGGGCGCCGTCCACGACTTCATAGACAGCCGTTACGTCGTCGCATTCGGTTCTCAATCCGAGGATGAGTGCGTTGATGGCCATGACGTCGCTGATGTCGATGAAACCGTCGCCGTTGATGTCGGCCTGCCCTAACTCGAAGGGTTGCGGATTCTCGCCGAGGATGTAGTCAACGGTGGTCAGCACGTCGAGGATGTTGACGTTGCCATCGAGGTTGACGTCGCCGATGCCAGTGAGTTCCACAAGGGTGGCACTGATGGTCACATCGGACTCTGGCATGACGAAGGCCATAGTCTGGAGGTCGATGGCGACAGTGTTGCTGGGATCATCGGTGTAGTAGTAGAGAGAAACTAATCCGTACATTGGATCGAGCAGCACATCAATTGAAATTAGCTCGCCCGCGATGGAGGTGGTCGGCGCCATGATCTCAGCGTGCTCGACCTCCTCGACGTAGATGTTGTATTCGACTGGCAGTAGCTCGAAGTTGGCGACCACCGACACGTTGGCGATCACGTTGAAGCTGTAGGGATTGTCGGTGATGGTCTCGCCCTCCACTGTCCAGCTTACGAAGGCGTAGCCCTCGGTGGCTGTTGCGGTCAGGGTGGCTATGCTGCCCTCTGCGTATTCGCCGAAACCTTCGATGGTGCCGCCCTCTGCTGGGTTGGCGATGGCATCGACCAGGTAGTACTCGATACCAGGGATCAGCTGGAAGTGGGCCATGATGTTCACATTGGCTGTCACCTCAAAGCTGTATGTCAGAGCCGTCTCGATTTCGATGCCGTTCTTTGTCCAGTTGATGAACTCGTAGCCTTCAGCGGGTATGGCGGTCAGGGTTGCCGTGGAGCCTTCCATATAGACACCGGAGCCTTCAACGATACCTCCGCTGGCAGGTGTGATGCCCACGGTGACCTCGAAGGTGATGGGCTCGAAGTGTGCCACCAGCGTTTTGTTGGCGGTAGCCTCAAATATGTATTCAGCCTCGGTGGAGACTTCAACGTCATCTTCTGTCCAGTTCACGAAGTAGTAGTGCTCGGCGGGAATGGCAGTCAGGTTAACCGTCGTGCCCTCGGCGTAGCTGCCCGAGCCTTCGGTGCTGCCGCCAATCTCGGGTTTGGCGGTAGCGATGATGTCGTACATCGTCACCTCGAAGTTGGCCACATAAAGGGCTTCGCTTAGAACGGTGAAGCTGTATTCGCTTTCGGTGGAGACCACTGTGCCGTCGAGTGTCCAGCTGACGAAGTGGTAGCCGTAGTTAGCCTCGGCGTTCAGCGTGGCGGTCTGTCCGTGGAGATAGGTTCCCGTGCCTTCGACGGTACCGCCCTCTGCAGGTTCGGCGTTTACTGTGACTACATAGCTGTTGATACTGAAGTGTGCTACAAGGGTGACGGATTCGGTGACCGTGAAGCTGTATTCCGGTTCGGTAGAGACCTGTTCGCCGTTGAGCGTCCAGTTGACGAAGGTGTAGCCGAAGTTGGCTACGGCACTTACGGTGGCGGTCTGTCCGTAGTCGAAGCCTCCGGTGCCGCTCACCACACCGCCCTCAGTGGGATCGGCGTTGACGTTGACGGTGTAGTTGTTTAGGGTGAAATGAGCCACGAGCTCAACCGTCTCTGTTACGGTGAAGCTGTATTCTGTTTCGGTGGATATTTGTCCGCCGTTGAGTGTCCAGTTGACAAAGGTATAGCCTGTGTTGGGGTTGGCGTTGACGGTGGCGGTCTCACCGTAGTCGTATTCGCCGTCACCGCTGACATCACCGCCTTCGGCGGGTTCAGCGTTTACAGTGACTTCATAGCTGTTGTTGCTGAAGTGCGCCACAAGAGTGACGGATTCGGTTACGGTGAAGCTGTATTCGCTTTCGGTGGAGACCACTGTGCCGTCGAGTGTCCAGCTGACGAAGTGGTAGCCGTAGTTAGCCTCGGCGTTCAGCGTGGCGGTCTGTCCGTGGAGATAGGTTCCCGTGCCTTCAACGGTACCGCCTTCGGCGGGTTCAGCGTTTACAGTGACTTCATAGCTGTTGATGCTGAAGTGCGCCACAAGAGTGACGGATTCGGTGACGGTGAAGCTATATTCGTTTTCAGTAGAGACCTGTTCGCCATTAAGGGTCCAGTTGACAAAGGTATAGCCCGTGTTGGCGTTGGCGTTGACAGTGGCGGTCTGCCCGTAGTCGAAGCCTCCGGTGCCGCTCACCACACCGCCTTCAGCGGGATCGGCGTTGACGGTGACGGTGTAGTTGTTCAGGGTAAAGTGAGCCACAAGCTCAACCGTCTCTGTTACGGTGAAGCTGTATTCCGTTTCAGTGGATACCTGTTGGCCGTCGAGGGTCCAGTTGACAAAGGTATAGCCCGTGTTGGCGTTGGCGTTGACAGTGACGGTCTCACCGTAGTCGTATTCGCCGTCACCGCTGACATCGCCGCCTTCGGCTGGCTCAGCGTTTACAGTGATTTCATAGCTGTTGATGCTGAAGTGCGCCACAAGAGTGACGGATTCGGTGACGGTGAAGCTATATTCGTTTTCAGTAGAGACCTGTTCCCCATTAAGTGTCCAGTTGACAAAGGTATAGCCCGTGTTGGCGTTGGCATTGACGGTGGCGGTCTGCCCGTAGTCGAAGCCTCCTGTGCCGCTCACCACACCGCCCTCGGCGGGATCGGCGTTGACGGTGACGGTGTAGTTGTTCAGGGTGAAATGAGCCACGAGCTCAACCGTCTCTGTTACGGTGAAGCTGTATTCCGTTTCGGTGGATACTTGTTCGCCGTTGAG
>CAMIWN010000027.1:0-40820 GCA_946402445.1 uncultured Bacteroidales bacterium
TTGCACGTCCTTTGAAATGTTAATAACCTGTAGTGGCCGGTTTTCACCGTTTTGATTGGCTGGGTTTGGGCCGTTTTTTACATTTATTACTTTTGCGGTGAGAAAAAAGAGACAGTATGCCAAGGAATATGACCAAAAGAAAGACAGAGCAACTGATGATATTTGCGGCTTCTTGTGTGGAATCAGCCGCAAGGGCTGAAAACATGTCGTCGTCTGATATGTACAAAAGGATGAAACGAGTTGGCCTGATTGAGGGCTTTATCATCAAGTGTTACGAAGGCCTTCACACCCAAAGCCGACAACATGTCACCGAAGATGTGTTGGGTGCCCTTGCCATTTGGGAAGCCAAGAAAGGTGTACGCGCATGAGAAGGGTCGCCAAGGCAAACCGGTTTGGAAAGCGTTCGACATCATCGAGGGCGGTGTGGCCAACGACCGTGTGATCGACACCGTTGAGAACTATATAGCCGGTATGATTGATGAGGAACGAGCTTTAGGACTTCTTGCTATGCACCGACCTAACAACCAGATTTGCATTCTCAACCAAGAGGTTGTTGAAAAATACTTGAGATTTGATAAATCCACCAAAATGAAAGGATGATACCATGCTGAGTGATATTTTGATGTGGAACAAGATTGGGCGTATCGTCACTCTGCTAGCTGAACGACTTGACATTTCCGGCGAGCGGGCCTTAGACATTTTCTATACCTCAAAAACCAACGAGCGGCTTCACGACCCTTCAACGCTGCTTTACACTTTCGGTGACTTATACATCGTTGATGAAGTGATTAGAGAGCTTCAGAGGTGATTTTCGAAGGTGCTCTAAAATATCTACCATGGGATGTGGTTTGTTGCAAAAGTACGCAAAAAAGTTTGGATGGCAGGGGATAACGGATGATTGGCTGCCTAATCGGTAACCAATAGTTAAATCACATTACACAAAACTTTTGCAGATGATTAAAAATTTACTACCTTTGCAAAAAATGTAAAGGTATGGGCACATATATCAATCTAGGCAATGTTGGGTTCCAAAGGGTAAGGAACGGTGAATATGTTGACAAGTCGGGGCTTATCTCTATCGTCAATAATACGCTTTTCACAGAACGTAGCTTCAGCTGTGTGTCACGCAGCCGCCGTTTCGGCAAGTCGGTGGCAGCCAAGATGCTGTGTGCCTACTATGACCAGTCGTGTGACTCGCGCCATCTGTTTGCCGACCTTGAAATTGCCAATGATCCTTCGTTCGAGAAGCACCTGAATAAATATCCGGTCATCTTTCTCGACTTGACGAGCTTTGTCGCCGACAGGAAAAATGACAATATTGTTGACAAGATGGATGCTGCTTTGTTGTCGGATGTCGGCAAGGCCTATCCTGATGTTCCTGTTGAACCGGATGACAGGCTGATGGATTATCTTATCCGAATAAATGAAGCCAAAGACCAGCAATTTATCTTTATTATTGATGAATGGGATGCCATCTGCAGGGAGTTCGCACCTGGTGCCGAGGCAATGGATCGTTACGTCGGGTGGTTGCGCCGTATGTTCAAGAGTCAGGAGGGAGGCAGAGTCTTTGCCGGGGTTTATATGACGGGCATCCTTCCTATCAAGAAATACAAGACGGAGTCGGCACTCAACAATTTCACAGAATATTCCATGGTTGAGCCAAGGCGGATGGCTTCATACTTTGGGTTTACAAAAGATGAGGTAAAAGCTTTGGCCGAAAAGTACCGTATGGACTTTGATGAACTGGAGAAATGGTATGATGGCTATCAGATCGGTGACGAGCAATCCATCTTCAATCCCAACTCGGTGATGCAAGCCGTTGATGCAGGGCGTTGCCGCAGTTTCTGGGCGACAACAGGTGCTTACGATGCTGTGGCGCATTATATCCAAATGAATTACGAAGGGCTCAAAGATGATGTTATTCGTATGTTGGCAGGTGAGCGATGTGCTGTCAATCCTACTGGATTCCAGAACGACATGTCGGTTATCCATTCAAAGGACGATGTGTTGACGGTGCTCATACATTTAGGTTATTTGTCATACGATTGGAAAGAGAGTGAGTGCTATATTCCTAATAAAGAGGTGGCTGGTGAAATGGTAAATGCTATCAAGATGAATAATTGGAACCATGTGGTTAACGCTGTCGAGACCTCAAAACAGTTGTTGCATAATACGATTGAAGGGAATGAGGAGGCCGTGGCCCGTGGTGTGGATGCCGCCCACGATGAGAACACGAGTATCCTGAGCTATAACGACGAGAACTCATTGGCTTGTGTGTTGAGTATCGCCTATTATTACGCTTCCAACGACTATATCATCCACCGTGAGCTGGCCACGGGTAAGGGCTTCGCCGACTTGGTGCTGATTCCTCGCAAGAACGTCGATTCTCCCGCCATCATCATCGAGTTGAAATACAACAAGGCTGTTGACACCGCCATCGATCAAATCCACCGTAAGCAGTATCCCGCCAAAGTAGCCCAATATCTTAATCTTCCCTTGTCAAATAACAACTCTCAACTTTCCACTCTCAATTCACATCTCCTCTTGGTGGGCATCACTTACGACCGTGATACCAAACAGCATCAATGCCGCATTGAGAGTTGGAACGAAACCTGCTGAAACGAGTAAAATACAAGCCGTTTCAGCAAGTTTCAATATAAACCGATGGCCCGTGGTCGAGAAAAGGCCTGCGTTTTATGCTGGATCCGGATTGCCATGAACGTCAGGTGACACCTGATGATTGGTATTTGCGTTTAGAATGATTTTATTCTTTTAGTACTATTGTAATTAATTAATTGTAAGTAATGTAATAATTAAAATATTTCTATTACATTTGCAAGCAAGAAATGATAAAAACTTGCAAGAAATGGAATATTTGACTACCTTTGCGCCAAATCAGAAAGACATGGGCGTGCATATCAACTTTGGCAATGTTGGGTTTCAAAGCGTCAGAAATGGTGAGTACGTTGACAAGTCGGAGCTGATCTCCCTCGTCAATGGAACACTCTTTACAGAACGTCGCTTCGCATGCGTTTCAAGAAGCCGCCGCTTCGGTAAGTCTGTGGCGGCCACGATGCTATGCGCTTACTACGACCAGTCATGCGACTCAAAAAGCCTCTTCGAAGACCTGAAAATCGCCAAAGACCCATCGTTTGAGAAACACCTGAACAAGTATCCCGTCATCCTCCTTGACTTGACCACTTTCATCACCGATAGGCATAATGATGACATCGTGGATAAAATGGATGAGGCCCTACTGGATAATGTGGCAACAACCTATCCTGATACTCCTGTGAGACCTGGAGACCACCTGATGGACTATCTGCTACGGGTGAGTGTGACACAAAATCAGCACTTCATTATGATTATAGACGAGTGGGACGCCATCTGTAGAGAGTATCCTTCAGGTTCAGTGGCCATGGACCGCTATGTGGACTGGCTGCGCAGGATGTTTAAGAGCAGGGAATCCCTCAAGGTGTTCGCTGGTGTCTATATGACGGGCATCCTTCCTATCAAGAAATATAAGACGCAGTCTGCCTTGAATAACTTCATCGAGTATTCCATGGTGGAACCAAGACGGATGGCCCCTTTCTTTGGATTCACTAAAGACGAGGTGAAAGCCCTGGCAGGGAAATACCATCTGGACTACGATGAATTGGAGAAATGGTACGATGGCTATCAGATCGGTGACGAAGTGTCCATCTTCAACCCTAACTCGGTGATGCAGGCCATTGACGCAGGCCGCTGCCGCAGCTTTTGGTCGGCTACAGGATCCTACGACACGGTGACGCATTACATCCAGATGAATTATGAAGGTCTGAAGGACGATGTGGTTCGGATGCTCGCCGGAGGTCGATGCAAAGTGAACCCCACGAAGTTCGAAAACGACATGTCAATCATCCATTCGAAAGATGATGTGCTGACCGTCCTCATCCATTTGGGCTACCTCAGCTATGACTGGCGCAAGAGTGAATGCTATATTCCAAACAAGGAAGTGGCGGGCGAGATGGTCAACGCCGTGGAGGCGAGCCACTGGATGCCTGTGATGAAGGCACTCGAAGCGTCTGAAAAACTCCTCCAGGCGACACTCCGCGGCGACGAGGAGGCCGTGGCCCGTGGCGTGGATGCCGCCCACGATGAGAACACGAGTATCCTGAGCTATAACGACGAGAACTCATTGGCTTGTGTGTTGAGTATCGCCTATTATTACGCTTCCAACGACTATATCATCCACCGTGAGCTGGCCACGGGTAAGGGCTTCGCCGACTTGGTGCTGATTCCTCGCAAGAACGTCGATTCTCCCGCCATCATCATCGAGTTGAAATACAACAAGGCTGTTGACACCGCCATCGATCAAATCCACCGTAAGCAGTATCCCGCCAAAGTAGCCCAATATCTTAATCTTACCTTGTCAAATAATAACTCTCAACTTTCCACTCTCAATTCTCGTCTCCTCTTGGTGGGCATCACCTACGACCGCGACACCAAACAGCATCAATGCCGCATTGAGAGTTGGAATAGCTAAAAAAGCTTAATTAAAGGACCTTGTAAACCACCTCAATGCTGAGATACCGACTGTTGGCTTTGTTGGAACTGTAAGAGATGTAGTAAGGATTATTGGTGTAGTTATCCTCTTTGTTCCAGTTGAAGATGTCGAAGGCATTGAAGAGAAGGGAGAGCCGGTTGTCGAAGAAGTCGGCTCGTAAGCCACAGTCGATTCCGTAGGCGGTTTGGCTGATGGCAAAAAGCGTCTGGGTGGGGGAGTTGTAATAGGCTGTGGCATGAAACTCTAACTTGTTCCATAATTTGCACCAACTGCCGATTCGTAGGCTATAAGCCCATAAATTGCTTGTGATCAAGCTGTCCTGGGTTTTCTCATAATAGGTCTCGATATGAGAGTCATAGAGATTGGCCTCCAACCGTACATTGAACATGGCACTGGGACGGTAGGTGAGGTTGAAGGAACCTCCAGCTTCGTAGTACTGGTTCAGATTCACAGGCTTCGTGAACGGCACCTGCCTTCCCCATAAGGAGTCGTAAGCCACATCGCTCACCATGTTGATGGCATTGATGGAGTTGTTGAAATAGCCCTTCACATTCACCGACCCGAGACGGTCGTCGTATTTGGCCCATGCAAGTTCAAAGACATCGATCATGGTGGGCTTTAACGCTGGATTACCTGTGCTGAACGATTCCTCTTGGTAGTCTTTCCTGCGAGTGAAATAACGCACCCAAGGATAGTTGCTCTTGCGGGTATAGCTGAAGCTGAAGTTATGCATCGAAGGTGTACGGTAGGAGAGATGTAGCGAGGGACGCAAGTAAGTAAACCGCATTAAAGTGTCATATTGGGGAGTGTCAAAATACCTTGACTTGATCCAAGTGGTCTCCGCACTGACACCGCCTTTGACGGTGAAAGCCTCCCCGAAGTGATGCTGAACCATGGCCGTGCCTGCGGTTTGGTGCCGGGTGAAACGACGGTTCTCTGAGCGGTTCCAGTCGGTGACATAGCCGTCTGTACCTAATGTGTCGTATCGACCGATGTTGTTGTCAGGTTTCCTGTTGTCGGTGATGCTCAAGTAGAACTCTCCTTGTTGGCTTTTCGTTTCGTCTTTTCCTGACAGACGATAGGGATGGATATATTCAATTTTCGCGTTGTAGCCTATGTCGGTGAAGTCGTTGAACATTTTGATGTCGCGGTTCAACTCGGGTTGGTTTTTGAAGATTCTGGTCTCTTGGGTGATGCCTCCCCCGAAGTCGAAATCGGAATTCAGTTCCATGCTCATATACTGACCGGGCTTGTCGAAACGGTGATGCCAGCTCATGCCTGCCGATCCCCAGTGAAACAGCTGGTTGTCGTTATTGATGATGGTATAGTCGTACTCGCCGATGTCGTCGATGTATTCATGACGATAGGTGCTGGAGTATGAGGCCGAATGATTTTTACTGGGCGTGAAGCTGACGTAGGTCATGAAATCGTTCTTGGCATCGGGACGGTACTCCGCTTTTAGGAAGAGTTCCGCACTGTAATTGAGCGTGGTGTCGTTGCTGTGATATTGTTTTATACTGGCAGTGTCCATGCCGATAGGGATTCCGCTAACAAGATGATCCACAAAGGAATAGCTATATCCTTCCTCGTGTTCCTTGGTGCTTGAAAAACCGCCTTTCAGGTTGGCATGAAACGACCATCGGTTGTTATTCCAGATATACGAGATCGAGGGTGAAAGGTTCGGGCGTGTGTTGGCTTGGAAGCCGAAGCTGAGATGTTGTTCGGCATTTTTTTCTTGGTTCGTGATGATGTTGATGACACCGGTGTTCGTGGCTGACGTATATTGTGCTGAGGGATTGGTCATCACCTCGATGCGTTCGATGCTTGTGGCTTTCACCTGTTGCAGGTAGTTCTTCAGGCTCTCTTCATCGAAGTGAGAGGGACGCCCGTTGATGAACAATTGCACCTCATCAACACCACGCAGGCTGAGGTTGCCTTCGGTGTCCACCTTGACGCCAGGGACGTTCTGAAGGGCGTCGGAAACGGTGCCTTTTCGTGCCTCGGGGTCTCGGTGTATGTGATAGATGAGTGTCTCACCATCATTGACAAAAAACGGTCCTCCCGCTGTTAGGGTGTCCGCGGTTTGGGCATTACCTGTCAGGGAGAGGACCGTGAGAATCAAGGCCAAGAGGCTGCAAAGTCCAAAGCTACAGTGAATTGGATTTTCTTGATGAAGGGTCTGTGGTCTCATGGCTTGATGTTTTTGATATCGAAAAACACAAAAAGCACTAAGAAGCTGTTTTGATTTTTTGTTTAAAGTTTTTGATTTTTTCTTTTTCGGCTTCTTTGAGGGTCTTTTTGGTCTGATTTTTTGTTTCGCTCGCTCCGATAGCCCGCTATCGTCGTTCGCTCAACAGAAAAATCATCCTCAAAAATCCCTCTCAAATAAGCTCGAAAAAAATCAAAACAGCTTCTAAATTGTTTTCGTCCCTTTCGTGTTTTTCGATGTTCTAATTAATATCCGAAGATTTCCTCGGTGCTGACGCGACGGATGGGTCCCATCTGCTCCAAGGCCTTCATGTCAAGTTCTTTCTCATCGCCGAGGATGATGTAACGGTATGGCTTGTTGGCCATCTGCTCCTGCTCGAACTTCACGATGTCTTTCAAGGTGATGTTGGGCAAGGCGTTGTAGATGCGCTCATTGATGTCGTAGTCGATGCCACGATGGCAAGCGGTGAGCCATGAGTTGATGAGGCTGAACTTGGTGGTGCGCTGGCTGGCCAGACGTTTCGTGAGAGCTTCCTTAGCGATGTTGAAGGCTTGTTCGCTCTCAGGCATCTCGTTGAGGATTTGGAGGAAGTGGTTCACGCAGTCCATCATCTTGTCGTTCTGGGTGATGATGTGGGTGAAGAAATACTCAGGCTGGTCTTTGTATGAGGGCTCAATGTAGGCGGCGTAGGCGTTGTATGCCAGTCCACGTGCCTCGCGCATCTCTTGGAACACGATGGTGTTCATGCCACCTCCATAGTACTCGTTGAAGAGGGCCTTCACGGCAGCCTCGTCGGGATTCCAGGCACGGTCTTCGTCATGAAGCATGCGCATATAGATGTTCTTGGCATCGTAAGGAGCGATGAGAATCTCGTTGCTGGCTGTAGGCTGCAACATATAGTGTTGGCCTTCGGGGACAGCGGTGAGTTCGCCTTCAATCTTGTGATTCTTGGTGACGGCGTCAGCCATCTCTTGCTCTGTCATCGGTCCGTAATAGAGTACCTGGTGCTCATACTTGGAAAGACCTTTCAGCAGGTCGAGCAGCTCTTGCGGGTTCTGGGCTCTCAGCTGGTCGATGGGGAGGATGTTGCGGGTGCTGTTATAAGGACCATAGAGGCCGTACTGTACCAGGGCGTTAAAGTTGCTTCTTTGGTTTGTCTTGGCATTGACGCGTGCTTGCATCTCCATCTGGACATACATCATCCAGGCTTCCTCATCGACTTTCGCGTTCTGAATCAGATCTTCCAGCAGCGCCAAAGCCTCAGGCATGTTCTCGCTTAAACCGCTTAAGGTGATGTTGATGTTGCGGTCGCCAGCCATGATGTGATAGTCGCAGGCTAACTTGTAGAACTGTTGTTTGATCTGCTCGTTGGTGAGTTTGTCGGTGCCGAGATAGTCGAGATACTCTGCTGCATAGCCATATTTCAGGTTGGTTTCTTTGCCGAAGTCATAACGGAAGGCCAGAATGAAGCGACCGTTTTCTTTGTTCTGTACATAGATGTAAGGAAGTTGGTCGGCGGTTTTGCCCAAGGTGAGGTCTTTCTTGAAATCGACGAAGCGTGGTTGGATGGGCTGCACCTCGGTGTTCTGCACTTCTTTCACAAAATCGCTCACCAAGTCGCGGTTGGTGGGGATAGGAGTGATTTGAGGTTTGTCAATCTTCTTCAGGTTGTTGTCCACGCCTTGGCGTTTATAAACAATCACATGGTTGTTGTTGAAGTGGCGTTTGGCGAAATCGACGATTTGTTCCTTGGTGATGTTGGAGATGCGGTCCAGTCGGTTCACGTTCTGGCTCCAGGGCACCTCATTAATATAGGTGTCAACAAACATGTTGGCACGGGCCATGTTGCTTTCCAGTGAGTTGTAATAGTCGAGCTTGGCGTTGTTGATGACGGAGGGAAGGAGGTCGTCGGAGAAGTCGCCGGTTTTCAGCTTCTCAATCTCAGCCAGCAGCAGGTCTCTGGCTTCTTCAAGGGTCTGGCCTTCACGTGGGGTGCCACCCATGATGAAGAAGGAATAGTCGCGGAGTGACATGGCACCGCCCCAGGCACCTAACATCTGCATTTGTTGATTGATGTCGAGGTCGATAAGGCCGGCAGTGCCGTTGTTGAGCATCTGGCCGATGATCTCAAGAGTGTCGATCTGAAGGCTGTTGCCGCGGTCGAAACGCCATCCCATCCAGAGGTTCTCGGCTTCAAGGCCATAGACGGTGGTGTCCTTGGGTTGGGTGATGGGAGCCATGGCGGGGAACTCAGGCTGTTTCACATCCTCGCCGGGCTGCCATGCTCCGAAGTATTTGTCGATGATGGCGATGACCTGGTCGGGATTGAAGTCGCCAGCCATGCAGATAGCCACGTTGTTCGGACGATACCATTTGTTGAAATAATTCTTGATGTTGGTGATGGAGGGGTTCTTCAAATGCTCTTGGGTGCCGATGGTGGTCTGAGTGCCGTAGGGGTGGGTGGGGAAGAGCGGGGCGCACAAAGCATCCCAAGCCTTATCGCTATCTTGCGCGATGCCGATGTTATATTCCTCATACACAGCCTCTAACTCGGTGTGAAAGCCGCGAATCACCATGTTCTGGAAACGGTCGGACTGGATTTTTGCCCAGTTCTCGATTTCATTGGATGGGATGTCCTCCACGTAGCAAGTCACGTCGTTTGAGGTATAGGCGTTGGTGCCTTCCGCTCCGATGGTTGACATGAGTTTGTCGTACTCGTTGGGGATGAAATACTGGGCGGCCAGCTGGCTCACCGAGTCAATCTCGTGATAGGCGACACGGCGCTCCTCAGGGTCGGTGAGGGTGCGATAACGCTCATAGCGTGCCTCAATATCATCGAGGAAGACCTTCTCAGCTTCATAGTCGGTGGTGCCAAAGTGGTTGGTTCCCTTGAACATCAAGTGTTCCAGATAATGAGCCAAACCCGTGGTCTCCGCTGGGTCGTTCTTCGATCCAGTGCGTACCGCGATGTAAGTCTGGATGCGAGGCTCTTCTTTGTTGACGCTCAGATAGACCGTCAAACCGTTGTCAAGTGTGTAGAGACGGGTCTCCGTGAGGTCACCCTTCACTGTCTCAAACTTGTACTGACTCTTGTTCTCCTTGTTGCAGGAGCTGAATAATGATGCTTGGAGCATCAACAGTGCCATGGCCATCCACAGCACGTTCTTTTTGGATGTTTTTTGTTTTCTCATTTTATTTTATATAAGTTATTTATATAATTGTATTGTTTAAAATTCTGTAAATTCTTTATTCTTAACTATTTAAGGTATTTTTCAAATAACGCAGCCACTTCTTCGCCTCGGCTCAGCCTTCCGTTGATCATGCTTACTGTTGACACGGTGGCAGAGACGCAGAGTTTCATGTCCGACTTGCGGTAGATGTCTTGCTCGAAGACGAAACGCGCTCCCTCGCGATGCAGATTGAGGCAGGAGAGAAAGGCCTCTTGGCCATGCAAGTGGGTCTTATATTTCAAGGTGATCTCTGATACCACCACGTCGATGCCTTGTTCGTGCCATTGACGGAAAGAGTATCCTTCTTGTTGGAGCCATTTGTGACGGGTTGCCTCCAAATAATGCTGGTAGTTGGCGTTGTTCACAATGCCTTGGATATCACACTCATAGTCACGGGTCTCCATTTCGAGGGTGTATAGATAGTCTTTCATTAATGAAGAATTTATTATTTAGATAGAGATTTGGGGCAAAAGTACGTTTTTTTTCGGCTGTTTTTTCATTGCGGTGCTCTTTTTATCTATTTTTGCATCATGCGTTTTTCGATTATCATACCCACTTGGAACAATTTGCCTTTTCTGAAGCTGTGTGTGGAAAGCATCCGTAAAAACTCCACGGCACCGCATCAGATTATTGTTCATGTCAACGAGGGCAGCGACGGGACTCTTCAGTGGGTTCAGGAACAAGGCTTGGACTACACTTTCTCGGAGCGTAACATCGGCGTGTGCATGGCTTGCAATAGGATGCGGAGCAAGGTGCAGACAGATTACATGTTCTATTTGAATGATGATATGTATGTGCTTCCGGGATGGGACAAGGCGTTGGAGGAGGAGATTCATGCTTTGCCTGACGCTTTTTTCTTTTTGTCGGGAACGATGATCCAACCGCATAATGCCCTTGATGTGGGTATTACTGCCTATTATGGCGACACAGTGGAAAACTTTGAGGAAAGCCGTCTCTTAGCTGAGTATCAGAACTATCCGATGCGTGATTGGAAAGGCGCCACCTGGCCTCCTAACCTCGTGCATCGTGACCTTTGGGATCTGGTGGGTGGATATAGTATTGAGTTCTCACCTGGGATGTACAGTGATCCCGACTTCACCGCTAAATTGTGGATGGCGGGGGTGCGTTATTTCAGGGGCATTGCGGACTGTCGTGTGTATCACTTTGAGACTAAAAGCACAGGACGTATCGGGAAAAACGATGGCAGCACTCAGTTTCTGATGAAGTGGGGAATCACCAATTCCGCCATGCGCAAAAACCTTACCCGTCTTGGTGAGCCGTTCGACGTGACGACCACACCAGTTGAGACAAAGTCATTGCAACGGAACCGTTTCCGTAGCAGATTGAAAGCTTTATGGTGTTTGTTAACTGGAAGACAGTTTGGGCCTTTCTGGCGACTTTAAATCACTCGTTGTCAAGGTCGTGTAGCGCTTGTTCCAATTCGGCCTGCTGTTTTCTGAGTTCTTGGGTTTCTTGTTTGTATCGCTCCATCACCTCGGGCGATCCATAGATGCAAGCTCCTTCGCGACGTTGAAGGATTCTTCGGATATCGTTGATCTTTTGGATGAGCTCGTTGCGACGTTGTTCTTTAGTCGTGTTGAAATCGTCGTTTATCGGAGGGCCATATAACAAAGGATGCGTTTCTTGGTCGATAAGGATGGAAAGACTGTCCATCTCATGTTTGATAGCTCCCATGGCGTTTTGGTTTTGTTTCAACGCTACCGTGTCGCCAAGGATTTCGTTGATTTCGTTCAAGCGTTGACGTTGCGACATCTCCCACAAATGGTATTCCATCTGTTGCTTTGGATCCTCGGCGTTAGGGTTGACCGTTTGGCTTAGGGATTCTTCAATGGAAGACCTCTCTGATCTGAGTTGTTTTCTTTCCGCTTTGCTTAACCGGCTGTGTGTGGTGCAGGCAGCAAGAAAAGCCACTCCAGTCAAAACACCAATCCATACAGTGCGAACGATTTTTTTCATGGTTCCTTATTATTTCGTCGTCAAAGATAGCAAAAAAACTAATATTCGGTTTTATCTTCTTTGTTTTTCCACGCCTTGAACGTCTTTAAGGCTTCTCTTTTCATGAGTTGTGTAAAGGGGACGGAACGTTCTTTCATGGGTTTTTCGAGTTCGAGGTAGATGAAATCGTCGTCGAAGTCGATTTCTGCTGCGTCTTTTCGGTTGTTACCATAGAAGATGTGCGATAGATGTGCCCAGTAGATGGCTCCGAGGCACATGGGACAAGGCTCGCAAGAGGTGTATATGGTGCATCCTGAAAGGTCAAAAGTGCCCAATTTTTTACAGGCCTGCCGTATGGTGTTCACCTCCGCATGGGCAGTGGGGTCGTTGTCGATGGTGACGCTGTTGGAACTTCCGGCGATGATCTCACCGTCTTTCACGATGACAGCTCCAAAAGGACCTCCTCCGTTTTTTACACTCTCGTCGGCCAAGCGGATGGCCTCTCTCATAAAGTCTTTGTCTTGTTCGGTTGTTTTCATAATGAAAGATTTGAATGCAAAGATACTACTTATTCAATCAAAAAGGAAGAAGCTGCTCCTTTTTTCTGTTGATGATATAAAAAACCCCTAATCGAATGCCATTCAATTAGGGGTTGTTATTATGTGATCCGGTTGGGATTCGAACCCAAGACCCACAGCTTAGAAGGCTGTTGCTCTATCCAGCTGAGCTACCAGACCATCATTTTCGCTGCAAAAATACGGAATTTTTTAATAGTGTCAAGTGTTTTTTTAGAAAAATCACCACAAAACTAAGCTTCATTGTTGTTTGGCCGCTTAGTGAAACGTGGCCTTGCAGGACGCGTATCTTGTCGAACCGTCTTTACAGAGGCTGGCTTCTCGTTTTGAGGACGAGATTTTTTCACCTGAAGAACGCTGCCTTGGAAATCCATGTCATCGGTCTCGACGATGGCTTTGTATGCTTCGTCATCATTGGGCATCTCCACAAATCCATAGCATTTCGAGCGTCCCGTCTCGTGATCCATAATCACCTTGCAGACATCCACCTGACCAAATTGCTCGAAATACGCCCTTAAATCCTCCGCAGTGGTCTTGAAAGCGAGTTTTGCAACAAATATTTTCATAGAAAAACCTATTTTTTGATGCTGCAAAATTAGTAATAATCTTTTAATTTTAACAAATTTTAAATATTTTTTGTCTAATTTTATCAGAATTTTGCAAAACTTTAAAATACTAGTTCATGCGTTACGATTTTGACAAACTAATAAACCGAGAAAACACAAATTGTGTGAAATACGACTTGAGAAAAGTAGTGTTTGGTAATCCTAAGGTGCTTCCTATGTGGGTGGCTGACATGGATTTTGAGACACCTGACTTTGCTCGTGAGGCAGTGATCAAACGGGCTGAACACCCTGTTTATGGTTACCATTTCAAGGATGAGCCATATTTCAACGCCATCAAGGGATGGCTGCAACGTCATCATCAATGGGAAGTGCCTGTCGAGTGGATGTCGTTTGTGCCTGGTGTGGTATGTGGTTTTAACATGGCTGTGTTGGCCTTCACCGAAGTGGGGGATGAGATCATTATTCAATCGCCTGTTTATCCTCCGTTTCATCATGCTGTCACTGAACACGGCAGAAAGCTCATTTACAACAGCTTGAAAATGGGGGAGAAAGGGTATGAGATGGATTTTGACTTGTTGGAACAACAATCTAAAACTGCTAAGATGCTGATTCTCTGCAATCCTCATAACCCTGTGGGACGCTGCTGGACTCGTGAGGAGCTGCAACGTGTTAGTGAGATATGCCTCCGTCACGACGTCTTGGTCATCTCAGATGAGATTCATTGCGACTTGGTGCTTCCAGGCTATCATCATACGCCTTACGCCACCTTGAGCGAAAATGCCGCAAATCATTGCATCGTGTTCCATGCGGCTTCCAAGACCTTCAACTTGGCGGGACTGGCCACTTCCACGGCGATCATCCCTAATGAGACGCTTCGCAAAACCTATATTCATTATGTGGAGGCGTTAGAGGCTCATCTGGGTAACATCTTCGGGAAAGTAGCGACTCAAGCTTCCATGGAACATGGGGATGAGTGGCTTCGTCAACTTCTTGAATATGTGCAAGGTAATATCGACTTTGTGTCTGATTTCTTGAACACTCGTCTGCCTAAGGTGCGGTTTTTCAAGCCTCAAGCAACCTATATGATGTGGCTCGATTTCAACGGCTATGGCCTCCCCGAGGAAGAACTTTGGCGCAAAATGACGCAGGAGGCACAGCTGGGCTTTAACCGAGGCACTGACTTTGGCAAGGAAGGTTCAGGCTTCTTCCGGATTAATTTGGCATGTCCAAGGGCTATCGTTGAGGAAGCAATGAATAGGATGCTGGTCTGGGACTTTTAGAAGTTCCTTTGTATGTGACACGGGATTTGCGTCTCATTAAACCTAGAAAATGAGCAAACTAAAACAGTGATAACTGTTGATTCGTATCGTCCTCAGTAGGAGCAGCTTCACCCGATATTCCTATCATCGCCTCAAAGTCTGTTTCTGAGATGATAGGAACGCCCAAAGATTCTGCTTTTTTGCGTTTCTCTGGCCCCATTTTGTCGCCTGCAAGCACATAATCGGTTTTACCGGAGATAGAGCTCACGTTCTTCCCTCCGTAATCCTCGATGGTCTGCTTGATGCCATCACGGGAATAATGGGCGAACACACCGCTCACCACAAAGGTCTTTCCTGCCAACACTTGTTGTTTGTCGGATTTCGGTGACTCAGCTTTGGAAAACTGTAAGCCGGCCGCCTTCAGACGCGCTACAATGTCCCTGTTGACCGGATTCTCGAAGAAAGCCTTCACTGACATGGCAATGACTTCCCCCACGGTGTTGATGGCACTTAACTCCTCGACACTGGCGTTCATGATGGCATCGATGTCATGGTATTCAGCCACAATGGTCTTGGCCACTACCTCACCCACATTACGGATGCCTAAGGCAAACAGCACACGCTCAAAAGGGACCTCCTTTGATTTCTCCAAGGCATCCATCATGTTCTGCGTGGTCTTCTCCTTGAAGCTGACTTTGCGGCTTTTTCCGGTCTCGATGCCGTTCTCGTCAAGGATAGGAATCTCTTTTGTTAGTCCAAATAACTGTTCGTAGGTGAGCGAGTAGAGGTCGGCAGCATCCTTGATTAATCCTTCGTCGTAGAGCAATTCAATCTTGCCTTCGCCGAGACTCTCGATGTTCATGGCCTTGCGGCTGATGAAGTGCTCGATACGGCCTTTGACCTGTGGTGGGCATCCCATGGCATTAGGGCAATACCAGGCCGCCTCGCCCTCTTTTTGTGTGAGGGCTGTGCCACAAGCGGGGCAGACCCTGGTGAACGTTACAGGTTGCGCCCCCGCCTGCCTTTTGTCGAAGTTGACCCCAATGATCTTGGGGATGATCTCTCCGCCTTTGACCACGGTGACAGTGTCACCGTAATGCAGGTCGAATTGCTGGATAAAGTCCTCGTTGTTCAAGGTGGCGCGTTTCACGGTGGTTCCTGCAAGTAAAACAGGTGCGAGATTGGCGACTGGTGTGATGGTGCCGTGACGACCAACTTGGAAATCAACGCTTTGTAGCTCTGTCTCCACTTCCTCGGCTTTGAACTTGTAGGCGATAGCCCATTTTGGTGACTTGGCGGTGAAGCCCAGCACCTGCTGCTGATCGTACCGGTTCACCTTCAGGACGATGCCGTCGATGGCAAAGGGTAGTTGATGCCGTGCTTCGTCCCAGTAGTTGATAAACTCAAAGATTTCTTCGACTGACTTGCAAAGTGCCATGAAGTTAGAGATGTTGAACCCCCACTGGCGAGCCGCCATCATGCTTTCATAATGGGTCTGATAGCGGTCCTCAAGGTCATCCATCATCATATAATAGCAGAAGTTCTCCAGCCGTCGGCGCGACACCTCACGGGAATCTTGCAGTTTCAACGTGCCAGCGGCGGCGTTGCGGGGATTGGCAAAGAGGTCGTCTCCTGAGGCCACTCTTTCTTCGTTGAGACGGTCAAAACTCTCGTAAGGCATCACAATCTCACCGCGCATCTCAAAGGAAGGCGGGTAGTCGCCATGCAACTTCAGAGGCACGGTGTGGATGGTCTTCACGTTGGTGGTGACCTCGTCGCCTTGCATGCCATCACCTCGTGTGACCGCCCTGACCAGCTGGCCGTCCTCATATTGCAAACTGATACTTAAACCGTCAAACTTCAGCTCACAACAGAACTCCACCTCTCCATCGACACTTTTTTTGATGCGGTTGATAAACTCTTCAATGTCTTCTTTGCTATAAGAATTTGACAATGAGAGCATTGGATAGCGATGCTTGACGCTCTTGAACTCTTTGGTGATGCCACCTCCGACACGCTGAGTGGGAGAGGAAGGGAAGAGAAACTCCGGAAACTCGCGCTCCAGACGGGAGAGCTCCTCCAGCTTCATGTCGAACTCATAGTCGCTGATGGTGGGCTTGGCGAGGATGTAATAATTGTAGTTGTGCTGTTCAAGCTCCTCGCTTAGGACGGCGATGCGCTGCCGGGCTTCTTCCTTGTTCATGGTTTGATATAGCTCCAGGGATTCACGTTAAGAATCATTAGTAGCACCCATATCACCAACAAGGCGAGGGTGATTCCGATGAAGGTCATCAAAGCTCCTTTGAAGTCTCGTTTCACACAAAGCATTACCAAGATGGCAAGGCAGAGGAAAGCACTTTGGTACCAGATGGCCATGGATAACCCAAGCATCAAGCCGGCGATGAGGTATGAGGTGCGGTGCACTTTTCCCTTTAGGTTGGCACCAATCAGCACCTGTTGGCGCAACACGACATTGGATCCATACAAAAGAAGTGGAAGAGCAAGGAAAAAGCTGATGTCGTTGATGATTCCGAACGAGGGCATGATGACGCAGATGCTCGGAATCAACGCAATATTCCATGCTTTGTTCTTGTCGTTCGACAGCAGATCACAGATGCGGTACACCATCGAGACAGTGAAGAGCGAGATGATGGCGTAAAATGACCGACTCAGGAACATCATCCCCTGTGATTCGCCCATGCCTATCTTGGATTTCAGCCATTCCAGGAGCCCTTGGATGAGGCTGGGCTGTTGAATGTCATGGTTCGATCCGAATCCTGGTGCAAAGATGACGACTAACAATCGTATGATGATGGCCACCATCATCAGCGCAGTGAAAGGGTGTTTGGCTTTGAATTGTCGTAGTTTCATATCTCGGTAATATTACTTTTATCAACGGTAAACAAATGAAACGTAATTTTTTGCAAAGATACTGAAAAAGTTGGAATTTTCTTACCTTTGCAACTTAAGACTTTAATAACATGATGTTTTCTTGCCCTATTCAAATCCGTATGAGCGACCTCGATCCTTACAATCACGTGAACAATGGGTCGCAATGTAATTACTTCGACATGGGTCGAAGCCGTTTCTTTGAATCTGCTTTTCAGTCGCAAATCGACTGGTTGACTTTTAAATATGTACTTGTGCACGTGGATCTCGATTTTCAGAAACCCATTCATTTTCATGATGACTTGGCTTGCGAATCAGCCATCCTTGAAGTGGGGAATTCCAGCTTCAAAATGATTCAACGCCTTGTGGATCAGAAAACAGGGGAGGTGAAGACCCTCTGTCACGCCGTCGTAGTTTACTTCGATAGAGCAATGAATAAGTCGGAAAGGATTCCAGATATGGAACGAGAAATGTTAGATAATTGGAAATCAGAATTTTAATAATATGAAAAGGATAACTATTGTGGTGGCTTTGCTCTTGGCTATCAATGGACTTCAGGCACAGACTGAAGAGCAATTGAACGCGTGGAACGATGTTAAAACCTTTGAAATTAATAAGGTGTCGCCAAGAGTCAACGTAATCCCTGTAGGTGAGGAGTGGTCAAAATGCCTTAACGGTGACTGGAAATTCTACTGGGAGGACAGCCCTGCCAAAGCTCCTGCGGATTTTTATAAAGCGGATTATGATGCTAAGGGTTGGAATACTATCAAGGTGCCATCGAATTGGGAATTAAATGGTTATGGCACAGCGATTTATGTTAATGTCGATAATGAATTTCGCCCTAATAACCCACCATACGCCCCAACAGTGGATAATCCTGTGGGTTGCTATATCCACGAGTTTGAAATTCCTGAGAATTGGAAGAGTCGAAAGGTGTATATCAACTTCGGGGCAGTGAAATCGGCTTATTATCTTTGGATAAACGGTAATTTTGTGGGCTTTACCGAAGATTCCAAGACCAATTCTGACTTCGATATTACTGATTTTGTCCACAAGGGAACTAACAAACTTGCTTTAAAGGTGTTTCGGTTTTCTAATGGCTCTTATTTTGAGTGTCAGGACTTTTGGCGTATCAGCGGTATTGAGCGGGATGTGGTCATCTATTCAAAACCATCCATTAATATATCTGATTATGAGGTGCATGCAGGATTAGATGATACGTATCAAAATGGAACCTTTAGCATCGATGTTACCATTGATAATCCTACTGGAAAAGCTGTTCGTTATGGTGATTTGGTGGTGACATTATCTGCCAGAAAAAGAGAAATATTCACGTTGCGAAAACCCTTGAAGGAAGCCTTGGGAAAGACGCGTTTGGAGTTGGATCGCACCTTGCCGGAAATCAGGCCTTGGTCCGCTGAACATCCTAACTTGTACCAATTGGAAATCAAGATATTGGATCGTAAAGGTGAGGTCTTGGAACAACTTGAAAACAACATTGGGTTCCGCACCTCGGAAATCAAGGATGGCAAATTGCTTATCAATGGCCAATATGTATTAATTAAAGGTGTGAACCGCCATGAACATGACCCGTTCACCGGACATGTCATTAGCCATGAGTCCATGGAAAAGGATATTGCAATGATGAAACGGTTGAATATCAATACGGTACGTACATGCCATTATCCTGACGATCCTTATTGGTACGAGCTTTGCGACCGATATGGCCTTTATGTCTGGGACGAGGCCAATTGTGAGTCGCATGCTCAAGGTTATGGGGAAAAGAGCCTTGCCAAAGACCCACAATACCGCGACATGATTTGGTCGCGCAATCGCAATATGCTGGAACGCGACAAGAACCATCCTTCAGTGATAATGTGGTCGATGGGGAACGAATGTGGTAATGGGGTCAACTTCGAATATACCTACAAATGGATGAAAGACAGGGATCATTCACGTCCAGTCACTTATGAAAGAGCCGTCTATGATGCTAACACTGATGTCATCGGATTGATGTATGCAAGTCCTCAATACCTGCAACGTTTTGTGGATGAAGGACTTGATAGTTTAAAACGACCTTTTGTCATGGTGGAATACTGTCATGCTATGGGCAACAGCATGGGTGGCTTGCAGGACTATTGGGATGTTTTCGAATCCAATGAACAGCTTCAAGGTGGTTGTATTTGGGACTGGGTGGACCAAAGCTTTATAGTCGATTCTTCATACGCTGTGGGCGGTGATTTCGGTCATGCCTACGGAGTGGGCGATGATGATGCATTCTGTGCCAACGGGGTGATTTCCTCTGATCGCATCCCGCATCATCATGCGGAAGAAGTGAAAAAAGTGTATCAGCCTATCAAGTTTAAAGCAGTGGATTTGAAGACTGGTGAGTTTGAGGTAACTAATTGGTATTCTTTTACTAATATTAATGAATTTGAAGTAGATTATGAAATATATTCTAATGAAAAGAGTCTCCTGAAAGAAGCTTTGAAGTTTGATTTACAGCCTTTTGAATCGCAACGTTTTAACATCCAGCGGTTGAGGATTTATGGTCATCCTGGTGAAGAATTCTTTGTTCGCTTTTCAGTGCGTTTGAAAGTGGGTGACCCTTTCAGACCCGTTGGAACAGAAATCGCATACGATAATTTCAAGTTGGATTGGCCTTCTGAAGATAAGTTGGAAAAGAAGGTGGAAGGGAAGGTCGTAGTGAATGACTCCAAGAATGGTTTGGTGGTGTTTGTGGGTGCTGATTTTGATATGGCCATTGATTCAAAGACTGGATATGTTGTTGGTTATAAATTTGACAATCAAAAACTTATTGTTGATTATCTAAAGCCAAGCTTTTGGCGTTGTCCTACCTTGAATGATGAGGTGGATACCCATGGTGCTAAGCTTTGGAGAAAAGCTGGGCTGGATCAGTTGCAGTCTGAACGGGTGGCATCTTCTTATAAAGCCATGACGGATGGTCGTGTCTTATATCGACAGACTTTACATCTAAAAGATGCTTCAGAAAAGCTTCAAATGATTGTTAATCAATGTTATCTTATCTCTCCTGATGGTGAAGTCACAGTTAAAAACCGTGTTGAGACAATGGGTGTCGTCAGCTTCCTTCCAAAAGTTGGGATGCAGATGCGTCTGCCTAAAGGCTATGAATATCTCCGTTTCTTCGGGAAAGATAATGAAAACTATCCCGATCGCAATGCTGCTGGTACCTTTGGAGTTTATTCAAGGAAAGCTTTAGATTTATTTGAACAACATGTTGTGCCACAAGAAAATAGTAACCATAGCGATGTGCGTTGGATGTCCGTTGAGAATGTCGATAGTCCAGTGGGTTTGTTTGTGACTTCCTCTATTCCGTTTAATTTTAGCATGTATCCTTATTCTGACGAAGTGCTTACCAAAGCTCATCGTGTTCATGAACTAAAACGGGCATCGTTTTTGACTTTGAATTTGGATCAGCTGCAATCAGGGTTGGGTACGGCTACTTGTGGCCCTGATGTGGATGAGAAGTATTTGATTGCAGACGGCACTTTTGAATTTGATTTTACGATGCGTCCCTATCTGGTGACAAAAGATGATAGTAATGAATTGTATCGTTTTGCTTGTCCCAATGTTGATTCTTTGTTGACCTTAGCTCCCTCGATACGTGCTTCTTTGAACGGGAAAGATGATTTTCGTGTTTTTAATCAGCCCTTGACAATCACCTTGTCGTGCCCCGATGAAAATGCGTTGCTTTATTACACTTTGGATGGAACAGAACCTACTGAGAAGTCGTTCCGTTACAAGAAGCCTTTCCAAATCAATGAGTCTTGCATGGTGACGGTGAAGGCATTTGCGAAAGGCAAGGAGTGCTCGGATGCTGTATATCGCTGTTTCGAGCGTTGTTTTATCAAGAACACTACGTTTGTAAGTGAGCCTGCAGCACGTTATTCTAAAGATGCGGATATTGCTTTGATGGATGGTAAATGCGGTGTTGCAGGGGAGTATGCAGATGCTTGGTTGGGCTTTTGTGGTGAGGATATGGAAGCTACCCTTGAGTTAACGGATGAAATGAATATCAAACAACTGCGAATCGGCATTGCTCATGACCCACAACGTTGGGTGATATGGCCGAAAAAAATCATGGTGGCTTTTTCCACTGATGGAGTCAATTACACGGATTGGAAACCTGTTGAATTGCCCATGTACACCCTGCCTGATCCTATGACTTCTATGGGAAGAGTTGAAGCCAAAGCACGAGTCAATGCGCTCAATGTAAATTATATACGTGTGAAAATTGAAAATTTTGGCACCTTGCCTAAATGGCATCCCTATTTAGGCGAGAAAGCCTGGATTATGGTGGACGAGTTGAGAATTGAGAATTGAAAGTTGAAGGTGGTTATTAGCCTCTAACCTCTAAATTCTCAATTCTCAATTCTTCATTCACCAATCGACTGCTTGGCGTTGCACGGGCATTGTCATGCAGCGTGCGCCGCCGCCACCACGGGAGAGTTCATTGCCCTCGAAGGTGACGACACATTTCTTGATGCTGTTGAGATTGACTTTGCCATTGACCACATCAACAGCCTTAACCACTTCAAAGCCAGCGTCGTTGATGGCTTGGATGGTGTGTTGGTTGCGGGCATATCCGAGGAACTTACCAGGAGCGAAGCAGAAGAAATTGGTTCCGCTGTGCCATTGCTCACGGGCAGGATGGAATGAATCGCCTCCGCCACCACAGAAGATGGGTTCCACGGGAACGCCCAGGTTGTTCAATGCGACAACCAAGTTGGGCTCGTCCTTGCCCACAGCCTTCTGTCCGTCGATGGTGATATGGAAAGTCTTGTACATGCCGCTCATGATCACAGGCTCGTAGGCCATGCAACGATCCACGTCAAGCATGGTGAACACCATGTCGAGATGGATAAATGACTCGGGTTGCAGTGGTAACTCCTGGAAGATGAGGTGTTTGACACCAGGCTTGGTCTTGAGATGCTCGACCAAGGCCTGAATGCCGTGCATGTTGGTTCGGGCACTCATACCGCTGAGCACAATGTCATCGCGAACGATATGGATGTCGCCGCCCTCCATGATGCCGGTCTCCATGGCACTGTATTTCATGGCTGGGTTCACCACATTGGCCTCGAGCATGGGATGATAGGTGTAAATGGCTTCAAGGATCATTGCCTCGCGGGCACGGACCTGGGTGGCCATGTTGCTGATCATCAGGTTGTCGAACATGGTGAACGATGCGTCTCTCATGAAAAAGAGGTTCGGAAGAGG
Organism: uncultured Bacteroidales bacterium; assembly: GCA_946402445.1. GTDB lineage: Bacteria > Bacteroidota > Bacteroidia > Bacteroidales > F082 > Limimorpha. The sequence continues at coordinate 22,493 of CAMIWN010000027.1, forward strand.
AAGCAGCGAGAAATAATTGTCGTCAATGGAGGATATGTCCTTCAGATGAACACCCTCGATGAGCAACTGCGAAAGCGTCACAGCATCCATCGCCTTTAGGTAGTCGGTCAGATACGTCACGTTCTCTGCTTTGCAAATCCGGTCAATGAGTTTGTTTTTGATGGTCTCGTTACGCAAGATGTCTGTCAGCAGATCGCCGATTTCATGCACTTTGGCCACTTTTTGGAGTACTCCTTTGAAGTACTTGTATTCATTTTGAGCGACTTGCAAATTAAGAATGTCGCTAAAAAGATAATTATGAGCGGTTTCGGGGGACATGTTCTCAAGTTCGACCCCGGGCGTATGTATCAAGACGTGCTCTAACTTACCAATTTCCGAGTTGACACACACGTTGATTCGTTCAGAATCCATAAATAAGTTTTTAATGAAACAATGGAGGCGGTCATATAGGTCGCCTCAAATATCGGTGCAAAATTATGAAATTTTTGAATAATGTCAATACAATTCGAGAAATTCGTAACTGTTTCCCATTGCGTTAAGGAATTTGATAAAGTCCTCGTTCTTAATGACAATAGTAGCGGTGTTGTCGTTGGGATGGAAACTGAGCCGTTCCGCTTTTTTCAGATTTTCGTCAATAAACACATGCACATGATGCTCGGTGTCGTTGATCAGTCCGAAGGGGGAGACACTGCCGGGTTTCAGTCCAAGATATTTGTCCATCCGTGCTTCCGACGCGAAGCTGAGTTTGCCTTGATGCAGCCTGTGTTCCAGGTCGTGGATGTCCATCTGATGCATGCACTCGAACAGCACCAGATAGTGTTTGTTGCCTTTGTGGTTCCTGAAAAACAAGTTTTTACAGTGGGTGGAGTCGAATTCTTTCCAGTAATTGATGGCTTCTTCGATGGTGGGAATGGGCGGATGGAAATGAATGTCGAATTCGATTCCCAGACTTTTCAGTGTGTCAACAACTTTTTGTTGACGTTCGCTCATTTCGTGATTTATTTCTGATGATTTCATTTTTTTATAATTAAATAAGTCAGGAGACAGGAGACCGAAGGGCTTGGCCGGTATAGGACTTTTCACATTTCATTAATTCCTCAGGAGTGCCCTCAAACACCAGATAGCCGCCCTCTTTGCCACCTTCGGGTCCAAGGTCGATGATCCAATCAGCGGATTTGATGACATCGAGGTTGTGCTCGATGACCACTAAAGAATGACCGTTGTCAATCAAGGCGTTGAATGATTCGAGTAGCTTGTGTACATCGTGGAAATGCAGTCCGGTGGTGGGCTCGTCAAAAATGAACAACGTGGGTTTCTCTACTGAGCCTTTGATGAGGAAGTAGGCGAGTTTGACACGTTGTGCTTCGCCGCCGGAGAGCGTGCTGGAAGGCTGTCCGAGTTTGAGGTAACCCAACCCAACATCTTGCAAGGGCTTCAGCCTGTTGATGATACGTACAACGGTCGGATTGTTCCTGTCGCTTGAGGTGTTGAAAAATTCGATGGCCTGATTGACGGACATCTTGAGGATTTCGGAGATGTCTTTCCCGTCATATTTGATCTCCAAAACCTCTTCTTTGAATCTGGTGCCATGACAGACTTCGCAGGGAAGATAGATATCGGCCATGAACTGCATCTCGATTTTGGTGACACCTTCGCCCTCGCAGTTGTCGCAGCGTCCGCCAGGCATGTTAAACGAGAAATAGGCGGGTTTGATGCCCCTCAGCTTGGCTAGCCTTTGGTCAGCGAAGAGCTGTCTAATCTCGTCGTATGCCTTCAGGTATGTCGCTGGATTTGAGCGAGATGACTTTCCGATGGGGTTTTGGTCCACAAATTCTACGACCTGTATTTGTGCCAGACTGCCTTCCAACGCGTTGAAGCTGCCGCATTTTTCTGCTGTCTCTCCAAGGCGTCGTCGCATTGCAGGATATAAGATGTCCTTTACCAACGTGGATTTTCCTGATCCACTCACGCCAGTGACTACCGTTAGCACGTTGAGAGGGAATTTCACGTTGATGTTTTTGAGGTTGTGCTGACTGGCTCCTGACAATGTGATGGCGTTGTGCCAGGCTCTGCGGTGTCGCGGGACGGGGATGCTCATTTCACCTGTCAGATATTGTCCTGTGAGGCTCTTCTTGCAGTGGATGATGTCATCGTAGCTCCCTTGACAAATCAGCTCTCCGCCAAACTCGCCCGCCAAGGGCCCGATGTCAATGATGTGGTCAGCGTTGCGTATGATTTTCTCATCGTGTTCCACCACAATGACGGTGTTGCCGATGTCGCGAAGGCGTTTCAAGACTTTGATGAGTCGATCTGTGTCACGAGAATGGAGGCCAATACTGGGCTCGTCAAGAATATAGGTGGAGCCCACCAGGCTGCTTCCTAAAGAAGTGGCCAGATTGATACGTTGTGACTCACCTCCTGAGAGCGTGTTCGACAGTCGGTTCAAGGTGAGATATCCCAGACCTACATCCAAGATGTATTCCAGCCTGTTGTTGATTTCGATCAATAGACGCGAGGCTATCTTTTGGTCAGTGGCTTCCAGTTTCAAATGGTCGAAAAACTGTTTCAGCTCTTCAATAGGCATCATGACTAGTTCGCTGATGCTTTTCCCGCCCACCTTTACATAACTCGCTTCTTTTTTTAGGCGGGAGCCGTGACATTCGGGGCAAACGGTCTTGCCGCGATAGCGCGACAGCATCACGCGGTATTGTATCTTGTAGGAGTTGCTTTCCACCATCTGGAAGAAATCGTTGATGCCTTCAAAATATTCATTTCCAGTCCAAAGCAGTTCTTTTTGTTTCTCGGTAAGGTCAAAATAAGGCTTGTGGACGGGGAAGTTGAAGAAATGTGCAACACGTACCAAAGCATCTTTCCATTCGCTCATCTTGTCGCCACGCCAACATGCCACGGCGTTGTCATAGATGGAGAGCCCTTTGTTAGGGATCACCAGGTCTGGGTCGATGCCAATCACGCTTCCAAATCCTTGACAAGTAGGACATGCCCCGTATGGGTTGTTGAAGGCGAACAAATTAACACTTGGCGACTCGAAAGTCATGCCGTCGGCCTCAAAACGGGAGGAGAACTCGGATGTCATGCGTTTGCCATCTTGTTCGGCGACAACGAGACAGGTCTCCTTGCCCTCGTAAAAGGCTGTCTGCACGGAATCGGAGAGGCGACTGAGTTCCTCGCGTATTTGGCCGTTGACTTTAACACGGTCGATAAGTAGCCTTACCGTAGGCTCCTTTCGGTTTTTCTTCTGTTGGAGATAATCCTCAATGCGAATGATTTCATCGTCCACCATGATGCGGTAGAAACCTTGCTGCATGAGGATGGAGAGATGCTCGTCAAGTGTCCTGTTCTCAGGTAAATACACAGGAGCAAGGATGTAGGCGGTGCTTCCTATGGGAAGATTAAAAATGTGTTCCACCACATCGCTCACCTGGTGTTTCTTTACCAAAGTGCCTGAGATGGGGGAATAGGTCTTGCCGATTCGCGCAAACAACAATTTGAGAAATTCATAGATCTCTGTGCTGGTGCCAACGGTGGATCTCGGGTTGTGCGAGGTGACCTTCTGTTCAATAGCGATAGCAGGGGAGAGGCCCGTGATGCTTTCCACATCGGGTTTGTTAAGACGTCCCATAAACTGCCGAGCATAGGAACTGAGGCTCTCCACATAGCGACGTTGCCCTTCGGCATAAAGCGTGTCGAATGCCAGCGACGACTTGCCTGATCCAGAAAGACCCGTGATGACAACCAGCTTGTTCTTTGGAATTTGCAAGCTGATGTTTTTCAGGTTGTTGACCTTCGCATTGCGGATGGTGATATAAGATATTTCTTTGTCTTTCACAAGCTCTAAAAATTGGAAACGGCAAAGATACGGAAAAGTGTGGAAATTTGAGGGGTTGGAAGACAAAATAAGTATGAAAATATTAAGAAGCCCAATTTATTGCCCTCCAACGAAAAAAAATCATGATTTTTGTTTGTTTTTTGAAAAAAACCGTATATTTGCACCGAAATAACCAACATATTCAAAACTAAAACTGACGCTATCGAAAGATTTATACCCTGATTAACACGCACTTAGTTGCCATAAAAAAACAGGGCCCTATGTCCGAAATAAGAAAAACTGATAAAGAGCTGGTGGATGGCTATCGTAATGGCTGTCTATCGGATTTTGAATTGTTGGTGAGCCGCTATCAGGATCAGATTTATAATTATGTGCTTTCATTGGTGAAAGACAAACAGCTGACTGATGATATCTTTCAGGATACCTTTGTGAAAATCATCCGGACCATTAAGGCTGGCTTTTATAAAGATGAAGGGAAATTCATCCAGTTCGCCATGCGTATCGCGCATAATTTGGTGATTGACCATTTCCGTAAGGAGAATCGTATTCCTGTAGTGGAGTCATCGAGTGAGGATTATAATTATCTCGATAATGCGCCTATCACGGATCCTTCGGTGGAGCAAGGGATGATTGTGGATCAGGTGCACAGCGATCTCAGGAAAATGATCGACCGTCTGCCCCTGGAGCAGAAGGAAGTGTTGCGCATGAGGATTTATGACGACCTCAGCTTCAAGGAAATAGCCGACATCACCAATGTCAGCATTAACACCGCTTTGGGTCGGATGCGCTATGCATTGATCAATCTTCGTAAGATGGCTGAAACCCATAAGATGAGCCTAACTTATTGATTGAGTTGAAATTAAGAAAATTATCAAAAAAAACGCTCGACCGTAAAATATTCAAACTAATTTTCCGTTTTTTAGGTGTATGTTCAATGAAAACAAAAGCCTATGACAGGAAATGCTACTCTGAATTGCAACGAGCCAATCCTTGATGATTTTTTAAAAACACAACTCAAAGAGGTCTTCGCCTCGCAAAACGAAAAACCTGGTAAATCAGTGCTCAATTTCATCTTTGGTTACGCTGCGGCGTTTGAATCCGTTACAAACGGGCTCTTTGGCTCGGTGGATTTAATCAACAACTAAAAAATCTATTTCTAACCTAAATAGGGCGTGGCGTTAAACCACGCCTTTTTTTATTTCTGCTTCCGCCTATTATATAATAAAAATAAAAAGTTGTTTCATTTGTTTTACCCGATAAAATACATTACCTTTGCAGTCCGAAAAACGGCAATTTTTACAAATTTCTAACATAACAAATTATGAACAAGCAGATTACATTAGAGCAAGCTGTCGAGAGAGTTCACGACGGCATGACTATTATGATCGGTGGCTTCCTCGGCGTGGGAAGCCCTGTACAAATCATTGACGCTTTGGTCGCCAAAGGTGTCAAAGACCTTACCATCATTGCTAATGATACAGCATACGATGAGGTGGCTCACGGCAAACTCGTCACAAACCATCAAGTCAAAAAGGCTATCGTCTCCCATACTGGCACTAATAAACAGACCGCCTTGCAGAAGAACGAAGGCACTTTGATTGTGGAATATGTTCCCCAAGGCACCCTTGCAGAGCGTATCCGCGCCTACGGTGCAGGCCTCGGTGGTGTGTTGACTCCTACCGGCATGGGCACCATCATGGCTGATGGCAAACAGGTCGTTAATGTGGACGGCAAAGACTACCTCCTTGAGAAGCCTCTGAAGGCCGACATCGCTTTCCTCCGCGCCAATATCGTTGACGAATTCGGCAACATGGTGTTCCTTGGCACGACCAACAACTTCAACCCGCTGATGGCTACCGCCGCTGACTATGTCGTCGTCGAGGCTGAGAAGCTGGTTCCCGTCGGTGAAATCAAACCCGAATGCGTCCATGCCTCGGGTATTTACGTGGACGGAATCTACGTCGAAAAGTAATTAAGAATTAAGAATTTAGAGATATGGAATACAGAACAAAGATCAGACTGCGCATGAGCGCAAAGGATGCCCACTACGGTGGCAATTTGGTTGACGGCGCCCACATGGTTCACCTCTTTGGTGACGTGGCTACCGAACTTTTGATTATGCGTGACGGTGATGAAGGCCTGTTCCGCGCCTACGACAACATCGACTTTTTGGCTCCCGTCTATGCCGGCGACTATATCGAGGCTGAAGGCTGGATCGACAAGGAAGGCAACACCTCACGCCACATGCAGTTTGAAGCCCGCAAGGTAGCTATCGCCCGTCCCGACATCTCTCCGTCGGCTGCCGACGAACTTGATGAGCCTATCGTGGTTTGCCGCGCTTCAGGTACCTGTGTGACCCCAAAAGACTGCCAAAGAAAGTAATTAAGAATTTAGAATTTAGAATTAATAGTTCATGGATAAACTGATTATTACCGCTGCTATTTGCGGCGCAGAAGTCACCAAGGAACAGAATCCCAATGTGCCTTATACCGTTGAGGAAATCGTGCGCGAGGCCAAGTCGGCCGTCGACGCCGGTGCCGCCATCGTGCACCTGCACGTCCGCTGGGACGACGGCACGCCCACCCAAGACCGTGGCCGTTTCCAAGAGTGCGAAGAGGCCATCCTGAAGGTGTGCCCCAACGTCATCCTCATCCCTTCGACTGGCGGTGCCGTCGGCATGACTCCCGACGAGCGTCTCCAATCGACCGACACCAACCCGTTGCCCGAGATGGCTACCCTCGACTGCGGTACCTGCAACTTCGGCGACGAGATCTTCGACAACACCATGCCGACCATGCGCGCCTTCGGCAAACGCATGATGGAACGTGGCATCAAGCCCGAATACGAATGCTTCGAGATGGGTCACCTCGACACCATCCTCAACATGGCCAAGAAGGGTCAGGCCCCTGGCGCTCCCATGCAGTTCAACTTCGTGTTGGGCGTGCCCGGCTGCACTCCCGCCACCGTCGCCAACCTCTGCTGGCTCGTGAACGGCATCCCCGCTGGCTCCACTTGGACTGTCACCGGCGTAGGTCGTCATGCCTTCCCGATGGCCGCCGCTGCCATCGCCATGGGCGGTAACGTCCGCGTGGGCTTCGAGGACAACCTCTACCTCTCCAAGGGCGTGCTGGCTCAATCGAATGGTGAACTGGTCGCCAAGGTCGTTCGCATCGCCAACGAACTGGGTCGCCCGATTGCCACCTCCGACGAGGCTCGCGAAATCCTTGGTCTGAAACCGCGCAAATAATTAAGGATAATTGAATCTTTAATTCGACAACAATGAAAAAGACATCTCTTTTCATCATCGTTACAATCCTTCTAGGTGGAGTCTTTGCTTCTTGTTCCGCCAATAGAGGTTTCGTTTCATCATTGACTCCTGCCGACATTAGTCATGTACAGCAGTTTGAGTCCTTGAATTATGTTGGCATCATTGAGAAAGGTAACAATGTCACCTACAGCGACACTCTTACGGAAGATGCCAAGGTGCTTTTTGAAAAAGAGTTGTCACGGAGCAATACCTTGCCTGTTAAAGGGAACATTGCTATTGAGGATAGTCTTGTCAACAATAGGGTTCAGTATGAAATCTACATGCTGATGAACTACATCGATAACAACTTCAAGGTGAAGGACATCCCGATTCCACCAGTCATAGATTCAATCCTTGAAGCGAATAACGAGCGTTTCGGTTTGCTGGCCTATAATTGGGGCTTTACCAGAACAGGGAGCAACTATGCCAAACAGATTGGCAAGGGCGTGCTCATCGGTGTGCTTACTTTGGGAACCGTGTACACAGTACCCTATAAGGACATCAGCAAATGCGGTCTTATCATTGTTGACAGCCATAATAACAACTTGGCCTATGTGGCTACGGCGATCCGCGAGAGTAATCCGCTGAAAGCTGAGACTTACCAAAAACAAGTGAAAGACTTGTTGAAGAAATACAGGAAATAATTTATTATCTAAAATTTTTGAATATTAAATCTTTAAATCAACAGACACAATGCAAAAACATGGTAACAAATACGGTACCCACCGTGTAATCGAACCGAAAGGCGTGCTGCCGCAACCCGCTAACAAACTGGATAACAATATGGACGAGATTTGGGACAACGAGATTCTCATCGACGTGCAGACCCTGAATATCGACTCCGCTTCATTCACCGACATCCACAACTACGCCAAGAGCCAGGCCAAAGACCCGAGCAACGAGGCTGAAGTGATGGAAGAAGTGAAGAAAGAAATGCTTCTCAATGTGGAACTCCAAGGCAAGCACCGCAACCGTCGTACCGGCTCTGGTGGTATGCTCCTCGGCAAAGTCGAGAAGATCGGCGACGCCCTGAAAGGCAAGATCGACCTGAAGGAAGGCGACCGCATCGCCACCCTCGTCAGCCTCTCGCTGACCCCGCTCCGCATCGACGAGATCCTCGCCATCCGTCCCGATGTTGACCAAGTCGATATCAAGGGTAAGGCTATCCTCTTCGAAAGCGGCATCTATGCCAAGATTCCGGATGACATGCCTGAGAAACTCGCTCTGAGTGCCCTCGACGTGGCTGGTGCTCCCGCCCAGACCGCTAAGCTCTGCCAGTATGGCCAGACCGTCGTCATCCTCGGCGCCGGTGGTAAGAGCGGCATGCTCTGCGCCTACGAAGCCAAGAAGCGCGTCGGCGTCACGGGTAAGGTGATCGGTATCGCCAACAGCCCCAAGTCGACCCAGCGTATCAAGGACCTCGGCTTCTGCGACATCGTGGAAAGCGCTGCCGGCATGACTCCCGTGCAGGTCTATGAACTCGTTGAACGTCTGACCAACGGCAAGATGGCTGATGTGACCATCAACTGCGTCAACGTGCCGGATCAGGAAATGACCGCTGTGCTCTGCACGAAGGACGACGGTATCGTCTATTTCTTCAGCATGGCCACCAGCTTCACCAAGGCTTCTCTCGGTGCTGAAGGCATCGGTGCCGACGTGAACATGATCATGGGTAACGGCTACACCAAGGGTCACGCCGAATTCACCTTGCAAGAGCTCCGCGAAAGCCCCGAGCTCCGCAAGATCTTTGAAGAATTGTATGCATAAATCGGCTGTTAGCTATTAGCCATTAGCTGTTAGCAATGCCAACGGGCAACGAGCTAACAGCTAATAGCTAACGGCTAAAAGCTAAAAGCTGAAAAATATGGCAGAATCAAGAAGAAAACAATTGTTCCCGGAAGTCACCGACGAGCAGTGGAACGACTGGAAATGGCAGGTGAAGAACCGCATCGAGACCCTTGAGGACTTGAAGAAATATGTGAAGCTGACCGCCGAAGAGGAAGAAGGCGTAAGAAAGACCCTCTCGACCCTCCGCATGGCCATCACTCCTTATTATTTGAGCCTCATCGACCCGAACGACCCGCATGACCCCGTCCGCCGTCAGTGCATCCCTACCGCTTTGGAGACCCATCAGGCAGCCGCCGACTTGCTCGACCCGCTGCATGAGGATGAAGACTCGCCGACCCCCGGCTTGACGCACCGTTATCCGGACCGCGTGCTGTTCCTCATCACCGACATGTGCTCCATGTACTGCCGTCACTGCACGCGCCGTCGTTTTGCCGGCCAGACCGACAACGAATGCGGTCCCGACCGTATCGAGAAAGCCCTCGAATACATCGAGAAGACCGAGAGCGTGCGCGACGTGTTGCTCTCTGGTGGCGACGCCCTCATGGTGAGCGACAAGAAACTGGAATACATCATCTCGCGCCTGCGCCAGATCCCGCATGTGGAGATCGTCCGCTTGGGCACCCGCACCCCCGTGGTCTGCCCGCAGCGTATCACGCCTGAACTCTGCGACATGCTGAAGAAGTACCACCCCGTGTGGATCAACACGCACTTCAACCACCCGAACGAGGTGACCGCCGAGTCGCGTCGTGCTTGCGAGATGCTGGCCAACGCCGGTATCCCGTTGGGCAACCAGAGCGTGCTGCTCCGTGGCGTCAACGACTGCGTCCATGTGATGAAGAACCTCGTCCATGAACTCGTCAAGATGCGCGTGCGTCCGTACTACATCTACCAGTGCGACCTCTCGATGGGTCTGGAGCATTTCCGCACGCCCGTCTCGAAGGGTATCGAAATCATCGAAGGCCTCCGCGGCCACACCAGCGGCTTCTGCATCCCGACCTTCGTCGTCGATGCTCCCGGTGGCGGCGGCAAGACCCCGGTCATGCCCCAGTATGTCATCTCGCAAGCCCCTGGCAAGGTGGTGCTGCGCAACTTCGAAGGCGTCATCACGACCTACACCGAGCCGACCGAGTACCACAGCGAGTGCAACTGCCCCGAGTGCCAGGCTGCACGCGCCAAGGAACAAGTCGGTGCCGACAAGGCCGTTGACGGTGTGATTTCACTGCTTGAAGGCGAGAGAATGAACATCGAGCCGAAGGCTTTGAAGAGACATGAACGCAACGAGAACAGATAATTAATTAAGGTGATATGTAGGGACGTGGTTATTGCGTCCCTACAGAAACCGTTTTGATTTAGATAATGACAGAACAAGAACTTGTAGAATTATGCGGCTTGGGTGAGACCACCACTGTGCAGTTCAAGTTGGAGTTTACCACGCCGAAACAGATAGCCGAGGAATTGGTGGCTTTCGCCAATACTCATGGTGGTGTTATCGTGTTTGGAGCGGAAGACAAGACTGGCAAAATGGTGGGACTTACCTACGAGCAACTACAATATACTTCGCGTGAGTTGGGCAATGCGGCCAATGACCATGTGAGGCCTGTCATCTATATTGAAACGGAAACGCTGAAACATGAAGGGCGAGCCTATTTGCTTGCATACGTGAAAAGAGGTGAATACAAGCCTTATAAGGATTTGGCGGGAAACATTTGGGTGAAGCAAGGTGCTGACAAACGGCGTGTTACGGAGAATGTTGAAATCCGCAGACTATTGCAGCAATCACGTCAGTATCAGGTGGATGAAGAAGGCGTTGACGGTAGTAGTGAGAATGATATTGACACCAAGGCTCTCGATGCCTACTTTACCAAGGCTTTCGGCAAGAGGATTGACGAGTTTAGTATGCCACCAAAAACTGTTCTGAAGAACGCACACATTACAGATGAACTTGGACGGCTTACTGTTGCCGGATTGATGTATTTTGCCAAAGAACCGCAACTATTCCGTCCACAGCATTGTATCAAGGCTGTTTGGTTTGTTGGCAACTACATTGGCGGAACCCAATACCATGACAGTCGCGACATTACGGGAACCATCCCTGAGATGTACGAAGATGCGATGCGATGGCTGAAATCCTGTTTGAACCGACCACAAAATGGCCAATCATTCAACAGCGAAGGTGATTTGGAGATTTCCGAGGTTGTGTTGCAGGAACTTGTCCAAAATGCTTTGGTTCATTTGGATTTGCTTAAACCTGCTGCCATTAGGCTATTGGTCTTTGACAATAGAATTGAGATTGTCAACCCCGGATGCTTGCCTGACGGACAAACTATTGAGGAAATCATGCTCGGAAATTCCGACCCGCGCAATCCCCAACTGGCGCAGTTCGGTTCCAAGACGATGCCTTACCGTGGCCTTGGGTCAGGTATTCCGCGCGTGATGGCTGAACACTGCGATGTGGAATTGATAGACCGTCCCGAGGGAAATCAGTTCATCGCTCGTGTTTGGCGGACTACCCAAAAGGACGAAACTGCTACCCAAAAGGCAAATGAGGAACTGATTTCTACTACCCAAAAGGAAGAATCCACTACCCAAAAGAGCAAAAACACTACTCCAAAGCCTTTAACCACTACCCAAAAGGCAATTTTGAACTATCTGAAAGAACATCCAAAAGCCTCTCGGCAAGAGGTGACCGAGGCCATTGGAGAGACTGAAACTATTGTGAAGTCCAACATTGGCCGATTGCAACAATATGGATTTTTAAAACGCATAGGTGGCCGAAAGAATGGGCAATGGGTAGTCATCGATGCTTTGGGCAGTCAAAATGATAGTCAAAATGATAGTCTAAAATTGTTGAATGAAAGACAAAAAAAGATAGTGGCACTCATACGCAAAGAACAAGGGATTACAATAGTAGAAATTGCGTCAAGACTTTCATTATCAACAGCAACTGTGAATCGTGAAATTAAAAAAATAAAGATTTTGACTGGACTTTATTGGGAAGGAACGCCAAGAAATGGATATTGGGTAGGGGAGATTATTGGCAGTCCAAGTGATAGTCAAAATGATAGTCAAAACGCTTTTGGCAATAAAAATGATAGTAAAATAGATGGACAAAACGCTTTTGTCAGTAAAATGATAGTAAAAAATGATGACAAAGGCTCTTTTGTCAGTGAGAATGATAGTAAAATAGATGGACAAAACGCTTTTGTCAGTGAAAATGATAGTCAAAGAGGAGAGCAGGCAATAATCAAATAAAAGTAGAAAATTAATGACCTTCATCGATGACATATTGAACTACGACAGCCTCTCAATAGTAGGCCTGCAGAAGAACACGGGGAAGACCGTCAGTCTGAACTATGTGCTCGACCGCCTGCCCGTCGAGAGGAAGCGCATTGCCGTGACTTCAATAGGCATTGATGGAGAGACCACCGACCAGGTGACGCGCACCCAGAAGCCGGAGATCTATCTGCGCCAAGGGATGTATTTCGGCACGTCCGAGATGCACTACCGCCAGAAACGCATCGTCTCCGAACTCATCGATGTGAGCGATGAAAACACCTCTTTGGGTCGTGTGGTGACGGCCAAAGCCTTGACAGGGGGCAAGATTCTCCTGTCGGGACCCTCGTCGGCCAGCGGACTGAAGCGCTGGATGAAAGACATGCACCGCGTGGGCATCGAGCTCGTCATCATCGACGGGGCCTTGTCGCGCATGAGCCTCGCTTCGCCCGCTGTGAGCCAGAGCATGATACTGGCCACCGGCGCCGCGTATTCGACCAACATGAACACGCTGGTGCAACAGACCGCCTTCGTTGTCGATCTAATCAAGATCCCGCTGACGGAGGAGGCCAATCTTAACCTGCTGATGCCCATCGAGAAAGGCGTGTGGTATATCGATGACGAAGGCGCGTTGCACGAGTTGAGCCACATCTCCTCGCTGTCGCAAGACTTCCGCTTCGAGGGCATGGACCGCTGCAAAACACTTTACGTGGCGGGCGCCTTGGTGGATGGCTTCCTCGAGAAGGTGAGGAAAAACCCGAAACTGAAGACCTGCGAACTGGTGGTGCGCGACTTCACCAAGATCTTCGTCAGTCCGCAGCAGTACCGACTGTTCTTGAAGGCAGGCGGCATGATCCGCGTGCTGCAAAAGAGCAAACTCATCGCCGTGACGGTGAACCCGACCTCGCCCTTGGGCGTGACCTTGGACTCCGACACGCTTTGTGAAAGACTTTCGGAAGCGATACAACTTCCGGTGTATGATTTAATGAAAAAGGAATGCAATTGAGAGACCACATAGAATCGCCCTGCGGCCTGCGTTATGTGTTCGAGCAACTCGAACTGCAAGCGGGCTATACGCGCCGTTGGATGCTCGACATGCCGATGATGCGGACAGGGGAGGAGATTGCCCGTTCGTATGAGGTGCTGCGGCAGTTTGTGCGTTTCGTGGAGGAGGTCGATACACCTTATATTAATACGCTCCAGTTCCGCCTACAGGGACTGAAGGACATCCGCACGACCATCAAGAACCTCGGGCAGCAGGCCGTCTTGGACGACATCGAACTCTTCGAGGTGAAGCATCTGGCCATCTTGGCCGTCGATGTGGCGGAGCGTATGAAAGCCCATGGCTTGGACAAGGCCATCGCCGTGCCCGACCTGAACGAGGTCATCACCATCCTCGACCCCGACGGGCTGAAGATGGCGACCTTCTATGTCTATGACTCCTATTGCCAGGAACTGCGCGACCTGCGCGCGCAGATGCGCCAAAATCCAAGCCGACAAGAGGAACTCTTGGCCGAGTGTGCCGAGATTGAAGAAGGTGTGCGGAGGGATTTGAGCAAGCAGTTGGTTCCTTTTGCGAAGGCTTTGGAGGAAGCCCAAATCGCGATGGCGAAGATTGACATGAACCTCGCCAAAGCCTTACAGATAAAACAGTTGGGACTTTGCTTCCCAACGATTTCGAAGGATGACATCAGCCGTTACGAGGCGATGTTCCATCCGCAGGTGAAGGACGCCTTGGCGCAGCGCAAACGCGCGTTCCAGCCGGTGAGCCTCACCTTTGGGCAGAAGCCCACTTTGATCACGGGTGCCAACATGGGTGGCAAGACCGTGGTCTTGAAGACCTTGACGCTGTGCCAGTACCTGTTCCAATACGGGTTCGGCATCCCGGCCCAATCGGCCGACATCGCCGTCAAGGATGAGGTTTTCTTCTGCATCGGCGACGAGCAGTCCATCGAGAAGGGGCTGTCGTCGTTTGCCGCAGAGATGAAGAACATCGATGCCGTCATCAAGGCATCGCGCGAAAACAGAAAGATAGTGGCGTTGATTGACGAGCCGGCCCGCACCACCAATCCCACCGAGGGAACGGCTTTGGTGTCGGCCTTGGTGAAGGTGTTGAGGGGCGACAATGTGAGCCTCGTCATGACCACGCATTACGATATAGAGCCGACCGACGCCCGTTGCCTCCGCGTGAAGGGCTTCGAGAACGGCACGATGAACTACGAACTCGTCGAGGTGCAAGACGGCGAAGTGCCGCACGAGGCGTTGAATATCGCCGAGAGTTTAGGGATTGACAAGGAGTGGATTGAGACGGCGAGGGAGATTCTAAATATACCGAATTCGGTATATTTAAACCCCTCGAATTCGAGGGGGTTAAAACCAAACCTATCGAATTCGATAGATTTAGACCCAAAGGGGTCGAATTCGACCCCTTTGAAAAAGGAGGAAGGAGGGAGCAGATGAAGATGATGCTGGTGTCAATTGGCGGCCTGAAAGGCCAACAAGCAATTAGCCCAGGGCAACGCCCTGGGTACCGGGATAATCCGGGAAATAGCGCCCCGCAGGGGCAAAAGCAATTAACACCATCTATTAATGCTTTTGCCCTTTCAGGGCGAAACAAATACGCATCGTCGTTTGCCCAGGGCGTTGCCCTGGGCTGGGGGCTGTTGCCCCTTCGGGGCGCTGGTATGCCGCAGCACGATAGGCTGATTGAACTGAACAAAATCGCCATCCAGCAGATGAAGGTGCTGGAGGGCGTGGAAGAAAGGAGGATGCTGAAATGAAGAAGCGCAATTTAATCATATTGCTGATTCTTGCTTTGTTTGTTTATTCATGTAATACAAGCAATACAGGAAATGTTTTAAGTGATGATGAATACTTCGCTCAACAAGCAATAAAGAATAATCAAAACGACTCTTTGATACTTGGTATTTCTCTAACCATGAATAAAGAACAAGTTTTGGCTCAACTCAAAAAGGAAGGCGCTTGGGATTTCTATTCAACAGCTCATGGACAAGAACGTTTAAATCTACGAGGTTTAGGTGAAAGAATACCATCCGATGATTATGGAGTGAATGAGGCATTTAATGCCAAAATTGTATTGAAGTCAGAAGACGAAAGGTATTCTGAAGAAATTGTGACAATATTGCTTGATTTTTATGAGGAAAGACTACTCGACGTAAAAGTATGCGCTTTTGGTTCGTCGAACGAAGTATCGTGCAAACATGATGAGGAGTTGTTTAGAACTCTGAAGTCGACATTGGCTGATAAATACGGAAAACCATACAAGGAAAAAGACCATTATGTTTTATGGGTCGATGGTAACACGCACATTACGCTATCATTCGATTGTTGTGAAAAAGCAGTATCTCAAACGTTCTCCTTATCGGGATATAGATATAGCCCCATTTATTTAATAACTTATTCTGATTGGACTTTCTCAAAGAAGGTAGAAGAACTAAAAAAAGAGGAATGCATCAGAAAAAAACAAGCATATGAGGAACAAGAAAGGAAAACCGATAGTCTGAAACAAGAACGATTGAGCAAGGAATACAAGGGATTATAGAAAAAACTATCCAAAGAATTTGGAATTAACAATTTGAACGAACAATAAATCAATTATTTAAACAACATAAACTAAGAATATGGAAAGTAAATTAGGATTGATTGAACTGAATAAAATCGCCATTCAGCAGATGAAGGTGCTGGAGGGCGTGGAAGATAGGAGAATGTTGAAATGAAAAAACTATTATTACTATTATTTGCAGGACTATTAAGTTTGCTTCTAAATGGACTAAAGGCACAGGAAGTTTTTCAACCGTACAAAACCAATGCAGTGCCGTATCATGGTTACCTGTTTTCAGTAATACCTGAAACAGAAGAATGGATAAATTTGGGAAGCTTTGAGGCTCGACTTGAATCTGTACAATTGCCTACAGACACTTTGGAAAACATTTCAACTGCTCGATTGTTAGAGACTTGTATCTATTGCCCGTTTTTCAGTGAAGTGACTTCAGGGGCGACGGGATATCAACCTGAAGATTTAATCCGAACATTTGGAATTTATAGAGGATGGTTGAATTGTGCGGAAGAGTATTTCAATCGTCCAGATTGCTTGTCTGAACTCCTTTCTCTTTATTCATCCCGTCAGATAGAGTTTGTTTTTGAGATACCTGAAGGAGAGTATCAATCTTATGATAGGGGGCATTATTCCAGCGATTATTGTCTCATGGAGACAATGATGTATTATATGAGTCTCGTTATGGATTTATCTCAAGAAGAAAAAGCTGAAATGATTTCACTTTTACATGAAAAGATGGTTCGTTGGGAATTATATCATAATGTATATTCATCTCATTGGGTAGTGAATGAACTTCTTGATTTGTTATCTACTGGAATTGATGAATTTGATAATCCCTCAATCTATCCTAATCCAACAAATGATCTGATTCATATTGATTATGAAATAACAAATGTTGAGATTTTTAATATCGTTGGCCAGTTGGTGAAAGAAACAAAAGAAAATGTAATCGACCTGTCAGAACAACAAGCAGGCACTTATATATTAAAGGTGTTTACCCCTTCTGGAGTTGTCACGAAACAGATTATTAAGAATTAATAAATACAATATTAATATTTAATTATCATAACTAAAAATATGGAAAGTAAATTAGGACTTGATTTTAAGAAAGTGGAGTATGCCAGAGGGCTGGCGAAGAACATCGCTGACGATGTGCAGGCCTTCTGCGAGCAATACACCACGGTGGCCGTGGAGCGCACCCTCGCCCGACTGATGGGCATCGACGGGGTGGACGAAAGCGATGTGCCGCTGCCCAATGTGGTGGTGGACGCCATCAAGGACAAAGGCGTGCTCGGCGAGGGCATCCTGTTCTTCATCGCCAACGCCATGATCCAGACGGGCCTCAAACCCCAAGAGATTGCCGAAAAAGTCGCCAAGGGTGAACTCGACCTCACCAAGGTGGTGACCCGCGACCAGAAACAGATTGCCGACACGCTGCAACCCGTCATCGACGAGAGCATGAGCCGCATCCGCACCCGCCGCGCCCGCCGTGAGCATTACCTCGAGACCATCGGCGAAGGCCCCAAGCCTTACCTCTACATCATCGTGGCCACGGGTAACATCTACGAGGACGTGGTGCAAGCCCAGGCCGGTGCCCGTCAGGGAGCCGACATCATCGCCGTGATCCGTACCACGGGTCAGAGCCTCTTGGACTATGTGCCTTACGGCGCTACCACCGAGGGCTTCGGCGGCACCTTCGCCACCCAAGAGAACTTCCGTATCATGCGTAAGGCCTTGGACGAAGTGGGCGAGGAGCAGGGCCGTTACATCCGCCTCTGCAACTACTGCTCGGGTCTCTGCATGCCCGAGATCGCCATCATGGGCGCTTTCGAAGGCCTCGATGTCATGCTGAACGACGCCCTCTACGGCATCCTGTTCCGCGACATCAACATGCAACGTACCCTCATCGACCAATACATGAGCCGTATTATCAATGGTTTCGCCGGTGTCATCATCAATACTGGTGAAGATAACTACCTGACCACCGCCGACGCCGTGGAAGCTGCCCATACCGTGTTGGCTTCCGACCTTATCAACGAGCAATTGGCCTTGATCGCCGGTCTGCCCGAAGAGCAGATGGGTCTGGGTCATGCCTTCGAGATGGACCCGATGCTGGAAAACGGCTTCCTCCTGGAACTCGCTCAGGCACAGATGACCCGCGAGATCTTCCCCAAGGCTACACTGAAATACATGCCACCCACCAAGTTCATGACGGGCAACATCTTCCGTGGCCACATCCAAGATGCCTTGTTCAACATGATTGGCATCTGGACGCACCAAGGCATCCAACTGTTGGGTATGCCCACCGAGGCCATCCACACCCCGTTCATGAGCGACCGTTACCTCTCCATCGAGAACGCCAAGTACATCTTCAACAACATGAAGAGTATCGGCGAAGAGATGGAGTTCAGGGAAGGCGGTATCTGCCGCAAACGCGCCCACGAAGTGCTCGACAACACCATCAAGCTGCTTGAGG
>CAMIWN010000028.1:0-40032 GCA_946402445.1 uncultured Bacteroidales bacterium
TTTTTTCTTATCAAAAAATAAAAAAAGAGGATGACTACTTTTTAGTCACCCTCTTCTAAATTCTAAATTCTCAAAGCTTGGTTTTTTGCGTCCTGGTTTTGTCGCCTTCAATGAGTCGCAGCATATATACGCCAGGAGCTAATTCCGCGGTGGAAATGCTTGATTTCACACTTCTATTGAGAACGATTCGTCCAGTGACATCGATAATCTGCAATGTTGCGGCTGGATTGGCGTTAGGCACCACAATCATGCTGTCCTTTACGTAGGCGAAGTCGTCTTCAGCGTTGATGTTTTGGATAGGACTGAACACCAGGTCGAATCTTTCGGATAGGTCGTTCGTTTTTGTGTCGAAAGTGTAGGAGGGTTGAGTCAACAGGTCGATGTCGTCTCCAGTGAGATGGTCGATGAGGTGGAGATAGTCGAGATGCTCCACGTTGCCTTGAATCTTCAAGGTGTGAGTTTCGTTGTTGGTGGCATCGTAGTTTATTTGGATGCGCTCTGCCTTGTTACGAACCAACATGACGTAGCTTTCTTTGCCCTGGGTGAGATAGAGGTTGGAATGCTGTCCGTTGAGGCTGATTAGGGGCATGGAGACACCATCGGTTAGTTTCACGTAGGCCTTTTCACCGTCCACATCCACCTGTAGAAACGATGTGCAAAGCGTCCCTTTATCGTCATTTCCCCGTTTCGTTTGCGGGTTCAAAACCACAGATTGAGCCTCGGCATTGGCCTTGACGAGGAAACCTCTTCCAGCGGGAACGGTGTTGTTGATCTCGTAGGTCCAGACATCGTTGTTATTGAGATAATAGTAACCATCGGAGACGTTCTCGGTCTTGGTGAAGTTGATTTCGTGAGCGGTGGGATTGCCAAGTAAGTTATATCCTTGGATGTCGAGGTCGCTGTTGGCATAGCTCAACGGGGCGGTTTGACTAAAGTCACCGTTGTTGAGGGTGCCTTTCACCTCAAGGGTGATGTCGGGGTTGTGAGCGTAGAGATATCCCTGGCCGTTGATGAGGTCGAAGCCGTTCCCTGTTTTGTGGTTGATCCATTCCAAAGAGGCATCCTCGTCGTAGGCATAAAGGTCATATTCATCATCGGTCATGCCCTCCACTTGATAGGGGTTGACTGAGGCCATAGGTGTGGCGATGGTGTACCATCCGTCGCTGGTCTCGCTGTCGGTGAAAGCGGTGATGTTTTTGATGACAGTGGCTTTCACACCATCGTTATGATGGATGAGCTGGGCTCCGTCTTCAAGGATGAGCTGGTTGGGGTTGTTGCAGGTGGCAGTGCCAGTGACGGTCAAGGTGGCGCCATTACGAACCGTGTGTTTGTCGAACCAAAACAGGTTGGCAATGGTTTCATTAGCAGTATGGTCAAAAGCTTCGCTGCGGATGAAGAGGTAAACAACTTTTTGGCCTGAGGCATAGCAGCTGAAGATAGGGGGAGTGCTGGCGCTGTTGTATCGGATGATGTTCCGGGTGTTTGAGCCTTGTGCTTTTATGGTCGCGGCTCCGTTGTCTTGGATGGTGATGTCCCAAAGGGCATTGCTGTTGACCGTATCAAGAGTTCTCAGGTAGTTGGAGTTGCTGCTGGCTGCATAGAGATAGCCACCGTCCGTGCCGTAGTTAGGGTCGAACAAAGTCCATTTCCCTTCGCTACCGCCGAGAGTCAACTCGCAGGCATCGCCGATGTTGGTGATGTTGTCGTTGGAGAAGGTGACAGTGGCAGCAGCGCGGTTGTTGTTGTTTTGGGTTTTGCTGAGTGCTTTTTCTGCCTCGATGTTCACGATGAGATAGCTCCTGCCGACCACCAGTTGTTCGGCGGAGGTCACGAGATAGTATTGTTGAATGAAGGTGTCGCCGCTTTGTGGCACAAAGCTTGCGCTAACAGTGACGTTGCCGGCGGGCATGTTGAAGCTGTTGTTTAAGACAGCGATGGGCTGGTTGTTGGCGTCAGTGACGTTCCATGCCTCGAAGTTGTATCCATTATTTGGTGTCGCGGTCAAGGTGATGATGGCTCCTGCGGTGGCAGAGGCAGG
This sequence comes from uncultured Bacteroidales bacterium, assembly GCA_946402445.1. Taxonomy (GTDB): domain Bacteria; phylum Bacteroidota; class Bacteroidia; order Bacteroidales; family F082; genus Limimorpha. Next base: position 2,039 of record CAMIWN010000028.1, read on the forward strand.
GGCGACGCTAATTGTTCCGTTCTCGGGCTGTACTACGGTGATTGTATAGAGCGGTTCCCATTGGGCATAGAGGTCGAGGTCATCGGTAAGAGTCACCTCTTGTTGGTCGGTATAGGCGATGCCATTGCCGTCGGCTTGGGTGTTCCAGCCGTTGAACTCATAGCCCTCGCGGGTGAAAGTGTTGGCGGTGAGCGTTTCACTGGCGTTTTCGGCGATGGTCTGGGTATAGCTGTCGCCGCTTGCACCGTTAGGATAGAAGGTTACGGTGTGTCCGTTGGTGATGATTTCAACGCTAACGCGTTTATACAGCTGGATGGCTTTTTGTGAGGTGTAGGAACTTGATTTATAATAGCGGAACCTGTTTTGGCCGCTGGTGTTGTTATAACGCAGGTAGGCACCACCGTTGCCGATAATGTTGGCAGCGCCATTGCTTATGGAGAGGGTGTTGTCCAAGGCTGTGCTTGAGACATCGAGACCATTGCTGTCGGTTCCTCTGCCAATGAATGATCCACTTGCGCTTTGGATGGAATACTTTCCATTGGAGGTGCTGGCGATGGTGAATTCAGCGGCTTGGGTGGTGGTATTATAGGCAATGGTGTTATCGCTAATTGTCACGGGAATCGTGTTGCTTGACGCATCCAGGGTGCTTAGTCCGCCGTTAAATGCCAGGTTGCCGTCTTCGTAAACAATCAGGTAGTCGCCACTCCAGTCGGCAGGTGCCGCGGTGACCTTCGTGTATTGGAATTCGTAAATGACGCTTTGCTGGTTGAAGATTGCGTTGACGGTGACGTGGTCGGCAGGCATCTCGAATTGGTCTTCAATCACTTCGATGTTGTTGCCTGCACCGTCGGTGACTGTCCATGAATCGAATTCAAACCCAGCGTTGGGGGTGGCGGTGAGGGTGATGGTGGTGCCTTCCACAGCGGCGCTGTGGTTGGCGCTGATGGTGCCGTTTTCTGGTTCGTTGAGGATGATGGTGTATTTTGGATCCCATTGGGCATATAAGGTGATGTCGTCCGTTAGGGTGATGTTGGCGTTGTCGGCGTAATAGGTGCCAGTGCCGTTGGCCTCAGTGTTCCAGCCGTCAAACTCAAAGCCGTCGCGGGTGAAGACGTTAGGAGTGAGGGCGGTAGGGACGTATTCATCGACAGTTTGGTCGTTCATGTTGCCTGTGCCACCGTTGTTGTTGAAATGGATGGTATGGGTAGGGGTGATTACCGTGACTGATCTTTTGTACAGCTGGATGGCTTTTTGTTGGGTGTATGTGCTTGATCTGTAGTAGCGGAATCTGGCATTGGCGGTGTTGTATCTCAGATGAGCTCCTCCTGACCCCACGATGTCGATGTCGCCATTACTGAAGCTGATGGTGTTGGTGTAAGCTGTGGTGGTGGAGCTGTTGACGGTGTTGTTGTCGGTGGTGGCTCCGATATAATAGCCGCTGGCGGATTTGATGGTGTAGCTGTCGCCGGATTTGGCGATGGTGAATTTTGCCGCGATGTTGTTTTGAGTGGCTTCGATGGTGTTGTTGCTGATGGTGACTCCCGTGACGTTATTATTGGCGTCGAGGGAGGTGAGGCCTCCATTGAATGCCATGCTGCCTGTTTCATAGACGATGAGGTATTCACCGCTCCAGTCGCTGAGGTTCTCTGTGACTTTCACAAAGTCGCCGTTGACGCTGCTGCCTTCGGTGGAGAAGGTGGCGTTCACCGTGACGTCGAAGGCAGGCATGACGAAGGAGCCGTTGGTGCCTGCATAGACACTGTTGTTCATGTCACCAGTCTTATAAACGTACCATGAGTATAGGTTGTAGCCATTGTCTGGCGTGGCGGTCATGGTGATGATGGTGCCTGATTTGGCGCTGGTGTTGCTGACTTGGATGGTGCCATGATTGACGGTGGCAGTCGTGATATTATAATAGGTGTTGTTTATCACGAAGGTGGCACTGACGGTGACATCGTAGTCAGGCATGATGAAGGTGCCGTTGCTGCTGACGGAGACCGTGGTGGAGGGACTCCCGGTCTTATAGGCGGAATAGCTGCTCACCATGTAGCCTGGGTCGGGGGTGGTGGTAATGGACACGGTGGAACCTTTCAGCGCGGTGGCAGGGGCGGAGATGCTTCCGTGCGACAATCCCGTGGCACAGGTGATGTTATATGGAGTACCACCTGTCCAGTTTGGATCCCAAATCATACGAGCATATTCTGGATGGTCGATGAAAGGGTTGCGGTTGTTTTGGTAGCCATAGACTGCGTTGTTGCGGTCGATTTCCTTTTGGCTGACGGGGTCCTCGTCGCTCCAACGTAGCAGCATGGTCATGGCCCAGTCGAGGATGCTTGACTTGTTGGTCATGGGGCTGGTGCTCCATCCGCTGTCCTCGCTGTAGTAGCGGACGCTCATGTAAAAGAAGTTGCGTGCGATGTCGCCTTTGTATTCGTCAACAGGCTCGAACACGGTGCCTGAATAGCCCGAGGTGGTGCAATTGCCGAGTTTGGAGCCGTTACTTGAGGTCCAGGAGGGGTTGCTCACTTCGCCGTAAGGGTAGTTGGAACGGCGGTTGTTTACGTATCCATCGGTGGGCATTACATGGAAGAGGTCGCTTCTCGGGGTGGTCTGTTCATTGAACCAGCTTTGGGGCCAGGTGTGCTCACGGTTCCAGCAGTCACCCTCGCTATTGTAGCTTCCACAGTCTTGGGTAAGAGCCCAATGTTTGTTTGAGTAGATGTCCCAAATCTTGCCATCGCTATAGCAGTCGGTATAGGCGTAGGCGTCAAGCAAGCCGTTGTAGCTGACCACATGATGTCCTTTGATGATGTTGTGAAGGGCGGTTTTCAAGGCATCGCCTGTTTTGCCTTCGGCGTTATTATAATAACCGTTGGGGATCTGTGCAAAAAGAGTGGCGTTGGCCATCATCAGGCACAGCGCAAAAAAAATGGTGAATCTTTTCATGTTGGTTTTTTTTTGATAAAAAAAAGTCGGTGACCCGAAGGATCACCGACATGTCTTTGTCTTTAAGGATAGCATCCTTAATAGGATTTGGTCTCAAAGAACCATTGATTAGTGCTTGTTCTTCTTGCTCATGGCGTAAGCTGCACCAAAACCAATCAGCAACAAGGCTCCGCTGCCGAGGGGTGCGGGCTGGTCAGTGTTCTCACCGTGACCGGGAAGACCAGGACCCTTGATGTCGTCACCACGATTTCCCAGACCGTTTGATTCTTCTTGAGCGTCACCGCGTTTGAACAAACCAGATCCTTCTTGAGCGGTGGCTCCAATAGTGAGACCCAAAACTAAGCTTAAAATCAAAATTGACTTTTTCATTTTAATACCTTTTTATATTTATTATACCTTATATTAATTCTATCTCAGATTCTTATCTGTTGAAATCCGCTGCAAAATTAGAAATAATTTCGTTACCTACAATGTTTTTTTATTATTTTTTTTCAACAAATTCAATCTTGAAACGGTTGATAACTTCTTCATTATCCGATTGGAAATAGAAATTGGGGTTCTTCAGCAGGTCAATGGAGTCGCCTGTGAGGCTGTCAATAAGGACGAGACGCTCAAAACTGATGTTTTCCATGGAGACGCTGATTGTGTATTGAGTATTGGCTTTCACCTTGATGATAAGGCTCTTCTCACCACGGCTTTCGGCGTTGACCACTGCATATTCGCTGCCGTCTTGTGCAAAGAAGAGATGGCTGTTTTCATTGTTGAGCATTACCTTCTCAAGGTTGCGGCTGTTGTCGAAGCGAATGGCAGAGCGGTCAACCAACACATTATTTTCGCTGAGGTTGATGGCCAAGGCCTTGGCTTTTGTCGGGGCAGTCGTGGTGAATGTGACTTGGTTGTCGTTGGCACTTGTGGCCACCACGAAGATGCCTTGACCCATATTGATGCCATTGTCTTCAGCGAGGATGATATTGGTGCCTTCTTCGTTCATGACATAGAAGGAACGACCGTCAGCGAGGTAGGCGGCTTGACCGAAGGGGTTGCCGATGAGGTTCCAGCCGTTGTGGCTGCTGCTTGAAGTATAGGCGATGTTGACACCACCGTTGGTGTTGGGTTGTCCTTCAAAATGCAGGGTGGTGTTGGCACTGTTGGCATAGAGGTAACCTGCTTTCGGTGCGAGTTGGAAGGTCGCGGCTTTGTGGTTGCGCCATTCCATGCTCTGTGTGGCATCGAAGGCATAGAGGTCGTATTCATTGCTGAGCATGGCTTCGGTAGGCTCGGTGTTGCTGTTCACCGGCGAAGCGATGAGCTGCCAGCCTCCTTCTTCCTCACCATAGCCCATGACATCGGTGAAGAACTCGTAGTTGGTGTCTTCGTCTTTCAGGTAGAGGTAGATGGGGTTCTGACCACTTCCATAGCAGGAGAAGATGTTGCTGCTGCTGTTGAAGCGCATCAGGTTGCGGGTGTTGCTGCCTTGGGCGGTGATAACTGCGCTGTTCTCCTCGTCGAAGGTGATGGTCCACTGGCTGTTGGCGTCGATGTTGAATTCTCTTGTCCTTAGGTAGTTGGATCCGCTGCTTGCGGCGAAGAGATAACCCGGTGTTGTGGCATCATAGATTGTGTAGTTGCCATTGACATCGGGACCGTTGATGACGAGTTCGCAAACACCGGCGTCGCTGGTGACGGAGGCGACACCTTCTGTGACTGTGATGTCAACACCAGCGCGGTTGTTGTTGTTTTGTCCGCCCATCGCTTTGTTGGCACCATTGGTGATGATGTAGTGACGACCTGATTCGATGGAGGTGACCATGGTGTAGGTCGTGGTCTCCACCACAGGAGCGACGACGGCAGTGGCATCGATATCGACATCGCTGTTAGGCATGTAGAAGCTCCAGCTGTCGTTGGCATGGGTCACGCTGACTGCTTCACCCTCTGCGTCGGTGACGGTGAGGGCTTCCAAGATGTAGCCTTCTTCCACGGCGACGCTGACAGTGATGGCGGTGCCACTGAGCACGTCTTCATGGTCGCCATTGGTGAGGCTGGTATTGCCGTAAGTGGCGGTGATGGTGACGTGTAAGGGGTCATAGACACTCAAGACATACTCTTGGGGTACGCTGTAGGGTTCGAGATTGATGTTGCCCAAAGCCACGTTGCCGTTGACTTTTTCAGTGTAAATCCACTTGATGTAACGGACGTTCTCGCCCAGATTGTTGAACTCGGGAGTTTGGGTGGCGCCGAGTTCGGTGTAAACGGCCAGGTCAGTGAAGATCTCACCGTCTTCAGAGGTCTGCACGCTGAAGGTGCCGCCTGAGAAGCTGTTGCCCTTGATGTCGAAGCTGAGCTTGCCTGGACGTTCGTTGAATTGTAAGAGCACCCATGAGTCGGTGTTCTTGAATTTCAGTTTGGGTGAGCTGGCGTAGTCTGTGTCGAGGCCTTCTTGGGTGAGGCCGGCGGTGTTGGCGATCTCAGCGCGTCCATCGTCAAAGTGGAAGGGCAGCTCGACAAAGTCGGCGACATAATGCTCTTGGGTGACGGTGACCGTCTTGTCGGAGGCGCCGTTGTAGCTAAGGGTGATGGTGGCCGTACGGTCAGCGTCGCTGTTGTTCGCGCTGGTGGTGAAGGTGACCTTGTCGGTGGCCACGGTGAGGTTGCTGATCCAGTTGGCGTCGGTGGTGGCGCTGAGGTTGGTGCCAGCCACGGCGTTGGTGACGGTGTAGGCAATCTCGCCAGAGGTGGCGTCGTAGGCGAGGGTGACCGCATTGTCGGCATTGATGACAGGATTGCCGCTGGCCTGTACCTCGACATCAGTCGGGTGGACGATTTGCGGAGTGTCGAAGCATCCGATGTTACCCGTCAGGGAGAGGACATCGCCAACGACAAAGGTCACGTCGCTGCTGATGCCACGGACCACGATGCTGTTGCCGTTTTGTTCAATGCTGGTGTTTTGGCCGTTGATCTCGGTGACAGTGGCATTTTGGATGCGTGTCAGCCAGCCTTGCCATGCGTTGTCGCCAGCGAAGTCGGTGTTGATGGCCTCAATGGTCATCACAGTGGGGGTGACGGTGTTGCCTTGTGAGACGACCTCGTAAGTGGGGGCGGTGATCTCCAGCAAACCTCTATACGTTGAAAGCGTTCCTGCCACGGTGATGTAGTCGCCTATGGCGAGATTAAGGTTGGCATTGCCATAGACGCAGATGGCTGCGGTGGCATCCTGGATGTAGGCGGTCTTGCCATTGACGCTGGTGACAGTTCCGGCAGTGCTCACCTCGCCAGTCTGTTGGGCGCGGACCTCGGCGATGGTCATGGTGGTCACCACTGAGGAGGGCTTAGCGGTGGCGTTGACCGTGACATCGCTGTTCGGCATGTTGAAGGTATAGGCTCCTTCAATTTGTGCGGGGTTCAGGGTGACGGGGCTGCCTGTCATGTCGGTGGCATGAATCTCGTCGAGGACATATCCTTCATCCACTGTAACGGTCAGGCTAACCGTGGTGCCGCCTGCGAGCGTTCCCGACTCGCCGTTGCTCAGGCTGTTGTTGGTTCCGTAAGTGGCGTTGAGGGTGATGTGCTCGGGAGTACCGAGGGTCAGCGTGTAGTTCACGGGTGCTCCATACACACCTAATTCGATGCCGCCCAGACCCACGTTGCCGTTCACTTTCTCAGTGTAAATCCATTTGATGTAACGGACATTCTCGCCCAGGTCGTCAAACACAGGGGTCTCAACCGTGGTGGTGAGCTCTGTATAGGATGCCAGGTCGGTGTAAGTCTCACCGTCTTCAGAAGTCTGCACGGTGAAGGTGCCACCTGAGAAGGTGTTGCCCTTGATGTCGAAGCTGAGTCGGCCAGGACGTTCGTTGAATTTGAGGATGAGCCAGTCGCCTGTGTTGTCGAATTTCAGTTTCGGGTCGGTGCCATAGTCTTTTCCAAGGCCGTTTTGGGTGAGGCCGTTGGTGGCATCAATGTCGTTGAGACCACCATTGAAAGAGAATGGCAGTTCCGCATAGTCGATGACATAGTGTTTCTGGGTGATGATGACTGCTTTGGTGACGTTGCCGTCAGCGTAAGTATAGGTGAGTGTGACGGTGGCGGTACGGTCGGCGTCTTCCATGTTCTCGGTGACGGTGAACGGGATGAGATAGTCGCCCACGGTGCCAAGGGTGAGCCAGCTGGCATCGCAGGTGGCTGTGAGGCTGCCGCCTGCAACGGCGTTGTCAATATAATATCCGATAGCGCCAGAGGTCTCGTTGTATTCGAGGGTGATGTTGTCGGCCATGATTTCAGGACCTGTGGGTTCAGTGGCTTCAATGGTGCCGAGCATGGTGTTGTAATATTGGCTGGAGGAGATACCCACGTAATAACCTTTCACTATCACATGTCTGCCATCCAAAGAAGCGAAATCGGTGTCAATGGGGTAGGAGATGCTGCCTTTTGCAGTTTCTGCGCCGTCAATATTGGTGATGTTGTAATGGGTGCCGCTGATGGAGAGGGTGCCTTCATACTGCACGTAGTTGGACAGCTGGGCGGGTGTGCCGGAGCTCACGCGGGCGTCCATTTCCGCGCCCGTGAGCACGGTGGGTTCTTCATCAATATAATTGGAGCTTTCAGCGGCGGTGATGGTGGCGGTGTTGTCAAACTCAAACACGCCGCCGTAGATCTTCACGTTGCCGGCGATTCTTACCATGTCGCCGAGGTTATACTCCTCTTGGGCATATTCTTGATTGTAATAATACACATAGCCAGTGCCGTCGCCAACGATGAAGCCTCGGACGCTTTTAGCCACGATGGTGCCTTCCACGATATAAGTGCCAGCGGCAGTGATTTCTTCGATGCTGTTAGTCGAGTTGGGGTCGCCAGCCTGGGTGACGGTGACGTTTCTTGTGGCAGTGCCACCGCTATAGGTATAGGTGAGGGTGACGGTGGCGGTACGTGATGCAGAGCTCTTGTTGACAGTGCAGGTGAAGGGCACTGCGGTGGCGTTTGCGGTACCAAGGGTAAGCCAGGTCTCCGTACATGAGGCGGTTACTGAACCACCTGCGACGGGGTTGCTGACGTTGTAGGCAATGTTGCCCGAGGTGGTGTTATAGTCGATATCCACTGGGTCGGCAGCGATGCTGGGACCTCCGGTCTGCACTTCTTCAATTGAGCCAATCATGGTGTTATAATACGTGCTGGTAGAGATGCCGACAAAATAACCGGTGACGATGACCTGTGCGCCGTCCAAAGAGGTGAATTGTGTGTTAAGGGGATAGGAGATGCTGCCTATGGCAGTGGTGGCTCCTTCGATGTCAGTGATGTTATAGTGAGTTCCGCTGATGGAGAGGGTTCCCGTGAACTGTATATAATTGGATAATTGCGGTGGGGTGGTGGAAGCCACACGGGCATCCATGTCTTCGCCGGTGAGTACAGTGGGTTCTTCTGCCACATAGTTTGAGCTGGTAGCTGCTGTGACGGTGGTGCTGCTGTTGAACTCGAACACGCCTCCATAGACTACCACGGGACCGGCCAGTCTCACCATGTCACCGAGGTTATAGTCAGCCTGCGTATAGTTTTGATTGTAATAGTAAACGTAACCGGTGCCATCGCCGACGATGAAGCCTCTTTGGCTTTTGGCCACGATGGTGCCTTGCACGGTATAGGTGCCAGCCGCAGTGATTTCGGAGATGGTGTTGATGGCGTTAGGGTTAGCCGCCTGGGTGACAGTGACGTTTCTTGTGGCGGTGCCGCCGCTATGGGTATAGGTGAGGGTGACGGTGGCAGTGCGTGAGGCTCCAGAGCTGTTGGCGGAGCAGGTGAAAGGCACGGCACTGCTGTTGACGGTGCCAAGGCTGAGCCAAGAGTCGGAGCAAGCAGCGCTCATAGTGCCTCCCGAGACTGGGTTGTTGACGGTGTAGGCGATGCTGCCCGAGGTGGCGTTGTACTCGATGTCCACGCTGGAAGCCGTGATGGAGGGATTGGGAGTGCCGCCGGAAGTCCAGATGACATCGATTTCCGTGAGATACATGGCGCCGGTTTTTGAGCGCATGCCGATGTAGCTAAAGCTCTCGTCGATGGTGAGCTCGGTGTTGGTTCCTTTGACGATTTCTCCGATCAAAGTGCCTTGTGTGCTGGCGTTGTACAATTCAGTGGGGCTTGTGAAAGCGCTCTCTTTGCCATACACTTGCAAGGTTCTGCCGTCAGCAGTGTTTGCGTTCCAGGTGACGGTGACCTTGGTTACCGTGCCACCCGAGGCGGTGGTGATGATGCCCGAGTTGCTGTTGTTGCTTCTCAGTTGGATGGATTCGTTGCCACCTGCACTTTGCCCGGCATAGACCGCGTCAGAATTGCTGGTTTTGTCACTCCATTCGGTGTAGGAAGTTCCTGTAACACCCGTGAGTTCGCGGTTCAACACGTCGGTGACCTCTGCTTTCGTCTGTGCCCAGCCGAGGTGGGTTGCCATCAGCAGCAAGGCTGCCATTAGAAATGTAAATCCTTTTTTCATGTCGTTTTGCGTTTAATTTATTGATTATTATTATTTTAATCTAAAAAATGGTCTGTTTAGACAGCTTTTTAAACTTCCAAAGATACGGCTTTTAAGGCTTTGTTCACCTTATTTTATTAATAAGTTATGAACAAAATCAGAATATTGTTGATAAGCGAGTGTAGAATTGAGCATGTAGAATTGAGATTAGGTTAGAGGATAGAGGTTGGAGGTATCCCGTTAGGGATTACCCCCACTCTCAATTCCCATTTTTCCATTCTCAATTCCCTTAGCTCATCCTTCCCGTGATGCGGAACAGGGGAGTGATGACAGCGAAGATGGCGTCCCATATAAGAAGACCTGCCAGGAGCCCTTGTTCGCCAAGGCGGCGTGTGGCTCCGTGATAGATGATCATCTGGGTGATGTAGCGCAGGAGGAATAGGACAGCCAGCGTCGGGAAATAGTAAGCGTAATAAGGGATTTCCACGGGAATCGCAAAGGCGGGCTTCAAAAAGAAAAGCGCGATGAAACAGCCGTAAAACAGGAACTGTGACCAATAATGAAGGGCCATGAAAGCGCGCGTTTTGGGATGGTGCATCTTGATGGTGGAGTATTTGTTGCAGCGTCGTCTCACCCAATGCCAAAACGAGTGCATCGGGGCAATGACGATGCTGTTCTCAGCATCGATGCATACCTGGGTGTTCTTTTTGGTGGCTACTTGGCTGATAAATACGTCATCGTCACCCGCAGGCATGGTATAATGTGAAGTAAATCCTTTATTTTTATAGAAAAGACGTTTGCGATAGGATAAGTTTTTGCCTACGCCCATGAAAGGCTTGCCAGCCAAAGCTGCCGAGAGGTAGAGGATGCCGGTTTGCAGGGCATCGAAACGGATCAGCCGGTTCAACAGCCTTTTGGTGTTCTGGTAACGAGGATAGCCCAGCACCACCTCGGTGTGCTCACCGTAGCTGCTGACCATGGTGCGGAGCCATTCGTTGCTGGTGGGCTGACAGTTAGCGTCAGTCAACACCAACAAATCGTAAGAAGCCGATTTGATGCCCATCGAGAGGGGAAACTTCTTGCCGTTGAAGAAGTTGAGATGCTGTCGCAGCTGTACCGGCTTGATGCGTGGCTCTTGTCGTTCCAGGTCTTTCAGGTATTCTTCGGTCTCGTCTTCAGAACAGTCATTCACCACGACGACCTCGAACTTTGGGTAATCTTGGTTGAGAAGGAGTGGTACCAGCTCGGTGAGCTGCTCGTAAGAGTCGCGTGCGCATACCACCACCGAGACGGGCTCCAGCTCGTCGTCTTGCTTGGGACGTTGCTTCTTCTTGTAAAAAGCAAGGCGTGAGAAACGGATCCAATGGATGCACAGTTGGATGACAAGCATCAGGATGAAGCAGGCGAAGATGTAGAAAGACAGGCGGTTATGAAAAAAAGTGATGCTCACGGCAGACCCTCCAAAAATTTGCGCAAAGATAGACGAAAATCTTTACCTTTGCAAAAAATATCATGCGATGAAATTCACTTTGTCTTCCACCGACCCCAAGAGCCATGCCCGCGCGGGTTTGTTGCATACTGACCATGGGGTCATTGAGACGCCTATCTTCATGCCGGTTGGCACGGTGGGTTCTGTTAAGGCCTGCCATATCAGGGATACCCGTGATGAGGTCAAGGCACAGATTATCCTCGGCAACACGTATCATCTGTATCTCCGCCCAGGACTCGATGTCTTGGAGGCGGTGGGAGGTCTGCATCGTTTCAACGGTTGGGACCGTCCTATCCTCACCGACAGCGGCGGCTTTCAGGTGTTTTCGCTGACAGGCATCCGCAAGATGAAAGAAGAAGGGGTGGAGTTCCGCTCTCATATCGACGGCTCGAAACATCTGTTCACCCCCGAGCGTGTCATGGATATCGAAAGGAGCATCGGTGCCGACATCATCATGGCCTTCGACGAATGCACGCCAGGCACTGCCGACTATCATTATGCCAAACAGTCGATGGAGCGCACTCACCGGTGGCTCGACCGTTGTGTGCAGCGTTTCTCGGAGACCGAGCCGAAGTATGGCTATGAGCAGGCGTTGTTCCCCATCGTGCAAGGTTGTGTTTACCGTGACCTCCGGACCCAGTCGGCGGAGTATGTGGCCTCTAAAAATGCGGACGGCAATGCCATCGGTGGGCTCGCCGTCGGCGAGCCCACCGAGAAGATGTACGAGATGATTGAACTCGTCAACACCATCCTTCCCGAAGATAAACCACGCTATCTCATGGGCGTCGGCACCCCTGCCAACATCCTGGAGGGAATCCAACGAGGTGTCGATATGTTCGACTGTGTGATGCCTACCCGTAATGGACGTAATGGGATGATTTTCACATCACAAGGCATCATCAACCTCAAAAACGAGAAGTGGCGTACCGACTTCTCACCCGTCGATCCCGATGGAGAGACTTTCGTGGATGCACAATATACCAAGGCCTACCTGCGTCATCTCTTTGTCTCAGGCGAGATACTCGGCCCTATGATCGCCAGCCTCCATAACCTCGGGTTTTACCTCTGGCTCGTCAGGTCGGCACGCAGCCATATCATCAGCGGAGACTTCAGCGCATGGAAAGAGGAGATGTTGCCCAAAATCACTCGCAGATTGTAACCCGTCGTGAAGAAAATTGACTTATACATATTAAAGAAATTCATCGGCACCTTCTTCTTCGCCGTGTCACTGCTCATGGTCATCATCATCGTCTTTGACCTCTCTGAGAACATCGACTCGTTCCTGAAACATGACGCGCCCTGGCAGAAGGTGGTGGTCAACTACTACCTGACCTCCATCCCTTATTATATCAACCAGTTTATCCATCTCTTTGTCTTTATCTCCGTCATCTTCTTTACCTCCAAGATGGCTACCCATACCGAGGTCATCGCGATTCTCAGTAGTGGCATCAGTTTTAAACGTTTTCTTTTTCCATATATTACTGGTGCGTTTTTATTGACAATCATGTCGCTTTATCTTGGTAACTTCCTTATTCCTAAAATGAATGAGATACGAAGACAATTCAAGGATGAATATATAGAACAATTAGTAAGAAGTTCGGGAAGAAATATCCATATACAGACTGATACCAATGAGTTTGTTTATGTGGAGACCTATAATCTTAAAAAAGACTTGGGTTATAGGTTTACCCTCGAGCAATATGATGGCAACGAATTGACATTCAAGATGTGCGCTGATGTCATCTATCACGACTCTGTGGATGACCATCGTTTTCGTATCGATAACTACACAAAGCGGTACATCAACGGTGACCGTGAGACTATCGTCAATGGTTTCCGTATCGATACCATCCTTCCCCGTTTGAGTGGCAGTGACTTTTATAACACCAAGGAAGATTTCGAGGAGATGAATTTTTATGAGTTGCATGAGCATATCGAAAGCATGAGGTTGCGTGGCGTGGAGGGGGTGCGACGCTATGAGGTGGAGATGCACCAGCGCATGGCACAGCCTGCCGCGGTGATTATCCTCACCCTCATCGGGGTCTCGCTCTCATGCCGCAAGATCCGTGGTGGCATGGGCATGCATTTGGGATTGGGCATCACTATCGCTTTTACCTACATCTTGTTCGCCAAGATTGCCATGGCGTTCGGTGTCAGCGGAGGTGTCTCTCCCATGCTGGCGGCATGGATTCCCAACATCCTCTTTTCGGGTCTGGCGGCTTTCTTTTTGACTAAGACGCCGAAATGAAAATTAAGAATTAAGGATTTAGATTTTAGATTTTTTATTATCTTCGCAGGTTGAAATTATCATAACATTATGCATATCGCTATCGCAGGAAATATCGGAGCGGGGAAAACGACCCTGACCCGTTTGTTAGCCAAACATTTCGGCTGGACGCCGCATTATGAGGAAGTGGATCACAACCCATACCTCGCCAGTTATTATGAGGACATGCAGCGTTGGTCGTTCAATATTCAAATATTCTTTCTCAACAGCCGTTTTCGTCAGGTGATTGAGATTCGCAATAGTGGGAAAGATGTCATCCAGGACCGCACCATCTATGAGGATGCCATGATTTTCGCCCCCAACCTCTATTCGATGGGGTTGATGGAGTCGCGCGACTATGAGAACTACCGCTCGTTGTTTGACCTGATGTCGCAGTTTCTTCAGGCACCTGACCTGTTGATTTACCTTCGTGCCTCCGTGCCCACCTTGATCAAGCAAATCGCCAAGCGTAACCGTGACTATGAGCAATCAATTCGTCTCGATTACCTCAGCAATCTGAACGACCGCTACGAGGAATGGATCAGCGGCTACAAAGAAGGCAAGTTGCTGATTATCGACATGGATACGATTGAGTTAGAGAATCCTGAGGACTTGGGTGGCATCATCGAGAAGATCGAGGCTTCCCTGAACGGCTTGTTCTGATGAAGGTGTTAGGAATCATACCCGCCCGTTATGCCTCGACGCGTTTTCCAGGCAAGCCCTTGGCTCTCATTGGTGGCAAGCCGATGATTCAGCGCACGTGTGAGCGTGCTCTCGAGGCTTCGTTGGATGCTGTTGTGGTGGCCACTGACGACCTTCGCATCTACGACGCCGTGCGGGGCATGGGATTTAGGGTGGTGATGACTCGTGAGGATCATCGTAGCGGCACCGACCGTTGCCGCGAGGTTCTTGACTTGATGGATGACCGTTTCGACGCGGTGGTGAACATTCAAGGTGACGAGCCTTTTATCGACCCACGGCAAATTGACCAGCTTGCGGAGACCATCCGGTCGGGAAAGGTGGCACTGGCAACCCTGGCACGCCGTATCACAGACCCTCTGGAACTCGAAAACCCTAACGCCGTGAAAGTGGTCTTTGACCTTCAAGGCGATGCGCTTTATTTTAGCCGGCATCCCATTCCTTTTGTGCGGGGGGCGGAACGCACACAATGGCTTGAACATGCTGAATACTATCGGCATATCGGCCTCTATGCCTATACCTCCGACACGTTGCGCCACATCGCAGCCCTGCCACCAGGAAGGCTGGAACAAAACGAGTCGCTCGAACAGCTTCGTTGGCTCGAGAACGGTCTGCGTATCCGTGTGGCTGTCACCGAGCTTGATAACTCTTATTCCATCGACACGCCCGAAGACTTGATGTCCATCCCTAAAGAATTACTCCTATGATCGACCTGCCTCCCGTCTTGACTGAACTGCTTTTCGACCGTGACGCTGTGATCGTCCCTGGCCTCGGTAGGTTTTCGCGGCAGGATGACAGTGCCAAGGTGAATGTCATTACCAACCATTTTGAGCGGCCTTCCTCCTCCATCAGCTTCGACCCGCGACAGCGCGAGGAAAACGACCTGCTTGCCAAGGCCATCGAGACTCGTGAGGGATGTTCGGCAGCAGAAGCAAGGCAACAGGTGGCACAGTTTGTGTCGGATTGCTTCGAGACTTTTAAACAGGGTGGCATCGTGACGCTGACGGGCTTGGGGACCCTCTCGATGGATAACGGTGAGACCCTGAGCTTTGAACAGGAACAAGGACTGAACCTTAATGGCGATGCCTTTGGACTCGGCGATTTCGACCTCACACCGGTGCATGAATCTAACGCCGACAAGGACTGGCGTGAACAAGTAATCAAACAAAACAAAGACAAAAATACTCCGATGACTGTGGACAGAAGATCTATGGACTATGAATATGATGAGGAAGATTATTATCGTCACCGCAGAAAGGTGATTCGCAACACGCTGATAACCTTGCTTATTGCCATCCCTGTGGTGCTGGTGTTGCTCCATTTCATGGAAATCATCCACCTCAAGTCGCCTTTCCCGATTAGGCCAGGAGGATCTACCGTTTACGACTTCCCAATCAGCGAGACTATGCCTGTGAAAACTGAGGCAGCTACGACTCTGCACTTGGATTCCGCTTTGCTTTCCACATTGGTGCGTTACGATGTCATCCCTGTTGCTCAGCCTGAGCCTGAAGCTCAAGAAGCGACGGAATCTCCATCAGTGCCAGCGTCTTCACAGGAGCCAGAACCACAAACGGTGACTCAGCCAGAGGAGGCTCCGGCAACGCAACCGGCTTCCTCGACTTTAAGATATAGTATCATCGGCGGCTGCTTCTCCCAAAAGGAGAATGCCGATAATCTGGTGGCTTCGCTCTTGGAAGAAGGTTATTCCCAAGCCACTGTCATGCCCCGTGGAAAGCAATATTATGTGTGTTATGCCCGCTTTGCCACCCTTGAGGAGGCTAAGGAGGCGTTAGAGAAGGTACGGGTAAATTCCAATAACAAGGCTTGGATCCTTGATAAATAATATGTTATGAGTAAGAAAAACAAACTACAGAAATTTGAGGAGAACAAGACTTTCGACAACTTGTTCCAGTATTCATACGAGAGGATCATGAGCGAGGGTTTCCCTTTACAGGGACGTTGGAATGAATCGTTTTTCCATAACGACCATCCCATCGTGTTGGAGTTAGGTTGTGGCAAAGGTGAATATACGGTAGGCCTGGCTCGGGTGCATCCGGAGGTCAACTATATCGGTGTCGATATCAAAGGAGCGCGGATGTGGCGTGGCTTGACGCAGGCTCGTGAAGAAGGGCTTGGCAACGTGGCTTTCATCAGGGCGCGTATCGACCAAATCGAGCATTTCTTTGCTCCTGGTGAGGTCTCTGAGATCTGGGTCACTTTCCCTGACCCTCATCCTGGTGAAGGCGAACGCAACGCCCGTCACCGGCTTACCTCACCGGAGTTCCTGGAGCGTTACCGTAAATTCGTCAAGCCTGACGGCATCCTTCACCTGAAGACCGACAGCCCTATCATGTCGGAGTTCACCCTGCATGAGGTAATCGAGAAACAGCACCTCCCGCTGTTGTATCATACCGATGACCTCTATGCCAACGACGACGCTCTTGAAGTCAAGACCATCCGTACCTTCTATGAACAGATGTGGCTTGATCAAGGGCTTAGCATAAAATATTTGAAATTCAGAATTAATAATTAAGAATTAAGTGATATGTTTACAGAAGAAAGACAACTTTATATTGCGCATTGCGACAATGGTCCGCTGTATTTAGTGGGCAAGATGGCGAATCGTCATGGTTTGATTGCTGGGGCTACAGGCACGGGTAAGACAGTCACTTTGCAGGTCATTGCGGAGTCGTTCAGCCAGGCGGGCGTTCCTTGTTTCATGGCTGACATGAAAGGGGATCTTTCCGGTATCAGCCAGGCTGGTGCGATGAGTGGCTTCATCGAGAAACGTTGCCCCGAGTTCGGGATTGAGAATCCTCAGTTCAAGGGCTGTCCGACGCGTTTCTTCGATGTGTTTGGGGAGCAGGGTCATCCTTTGAGGGCGACCATCTCCGACATGGGTCCCCAGCTGTTGGCACGTCTCCTTGGGCTTAACGAGACCCAGACGGGCATCATGAATATCGTTTTCAAGATTGCCGATGACCGTGGCTTGCTGCTGATCGACATGAAAGACCTTCGTCTGATGCTGGATTACGTGGCGAAGAATGCCAAGGAATTCACCACTACCTATGGCACCATCACCTCGGTTAGCGTGGGTGCCATCCAGCGTGCCTTGTTGGCTTTGGAGGCTGAAGGAGCCGATCAGTTCTTTGGCGAGCCGGCTTTCAACGTGATGGACTTCCTCCAGACGGAAGGAGGACTGGGCGTGATGAACGTCTTGGCTGCCGACAAGCTGATGCTGAACCCCAAGCTCTATTCCACCTTCCTGCTGTGGCTGTTGAGTGAGCTTTACACGCAGCTGCCCGAGGTGGGTGACCTGGAGCTGCCCAAGCTGATTTTCTTCTTCGACGAGGCGCACATGCTGTTCAAAGACACGTCGAAAGCCTTGGTCGATAAAATTGAACAGGTGATTCGTCTGGTGCGTTCCAAGGGCGTGGGTGTGTATTTCGTCACCCAGAGCCCTGACGATATCCCGGAAGCCATCGCTGGACAGCTGGGCAACAGGGTGTTACATGGCCTCAGGGCTTATACGCCTAAAGAACAGAAAGCCGTCAAGGCTGCGGCGCAGACCTTCCGCTCCAACCCGAGTTTCAACACGGAACAGGCTATCCTGGAGTTGGGTACTGGCGAAGCCTTGGTGTCGTTCCTCGATGCCAAAGGAGCTCCCTCGGTGGTGGAAAAAGCCAAGATTTTGTTCCCGCTCAGCCAAATCGGCGCCATCACCGATGACCAGCGTCAGAAGCTGATTCGCTCGTCAAGGATCTATGGTGTCTATGACAAGAGCTTCGACCGCGAGAGTGCCTACGAAGTGCTTGTGGAAAAACAGCAGCGTGAGGAGAAGCTGGCTCGTGAGGAAGCTGAGGCCGAAGAGAAACGCAAGGCTTGGGAAGCCAAAGAGAAGGAAAAGGAAAAAGCTGCCAAAGAAAAAGCCAAGAAAAGCAGCTCCAGATCTTCATCCACCAAGAAATCCGCCGGCAGGAAAGCCCTCGAGAAGACCATCAACACCACTGCAACCACTTTTGGACGCCAGCTCGGCAACCAGATCTTCCGCTCCATCCTGGGTGGAATCTTTAAGAAATAAGGCCCTCACCACCGACCCCTCTTCCCGAGGGAGAGGGGAGTGTTCGACTCAACCCTTTCTGCCGAGATTAAACCCTTATCAGGGTAATCTAACCTCTAACTTAGTCGTTCGCCGTGCCAGCGAGCATAGGGACGAATTTGAATTCGCCGAACTCCTCTTGTTGGAGGGTGCCGTCATCCTTTTTGGTGAGGCGGAGCATGGTTTGGCCTTCGCCGTTGGCGTTGTCCATGGGGATGACCATGATGCCTCCTGTTTTCATCTGGTCCACCAGGGTCTGGGGGATGTTGGGCGCTCCCGCAGTGATGATGACACGGTCGAAAGGCGCGTAGGTGAGAAGCCCCTCGTAGCCGTCGCCGAGGAAGGTCTTCACCCGGTAGGGCAGTTGTTCCAGAATCTCCTTGGTCTTGAAATAGAGGTTGCGTTGCCGCTCAATGGAAAACACCTTGGCTCCCATGGCGGCCAGCACACAGGCTTGGTATCCTGACCCTGTGCCTATTTCCAGCACTTTCATGCCACGTTGCACTTGCAGCAGCTCGGTCTGTATGGCCACGGTGCGTGGTTGTGAGATGGTCTGTCCCGACCCGATTTGAAAGGCCTGGTCAGAGTAGGCAATCTCTACAAAGGACGAGTCGAGGAACACGTGACGAGGCACCTCGTTGATCGCCGAGAGCACGTTCTCGTCGTGGATGCCTTTCTTGCGCAGCAGCTCGACGAGTTGGTTGCGCATCCCTTTGTGACGGTAGCTGTCTTCTATTGCCTTCATAATTGGTGGCAAAATTACATTTTTTTGGGTGAACCAGCTTGACAAATCCTTATCTTTGCAAAAAAATAATGCATGATGCTTAAAATTGGCGTTTTAGGTGCTGGTCATCTGGGCAAGATACATATCAAATGCATACAGCTTATTGCCCAATACGAATTGGTAGGCTTTTATGATCCTGACCCTGACACGGTGGCTCAGGTGGAAAAGGAGTTGGGTGTCCATTGTTTCGCTTCGGTTGAGGACCTCATCGAGGCGGTGGATGTGGTTGACATTGTGACACCCACCGTGCAACACTTCCATTGTGCCTCCATGGCATTGCGTCGTCGCCGTCATGTCTTTATCGAGAAGCCTGTGGTGGCCACTCCTGAGGAGGCGGTGAAGCTGATTGACTTGGCTGACGCTGCCGGAGTGAAGGTGCAGGTGGGGCATGTGGAGCGTTTCAACCCCGCATTCATCGCCGCCGAGCCTTTCATCACCTCGCCCATGTTCATCGAAGCCCATCGTCTCTCGATGTTCAATCCCCGTGGCACCGATGTCCCTGTGGTGCTTGACCTGATGGTGCACGACCTCGACATCCTCCTCACCATTGTCCGCTCCACCGTCACCCATGTCAGCGCCAGCGGTATCCCTGTGGTTTGCAAGACCCCCGACATCACCAACGCCCGCATCGAGTTTGAGAACGGGGCGGTGGCTAACCTCACCGCAAGCAGGATCTCCCTGAAAAACATGAGGAAGATGCGCATCTTTCAGGATAACGCCTATATCACAGTGGATTTTCTGGACAAGAAAACCGAAGTCATGCGCATCCACGATGAGGAGCAGACCGGATATCCTTATTCGATGATGCTCGACCTGGCGGATGGGAACACCCGTCAGATCACCCTTGAAAGACCCGAGATTCATCCTCTCAACGCCATCCAGACCGAGCTGGAGAGCTTCTATAGCAGCATCATACACAACACCACACCGGTAGTCACCATCGAGGATGGAGTCAAGGTTCTGAACCTTGCTTATGACATCTTGAAAGCCGTCGATGAATCCATCAAAAAAATGGCACATTAAAACAATATCGCCACTGATAAATCGTTATTTTTCAAAGCATATTTTATGACACGATATTTTACGCTTTTCACATTGTTTTCCATGTTGATATTGGCGTTGATCCCTTCTTGCAAGGACTTCGACGGCCCTCAGACCGTACCCGCCTATCTTCGAATCGACACGGTGAGAGTGAGTTGCGACTATTACATCTATGGAGCAAACACCCATAATTTCACCGATGTGTGGGTATATGTCGATGGCGATATCTTGGGAGCGTTCGAGTTGCCAGCCATGGCACCGGTGCTCAAAGAGGGCGTGCACGACGTGGCTATTTATCCAGGCATCAAGGTCAACGGCATCGCGCAATCCAGAGCCGACTATCCTTTTATGGACGCGGCGGAATATCCTTCCTTGAATCTTGTGAAAGACAGTGTCATTAAATTGGTCCCGACTTTTACCTACTATCCCGAAGGCGACAATCTGCATGTGCGTTGGAAGGAGGATTTCGACGGCGGCTTCGTGTCGCTGGAGTCCACCTCGACGAGTGATGTCTCTTTTCAGCGGGTCACCGGTCCTATGGCCTGGCATGACACGCTGGGGATTTATTCTTCCTATTCGGGTTTGGTGGAGTTGAATTCCGACAGCCTGCAATTCGAGTTGGCAACCGCTGAGCAGTTTGAGGATCTCCCCACGCATGGGTCGGCTTGTATGCTTGAGATGGATTATAAGTGTTCTGACACTTGTCAGGTCGGGTTGTATTATAAAGAGAAGAATACCATCTATCCCTATCCCATCATCCGTTTGAATCCCACAACGGAGTCGGGTGTCAATCCTGTCCAGTGGAAGAAGATTTATATCAACATCGGGCCCTATTTGGTGGAACACGAGAACGCGGATTATTTCAAGTTGTATTTCTCCTCGTGGAGTCTTCGTAACGACGGCCCCCAATATTTCTATTTTGACAATCTGAAGCTAATCTATCGCGACCGATGAAACATAAAAGAGCACTGCCTTATCTTTATGGTGTTGTCGACTGGGTCCTTTCAGTCGTCGCCTGGACCTTGTTTTATTATTTCAGGAAGACGTATGAGGTTCCCAACGTGAATCTGTGGCAGCGTTTCGGACTGGCTTTCCAAGACCGGAGTTTCTGGTGGGCGGTCGCCGTCATTCCGGTATGTTGGGTGGCTTTGCACGGCATCACAGGCGCCTATCAGAGCGTCTATTCCAAATCGCGGTTGAAAGAGCTTTCCCAGACTTTCTTCATCAGCCTTCTGGGTGTCACGGTGCTGTTTTTTGCCGCCATCCTCGACGACCAGATTTTCACGTATAAGATGTATTACCAATCGTTCATCACCTTGTTTGCTCTGCAATTCGGACTGACCTACATCGGTCGTTTGATGATTACCAGTCTGGTGAAACACGACATCCGTACAGGACGTATCTGTTTTAACACCTTGATTGTAGGGAGCAACGACAATGCGGTGTCGATTTTCAAGGAGATTTCGATGCAGGAGAAGCCTACAGGCCAACGTTTTGTGGGTTTTGTCAACGTATATGACAAGAAAGAATACCTGTTGAGCGAGCATCTTCCTCATCTCGGTGCGGTCAAAGACTTGGTGAAGATTATCAAAGAGTACGAGGTGGAGGAGGTGATCATCGCCATTGAGCGGTCGGAGAAGGACTGTATGAATATCATCCTCCCTGTGATGAATCTGACGGATGCTGAGGTGGAGATTATCCCCGAGATGCAGGACCTGGTGTTTGGAAACGTGAAGCAGTCAGCCATCTGGAGGACTCCATTGGTACAGGTGAGTCCTGAGTTGATGCCCATTTGGCAGCGAGTCATCAAGCGGTTGTTCGACATTTTGGTATCGACCTTTGTGCTGGTGGTGTTCTCACCCGTTTATCTTGTCACGGCTATCATCGTGAAGGCCACTTCTCCCGGGCCTGTGTTTTATGTGCAGGAGCGTATCGGGAAGCATGGCAAGCCTTTCAAGATGGCCAAATTCCGCAGTATGCGTGTTGATGCTGAGGCCGACTGCACCCCACAGCTTTCCAGTGAGGATGACCCCCGAATCACCAAGTTTGGCAAGTTCATGCGTAAGGTGAGACTCGACGAGATTCCGCAGTTTTGGACGGTGTTGAAAGGTGATATGTCAATTGTCGGCTATCGTCCAGAGCGTCAGTATTATATCGATAAGATTATGGAACGTGCCCCTTATTACAGCATGTTGCTGTTGGTGAAACCTGGCATCACCAGTTGGGGAGAGGTGAAGTTCGGATATGCGGAGAATGTGGACGAGATGATTGAGCGCTTGAAATATGACATTCTTTATATCGAGAATGTGAGTCTCGGCTTGGATCTCAAGATTTTAATTTACACGGTCCTTATCGTCATTCAGGGGAGAGGCAAGTGAGAGAGGTTAAGCTCCTCAACTAAATTTGTCCTCTTTCCAGCAAGGTGATGATGGTTTCAATTTCGTCGTCTTCGCGGTTGGTGGAGGGGTCGTATTCTGATTTCAGGTTGTAGCCCCAGATGCGTGCGAAGCCTTGATAGAAGAAGGCTCTCACTTTGCCGCGCAGTTCCTGGACGACTTGGTAGGAGGTGTTACCGGTCTCACGGTCGATGAGTCGGATGAGGATGGCACCTTGTGAGAAGGTGAGTTTCTTGAGTTCTTCGGTGTATTCGTTTGAAATCTCCTCTTCGGCTTGTTTCATCAGGCGTTTGCGTTCGGAAGTGTTGCTGATGCCGGCTAATATCGTGTCATATTCTTTCATTTTTTCACCGGCGATTTTGGCGTAAGGATATACCTTCTTCACGTTGTAAACCAGGCGTCGTCCTTGTCGAGTCTGAGTGATTTCATAGTAACGGCTCAGGAGGTCGATGTCCACTTCGGGGAGATAAACGATGAGCATGGTGTCGTTGCCGTTGATTTGGCCATAGACGACATTGATTTTATTGGGGTCGGCGTTTTTTTTGCTTTGGTATTCGTATGCAGTCTCTTGGGAGATGCGTTTGACGCTTTTGCTTAATCCGTTTTTATTCAAAAGCTGACCGAATCCTGTGGTGGCGACCATCAAGAGCAGCAGGGCAAGGGATGTTTTCTTCATAGCTTGGATTTTTTAAGACCAAGCGGGATAAATTGCAACTATTGTGCCAATTTTGTGTTTTGGGAGAGTTTCTCTTCCGCGTAAGCTCTGTCCACGACCAGTTTTGTCTGGTTGTTTTGTCCAGGCATATTAAACATGGCGTCGTTGAGGATGGCTTCCATGATGGAGCGCAGGCCACGTGCGCCGAGTTTGAATTCGATGGCTTTTTCCACGATGAAGTCGAGGGCGTCGTCTTGGATGACCAGTTCATGATGGTCCATGGCGAACAGCTTGGTAAACTGTTTGACGAGGGCGTTTTTCGGTTCGGTGAGGATGCGTTTCAAGGCGGCGGGGTCGAGCGGGTCGAGGTGTGTGATGATAGGCATACGTCCGACGATCTCGGGGATGAGTCCGTATTTTTTAAGGTCGGCGGGTGCCAGGTATTTCAGCATGTTGTTTTTGTCGAGAGCTTGTTCAGCGTTGGTGCTGTAGCCGATGACGTTGGTGCTTTTGCGTGCTGCGATGATGCGTTCGATGCCGTCGAAGGCGCCGCCGGCGATGAAGAGGATGTCCTTGGTGTTGATGGCGATCATCTTCTGTTCAGGGTGTTTGCGGCCTCCCTCGGGGGGCACGTTGGAGATGGTGCCTTCGAGGAGTTTGAGGAGGGCTTGCTGCACGCCTTCGCCGGAGACGTCGCGGGTGATGCTTGGGTTGTCGCTTTTACGGGCGATCTTGTCGATCTCGTCGATGAAGACGATGCCTTTTTCGGCGGCTTTGACGTTGTAGTCGGCGGCTTGCAGCAGTCGGACGAGGATGTTCTCGACGTCCTCGCCCACATAGCCAGCCTCGGTGAGCACGGTGGCGTCAGCGATGGCGAAAGGCACCTTCAGCATTTTGGCGATAGTGCGTGCCATCAGGGTCTTGCCTGTTCCCGTCTCGCCCACGAGGATGATGTTCGACTTCTCGATTTCCACTTCGTCGTCCTGCACCTGTTGGTTGATGCGTTTGTAGTGGTTGTAAACGGCCACGGCGAGGGTGCGTTTGGCTTCGTCTTGGCCGATGACGTATTGGTCAAGAAAACTTTTGATCTCTTTAGGTTTGAGCAGGGAGAAGCTGGGGACAGGAGCTTCTTTGACAGGCATGGGGACTAACTCTTTTGCAATCAAATAAGCTTGTTCCGCGCATTGAGGGCAGATGAGAGCCTCCACGCCTTGCATCAAAGGGCCTGCTTCTTTTTCCGTCCTGCCACAGAAGGAACAATGAGGTGTTTTCCTTGTCGCCATCTTAACGTTTTCTTGCGAGCACTTCGTCGATCATTCCGTATTCCTTGGCTTCTTCCGCGGTCATCCAGTAGTCGCGGTCGGAGTCGTTCCACACCTTGTCGTAAGGTTGTCCCGAGTGATGTGAGATAATCTCGTAGAGTTCCTTTTTGAGTTTCTGGATCTCGCGAGCGGTGATCTCGATCTCGGTGGCTTGTCCTTCCACGCCGCCCATGGGTTGGTGGATCATGATACGGGAGTGGGGGAGGGCTGAACGTTTTCCGGGGGCGCCGGAGCACATGAGCACGGCAGCCATGGAGGCGGCGATGCCGGTGCAGATGGTTGCCACGTCGGGGCCGATGAACTGCATGGTGTCATAGATGCCCAAGCCGGCGTAAACGCTGCCACCAGGAGAGTTCAGATAGATTTGGATGTCGCGTTTCGGGTCGGTTGACTCCAGGAAGAGAAGCTGTGCCTGAATGACGTTGGCCACATAGTCGTCGATGGCGGTGCCGAGGAAGATGATGCGGTCCATCATCAAACGGGAGAACACGTCCATCTGAGCCACGTTCAGCTGACGTTCTTCGATGACCGTGGGGGAGATGTAGCCTCCGCTGTTGTTGATTTGCGAGATGTATTTATCCAGTCCCAATGGGTTGATGCCCAGGTGCTTGGTGGCGTATTTTTGGAATTCGTTCATGTTGGTTATAGGTTAGGAGATGAAGAAGAGTTACTTTTTGGCTTCGGCTTCGAGTTCTTTCACGAAGTCGTCGTAAGTTTTGTCCGTATAGTTGATTTTGATCTTTGTCTTGAGGAAGGCCGTGATCTTGAGGTCGGCGATCTGGTTCTTGATGTTGTTGACTTGATCTTCGTTCTTGAGGTAGTTCTCGGTGATCTTGTCGATGCGGCTCTTCATGTCGTCGTCCATGGTGTCATAGTCGAGTCCAGGGAAGATCTGGCTGCGGAGGAAGGCGCTGATTTCTTCGTCTTTGATGGCGAGGTCAGGGTTCTCCTTCACGATGCTGTCTTCGATCAGTTGCCAGCGGAGGCCTTTGCTGTAGTTGCTCTCGTAGTTCTTCTCGATATCTTCAGCGGTCAGCTTGCCTTGGTTATTCTCGGTGATCCAGCGTTTGAGGAATTCATCGGGCATGTCGAAGGGGTTGTTGTCGATGAGGTTGTCGATCATCTTGTTGAGGAGGATACGGTCTGTCTCGCTCTCATATTGTTTCTCCATATCAGCTTTGACATGGGCGCGGAAGGTGTCGATGTCGGTGATATCCAGGTTGGGGTACATCTTTTTGAAGAATTCCTCGTCGAGGATGGGGGTCTCTTCGCGGCGGATGTCATCGATGATGATGTTGAAGTCGCTGTCGGCGGGGGCGTTGTCGCCAAGGAGTTTGGTGACTTTCTCATCGGATTCGAGAATCTCGGAGAGGTTGACGATGAACTCAGCTCCCACTTCTTTGTCGAGGAGTTGTTTCTTGAGGGTCTTGGTGCGGATGTCCTTCATGGGGAACATCACATAGTCTTTTTGGAATCCGCCTTCCACCTCGTTGCCGTTTTCAGCCTCGCGCACTTTCAGTTCGAGGGTGTCGTTTTCCCCGACGGTCTCCGGATGGGTGATGGTGGGGTTGCGTTCCATGATTTCCTCGATGGTCTTGTCAACGGCTTTGTCGTCGGCGATGACATGGGTGAAGTCGATGTTCGACTTGGTGTAATCGACATGGATTTCGGGACGGAGGGCTGCCTCGAAGAAGAAGTCAAGGGAGTCTTGCTTGTCGAAATCAACGGGTTGCTGATGTTCAAGGTCGCTGAGCGGATAGCCGATGAGGTCGAGCTTGTTGTCGAAGATATAGTTGTTCAGCGTCTCAGAGACGAGGGTGTTGAGCACTTCGATGGTGGCTTGCGCGCCGTACATCTTCTTGATCATGCCGAAAGGCACCATGCCGGGACGGAATCCTGGGACGTTGGCTTTCTTCTGAAGTTTGTTAAGCTCTTTTTTGACCTGCGGTTCGTAGTCCTCTTTGACCACGTTGATCT
The DNA here is from genome assembly GCA_946402445.1 of uncultured Bacteroidales bacterium. Taxonomy (GTDB): domain Bacteria; phylum Bacteroidota; class Bacteroidia; order Bacteroidales; family F082; genus Limimorpha. Next base: position 28,167 of record CAMIWN010000028.1, read on the forward strand.
TGATGGAGATGAGGTTGTCTCCCTTGGGAGTTTGTGTTGCGTTCATTATATTAATTAGGTTTTATTATTTTTCTTGACTTGTGCGGATGAAGGGACTCGAACCCTTACTCCTTGCGGAACCAGATCCTAAGTCTGGCGCGTCTACCAATTCCGCCACACCCGCGTTCAGGTCGGTTTAGAGCCTGCAAAGGTACGCTTTTTTTATTATCTTTTAGAAGATGAAGCAATTTTTCTTTACCTTGTTCGTTCATGCAGTGTGTTTTGTCAGAGAATAAACAGAGCGTTTTTATGTTCGTTGCTGATGTTGTTGTGGTTCAAGGGGCTGGGGCAGTCGGTTCCCGGTGTTCTCGATAACTATTCTGGTTCGGCATCGACATGGCTTAATCCTTCTACTATTGCCACGGGTTTTGTGCATGATGACTTCGGATTGGCCTCGGTTTCTTTTTCTCTGGAGAACAACTTCGCATATTTGCCTCCCGACACGTTGTGGATGTCGGTGCGTGGCTTGATGAAGCCAGGCGGCACATGGATGATTTTCAAGGATGGCTTGCAGGAAGGGAAGGAGTATTATTATAGGTATCATGATGGAGACCGTCCTCGTTATTTTTATCAGATGCTTGACGTGGCCGGGCCTTCGCTCATGACGACTTTTGCCGGCAACCACGCGTTGACGTTTTCGTTGCGACAGCGTGCCTATTTCTCGATTACAAAGATGCCTTGGGAGATCCCGGTGCTGATCACCGAGTCGTTGCGATATGAGCCTTTGCAACATGTCCGTTATGAATCAGAGGGGATGCGTTGGGCCATGCTGGATTGGAGTGAGGTGAACCTGGGTTATGCCACGCAGGTGTTTGACCATGGCGCGCTGAAGATGGATGCGGGTGTGACCGCGAAGCTGTTGCTTGGCGCGGCAGGATTGACGCTTCATGTTGACCAGATGTCGTACGAGGTGGAGAGCGGACATGAGATGTACTTCTACAATATGGATGGCTCACTGGGTCTCTCGTTGCCTTTGTCTTATAGCTGCAATTTGCGGGATGAGCAGCAGCCATGGGAGTATCAGGGGCCTTTATATAAAGGCATGGGCTTCGGCGCTGATGCTGGAATCACTTTGACTTACAAGAAGAACACCATTGTTCGTGACGTGCCTCGGTCGGCATGTGATGACGCTCCCATCCCTTATTATTGGCGTGTCGGCGTGTCGGTGCTCGATGTGGGTCGGATTCAGTTCAAGGATCACCTGCTGTCGGAACGCTTGTTGGGTAAGGAGTTTTTGGTGGACATACATGATTTTGACACGGTGACCACCGTCAATGCCGGGATGGATTTGCTGGATCAATTAGAGGGGAATGCTGGTACCGTCATCGACACGACCGCCAGTTTGACTATCGGCCTTCCCACGGCGTTGAGTCTTCAAGGTGATGTGAACCTCTACCGGGGCTTTTATTGCAATGTCACTTGGATACAGCCTGTTTCGCGCTGGTTTTATGAGGATGCGGTGGAACGTGAGCCGCTGTTGAGCGTGACACCGCGTTTTGAGTCGAGCCTCGTCGGCGTGTCGCTTCCTGTGACATTGTATGACTACCGTTATCTCACCGCGGGTGCTTTTGTGCGTGTCGGACCCTTGACACTGGGTACCAACGACCTGCTTTCGTTGGCGGGGTTGGGTAAGACCCGTTCGATTGATTTCATGGTCTCTCTGCGGCTCAAACTCGACCGTGGTGATTGTCTGTTCAGGCCCTTGCTGGATGCTTGTGGTGACAAGTATAGGCACAGGTAGGGGGGAGAATTTAGAATTTAGAATTTATAATTTAGAGGGAGCTACCCCGTTAGGGGTTTAACCTCGGTAGAAGGAGAATTTAGAATTTATAATTTAGAGTTTGGGGACCTTGAAAGGGTGATAGTAAACAGCCACGGGTGGAGCTTGTGGGACCCACGGTATATAAAAAAAGACTGGCCTTTCGGTCAGTCTTTTTAGCAGGGGTGGAATGTGGGATTCGAACCCACGACCCACGGAACCACAATCCGGTACTCTAACCAGCTGAGCTAAATCCACCATCTGGTTTGCGGGTGCAAAATTACAACTTTTTTCAAATACCGCAAGACTTTTTTCAAAAAAAATATAATTTTGCAGCATGAGAGCAAAAAAAGAGTCACAATCACCAAGGGAACTGGCCTGGCTGAGGTTCAAAAAAAACAAGTTGGGCATGGTGGCTTTGTCATATATCCTGGTGATGGCATTGCTGTCGCTCTTTGCATACTATATCATCCCTGACCCTACCCCTCATGCCAACAGGCAGCTCTTGGAGCTGAGTACACAAAAACCTGGTTTCGAGGTGGATATGCTGAAGTTAGCCAAAGATAACCCACCACAACGGGTGGGGTTTTTGCAACGGCTGTTGTACGGACAGCCTGACGACTGCACCTATCTTCCATACGATAGTATCCAGGTTTTTGACGACCATACCTTAGTATATCTTTTCAATCCTGAGCCAGTGGGGACCGTCAGGGTGCAGGAAATTCCCAATAGTGAGATTTTGGGTTCGGTGCATCGGAAGTTTCTGTTGGGCACCGACCAGTTCGGGCGTGACTTCCTCAGCCGTTTGGTCTTAGGGAGCCGCATCAGCCTCATGGTGGGTTTTATCGCCGTGGCCTTGAGTCTGGTCATCGGCCTCTTCATCGGGAGTCTGGGTGGTTTCTTTCGGGGGCGTGTTGACGATGCGGTGGTGTGGCTCATCAATGTGGTGTGGTCCATCCCCACGCTGTTGTTAGTCATCGCCATCACCTTTGCCTTGGGCAAGGGCATTGCCCAGGTCTTCATCGCAGTGGGTCTCACCATGTGGGTCGAGGTAGCTCGCATCGTCCGTGGGCAGATTTTCTCGGTGCGCGAGATGACATACGTGGAGGCAGGCAAAGCTTTGGGGTTTAAAGACCTGCGTGTGATCCTGCGGCATATCCTTCCCAATATCATCAACCCCATCATCGTGGTTTCGGCTTCCAACTTCGCATCATCCATCTTGCTCGAGGCGGGGTTGAGTTTCTTGGGAATCGGCGTGCAGCCTCCTATGCCTTCATGGGGCAGCATGATTAAAGAGAACTATGCTTTCATCATCCTCGACGCGGCTTATCTCGCCATCTTGCCTGGCATCGCCATCATGCTGTTGGTCCTTGCATTCATGCTCGTCGGGAATGCTTTGAGGAGTGCTATTGACAATGGAAATTGAGAGAGGTTAAAGCTGCCCCGTTAGGGGTTAAATCTCGGTAGAGGTTAAAGCTACCCCGTTAGGGGTTAAATCTCGGTAGAAAAGGTTTAGGGTAGAACACTCCCCCTCTCCACTGTGGAGAGGGGGTTGGGGGGTGAGGTTAGAGGTTTTTGCTGGTCTTGTTGGCGTGTTAATTTTGAAATTTGTATCTTTGCAGCCTATTTTGAGCATTATGGCAAGAATCATGGCAATCGACTTGGGCAGAAAACGTTGCGGGGTTGCGGTCACCGACCCGCTGCAAATCATCGCGAATGGCTTGACTACCGTGGAGAGCGGCAAACTGGCTGACTGGGTGGTGGACTATGTGAGGGATGAACCGGTGGAGACCATCGTCATTGGCGAGCCAAAGGACATGCGCAACAATCCTTCCGATTGCTCTAAATATATCGAGCCGATTGTAAATCGTCTGCGAAAGCTGCTGCCTGATATGGAGATTGTGCGTTACGACGAACGCTTCACCTCGGTGATGGCACATCAGACTATGATCGATGCCGGCCTGAAAAAGAAACAACGTCAAGACAAAGCTCTTGTCGATACCATTGCCGCAACGATATTGTTGCAGTCTTTTTTGAGTAGTAAGAAGTAAGAAGGCAGAAGACACAGGGCGGAAACTGACTAATAAATAAAAAGCTGAATAACTGAATGACAGAATAACTGAATATGATACTTCCCATCGTAGCATACGGCCACCCTGTTTTGAAAGCGGTGGCGAAAGATATTGACAAGGACTATCCTGAGTTGGAGAAGCTTATCTCCGACATGTGGGAGACCTTGGCGCATTCCGAAGGGGTGGGTCTGGCTGCCCCCCAGGTGAATCACTCGATTCGTCTGTTCCTGGTGGATTCCAGGCCATTTTATCCTGACTACCCTGATGCCAAAGACTTTTTCGGGGTCTTCATCAACGCGCGCTTGATTGACACCTTCGGCGAAGAGGTGCCTTTCAAGGAGGGATGTCTGAGCTTGCCGGGCATCTACGAAGAGGTGATGCGGCACGACGGCATCCGTATTCGTTATCAAGACGAACATTTCGTGGAGCATGAAGAGGAGTTCACGGGCATCAAGTCGCGTATCATCCAGCATGAGTACGACCATCTTGAGGGTCATGTGCATGTGGATCGTATCGCCCCGTTGCGCAAGACCTTGCTTCAAGGCAAGCTCCGCGCCATCTCCGAGGGACGCTGCGACGCGGATTATCGGATGATCTTTCCTAAGAGGAAGAGAAGATGATGAGAATTGAGAATTAAGAATTTAGAATTTAGAATTTAGAGGGAGCTACCCCGTTAGGGGTTTAACCTCGGTAGAAACCCTGGGTAGAACGCTCCCCCTCTCCACTGTGGAGAGGGGGTTGGGGGTGAGGTTAGGGGTTTAATCTCGGTAGAAGGGAATTGATAATTTAGAATTTAGAATTTAGAATTAAGAGTTTAGAGATGAAAAGAAATCTTTTGATTATTGCGGTGTTGTTGCTTGTGGCTGCGGGTTGCAACCATGGCACGAAGGTGGCGAAGACCACAGAAGAACAGGTGAAGAAGGCCGAGGCTGCCTTGTTCAATAGCGACATGTCGGCTAATGTAGAGGCGGTGCCGGAAGCCATTGCTACTTTCAGCAAATATGCGGAGGAGAACCCGGAGGCTGAGAATGCGGCGGAGTATCTCTTCAAGGCTTTCGAGGTGTCGGTGAACACCAAGCAGGATCCCAAACAGTCTATCGGCTTTGCGGATCGTCTGTTGTCGCAGTATCCCAAGTTCGACAAGAATCCCGTGACGTTGTTCATGCTGGCCACTTTCGTCTATGATGACCAGCTTCATAACCTCGACAAGGCGCGCGAGTGTTATCAGCGAATTATAGACGAATATCCTGAGAGCCCGTTTGCTCGTGACGCCGCGATTTCCATCGAGCAGTTGGGGGTGTCGCCTGAAGAGCTAATCAGACGGTTCGAGGAGGCATCCGCTGAGTAGGGTCGGCGAATTTTATTAAATCGGCGAATTAAGCGAATTTGTGAAGTCGGCGAATTAAGCGAATTAAGCGAATTTTATTAAATCGGCGAATTAAGCGAATTAAACGAATTTAGCGATTTTTTCTTTTTAGAGAGAATTTGCTAAATTCGTTTGTTTTTTTTTATATTTGCCCATTCTTTATTAATGAAAGTGAACAATATCGTTTAAAAAATAGTGTTATGAAAATCAAACATTTACAATTAATTAAAGTGGCTTATGCTGCTTTATTCGTTGTGCTGCTGGGTTTGGTCGGCATGACGAAAGCGATGGCGCAAGGTGTTGAGCCCAAAGTGAGTAACACGAACATCGTCTTCGCCGATGAGAACGTGAAAAACATCTGTGTGTCCAACTGGGATACCAACGGTGACGGCGACCTGAGCTACTCCGAAGCTGCCGCTGTGACAGATTTGGGCTGGAATTTCAGTTGGAATTGGCAGCTCACCTCCTTTGATGAATTGCAATATTTTACGGGTTTGACTACGATAGGGTTTATGGCATTCGATGATTGTGGCCATCTTAAATCGATCACTATTCCAAACTCTGTGACTTACATAGATCATTATGCCTTTGAGGATTGTTACGACCTTCAAACGTTGACTGTTCTTGCTGATAATCCTCCGGCTTTGGGTCAATATGTTTTTGATGGGGATAACATGAATATTCCCGTTTATGTACCTTGTGGGTCGGTGGAGGCTTATCAAGGTTGGGGCGGCTTCAACAACATCGTGGGAATGTGCCCGGGTGAGGTCACGGCTTCGGTTAATCCCCAAGGGGCAGGAACCGTATCTGGAACGGGTGAATATGATTTTGGTAGTGAATGCACGCTCACAGCTATTGCTAACGCGGGATACTCTTTTGCCAACTGGACTTTGAACGGACGAATTGTTTCTTATAGTGCGGAATACACCTTCTCTACGACTGGAGAAATGATTTTGGTGGCAAACTTTGTTCCTGATGGCAACATTGTCTTCGCTGATGAAAACGTGAAAAACATCTGTGTGTCCCACTGGGATTCCAATGGCGATGGTGAGCTGAGCTTTGCCGAGGCTGCCGCTGTGACGGATTTGGAAGGGGCGTTTCAGTATAATTGGGAAATCACCACTTTTGATGAATTTCAATATTTTATAGGCTTGACCTCTATTGAATATAATGCTTTTGCTGTTTGTGGCAGTTTAGCTTCAATCCTAATTCCTAATTCTGTGACACAGATCAATAATGAGGCGTTTTATTATATTGGTATTAATTCCATAGTGATTCCAAAGTCTGTTGAATATATAGGATCCAGGGCGTTTTCATATTGTAATAATTTGGAAGGTATTATCGTGGAACCAGGTAATAGCGTATATGATTCGAGAGAGAACAGCAATGCCATCATCGAAACCGCTTCCAACACATTAATTGCAGGTAGCAAAAACACCGTGATACCTAATACTGTGACATCAATAGGGGATTTTGCTTTTTACGGTTGTGGTATTTCGTCTTGCACCATTCCGAATTCTGTGACATCCATTGGATACGGAGCTTTTTCTCATTGCGCTAATTTGACATCTATTACCATCCCTAATTCTGTTGTTTTTATTAATTCTGGAGTTTTTGCTTCTTGCGATGCTTTGGAACAGATGATGGTTGAATCGGGTAATATGGTTTATGATTCAAGAGATGACTGCAACGCCATTATTGAAACTTCGTCAAACATTTTAATTTCAGGATGTAACACGTCATATATTCCAAATACTGTGACTGCCATTGGGTCTGAAGCATTTTCTGGAATGGTTGGTATTACTTCCATGACTATTCCAAATTCCGTGACATCCATAGGTTACGCTGCGTTTTTGGCATGCTACAACCTTCAGTCGTTGACTGTTCTTGCTGATAACCCTCCGGCTTTGGATCAATATGTTTTTTGGGGGGATAACATGGGTATTCCCGTTTATGTCCCTTGTGGGTCAGAGGATGCTTACAATGGATGGGGTGGCTTCAACAATATTGTAGGGATATGTCCGAGCGAGGTGACGGCCTCGGTTAATCCCCCTGGGGCAGGAACCGTGGCTGGAACGGGTGAGTATGATTTTGGTAGTGAATGCACGCTCACAGCCACTGCTAACGAGGGCTACTCTTTTGCCAATTGGACTTTGAACGGACAAGTTGTTTCCTATAGCGCGGAATACACCTTTTCTACGACTGTAGATATGGCTTTGGTGGCGAACTTTGTTCCTGACGGCAACATTGTCTTCGCTGATGAGAACGTGAAAAACGTCTGTGTGTCTCACTGGGATACCAATGGTGACGGCGAGTTGAGCTATGCCGAGGCTGCTGCGGTGAGGTATTTGGATGGGGCGTTCCTGTATAATATGGCAATTACATCATTTAATGAATTGCAGTATTTCATAGGTTTAGTAGTTATAGGAGATAACGAATTTAATTATTGTATAAACTTGACTTCTGTTATTATCCCATCTACAGTTGCCTCCATTAATTATAGAACTTTCTATAACTGCGGCTTAACAGCGCTCCGCATTCCTAAATCAGTGACTGTTATTAGTAGCCACGCATTTGAAAGTTGTAGTCAATTAGAGATAATTTCCGTTGATGACGAGAATACTGTATTCGATTCCAGAGAGAACTGCAACGCCATTATTGAAACCGCTTCCAACACCTTAATTTTAGGCTGTAAAAACACATTCATACCAAATACTGTTCAATCCATCGGGGATTATGCGTTTAGTAATTGCATGGGTCTCTCTTCGGTCACCATTCCGAGTTCTGTCACTTCTATTGGATATGCCGCTTTTTGGGGATGCACTGGACTGGTTTCGATTGTGATTCCTAATACCGTATCTTTTATTAACTTTGAATCTTTTGGCTATTGTCAGGGATTGGAACGAATTGTTGTGGAAGAAGGGAATACAGTGTATGACTCAAGAGAGAATTGCAATGCTATTATAGAGTCTAATTCTAACACTTTGCTTTTTGGTTGCAAAAACACCATCATTCCCAATTCGGTGATTGGTATATTTTATGAAGCGTTTTGTGGTTGTGTCGGTCTCACTTCCATCACTATCCCCAACTCCGTGACATCGATTGATGCTTTCGCCTTTGAAGACTGCACGGGTCTTACCTCTATCACCATCCCTGCTTCTGTGACAACCATCAGTTATATGGCGTTTGCCTATTGTAGCGGACTTCAATCGGTAACCATGCTTTCAGAAACACCTCCAACCTATCATGGCGATGATTACTTTAACGAGTCAGCTTTTCATGGTGTCAACACGGATATCCCCGTTTATGTCCCTTGCGGCGCTGAGGATGCCTACAATGGTTGGAGCGGCTTCAGCTTCAATAATATCTTGGGAATGTGCCCGGGTGAAGTCACCGCCACGGCTAATCCCCCAGGGGCAGGAACCGTTGCTGGAATGGGTGAGTATGATTTTGGTAGCGAATGCACGCTCACGGCTGTTGCTAACCAGGGTTACAATTTTGTCAACTGGACTCTGAACGGACAAATTGTTTCCTATAGTTTGGAATACACCTTTTCCACGACTGGAGATATGGCTTTGGTGGCGAACTTTGTTCCTGACGGTAACATTGTCTTCGCTGATGAGAATGTGAAAAACATCTGTGTGTCCCACTGGGATACCAATGGTGACGGCGAGCTGAGTTATGTTGAGGCTGCTGCAGTGACAGATTTGGAAGGGGCGTTCCAGTATCATTGGGATATTAACACATTTGATGAATTTCAGTATTTCATAAGTTTAGCTGTCATAGGAGATAACGCATTTGATGAATGTAGTTTGACTTCTGTCATTATTCCAAAATCAGTGACGTCTATCAGTTATACTGCTTTTTCTACTTGTACTGGGCTTGAAACGATAGTGGTAGATCCTGAAAATACAGTGTATGATTCAAGAGATAATTGTAATGCCATTATCGAGACAGCATCCAACACTTTAATTGCAGGCAGTAATAACACAATGATTCCTAATACTATTGTCTCCATAGGAGAATGTGCGTTTGTGTATCGTACAGGTCTCACCTCGGTTACCCTTCCGAATGCTCTTGTCTCCATTGGATTCTCTGCATTTTGGGGTTGTTCGGGACTGAGTTCGGTGTTCATCCCTGAAAATGTGACATATATCGGTTCCTCTGCTTTCAGCTATTGTGACAATTTGGGACAGATTACCGTGGATGAAGGGAATACAGTGCTTGACTCAAGAGAAAATTGCAATGCAGTCATTGAAACATCTTCAAACTCATTGCTTGTGGGCTGTAAGAATACCATGATTCCCAATTCAGTGAATCAGATAGCTGACCGTGCTTTCTTTGGCTGTTCAGGCCTTACCTCGGTCACCATTCCAAATGCTGTGACATATATCGGAACTATGGCGTTTGGATATTGCAGTGGACTTCAATCGTTGGAGGTTCTTTGTGAAACGCCTCCTGCATTGGGTTATTATGTTTTCTATAATTATGGGAACAACACAGATATTCCCGTTTATGTGCCTTGTGGGTCAGAGGAAGCCTATATCAATGAGAACTGGGGCGACTTCAACAATATCCTCGGTCTGTGTGACGGCTGGGTGTCGACAGAAATCATTCCCGCAGGAAGCGGCTCGGCGACTGGCACTGGGATGTATCAGGGAGGCTCCTCTTGTACTGTGACGGCGACACCCAACGAAGGTTATGCTTTTGTTTATTGGACTTTGAATGGGCGTGTTGTTTCCACCAGTGCTGAATACACTTTCCCTGTCGCTGGAGATATGGTTTTGATGGCGAACTTTATTGTTTCGGATAGTGACGGGTATGTTGACCTGGGGCTTCCGAGCGGGACGTTGTGGGCTGTTTGTAACGTGGGTGCCGACACACCAGAAGGCTATGGCGATTATTTCGCTTGGGGTGAGACACAGCCTAAAGACGAATATGACTGGGATAATTATCAATATTATCAATATAGCGATGATTTCTATTATCAGCTTACTAAGTACTGTAACGAATCATATTATGGCTATAACGGCTTCACAGACAACCTGAATACCTTATTGCCGGAAGATGATGCGGCATCAGTCAACTGGGGATCAGCGTGGCGTATGCCCACTAAGGAGGAATTTGAAGAATTGTGCAACAATACTACCTATATTCTGACCTCTTTGAACGGAGTGAGAGGCCTGCTTTTCACTGGCAGTAACGATAACAAACTGTTTTTGCCCGTGGATGAATATAGCTCATATTGGTCAAGCTCGCTCTACACTGAGTACCCCTATTCTGCGTGGTGCTGCAATTTATATGCGGATGATTACTATACAGAATCTTACATGAGTACTTCAAGCCGTTGTTCGGGCATTGCCGTCCGTCCTGTGCGTTCCGCCTCCCAGAACTTATCGGTTCAGGACATCCATCTCTCTGAAGGATGGAACTGGTTCTCGTCCTACATCACTTACGATGAGAATAGCTTTGGCTATATGACAGATGCGATTGGCGACATGGTCACCACCTCAGTCATCAAGTCGCAAACGGAGTTCACCTCGCTCGACGTTAGCGGGTGGTCTGGCACCTTGGATGACTTGCAGAACCAGAACATGTATATGATTCTTGTGGGAGGCGACATCGACATCTCCCTGAATGGTGCCCTTGTCAATCCTGCGGCTGTCCCGATTACACTGTCTTCGGGATGGAACTGGATGGTTTACCTCCCCAACGTGACAATGAGTCTCGAGCAGGGCTTGGCGAATCTGGAGCCTGTCGATGGCGACATGATCAAGAGCCAGTCGGGCTTCAGCAGCTATAACAGCGACGAGGGCGGATGGGTTGGTACCCTGAACCTCCTCAAACCCGGCGAAGGCTACGCCTATCTGAACAACGGCATGGAGGATAAGACGCTGGTGTATCCGAACTCCAGCAAAAGTGCCGTTGCAGAGAACACGGTGAAACGTTATTTCAGTTACAACTGTCACCGTTTCATGAGTAACATGACCTTGATGGTGACGCTCGACGCCTCGGAGTTTGACCTCGGCAAGGGCAGTCACGAAATCGCGGCCTTTGTGGGCGACGACTGCCGTGGCAGCGCGCGCCTGCAGGAGGTGAACGGCCAATACATCGCCTTCGTCACCGTTGGCGGCGAGGACGGCGAAGAGGTGACGTTCCGCTTGTTCGACGTGAAGGGCGGCGAGGTGTATCCCGAGGTGGCCCAGGAGAAGCTGCGTTATGCGACGGATGCCATCTATGGCAGCCTCAAAGAGCCTTTCAAGCTTCATTTCAAGGGTACTGGCGTGGAGGAGACGGAGACGATGCTAAGGGTGTCGCCTAACCCCGTCCTCGCTCACGGCGAAGTACGTCTTGGCTTGTCCACGGCAGAGAAGGTGCGTGTGGAGATCTACAGCACCTTGGGTGTCAAAGTGATGTCGGAGGAGACTTCTGACGGACGAATCGTGTTGAGTCCTGCCGTGGTGCCTGGCACTTACATCATGAAGGTGGTGTCGGCTTCCGGCGCAGGGCATTACTGCAAATTAATCGTCGAATAGAATCCGATTAATATATTAACATCGAAAAGCACGAAAGACACGAAAAACTTTCGTGCTTTTCGTGTTTTTCGATGTTTTATTTAAAATCACGAAA
>CAMIWN010000029.1:0-39576 GCA_946402445.1 uncultured Bacteroidales bacterium
TTCACTGCGGTAATCACAACTATAACGGGAAAGTGGTGGTCACCAAATAACACCAGCCCGAAAAGAATCCCCCTTTTAATAATTTCTTGAATTTTCAACAATCCCGTCAATAATGACGGGATTTTTTTATTTTTGCGGAATAGAATTAGCAAATCAAAAAGAAAATGAGATGCCCTGTCACTCTTTTAGGATTATTATGTTGCTTCGTTTGTCCTAATATTTTATTCGGACAATCTGAATATCAAATATATAGATATCCTAATGATAGCATCTCCTCGGAAGGAACACTTCGCCAAGGAAAACCTGATGGCTATTGGAAAACCTATTATGAAAACGGCAAACTGAAATCGGAAGGCAATAGAAAAGACTACCTCCTGGATGGCATCTGGTATTTCTATTCGGAAGAAGGTGACACCACCCTCGCCGTCAGCTATCTGAAAGACATCAAAAACGGCCCGAGAAAAACTTATATGTCCGACGAGATTATCGAAGACCATTTTGAAAACGGTATTCGAACCGATGTCAGTAGGCGTTTCGACCGCCATTACCACCTGCTTCAAGTCACTCCCATCCATAACGGTTACGAAGAAGGCCTTTCTCCCGTGTACGATACCACAGGCCGACTTATCGAAATTATCACTTATAAAAAAGGATTTGTCAATAGCCGCGAAGTCATCAACCGCTACGACAGCCAAGGAAGAAAACATGGGTACTGGAAAGAGTTTTATCCTGACTTCGAACTCAAATGGGAACAATACTACAAACACGGAATGCGTGACGGCTTCTATAAAGAATACGACGAGAAAGGTAATCTGAAAGTCATCACAAAATATGTCAACGACGTGGAACAAATCGTTGAAAGTGCCACCAAACCACTCCAAATGCAGCATGAGTATTACCCTAACGGACGTATCAAACGCGAGGCCTCGTTCCGCGGCGGCAAAAAAGAAGGCACCTGGCGCGAGTTTGACGAAAACGGCAATGTTATCAGCTCTCAAATCTACCAAAACGGAAAACTGGTGCAAGCAGGTGTCATGGATACCGATGGCACCCGACGCGGCGAATGGATAGAACTTTATCCCGACAGCACAATGCGCTCCAAAGGCCTTTTTATCAATGGCAAACGCTCAGGTGATTGGAAGTTCTATTATCCTGGCGAAGTGCTTGAACAAGAAGGTAGCTATAAAGACGGTATGCTTCAGGGCCTATGGACCTGGTATTATCCTTCCGGAAAAATACAAAAACAAGAAGAGTTCTTTGAAGGCGTGCCCGAAGGAAACTACGTGGAATATGACGAAACAGGTAATATAATCGTAAAAGGAAACTATTTCGAGGGACTCAAATCAGGAAAATGGATCGAGCAATCAGGCGAGGAACGTTTTGAAGGTGAATACCGTAACGGCCATCAAGTGGGTGATTGGATCTCCTATTATTCCAATGGCAAAATGTCCTTCCAAGGCACTTTTAAAGGTGGATACCCTGATGGAGAACATCGCTTTTATTACCCCAATGGACGCCTTCGCGAAATCCAATCCTACTCAGGAGGCATCCGTAACGGCGTTTGGAAGAAATTCCTCGACACTGGCGAACTTTTCCTTGAAGAAACCTATCACCAAGACAAAGATGAAATACTGATGGAAAATGAAACAACTCAAAAGAGATTATCTAATTAATTTATATATTTATGAATAATAAACATCTACTAATCTTTCTGATTCTAATCCTTTCCTCGATGCAGGTCATGGCGCAACGTCTGACAGTATCGGGAAAAGTGGTCTCTTCTGATGACGGCTTCGGGTTACCTGGAGTGACAGTCACCGAGAAAAACGGTGGTGCCGGCACTGTGACCGACATTGACGGACACTACAGCCTTGATGTGGATGCCCAAGGCATCCTGGTATTTAGTTTTGTGGGGTTCACCAAACAAGAAATTCCTGTGAATGGCAGAAGTACCATCAACGTCACCTTGGATCAAGACGCACAAATGCTTGACGACGTGGTGGTGACCGCACTGGGCATCAAACGTCAGAAACGCGAGTTGGGTTATGCCACCGAGGAAATCGGTGGCGACATGATTGCCAAGTCAGGCTCGGGCAGTGTGATCAGTGCCTTGAGCGGTCGCTCCGCCGGTGTGCAAATCATCAACCCGACGGGTGTCGATGGCGGTTCTTCACGTATCACCATCCGCGGTAACAACAGTATCTTTGGCGACAACCAGCCGTTAATTGTGGTGGATGGTGTCCCCATGTCGAATGAAGGTGGTATCACTGACTGGAGTGGCGGTCGCGACTGGGGTACAGCCTTGAACAACATCAACCAAGAGGATATCGAGAACATCGACATCTTGAAAGGCCCCACCGCCGCGGCATTGTATGGCTCGCGAGGCGGTAACGGCGTGCTGCTCATCACCACCAAAAAAGGAAGCAAACAAAGAGGTCTCGGCATCAGCTTCTCATCAAGTGTCAAAGTCACACAGCCTTATCTTTACCGTAAGGTTCAGAATAAATACGGTGCAGGTGGCCCTATCACTTTCAGCAAGCCTGTACTCACCCCGATTGAAGGCTTGACAGATTCTTTGGGGAACCAAGTGTATGAGTATCCTGGTATTTACAGCGTGGACAACGGGCCAGCGGGTGAACCCACCAACACCACTTTCGGTTATTATGGCGGCGCACAGAGCTGGGGGCCTGAGATGAATGGTGAAAGTGTGTTGTGGTGGGATGGCAAAATCAGGAAATACGATCCCCAACCCGATAACCTCAGCATGTTATATCATAACGGCTATGTGTTCAACAACAACATCTCACTTCAGAACGCAGGCGACTTTGGAAGCATCCGCGTGTCGTTTACCGACTCCAGAACCAGCACCATCATCGATAACTGCAACCTGCGCCAGTCAACCGTCAACGTGGGATCGCTCATCAACGTGTCCGACAAAATCAAAGTCGATGTGGCATTCACTTATCTCGACTATTTCCGCTTGAACTCACCTGAAATCGGCGAATCGAACAGCAACTTCAACAAGGGATTGCTTTACAGCTGGCCTCGTAGCTGGAAAGGTTTGGAAAGCACCGCATACGAGAATCCCGACGGCACCATGAACCAGTTTGATGGCTATCCTTACATGTATATCTACAACAGCACATTCTGGACTTTCTACAATCATAACACCACCTTGGACCGTGACAAGATGTTCGGGTCGGTGCGCCTGCTCTATGATGTCACCCCATGGCTCAGTGCCACTGGCAAAATCGCCTTGGACTGGACCAACGACAACTACATCACCACGCACAAACCTACTACCAGTGATGGCATGGCCGGTGGCTACTACTCAAAAAGCAAATCCTCTGCCGTCACCCGCGACATGGACTTCTTGCTGACAGCTTATAAAGACAAGGTGTTCGACTCGAAGTTCAACCTCCGTTTCTCCATCGGCGGTGAGCAATATTATGGTTATCGCGATGGCATGAGCGGTAGCTCTGGCACTTGGGCGTATGCCAACTTGTACACCATTTATAATTATTCCTCCGCCACGGAACGTGTGTTTGGCGAGTCGAAATGGGAAAAACAAGTCAACTCAGTATATGCCTTCCTCAACTTGAGCTACAGCGACTGGATGTTTTTGGATGTGACAGGACGTAACGACTGGTCGTCAACCCTGCCCATCACCAACAACAGCTATTTCTATCCCTCGGCCACTTTGAGTTTCGTGCCGACTTCCGCCTTCAAAGATTGGAAATGGGGACCTGTCAATTATTTGAAGTTGAGAGGCTCATGGGCACAAACGGCCAGTGATACGGATCCTTATCAGCTCACCTATACCTACAACACCGGCTCGTTCGGCCATCAGCTATCAGCCACTTTGCCAACCACAGTGCCTCCGTTGGAGCTGAAACCACAACGCCAACGTTCTTTTGAATTAGGTTTCGACCTCGGTTTGGGTGCCAGGTTCAATATGGACTTCACCTATTATAATATTTACTCATGGGACCAGATTCTTTCATCGCCACTTGCCCCGTCAACAGGTGCCAGCAACGTGACCATCAACACGGGTGTGGTGACCAACAAAGGTATCGAGGCTATCATGACCTACGACATCGCGCAGGGTAAGGACTATGGCATTCAGGTAGGGTTGAACTTAGCACGCAACAGAAACAAGATTGTGGATTTGTCGGGAGCCAACATGTACACACTCTCCGAGATTTGGGGCTCAAACGGTCCCGCCATCGCAGTGGAGGAAGGTGAGGAATACGGTACCATCTACGGTTGGAATTATCTGTATAAATACACGATGGCCGACGGAACGGAAATAGGACCTTTCTACGATGCCGACGGCAATCCCATGCCGCTGCTTAACGAAACGGGAACTGAGTATCTGATTACTGACAATCGTGTTCCAGTGGGTAACTGCGCACCTTGGGTCACAGGCGGTATCAACATGAGGGCTTCCTATAAGAACTGGTCGCTTTATGCCTTGATTGATGCCAAATTAGGAGGTCAGATCTACTGTGCCTCTTACGTTGTGGGAATGCAGACTGGACAGAGTCCTGAGACGCTTTTTGAGCGTGATGGCGGCGGCAATGCCTATTACGATGCTGATGGCAACTTCCTCGGCAACTATGGTGTTATCCTGCCGGGTTATTGCATCAACACCGAGACGGGCGAAGCTCATGAAAACAATAACAATGTTCATTATCTCTATAAATACATGCCCAACTATGGCGGTTGGGGCAAAATCATCACCGCCCCAGGTATCGTGAACAACACCTGGATCAAGATGCGCGAACTCGCCTTGACTTACGACTTCCCGCGTCGTTTGCTCGACAAGCAGAACTTCTTCAAACAGGCCTCCCTCTCGCTGGTAGGCCGCGACCTGTTCTACTTCTACAAGACCTTGCCCGATAACATCAATCCCGAAGGCACCCAAGGTTCTGGCAATGCCCAAGGCCTGGAATACGCCTCCTACCCGGGAACGAGATCCATCATGTTTACACTTAAGGTGAATTTATAAAATTAAGAATTTAGAATTTAGAGGGAACTACCCCGTTAGGGGTTTAATCTCGGTAGAAAGAAAATAAGAATTTAGAACTATGAGAAAGGTAAATATGAATAACAACGGCATCATCCGATCAACTTGGTTTGCTTCGTCGTTTTTCCTCGCATTGCTGTTTTCTTTGACATTTTCTTCGTGTACGAAGGACTTTGAGGAGATGAACCAGGATCCGTTCTCACCAACGGGAACCACCATGGAAGCCTTGTTCAACGGCATTGTCAGCTCCCTGCAACAGAGCATGAACGAACAATTTTATCTGCAAAATGAAATCTGGTATCCCGAAACAGAACTCGGCGCCCTGACATCCGAGGCCTGGGGTAACTCACAAATCGGCATTTCCGAGCTTTGGTCTAACTACTACTATATGCTGACCAACATCCGTGAATTGGAAAAACGCATGGATGACTACAGCGAAGAACAAGGCGACACCGCCGTGTGCGACAAAGTACGCGCCCAACTCAACGTGTTAAAAGCCTATCAAACCTTCAAGGTAACCGATATCTTCGGCGACATCCCTTACACTGAAGCGGGTCGTATCTGGGAAAGCGGTTCCTCGCTCAACACCATGAAACCGAAATGGGATTCCCAGGAAAGCATCTATAAATCACTGCTGGACGAGTTGCTTTGGTCGCGCGATATTTTGCATGCCGACAGCGCAACCACCCCAAGTGGCAACGAGTATTACAAGCTGCCTTACGAGGTGTTGCTCAACAACAACTACACCCTTTGGGCTGAGTTTGCCAATTCGTTGCTGCTGCGTCATGGCTTGCGTATGTATGACAAAGACCCCGACTTTGCCACCCCCTTGTTAGTGAATGCCTATAACTTTATTTACTTTGTAATGAGTTCTTCCGGAGGATCAACTACAGGTGGAGGCATCTGCTTATGGCCCAGTATGTTAGGCACTAACTGGGATACCAACTGGTCGTTCCGTGAACACAAACACCTCCGTATGGGCGAAACCATCTGGAGATGTCTCTCATCCACTGATGACATGGATGGCAGCGGTATCTATGATTATCGCACCTTCCTTTTCTTCGACACCAATCACAAAACCGACAGCTTCCCCGATGGAGCTTGGAAGCCCTATCCCCAGATTCACACGGCTGAGACTCCTACAGAAGGTGGCTCACCCTACGCCCAAAGTCGCGACGGCAGCTATACCTTCAAAGGCCCTTCCTGCCTGTTTTCACCCTTCAACTACTACTTAACCAGAGACGAAAGGTATGTTCCCCAGATTTTGGTGACTTATGCCGATGTGCTCTTCATGAAGGCAGAAATCGAAGTGAGAAACATCGGTGGCATCACGCCTCCGCTCAATGCTGACGAATCCATTCGCTCCGGTATTTACCAGTCCTTCCTCTTCTGGACTCATATCCCGGATCACACGGATCGCTGGACGTATTATTATCCTCAATACACAAACTATTGCGGCAGTCTCGATATCTGGTCACGGAGCAACAATATGGCGGCCAATGTGATGAACTATGCAGTATGGATGAACCCTGATTACGAAGGCAGCCAGGAGTTCTATCTGAAGATGATCTATCAGCAGCGTTGGCTGAACCTCTTCCGTCAGCCTTGGGAAGCCTGGGCTTTGGCTCGCCGAACGATGGCGACACCCACCACCACCAACCATGCTAAGCTGACTTCTTATCGGTTGGAGTATCCACAGAAAGAAATAGAATATAACCATGAAAATTATCTCACACAACTTGACCACATGTCGAATCTTGACACACGACAGACCAAGGTGTGGTGGATGGATTTTTGAAAGAATGTAATATTAACAATTAAAAATAAGAATCATGAAAAAAGCATTTGTACTATTAGCTTTATTAGCTTTCTCCTTGGGGATGAATGCCCAAGTTGAGAAAATCTTTGATTTCAATAACTATGGTTCCGGTGAACCACTCGTCCGCCTTAATGGCCAGGACGGTTGGTATGTCCGTGCCCACAGTGCGGGCAACGGTGGCAGCAACATGGGACCCATGTACACCGATTACATGGGCCACTTCTGGGGCAACACGCCTGTGACACCTACCGCTGATGAAACCATCGGCGTGTTTTCTCATGCTTCGGGTACCAGTTTTGGCGATATTGCCACTCACGACATCAGTGAGTACGGTTTCGACTTCTCCAATGGTGGCATCATCGAGATTGAATGCGATGTGTTACGCCAATGGTGGGGCACCCTTTTCGGTATCGGCTATGATGGTAACGGCGATGGCTCGGTATTGCCTCCCGTCCGCAAAGCCCCTAACCATTCCGCTCTCTATGAACCTATCACTCCCGATCCCACCAGCACCTCACCCGATGGTGGTGTTTACATGCTGACCACCGGCAATGCCTCTGGGAACACCCCTTCTGATTCTGACTTCATCACTGGCGTGGTGTTGCCGAGCAATAATGTTGTCTGTGACCTGGCACCCGCCGTTCCGGATAACACTTGGATCCGTTGGAAAGTCTCCATCGACCTTGATGCCAACGACGGAGCTGGCGCCGTCACTCTTTTTGCCAAATACCAATTACCCAGCGATGAGTGGGAATCTGTACCTGAATGCCAAGGCATCAATGCAGGTTTGACACCTGGAAGTGGCGATAAAAATGACCCTGCCAAATGGGATAAAATCTTCATGCTCAACAGCGGATGGTGCGGTTTCGACAACTTAGCTATCCGTTATATCCCGGGCGGACTTGCGGCACAATTCATCGATTTTGCCAATATCACCGACCAGTTGACCTATAATGACCCCATCACGCTGCAAGCCACTTCCACCTCAGGACTGCCTGTGACCTTTGAAGTCGTTCAAGGTCCTGCCACTGTGTCGGGCAACATCCTCACCCTCACTGGTGAAGAAGGTCAAGTGAAGGTTCGTGCCATCCAACCCGGCGATGGTACCGAATGGCAACCTGCCCCGTCAGTGACCCGTACGTTCTATGTGGTGAATCCCGAGAACTATGCACCCGAAATCACCATCCGCCGTCCTTACCAAGGAACTAAAGTGTATATGCCTGATTTTGAAAATCCTGTAATGGTGGTGCTGAGTGCCTATATCGAACATGGCAACGTCCTTAAATTCGAGGAAGTGAAATGCTCTGTTGACGGACAAGAACTGACCTTGAAAACCGATTATCCCGACAACCCCGAAAACGGCTATTGGTACACCACCTGGACACCTTCTGGTCCTGGCACCTATAATATGACTGTTCGCATCATTCAAACCGGAGGCAAGACCACGGAAGCATCAAACACCTTCGAGGTGACCACCGACTACAACGACATCACTGTCTCCGCCCTCAACGGCGAAGTGGTAGCTGATCTTCAAAACTTTACCGCCTACGGTGAATTCCCGTTCCCAACTCATGTCAATGCCTTCAATGCTATCAACTTGCATTATCTGCACAACTGCGTGAACGGCAATTGCAACACCTACGACCACCAGAGCTATGTGCGTGTGAAAAACTACCGTGGCGAATGGGTGGAGCTCTGCCGTTATATCACCCCATTCGGTGTGCAATGTGTTGACGACCTCGATGTTTCTGACTTCACCACGGTGCTGCAAGGACTCGTGGAGTTTGAATACTATAGTGAACAATATGAAACGGGGTCTGGTTACAACCCCACCGCCATTTTTGAATACACCAAGGGTACGCCCGATTATCCTTACGTCGATATGATGGAACTCTGGTATGGAAACTATGCCTTCGGCGATTATGAAAACCTCTGCCCCGTCCAACCCCGCGAAGTCACTTTCGATCCTTGTGTGGAGAAAGCCAACTTGAAGATTGTTACCTCTGGACATAACTGGAGCGATGTAGGCAACGGTGCTTATAATACGGGCAACGCCGCCGAATTCTACGAAGCTACCCATAACATCAAAATCAATGGTACCACCACCTATACACAGCATCTGTGGGAAACCTGTTCGCCTAACCCTGCTGGCTGCCAGCCCCAATCCGGCACCTGGGCCTATCCTCGCGCTGGTTGGTGCCCTGGTAGCATGGCCATGGTGTGGGACTACAGCCTGGACAACTATCTCAACAACGGTGGCGCCACCCTGCTCTATGAGTTCGACCCAACCTACGTTGACCAATGCCATCCCAACTATCCCGACTGTGTGAGTGGACAAAACAGCTGCCCGAATTGCGACAACTCCAGCAACCCAATCCTGAAAGTGTCAGGCAAGTTGGTGACTTATAGCCACAACACCGACATCTTGATGGATGTGGAAGAAAGACCCAATGTCGAGGCTGACCCATTCAAAGTGACCATCACTCCTAATCCCGCTAAAGGCCGTTTAACCATCAATACGGACTATACGCAAGGCCGTGCCAGCGTCCGCATCATCAACTCACACGGTGTGATGGTGCGCGCCTTCAGTATGGATGGCTCTTCCACCATCGATGTAAGCGACCTGCCGGCAGGTATTTACCTTGTCCATGTGATTGGCGGTCAAGTAGTGACGAAGAAAGTGGTGATAGAGTAAAAGTTGATTTATCATTTATTTAAGGGGTGGCCATGGTTATGGTCACCCCTTAATTATTTAATAACTTTTATAAAAGATATAATAAAGAAATAAGTAATTTTGTTTTTATTTTTTTCCTATTTTTGCAAATGGATTAATTTTCGATATATTACTAGAAATTCTAGAATATCTAGAAATTCTAGAATATCTAGATTTTATAAAAAGATAGAAAAAAATATTTTAAAACAACTGATAATCAATATATTTATGAACTATTATGCCTTAGCAGAAAAAATTGAAGGAGTGCTTAAAAAACAAAGCAACTGGAAAAACCTTTGGTTTTACCAAAAGACTGTTGTGCTTTATCAAATGACCTATGTGTTTACAAAAAGGTTTTTCCCTGCTTACGGAGACAGAACCGTTGACCAGATGATTCAGGCTGCGCGTTCGGGGAAACAAAATATTGTAGAAGGCTCAGCGGATGGAGTGACCTCAACAGAACTGGAATTGAAACTCCTTAATGTAGCTCGCGCCAGTATTCAAGAGTTGCAAGAAGATTATGAGGATTATATCATCAGCCATAAATTAGTGAAATGGGAAAAAGGACATCCTCGTTTCAACAATATGTTGTCATTTTGCCGCACCCATAACTTTCTAAAAGATTATGACTCCTATTTCGAACTATGGACAAATGAAGAAATGTGCAATGTGGGCATCACGCTATGTCACATGGTGGATAAAATGCTGTTGACTTACCAAAAGAAAAAAGAAGATGAATTTATTAAAGAAGGAGGCATTCGTGAGCGCATGACTGCTGCTCGTCTCAATTATCGTAATAACCAAAACCAAGCCCTTGAAGTTGCTCATTACGACATAGCAATTCTTCAAAAGGAAAATGCTGAACTTCGTAAAACCATTGCTTATCTTGAAAAAGAAATAAAACGATTAAAAAATAGTATTCAGTAAGTATTTTTGGACTATTTAGTGAAACCTATTCTTTATCAGTTTTTTTATTAAAAATAATAATGTATCTTTGCTGCGATAAGTAATAATAACATGAAACACTTCTTATTATGGATGAGCTTGTTGCTCTCGATGTATGCAACGGCCCAGGTGGAATACCTTTATGATTTCAACACCTTGACGGAAGGCAACCAAAACCTCAACGGACAGGACGGTTGGGTAACTCATTACCAGACAGCTCCAGCCTCTCAAGATTTCGACATCGGCTATGTCAACGGGTCTGACATGGCTCCCGATGAGTCCATGGCAGTATGGTACCCCTACGGAGGTTCTGGCGTAGGTCGCACCGCCACCCGCAAGGCTTCGCCTAATTTCAACTTCAACTTCCACGATGGAGGCATCATGGACCTCGAAATGGACATGAACCGCACCTGGTGGGGTAACTTTTTCGGCGTGGGCTATGATGGTAATGGCGATGGCCATATCCTACCCGGCATGAACGACGTGGATGGAGGTGTTTACCTGTTCTGCAAGGAACAAGGCGACAGCGGCCATGCCAAACTTTACCTGCCCAACGGCACCTCTGTGGAGTTCGGCTTCAACGAAGGTGGATGGAACCGCTACAAAATGTCATTCGACTTCAACGCTTATAACGGAGAGGGCTCAGTGACCGTGTTTGTGCAACCTGGTTGCACCGGAGAATGGATCCAACAAGCCGCGGCTACCAACATCAACATGCACCTGACCCCTGGCTCGGGTGACATGAATGATTACAGGGTTTGGGACGGCATCTTTTTCCATTCCCAAGGTGGCAAAGGCGGATTTGATAACCTGCTGGTCCGTCAACAACCCCCCGGAAGTGCACAGCTCATCGAGATGGAGGATGTTCCTAATCAGCTCATCTTCAACGCCCCAATCACTTTGGTGGCACAAGCCTCTTCTGGTCTCCCCGTCTCCTTCGAGATGATGGAAGGACCCGCTACTATCAACGGCAACGTGCTGACTTTGACGGGAGCAACTGGCATCGTGAAGTTTAAAGCCACCCAAGCGGGCAATGACATTTGGCTTCCTGCCCCCGACGTGGTGAAGACTTTCGAAGTGGTGGACCCAGATCTCTATACCCCCGAAGTGACCATCCGTCGTCCCTACGAAGGTACCAACGTCTATCTGGATGCCCTTCATCCCGTGATGATTGTGGTGTCAGCCTATATCGAACACCCAGAAGTCGTCCGTTTTGAGGAAATCAAAGCCTCGATCAATGGACAGGTGATCACGCTGCAAACCGATTACCCTGATGATCCTGAAAATGGCTATTACTATGGGATGTGGACTCCAGAGGCTTTCGGTGACTATGATATGACGGTTCGAGTGGTTCAATCAGGAGGAAAAATCTCGGAATTCAGCAACCATTTTATGTTAAAGAGCCAAGTTGACAACACCTTGGAAGTAATCACCATGCACGGCGATTTGGTTTGCTCTCCAAACCAGCACAGTGCCCGTGGCGAGTATGTGTTCCCCTCTCATGTAGGAGTTTTTAACAGCATCCTTGCCCATTTTGATTACAATTGTGTCAACGGAAATTGTGATACCTACGACCGTATCGGTGGTGTGAAAATCCGTAACTATCATGGCGAATGGGTTGAGCTTTTCCGTTATATCACTCCTTTCGGGGTACAGTGCGACGATGAGGTGGAAGTCACTGATTACTCTTCGCTACTCCAGGGACTGGTGGAGATGGAATACTATATGGAGCTTTGGAATGGCAGTGGATCCAATCCGAATTTAATCTTCTCCTTCACCAAAGGTACCCCTGATTTCTTGTATGCGGATGTAAATGAGATTTGGTTTGGCATTTATAGCTTCGGCGACTATGCCAACCAACAACCCGTTCCTGTAGTTGATTACACGTTTAATGAAAATGCAGAGAACGTAAAACTAAAAATCTCAACTTCAGGACATAATTGGAACAGCGGCACTAACAATACGTATAACACTGGCAACGCTGCTGAGTTCTATGAAGCTACCCATCACATCTTGATTAATGGACAAAACCGATATGACCAGCACCTGTGGCGCAACTGTACACCTAATCCAGCAGGATGTCAGCCGCAAGCTGGAACTTGGGCCTATCCCCGGAGCGGATGGTGTCCGGGCAGTATCGCTATGGTTTGGGATTTCGACCTCACCGACTATCTCAACGCAGGACATGCTGAGCTATTCTACCAGTTTGACCCCACTTATCTCGACTATTGCCATCCGAACCATCCCGATTGTATCAACGGGATAACTTGCACAGACTGTGCCGCCCCCGACAACCCGGTGCTTCGAGTCTCTGGCAAGGTGGTCAGCTACAGCAACGACGAACAAGTGCTGACCAGTGTGCATGCTGTGACACCTTTGCCTCCTTTTGAAGCAAAGATATATCCCAATCCCGCAAGCAAACAACTGACCATCAGCACCGACTATGATAAAGGCGCTGTCAGTGTACTCATTGTCAATATGCATGGCCAGGAGATGATGTATTTCACCGTAGAAGGTGAACGCACCGTGGATATCAGCACATTGGCTCCTGGAGTATATATCGTGAAGATGCTCGGCGGTGGAGTGGTGACGGAGAAAATCGTCGTGAGATGAGAATTTAGAATTTAGAATTTAGAGGGAGCTACTCCGGGTAGAACGCTCCCCCTCTCCACTGTGGAGAGGGGGCCGGGGGGTGAGGTTAAAAACTCAAAAAATGAAAAACCATGAGAAGATTTTTATTGATTATCATGATGCTGACGGGATGTGCTTTGATGGCGCAAATCCCAGTTTATCTGGATGAAAATCAATCTTTGGAAGATCGTGTTGAAGATATTCTTAATCGCATGTCCGATGCTGAAAAACAGGATCTGGCACGTACTTGCACCTATCTTCGATCTTCAGGAGTTCCTCGGCTGGGTATTCCGCCTTTTGTGGTGGACACCCTTCCCAACACATGGTTTCCTTCTTTTGAAAGTCTTGCTGCCACTTGGAACTCCACTTTATCATGGGACTATGGTCATGACATGGCGGAACAAGCCTTGTATCAACGGATAGATGCTGTATATGATAGAGGATTATGGCAGATGAGCGAAGATTCCTATCTGGTTTCCCAAATGGCTCCGCCTTTTATAGAAGGGGTGCATCAATGCGGTGAAGCTGTGTTGGACGAATGGAAGGCCTTGGAAAACACCGAAACGACCTCACTGGATGAGCAAGTGCGGCAAATACTGAACCTCTATTTCCAGACTTCGATGAACCGCCAGCGACCCATAGGTTTTGGGGGTTCGGAAACCCAACAAGCCACGGCCAAAACCATCGCCGAAGAAAGCATCGTGCTCTTGAAAAACGAAAGGGACATCCTCCCTTTGAGAGGGTCATCCGTTAGAACACTGTTGCTGGTGGGCAAACACCCTGTCGAAGGCTTGCAGGAACAAATCGCACAACATGGAATAACGGTAAACTGTGAGACTTGTACTTTTGGAGAAGCACACCATAAAACGGAGACCGCCGACATCATCGTTCTCACAGAAAATTTCTCCGACCGTGGCGACATACCATTTCTGAAAAAAGTTCCTGTAGTTGTTCAGGCCTGGGATCTGGGTAACGAAGGAGCTTCTGCCTTGGCTGATGTGCTTTGTGGCGCAACCAACCCATCAGGCAAATTACCTTTCACTTGGAAAGGGACCAAAGACGATGAACCACTCTATGCCCTGGGTCATGGCTTGAATTATACTACCTTCGAATTCACCGACTTCAAGCTTTCCGGCAGGGAAGTCCCCATCGGCGGCGACCTTAACGCCACGGTCACCGTTACCAACACCGGTAACCGTGAAGGCAGCGTGGTGGTGCAGCTTTATATTCACGACATCAAGTCGTCGGTACCCAAACCTGACAAAGAGCTAAAAGGATTCCAAAAAATAACCCTTCAGCCTGGTGAAAGCCAAGAGGTGCAGTTTGTCATCAACGAGGCCTCGCTGATGTTCTTCGACGAGTCCACTCAACAATGGTGGGCTGAACCTGGCTTTTATGTGGCTTTCGTGGGCGAGGCTCTTGACAAGCTACCTTTAAAAGCACGATTTCATTTGAAATAAAAATATTGTAAAATAATATATAATTATATAAAAATATATGAAACGTATTATATCATCGTTATTTGTCCTCTTTTTCATCCTGCCCTTGTGTGCACAAAACACCCATCACCAAGCCACTGTCCGACCCAAAGACCACGGCGGTGCCACCGTTCATCACGACCCCATTGGCTTGACGGTTTCAACCCGTTTGAACACGCCATTTTGGGTTTATATCGACGATGTGCTTCAAAACGAAAAGCCTGTTCGTTCCATCTCCATCACCGACATCCCTGAGGGTGACAGCTTTGTACGTATCGTCCTTGACGATGAGGAAAGCCACAGCTTCGGACAATATCTCGCTTTTCGTCATGCAGCCTTGTCGTATGTCATCAACCGTTTGGGGTCCTATTATGGCTGGGAGGTAGCCAGTCACAGCATCCGCCCCGAAGAGACAAAACCACTGGTGTTTGAAATGGAGCCAGCATTCCAGCCCATGACCATGAATCTTACCATGATGTCAAATTATGAGTTTGAGGAGGCTTGCGTGGCCTTGAAAAATGAGTCGTTCGACAATACTCGCCTGACCTTAGCCAAACAGATTGTCTCCACCAATCCTTTAAGCGCCGCTCAGGTGACTGAGATTTGCAAGTTATTCTCTTTCGAGAGCAACCGTCTCGACTTTGCCAAGTTTGCCTATCCCTATTGCGTGGATAAAAACAAATATTTCTTAGTGAATGCCGCTTTTTCCTACGATTCCTCGAAACGGGATTTGGATAAGTTTATTAAAGAACAATAAAAAAGAGGATGACTTTTGGGGTCATCCTCTTTTTTTTGAATAAGTGTACAGGTTTAAAGTTTGTAACGAATACCAAGGGCGAAGCCGTAGCCAAAGCCGTTATACTCACAAGATTTGTTCATCAGGAAGTCAAACGATGGACGAACATCCAAAGTGATTTGGAACGGTACGTCTTGCGGATTCCACTCTACACCACCTTGCAGCAGAAGAGCGAGACCCAAACCATGGTTAATGCAAAAACCAACATTGACACCGGGACCGACGAACCAGCCAAAGTCACCGGAGATATTGCCGAGCCACTGATAGGTGCCAGCAAAATTGAGGTATTGGCCGCTGCTGTAACCGAAGTCTAATTCAGCGCGGTTAGCATTCACAGGCATTTGAAATGAAATCTCACCTCCCAAACCAGTACCACCACCAAGACGAACACCTATGGCTTTGCCATTGTACTGTGCGTTAGCTGCAAAGGTCAAACCCATCACAGCAATCAAAACGAGCAATAACTTTTTCATTGTAATTTGTTTAAATAAATAATAAGGTTAATGATTAACTGTTTCGTTTTCAACAGGGCAAAGGTAACGTATTCTTTTGATATAATGGTCAAATGTAAATTTGTTTTTTATCAACTATTCTTTATAAACAGTGTGATTCAGCACATTACCAACCATCCCAAGGGTATTTTTGTCGATGTTTTGGATGTTATCCTGCAAAGTATGCCATACTTCAGGAAAGCATTGGTTGCTGCTGTTGGGATTTAAATCGATGATATCAATGGTAGGGATGCCAGCAATTTCATTCATGGGCAGATGGTCGTCGCTAATGGGATCGCCCAGCTCGTTGACGAAATACTGGTGATAACCCAGACCCTGGGCAATGCTCCACACCTTGTTGCTCAGCCAGGCGGCATAACCTTGCGAATAGTATTCTTTCATGAAATTAGGATGGCTTCCTCCCACCATGTCGAGCAGGATTCCGTAGGAAGCGGTATAAGCTGGAAGATGAGGTTGTGCCGCCCAATGTTGGGAGCCCAGTGCCCAATGGTTACGCCGGTCGTCATAATAGCGTTCCGATTCATCTTGTCGTGGTCCATAGTCTTCCAAGTCGAAAAGAATGATGTCGATGCCCAACTTCTCTGGCAACGGTTGCTGGTGGAAACAACGGGCGTTCTCGAGAAGCACCCCTACTCCACTGGCACCATCGTTGGCACCATCAATAGGATGGTTCCAACTGGCTTCGTCCGGGTCATGGTCGGCGTAGGGTCGCGAGTCCCAATGCGAACATAGCACGATGCGTTTGCTGGCTTCAGGATGGAACGAGGCGATGATGTTCATGCCATCAATGCCTTTGTTGTTGAACAAACGGGTACGGAACTCCTGCACGATGACCGTGTCGGCATACGACGAAAGCTTATCGATGAGCCATTGCGCACATTGCGCATGGGCATCGGTGTTGGGCACCCTGGGGCCAAAATCCGTTTGAGCCTTCACAAAAGCGTAAGCCGAGTCAGCATTAAAGGTCGGAACAATCACGGTTTTTGCGGGTTTGGAATCTGTGACTGTGGTGCTCTTCGGCTGACGGTCACAAGCACAAATCATCAATGATAATATTATAATCGGAATAAATCTTTTCATATCTACCGAGATTAAACCCCTACGGGGTAATACTCTTTAAATTCTTAATTCTTAATTCTCTTCTAATAGTAAACTATATTCAAATCAAAGCGTTTCTGCTGCAAGGCATTGACGGTCTTTGTCTTAACGCGGGTGTTATAGATCTTAAGGAGTTTTAGCGACGGGATGTTTTCAATAGGCGAGATGGACTTGACACTGGTATTGTTAATCAGCAACTCTTCCAACTCGTTCATTTTGGCAAGGGGTTTCAGTGACTTGATGCCGGTGCCACTGGCATTCAACACACGAAGATGAGGTAATTTCTCAAGCTTAGAAAGGTCGGAAACCTGGGTGTTTTCAATATTAAGAATAGTGAGCAAAGTGTCGTTTTCTAAAGGACTCAAATCGCTGATAGGATTATTCTGCATCAGCAATTCACTGAGATACGTCTTGTTGTACAATGGTCTGATGTCGCGGATGCCTTGACTAATGATGCTGAGTTTCTCAATCCAATAAAGGCTGCGGATAGGATCCAACGAGGTGATGGTGTTTTCTTGATCCACCGATATGGCTCTCAGGTCGATGATTCGCTGAAGCTCGATGGGCGAAAGTTGGTCACTGTCGCTGGCGATGTGGGCTTTGAAAATGCTTTTCCAAGTGTCGTCGAGGTTCTCCCACCAGTTTTTCAGCTCTTCGGTTTGGAAAATAACGATGACATTAGGCACTTTTTCTTTGAGCGGAATCACGTTGCGCAGCTTAATATTGGTGTTGTTGGCCATGATCAGTTCCAGATGGTTGTTTTCAACCAGCGGTGTGAGGTCCTCGATGGGAGTGTTGCTGATATCCAAGGTTTTCAAGCTACCCATGGTTGACAAGGGTGAAAGGTCGTTGATATAAGTGTTGGATAGGTTGAGATGCTCAATGTTGGTCATGCCGAACAAGGGGTCGAGTCGGGTGATTTCAGTATTGGAGATGTTGAGGTTCACGAGGTTGGTGAGTCGGCTGACCGGAATGAGGTTCTGCATGTATTCGTTGCCCGAAAGGTCGAGGTCAGTCATGTTGATGACTTCGTGAAGTTGTTCCGTGGAAGGTTCGCCGCTGAGGTGCACTTGTTTTGAGAACACGGCCTTCCAGTAAATGGGGAGGTTATCCCACCATTGTTCAAGTGCCTTGGTGTCGTAAATCACCAGCGTGAAGGGGTTGGTTTTGCTGAAATCACTGGCTTGGTTGATATCGATGCGGGTATTATCACAATAAATCTTACTGAGCCGGCGATGGCTTTTCAAGGGAGTCAAGTCGCTGATGTTGGTGTTG
Organism: uncultured Bacteroidales bacterium; assembly: GCA_946402445.1. Taxonomy (GTDB): domain Bacteria; phylum Bacteroidota; class Bacteroidia; order Bacteroidales; family F082; genus Limimorpha. Next base: position 18,297 of record CAMIWN010000029.1, read on the forward strand.
CTGCAATACAGCTCTTTAAGGTTTTCCATCTCGCTCAACGCATTCAAATTGCTGATGTTGGTTTTGGAAATCTTGAGGCTTTGAAGCGCTTTGAGGGAACTCACCGGTGAAAGATCCTTGACGGCGGTGTTGCTGATGTCGAGGGCGACGATGTTTTCGAGCTTGCTCAGCGGCTGAATATGGGTGATTTTGCTTCCTTCAAGGGTCAGATGGGTGAGGTTTGAGCAATTCTCCAACGATTTCAACTTGTTGATTTTAGTGTAAGAAACATTGAGTTTCTCAAGGTTTTTGAGGATTTCCAACACGGTCAGGTCATCCACATCGGTACGGGCGATGTCAAGCTCTTGAATCATGAGGTCATACTTCAACGGGGTGAGGTCGGTGATGTGGGTGTTGGCAGCTTTTAAAACTTTGAGTTTGTTGGCGTTACGAAGCGGAGACAAATCGTTGATGTTCGTACCAGAAACATTCAGTGTCTGGAGGTTTGAAAGTTCGCTCAGGGGTTCCAGGGTGGTGATGGTCTTGATATCCGTCACATCAACAGCCTGAGTAAGGCTCAAAGTCTTCAGCTTTTGGTACAGCGTGTCAATACCCGTCTTCACATTGATTTCTTTCCAGTCGGTGACGATGGTCTCGCCGTCAACGTTGGTTAGCACAGGAAAAGAATAGATGAAGTCTTTCTCGTTAACCTGAACCACCGATTTCAATGGGACGCTATCGTTAACCATGATTGCTTCACCGAAATAGTTTTTCCATGCGCTTGGCATGGAGTTCCACCAGTAGCTCAGGGTCTGACGCTCATTGATGCGGGTGGTATAGATGCTGACGATTTTGAGGTCGTTGTTTTTCTTGTCAAGATTAATTTCAATATAGCGGTTTATGACCTCATTGATGGAGTCGTTGGTGACGGTTTTACCCACCAGATGCCGGTTCATGGAGACTTTGAAATAAGGCGATCCATCGGGTTTGGTGAGGTTCGCGATGCTTTGCACGTCGAAAGTGAACTGGGCATATTGGAAAAAGAAGTCGATGTCTTTAAGATAGGCTTGGACGTCTTTGCAAAGTGAGGTGCTACGTTTGATGTCGAGGTCGTCTTCGATTTGCACCTTGTCATCGAAGAAAATCTTGGAATAGCTTTGGGTGAAGATGATTTCCTTTTCTTGGGTGGTTTGTGAGGGGTCGCCAATGAAGTTCAGCGTCTCCTGAAGGTAATGCACCATCCTATTGATTTCCAATTCATAGTTGGCCAGCTCTTCTTTGGTGAAGCCGTTGTTTTTGTTCTGGGCTATACCAGTAAGCGAGAGGCCGCACAACAAAAGGATGATCATTTTCCATTTTCCACTTTCCGTTTTCAGCTTTTTCATCATGGTTGATAGAATTTGATAAGGTCTTTTTTCTCCTTTTCGGGTAGATAGATGAGGTTGGAGATGAGCCAGCCGGCGTTGTTTCCGCTACGGTTGAACCACGAAACCTCAAAATACCAGTCTTTGATTTGGAAGACGTGAAACTTGACGGAATCAACGTTTTGGAAGATGAGATTGCCTCGTTTGATTTCATAGAAGAAAAGGGTGAGGTAATCAGGCTCGAACGATTGCGAGCCATAGTATTCGATAACATCAGGTTCTTTGAAAATCTTGTAGATGTTCATGAAGTCGAGTTCATGGCTCATGGGGTGGAGGAAGTGCTTTTCTTTCTCGCTCATCTCGCCATTAGGGAAGAGTTTGTTGAACTCAGAGAAATAGATGTTGTTGAGCACCCATTTGGAGCCCAGGCCTTCTTTCTCGATGCCCAGGATCATGATGAGGCTGACTTCCTTTCCCTTGTAGGTAAAGGTGGCAGAGACTTCCGAATACCAGCGTCCGCCGAGAAATGTCATAAAGGTGGAGTCGTCGGCAGTGACATCCTCGATGAAGAAACGCTGAAGGTCAGGTTTATTGCCGTAGGTTTCCTGGTCAAAGAGGATGGAGAGCGACTGTTGGCGTTTCTGACGGTTGTGATAAGCCGGGTCCTTCGGATTGATTTGGTTTCCGAACTGGTCCTCCTCATAATTGAAACGGCGGATGAACTGGCCCATCTGTTTGGTCATGGCATAGAGATGGGTCTCATCCATCTGATAATTACCGATGTTTTGTGCCTCAAGCGACACTACATCCATGTTCAGCAAGAAGAACAACAAGATAACGGAGAGAGGGAAACGAACAATGAATCGTTTCCCCATCTCTGCCTTTTGTCTTCTGTCTTCTGTCTTTTGCCTTCTCATCGATTAGCGGTCTCTTTCACCCTCATGTCACCGAGAAGGACATCCCAGAAGCCAATCATACGGCCTCCGATTTGGGTCTCCTTACGTTTGACATAAACGGTAATGTCTTTTTTTGTGGTGTCCTTATAAGCCAGGTTTCCTTCCTTGTCATAACCTCTGAAGGTCTGGAAGATGGTGATGACACCCACGTAGGTTCCGTCGGGTTGACGTTGAAGGTCCGACACATATTCGATGTTGTACCATTCAATTTCGACACGGTCGTAGTTGAGACGCATCAGATGCTCAAAATAGGGACGCACCTTATAATATTTAATGTTGGTGGAGTTGATCGATGACACGCCAATCTCCGCATTGGTCATGAACAGCTCTTCGGCGCGGTCGATGACACGGTTGGCTTCGCTCCAGGCGGTTTCTTTGGAGCCTACGATCTTGATGTATTTGCTGAGGTCTCTGACTTTCTCGAGGGCGAGGCTGTCGATGGCCTGTTTACGTTCGAAACTGAGTTCATCTTGTGCCATGACGCTGCCAGCTACCGACAAAATCACGACGAGTATTGCCAATATTTTTTTCATGATTCTTTGTTATTTTTTAATCAATTCGACTTCTGTGATTTTTCCGTTCTCGTTGAATTTCAGGTTGGACACCTCATTACGCGAGACTTTCTGATCTTTGAGGTAGTTGAGATAGTTCTCGATGGTGGTGGGGCGGTCATAGTCGTTGAAGCCTCCTGCCTGGCTGATGATGATGAGGACAGGGGCGTTGTTGGAGGCAAACATCTTCAGGGTCTCGTTGATGATGCTGTTGGCTTGAGTGGTGTTGTTTGAGGTAGCGATGCGGGCGAAGTTAGATTCAAGCATGTTTTTGGGAGCCTGAGCCTGGGCTTGTTCCATGGTTTTGATACGGGCTTCTTCAGCTTCTTGTTCTGCTTGGGCACGTTCGCGGGCCAGTTTCTTCTCAACTTGGAACAGGAGGTCATCGACTTCCGGATTCTGGAGGTTCCAGTCCTTGATGGTTTGCACACGGTGTTCTTTCTCTTCAAGAGTCCAAAGGGTTTCGTCATCGAGGATGGCGGTAAGGTCTTTCACGGCGTCAGCCACTCTGGCCTTGTATTCGGCTTCGGCGGCTTCTTTGGCTAGTTTTTTCTTGCTTTTACAGCTTGTGGTGCCTCCCAACGTGATGAAAGCGGCCAGGAGGATCATGAATACAGTTGTGATTTTGCTTCTCATAATGAATATAGTTTTGCTTTTTAATAACTCTATTTCTCCGAATTAATTGCAAAAGTATAAATATTATGCAATAATCCCGCCAAAACCTTTCGGTTTTTCACAAAAATAGAGCGATACAGGAGGATTATCCAAAGAGTTCTGTGGCCAGGTCGTACACGGTAGCGACGGGAACTACGTCGATATGGAAACGCTGGAGGTCCAAACCCTTGGCGTTGTATTTCGAGATGAAGATTTTTTTGAAGCCCAGTTTCTCGGCTTCAGCGATGCGCGCGTCGATGCGGGTGACGGCACGGATCTCGCCTGACAGTCCTACCTCGGCGGCAAAAGTGTACCGGCTGTCGATGGGGATGTCGGCATTGGAGGAGAGCACCGCGGCAACGACGGACAGGTCGATGGCCGGGTCGTCGCTACGGATGCCTCCGGCGATGTTCAGGAACACATCTTTCATGTTAAGCCGGAACCCGGCGCGTTTCTCGAGGACGGCGAGGAGCATGTTCATCCTTCGGGTGTCGAAACCTGTGGAGGAACGTTGCGGGGTGCCGTAGGCTGCGGTGCTCACCAAGGCTTGGGTCTCGATGAGCATGGGACGCTGCCCCTCGATGGTGGCGGCGATGGCGATGCCGCTCACCTCCTCGTCGCGTTGCGACAACAGGAACTCGCTGGGGTTGGTGACTTCGCGCAAGCCAGTGGCGTTCATCTCAAAGATGCCTAACTCCGAGGCAGAGCCAAAACGGTTCTTGATGGTGCGCAAGATGCGGAAACCATAATGACGGTCGCCCTCGAACTGCAACACCGTGTCAACGATATGCTCCAGAATCTTGGGTCCGGCGATGCTCCCGTCTTTAGTGATATGACCAATGAGGAAGACAGGAATCTGATATGTCTTGGCGATTTTGTTCATCTCCGCGGCGGACTCACGGATTTGCGAGATTGTCCCAGCGGTGGCCTCGACGTATGGCGAAGTCAGCGTCTGAATCGAGTCAATAATGACAAGGTCGGGCTGAATGTCTTTGACATGCCTATAGATTTCCTTGGTGTCGGTCTCGGTGAGAATCAGACATTGCTCGTTAAAGATCCCCACCCTGTCGGCGCGCATCTTGATTTGCGTCTGGCTCTCTTCGCCGGAGATATAAAGTACTTTCTTGCCCGTCAGATGCAAGGCGGTCTGTAGCAATAAGGTCGATTTTCCAATGCCAGGCTCACCACCCACCAGCACCAGCGATCCGAGTACCAGACCGCCACCCAGCACACGGTTCAACTCCATGTATGGAAGTACGATGCGTTGTTCTTGGGCGTTGGCAATGTCACGAATTGGAAGCGGCACCGCTTCTGTCTTCTGTCTTCTGTCCTCTGTCTTCTTGCTTCTTACTTCTTTCTCCTCCACACACGTGTTCCACTCGCCACAGGCCGGGCATTTCCCGAACCATTTAGGTGACTCGTTACCGCACGACTTGCAGAAATAAACAGTCTTTTCCTTTGCCACCATGACCACAGTGCTTAAAGTCTCGAAGCCAAGGCTTTTTCCAAATCTTCGCCTCTCAGGTTTTTCTCGACGATGATGCCGTTTTCGTCAATCAAGATATTGCTGGGGATATAATAAATCAAATACAGCTGGCTGGTTTGGCCTTCCGAGTCGCACACATGCGTCCAAGGCAGTTGGTCTTTGGCGATGGCGGCCTGCCAAGCGTCAACATCCTGATCCATGGAGACACCTAACACATTGAAGCCCTTATCGTGATAGGCGTTATAAGCGGCCAGCACAAACGGGTTTTCCGCACGGCAGGGTCCGCACCACGAAGCCCAGAAATCGACCAGTGTCAGCTTGTTGCCTTTTATATATTCCGACAAGGTCACTTCCTGGTCGTCAACAGTCTTGAGGGTGAAGTCGATGAAGGGGTTTCCCACTGCCAAGCTCTCAAGCTTGACGATATAGTCGCTCATTTCTTTCGAGTAGAGTGTCTCTGTTTTCAAACCAGCTACAATCTCCTTCAATTGTTCCAAGGTATAATCTTGTTTTTGCTCATCCATGAGGTAATGGCCGATGAAATGGTCTTTGTGTTGTTCGATGAACTGTTCTGAGAAGGTTTCTTTTTTCTCCATGAGTTCATTGCCTTGCTGGTCAATCTCTTCCATTAGCAGACTGTCATTGTTTTTTTCAGCCTCATCAAATTGGTAATAGAGATCCATGAGCTTTGAGTCGCAATCATTGACAAATTTATTGTATTCGTTGAACAATGCTTGTGCTTCGCCTCCGAGGATTTCCACAGCGGTTGGGTTTTGGATATCGCCCACCACAGTGACATCTTGATTCTCAGGGAAGAACGTCATGGAACCATGCATATTTTTGATTTTGATAGAATAGAGTCTTTGGACGTTTTCCATGGGAGCGGTCAGGGTGGCCATTTCATTTTTGAAGAAGGCTGAGTCGATGACCTCTGTTTGATGATTCACCACTTTTCTTAAATAAATCATGGTGTTGTCATCGGCATTTGCCAAACTGACGTTGACGTGAAAGACTTTCTGATGGTTACATGAGGCCAATCCTAAAGCAAAAAGGAGAAGAATCAGAATGTTTTGTTTCATAGTTAGTACTTGTTATGTTAGATTTAGATTTTAAGGACACGGGGTACGTTTCCTCACGTCCGTTCTTTTTTCTTAGTCGGGGCAAAAAGATACAGTGTAAGCAGGATGAGGAAAATCGACACGGGCACGCTAAACAGAATACGGATGAGGGCTTGACCGATGAGGTGGAAGCTGAATCCTTCGAGCATAAAAAGCGTAAAGTTATGGACGGTGACCATGCAGAGGGTGTAACGCAAGAACCAGAGGAAGCCTAATTGTGCGATGTTAGGTTCCCGGATGTTCTCAAATTTCTGGTTGCCTGAGACCAACCGGATGATGGCAGGTCGGCAGAAGGCCATGAAGGTGGTGGCTCCCGCATGCATGCCAAGAGTACCCATGAACAGGTCGATAGTCAGGCCGATGCCGAAACCAGAGAGCAGCAGCTGCCAGCCCGGCATGTTGATGGGCATCAGCATCACAAAGATGAGATAGATATAAGGATGCACATAGCCGCCCATACGGATGTGGTTGATGACCAGCACCTGTGCAATCACCAGCACCACGAAACGGATTACATTCAACAGGGACTTGTTCATAGCTTGCTTTGATGGACGAGGAGCGTATCCAGCTCCGCTTTGTTGGTATGATGGATGACGTAAACGTTTTTCAAGGTGGAGAAGTCGGTGGAGAACCGTATCTTGGCCTTGTTGAGGGTTCCGCTTGGCGACTGGATGAGTTCCACCACCGTGCCTGCCATCAGGTTCTCAGGAAAGATATAGGAATAAGAGCTGGTGACGATGGTGTCGCCTTGCTGAAGCAGGAGATGGGTGGGAATGTCATCGATGGTGCCATAACGGTAGTTGGTGGTACCCCAATGGAGGTTGGCGAGATGGTCGTTGTTTTTGAACCGCACGCTGATGGTGGAATAGCTGTGAAGCAGGCTCATGACGGAGGCGTAATGCGGACTCACGTCGGCGACGATGCCCACGATGCCGTCGGTGGAGATAACACCCATGTCCTTCTCGATGCCGTCAGCCCGTCCTTTGTCGATAAGGATATAGTTATTGGGCCTGTTGACCGTGCTGTTGACCACCCGGGCAGGAATGAATTGATACACGGTGTCGGTGTTGATATATTCCTGATACGCCTGGGCGGTGTCGGTGACCACGGCCAATTGACGGCGGAGCATGGCGTTCTCTTCCGCCAACTCGCGGTTGATCTTCCCTAAACGAAAGTAGTCGCCGATGTCGTTTCCTGTCTCATAGATTCTCCCCACGATATCGTTGGTCGTATTGATTCGCTTTTGGCGATGGAAGTTCTGACTGGAGGTCAACATCACGATACACAGCACTTCGAGTACCAGGAAGAGGATGACGAAGTGGTGTTTCTGTATAAATCGGATGAGGTTATACATTATTTAATGAGGAAGGTGAATCGGTTGAAGTTCTTCAATGCGATACCGGTACCTCTTGCCACGGCGCGCAGCGGGTCTTCCGCCACATGGATTGGCAGTTTGGTCTTGGCGGCAAGACGTTTGTCGAGACCTCTCAGCAAGGCGCCGCCACCGGTGAGATAGATGCCGGTACGGAAGATATCGGCAGCCAGTTCGGGAGGCGTGAGTTCCAAGGCGTTAAGCACAGCGGTCTCGATTTTCATGATGCTCTTGTCGAGGCAGTGGGCGATTTCCGAGTAGTTGACTTTGATTTCTTTGGGGATACCGCTCAGCATGTCTCTTCCCTGCACGGCGAAGTCCTCGGGCGGGTTGTCGAGTTGTGGGATGGCCGCACCCACTTCGATTTTGATACGTTCAGCGGAACGCTCACCCACGATGATGTTGTGCTGTTTACGCATATACTCCTCGATGTCGGCGTTGAAGTCGTCACCAGCAATACGGATTGACTTGTTGTTGACGATGCCGCCCAAGGCGATGACGGCGATTTCGGAGGTGCCGCCACCGATGTCGATGATCATGTTGCCCGTAGGTTCAAGCACGTCGATGCCGATACCGATGGCCGCTGCCATAGGCTCGTGAATCAGCCTCACTTCTTTGGCTCCCGCTTGTTCGGCAGAGTCTTTCACGGCACGTTCCTCCACTTCGGTGATGCCCGAAGGGATGCAGATAACCATCTTCAAGCTCGGGGGGAACAAGGTGTTCTTGAAATTAATCATCTTAATCATCTCACGCATCATGTGCTCCGCGGCTTGGAAGTCGGCGATGACTCCGTCTCTCAACGGACGGATGGTCTTGATGTTCTCGTGGGTCTTGCCGTGCATCATCATGGCTTTCTTTCCCACAGCGATGATTTTCTTGGTGTCGCGTTGGATAGCCACGATGGAAGGTTCGTCAACGACCACTTTGTCGTTGTATATGACAATCGTATTGGCTGTTCCCAGGTCAATAGCGATTTCTTTGTTCAGAAATGAAAATGCACCCATTTTGTTAGCATTTAGAATTTAGAATTCAGAGTTCAGAATTTATTTAGTTATACAATTTGTTAGTGTTTGAAATGACGGTATCCAGTGAATACCATGCTGATATCATGTTGGTTGCAACAGTCGATGGATTCCTGGTCGCGCACAGACCCACCAGGTTGGATGATGGCGGTGATGCCAGCTTCATGGGCGAGCTTCACGCAGTCGTCGAATGGGAAGAAGGCATCGGATGCCAGCACGGCGCCTTGTAGGTCGAAGCCGAAGGAGCGGGCCTTTTCGATGGCTTGCCGCAGGGCATCCACGCGCGAGGTCTGTCCGATACCCGAAGCGCACAGCTGTTGGTCCTTGGCCAAGGTGATGGCGTTGGAACGGCTGTGTTTGACGACTTTGTTGGCAAAGATCATGTCTTTGATCTCGGCTCTTGAAGGCGCGGCCTCGGTAACCACGTTGAAATCGTCAATGCCTTCGGCATGTTGGTCGCGTTCTTCCACCAAATAGCCGTTGAGGGCTGTCTTGACGGTGACAGTGTTGAACAGGTCTTTTTTCAGACGAAGCACCACACGGTTTTTCTTGGTGAAGAGCAGCTCGAGCACGCCCGGACCGTAGTCAGGAGCCACGATGACCTCGATGAAGAGCTTGTTAATCTCCTCGGCGGCGTCAAGGTCGATGGGGCGGTTGCATACCAACACCCCGCCAAACGCCGAAACGGGATCACCCGCCAAGGCAGCCAGATAAGCCTCTTTCACCGTCTGGCGGCAGGCGATGCCACAAGGATTGTTGTGTTTCAGGATGGCGAACGTTGGCAACTCAAACTCACGAATCAACGAGAGTCCCGCCTCAAGATCGAGCAAGTTGTTGTAGGAGAGTTCCTTGCCGTGAAGTTTCTCAAACACAGCCTCTAAGTCACCATAGAACTTGCCTTTCTGATGAGGGTTCTCGCCATAACGCAGCACCGTGCCGTTGCCTTCACAGATCCTCAGCTCACGCTGCTCGTCGTCACGGGCAAACCAGTTGTAAATCACACTGTCGTAATGCGAGCTTTCCGCAAAGGCATAGCAGGCGAAACGACGACGATCCTCCAACGAAGTCTCCCCTTGCTGGGTTTCGAGCAGATGAATCAACTCGTCATAATGTTTCCTTGAAGGAACAATGAGCACGTCGTTGAAGTTCTTCGCACCAGCGCGTATCAGGGAGATGCCACCGATGTCAATTTTCTCGATGATGGCGGCCTCGTCGTTGGTGTTGGCTACCGTCTCCTCAAAAGGATAGAGGTCCACAATCACCAGGTCGAATGCAGGAATGTCGTACTGTGCCATCTCGCGCTGATCCGACTCCAGACCCGTTCGTCCGAGAATCCCGCCAAATACCTTGGGGTGCAGTGTCTTGACACGACCACCCAAGATGGAGGGATAACTCGTCAACGACTCCACCGTCTTGACCGTGGGATCGAGCTTTTGAATGGCGTCGTACGTGCCGCCAGTGGAATATATCTGAACGCCATACTCTTTCAACAGCGTTACAATTGTATCAATGCCAGTTTTGTAATATACTGATATTAAGGCAGTTTTAATTTTTTTCAAAGGATAAAAATTTGGATTTTTTTATTATGCAAGATTATTAAAAATACTGACACCACGCAACTTGTTTTTTAAAAAAAAATACACTTTTTTCAACACCCTTCTTATCTTGAATGAACGATTTCTTTTGAATTATAAATCTCTTATAATCAAATAATTAGAAATTATTCTCATTCTAAATAAAAAAAATTTATAAAACATCGAAAATTATTCTTATTTTTACAAATTCAAAATTAGGTAGATGGAAACAAGGTGGATTCTCAATAAAAGTGTTGACAATCAGAAGGTTGCCGATATTGTCAAGGCTCTCAACATTGATGAGAACCTTGCCACCTTGCTTGTTCAGCGTGGGATTACCAACTATAACGAGGCCAAAGTTTTTTTCCGTCCTTCCTTGACGCAGCTGCATGATCCTTTCCTGATGAAGGACATGGACAAGGCTGTTGACCGCATTGTACAAGCGATTGATAATGGGGAGAAAATCCTGATTTACGGGGACTATGATGTTGACGGGACCACGGCAGTAGCGGTGGTGTACACTTATTTGAAGAAATTCTTCAAGAAAAAGAAAATCGAGTTCTACATCCCCGACCGTTATGACGAGGGCTATGGCATTTCTTATAAAGGTATCGACTATGCGGCGGAAAACGACTTCAAGCTGGTTATCGCACTCGATTGCGGCATCAAGGCGGTGGAGCGCATCCGTTATGCCAATGAAAAAGGTGTGGATTTCATCATCTGCGACCATCACCGCGCTGGCGACGAGATTCCTGCCGCAGTAGCGGTGCTCGACCCCAAACGGCCTGACTGCAACTATCCTTACAAGGAGCTCTCGGGCTGTGGTGTGGGCTTCAAACTGGTCACCGCGCTGTCCATACGCCTCAACCTGCCTATCGAAGAGGTGAATGAGTTGCTCGACTTGCTGGCGGTGAGTATCGCCGCCGATATCGTGCCCATCACCGGTGAGAACCGTGTGCTGGCGTTCTACGGACTCAAGCAGCTCAACAAGAAACCCCGTCCGGGTATCGAAGCCATCCTTCAACATGCCAACATCTACCGCCGTGAAGATGACCCCGAAAGAGTGGATGGGGATGACGCCAACGTGCTGACCCGTGAGCTAACCATCAGCGACCTTGTGTTTCTTATCGGCCCCCGCATCAACGCGGCAGGACGCATCGACAAAGCCTCCGACTCTGTCCGCCTCCTCCTCGCTGAGAAACATGAACACGCCCTGAAACTCGCTGCCAACATCAACGAGCTGAACGACACTAGGCGCGAACTCGACAACGGCATCACTGAAGAAGCACTCAACATGATTGCCGACAACGAGGAACTGCTCAACGCCCGAAGCACCGTCATCTTCAACGAAAACTGGCACAAAGGAGTGATCGGCATCGTGGCCTCGCGTCTTACAGATTATTACTATAGACCTACCATCGTGCTTACCAGAGCCAACGACCTTATCACAGGCTCCGCGCGTTCCATCAAAAACTTCGACATCTACGACGCCATTGACCATTGCTCCGACCTGTTGGAGCACTTCGGAGGACATAAATATGCCGCCGGCCTCTCCATGAAACCCGACAAAGTCGATGAGTTCCGTCGCCGCTTCGAGGACTATATCCGTGAACATCTCACCGCTGAAGACTTAGTGCCGGAATTAGAGGTTGACCTGAAAATCAACTTCCACGACATCACTGCCAAGTTCATGCGCATCCTTAACCAGTTCGCCCCCTTCGGCCCGGGCAACACTGCCCCTGTGTTCTGGTCGGATAACATCGTTGATACCGGCGGTTCACGCCCCGTGGGCGGTCACAAACATCTGAAACTCACCGTGAAGCAACTGGGCGACGAGGACGGTACCGTGTTCTCAGGCATCGCCTTCCAGAAAGGTGACCTCTTCGCACGCATCCATAGCGGCGAACCGTTCAGCATCTGCTATAACCTCGAATACAACTACTGGCAAGGAAAAACCACCCTCCAACTTAACGTCAAAGACATTAAGTTCAAAGACACCATTTGAGGTTAAAGGTTAGAGGTGGCTATCGCAAGCTACTTCTAACCTCTAACCAACTCCCCCTTTAACCTTCCACTCGTTTCACCGCCAAGGAGAACATCGTGGTCATGATGCCTACTAACAAGGCGATGACACCTGTCAAGGTAACGAAAAATTCTGCTGACTCAAAGGGATTGATAATCATCAAAATGCCAAACACCAAGGCCAGCAAACTGCAAACGATGAAAAATCCCTTATAAACAAACTTGCTGATTTTCAACAAAAAGATGAGCTGCATCAACCCGATGAAAGCCACCCATATTCCAATAATGATGATGAGCACTTCCACGGTTTTCTGCGACCATATTACAGCGGCAAGACCTAACAATACCATGACGATGGACTCGAAAAGCAACATCTTCCAAGCCTGCATGTTTTTCTTGCGATTCAACGAAATCAAAAAACAGATTACTCCTGCGATGATCAGTATAATGCCTGAGACGGTCATGATGGTTTGAATAATCCCTCCAGGAAGTAACAAGGCGAGAAGGCCATAAACCAAGGCCACCAGTCCGCCTATGAGAAAATGAGTCCAGTTTAGTTTTGCTGTGTTTGTCATAGTTAATTTGTTTTATGGTAAGAATTTGATGATGCCGCTGATGATGAAATACAGGCCAAACAAGACCAATCCGACACCGATCACGATGTTCAGGATACGGATACGTTTGGCGTTGAAGAACTTCTTCAGAAAAGAAGCCCCTTTGGCCTTCAGCAAGTCGCATCCAAGGCAAGTGCCCAGGACGATGGAGAAAAACAACAAAATCTTGACCTTGTTGCCTTCCATAGTACCTGCAGTGATGGCCACGGTACTGAACCAGAAGATCCACACAAAAGGATTGAGGATATTCAGCACAAACCCTTTGCCGAGAAACACAAACCATTTTGGGGTGTCGTCCTCTTTTTTGAAAATCTCCTTGTTCTCGTCGATAATCTCATCGGTTCGTTCTTTGATGCCTTTGAAATTGTCTTCCTTAACTTTTCGTGTATAGGTGAAGATGCCAAAGAGAATCAGGATGATGCCTGCTCCAAGGCTAAAATAAAAGAGCTCTTTGTCGTTGTTAGCCACCACCTGGATGGAAGTCAGCACGCACAACAAAACCATCAGCACGTCGTTGAGGCACACGCCGAGCGCAAACCAGGCGGCTTGACGAAATCCCCGATGGATGCTGGTTTGGAGCAAGGTGATAAACGCTGGTCCAAAGCCAAAGACAATGGATAAGGTAAGACCTAAAACAATCGCATCAAAAACAAACCGTATCATAGTACTCCTAACTCCTAACTCCTAATTTCTCATTTTTGACATACTCTTCCCACATCTCGAAACGCTGTCCTTTCAGCACACGAGGGAATTTGGTGGCTCCTCCCCATTTGCCTATTTTCTCTTCCATGAAGTTATAGAAGACATGGGTAGGTAGCACGTCGATAAACAATTCCTTGATGGCTTCGGTGCGTTCCACCGCATAGTCATCGTTGAGCTTGCAGAGATAACCGTCGATTTTCTTGATGGCTTCCTGAGGGTCGATGGGGTCGTCGGTTCCCAAGTACCAGTGATGCGCATACATGGTGTCGTGCTTGATGCCAGCCACGGTAAATTCCGTGATTTCGACGCCCAGTTCATTGGCCAGCATATCGACCGCTTGGGTCATGTTGTCCTGTGAGAGATGTTCACCTGTGATGCTGAGGAACTGCTTGGTACGTCCGGTGATGGCAATGTTGACAGCTCTGGGACGTTCCCCGAACATAGGACCATCGGGAGGCAGGAACTTGATGGTGTCGCCGATGAGATAGCGCCAGGTGCCGGCACAAGTGGAGAGCAACAAGGCATAGTCGGTGTTCTCCTCCACTTCTTTCAGAGTCAAGGTTTTAGGATGTTCGACGATGTTGCCGTTCTCGTCAAAATTTTCTTCGTTGAAAGGCACAAACTCGAAATAGATGCCATTGTCAACCAACAGCTGCATGACACGTTTTTTCAAATCGACTTGGTAAGCGATATAGCCTTCTGAGGCGAGGTAGCTTTCCACAAAAACCACCTTTTTTCCGAACAGCCGTTCAAAGCTTTTCTCGTAAGGGGCGAAGGCCACACCACTGTGAACATAGACCATCAGGTTAGGCCAGAGATCATGTATGGTCTTCAGCTTGTATTCCTTAATGATGCGTTCCAACAGGATTTGCACCCAGGCAGGCACTCCAACAATCACACCGATGTCCCAAGAGGGAGCGGCTTTCACCATCTCGTCAAGTTTCTCCGACCAGTCTTTGATTTGAGAGATGCGTTGTCCGGGTTTATAAAAGAATTCGAACCATTTGGGGATTCGGCCTGCCGAGATACCCGACAAGTCGCCCGCGTAATAGCCTCCTTTACGACTGTAGGAGAGGTCGGTACTGCCACCGATCATCAACACACCGCGGTTGTAAAATTCCTTGGGGAAGTCGTACCGCACCGCTGAAACAAGCTGACGGATGCTTGCCCTTGTAATTTTGTTGTTCAACTCACGCGTGATGGGGATATATTTGCTGGAAGCCTCTGAAGTTCCACTGCTTAACGCAAAATACTTAATCTTGCCTGGCCAAGTGACGTTGTGTTCACCATTCAGTGCGCGATACCACCACTCGTCGTGCATCTTGTTGTAATCAAACACAGGCACGTTTTTCCTGAAACTCTCTGTCACGTTCTTCGAAAGCAGAATCTCAGTGAAATGATAATGTCTTCCAAATTCTGTAAACTGCGCCTTTCGTAGTAATTTTTTCAACTCACGTTCCTGAGCTTTTACTGGCCGTATGGTCTTCTGTTTCAGTTCAACAGGTATGTTCTTGATTTCAGCGGCTGTTTTGATGATTGTTCCGAATAACTGGGATGCCATAAAGTATGCTCAAAATTTTCGGCAAAAATAAGAAAATATTTATTTTTGCACAACCAAGTAATAACGATACCTATGATTCGTCGTGTTCTGATGGTTTTCGGATGGCTGTTTTTGGGTGTGATGTTCACATACGCCCAACGGTTGGGCGGTGGGTTGATTCTGGGTCCCACCTTTTCGACCATGAGTTTATCGGACATCGACAGCACCCGTTTTCGTGCGGACTATTGTTTTGGAGTACGGGTTGCGTTGATTCCCGAGCACTTCATTTTTGGTGGTGAGGTGGATGTTATTTATTCCCGTCAGGGAACCAGGATGAAACAGGGTGTCCTCGAGAACGGAAGCAAAGTGCATTGGATGGAGAAGTCCTCCTATATTAATATACCGTTGCTATTGAACGTCTATCATCGTCGATGGCGCGAGGATGACGAGGACGAGACGAAGATGATCCGGCTTCGCATAGGTCCCCAGATTGGCTTTTGCCTGAAAGGTGATGAGGTGGCGTACATCAAAGAAAAAAACAGGACGATTCAACATATCACCCCATGGGCACTCGGCTCATTCAACAGGATTGACTATGGGTTGACCATGGCAATCAGCTATTGGTATGTGGAGGTAAGATACACGTACGGTGTCTCGAACGTCTTCAAGGAGGGGGAAAAATCAACAAACCACGTGATTTCGGTCACGTGGTCTGACATTTGGTGACTATTTGTCAGGGTTGCTGTGGCATGACCAGTGCAAGAACAAGGTAGGCTAAGATACCTGGGAAAGGAGGACATAAGGTTAAGATAATCCACAAAACTCGCACAATGGTGGGATCCAGTTCAAAATATTCAGCGATGCCACCGCAAACACCGCACAGTTTCTTGTCTCTCGACCGATAAAGTTTTTTGTAATCACTCATTTTTTATTCGTATTTTTGCAACCTGAAAAAAATGTACAAAAAATATACCATCACATTCCCATGAGTCAGAATATTTCAAAGCTTCGCAACATCGGTATTGCAGCGCATATCGATGCAGGAAAAACTACCGTTTCGGAACGTATTTTATTTTTCACTGGTGTGAACCGCAAGGTAGGCGAGACCCATGACGGTCAGGCCACCATGGATTTCATGAAACAGGAGCAAGAGCGTGGTATCACCATCGCTTCCGCGGCCATCACCGCCCATTGGAACGATCATCAGATTAACCTTATCGACACTCCCGGCCACGTCGATTTCACGGTGGAAGTGGAGCGTTCGCTTCGTGTCATCGACGGCATGGTGGCTGTGTTCTGCGCTGTCGGTGGTGTGGAGCCACAGTCAGAAACGGTCTGGAACCAAGCCGACAAATACCGTGTGCCCCGTATCGCTTTTGTCAACAAGATGGACCGTACGGGTGCCGACTTCAACGAGGTGGTCAGCCAAATGCAAAAATACTTAGGAGCCAACGCAGTGCCGTTGCATCTGCCCATTGGCTCAGAGGCGTCGTTTGAAGGCATGGTTGACTTGGTGCAGATGAACTCTGTGCGGTTCATCGAAAAGGAACGCATCGTAGGACCCATTCCGGAAGCCATGATGGAACAAGCCCAGGCTGCACGCCGCAACCTCATCGAGAAAGTCGCCGATGTGGATGACGATGTGGCAGAGCTCTACCTTGAAGACAAAGAGATTCCCACCGATTTGCTTATGTCGGCCATCCGTAAGGCCACCATTAAGTTGATGATGGTGCCTGTGCTTTGTGGAGCGGCCTATAAGAATAAAGGCATCCAGCTGTTGCTCGATGCCATCGTGGACTATCTTCCCTCACCCAAGGACCTCGGTGCGGTTATCGCCCATGATCCTTATAACGAGGAGAAGACCTGCCAGCGCAACCCTTCGGAAAACGAGCCTTTTGCTGCCTTGGCATTCAAACTCATCAACGATCCGTATGTGGGTCAGCAGACCTTTATCCGCATCTTCAGCGGCAAGCTCACCAACGGCATGAGTGTGTATAACACCAACAAGACCAAGAGCGAACGTGTGGGACGTATCTTCCGCATCAAGGCTAAGGAACGCGAGGAGATTGCTGAAGCGGGTCCCGGCGAGATTGTAGCCCTTGTGGGAATGAAATACACCCGCACAGGCGACACCCTATGTGATGAGAAAGCACCGTTGATGCTCGAGAACATCCATATCCCGCCAGCGGTCATCGAGATGAAAGTGAACCTCGAAGACAAGAAGAACCGGAGCAAACTCAGCGAGGCATTGGCTAAACTTTGCAATGAAGACCCCTCTTTCCGCGCGCATTTCGATGAAGAGACGGAAGAGACCATCATTGCAGGCATGGGCGAGTTGCACTTAGAGATCCTCGTTGACCGTATCAACACTGAGTTCAAGGTGCCGGTCACCGTGGGGGCTCCTTCCGTGTCGTTCCGCGAGACCATCACCACACCTTTCGAGTGCAACTACAAATACGCCAAACAAACGGGTGGCAAGGGTCAGTATGCCCATACGGTGATCCGTTTCGAGCCTAACCCTGGCAAGGGTTTCGAGTTCGTTGATGTCAGCAAGGGCGGCGTGGTGCCTAAGGAATACATCCCTTCCGTGGAAAAGGGCTTGGCCGCGGCGATGAACAAAGGTCCTTTCGCGGGCTATCCCGTGGTGGATGTCAAATGTGTCCTTGTGGACGGCAGCTCGCATCCCGTCGATTCCAGCGATATGGCCTTCCAGCTCTGTGCCCAGATGTGTTTCAAGCAAGCCTTCATGAAGGCCAACCCAGTGCTGCTTGAGCCGATGATGAAAGTAGAGATCAACACGCCTGACGACTATATTGGCAATGTGACTGGCGATGTCAACAAGCGTCGTGGCCGCATCGAGAACATGCGTCGTTTCCGCAAAGGCTCCCAGAAACTCGATGCCTTCATTCCCCTCATGGAGATGTTCGGCTATGCCACTGCCTTGCGCAACCTCACCTCAGGCCGCGCCAACTACTCCATGGAGTTCTACCAATACACACCTACTCCGAAGGACAAGCAGGAAGAGATTGTGAAGGAGAGGGTGAAAGGGGAGAATTGAAAGGCTTATCCCGTTAGGGATTAATCTCGGTAGAATTTGAAAAGAAGAATTCAAATCATCGGTTTGTTATTGCTGTTGAGCTTCGCGGCTTGCAACAGTCCCCGGCGTGAGGCGCGTCGGATGGTAGCTCGTGCCGAAGCCCTAACCGACACCCTGCCTGACAGCACTGTGCTGTTGATTGACAGTGTGTCACACATGGAGGTGTATTTCAGCGAGAGAAGCCGTATGGAGATGGCCTTGCTTCATGCGGATGCCTTGTTCCGTGGGGTCTCTATTGATGACGATGACATCAAGACGGTGCTGGATTGCAGATCTCCCATTCCCGATTTGGAACGTGCCGCCAGTTTTTTTGCGGGGAAGAAAGAGTATGCAAAAGCCGCTCAGGCTGCTCTTTACAGCGGTTATGTTCAGCAGTATTATAAGGAGAAGGCCAAGGCTATGGAGTCCTATAAAGACGCGGAGCAATACGGCACCCTCGCTGATGATCGTTATTTAGTGGCCAAGGCTCGGTATATGATTGGGGAGATGTTATATGATGATTATTTGTCACAAGAATCTTTGGCTATGCTTAAACTGGCAGCAAATGAATTCGGCAGCCATAATGAAGAACATGCAATGACGTTGAACGTGATGGCTGTTTCATACATAGTGTTGAGTCAATTCGACAGTGCTAAGATTTGTCTTGATCAAAGTCGATACTATGCTGAACAATGCCAAAGTAAAAAGATGATGTTCAAGAATCTGAACAATTATTCTGTGTTATATATGGTTCAGGGGAACTATGATCGAGCCATTGATTGCTTAAGGCAAATGGAAACGGGGGGTGATAGTGTGTTCATGATGATGTCTTTTTTGCATCTTGGACAGGTCTTTGACGCTGCTGGCGACACAGATTCAGCATCATATTATTATGAACGGATTGAGGAATTATTGCCTTTGGTAAACTTGAAAGATGAGACTGTATTATCCGCTTACAGATCGATGTCGAGATGTGCGGAAAAGACGGGTGATTTCGAAAGGGCATTGCAGTATCGGAAAAGATATGAGGGCATATTGTCTTCTATTGTGAATCATACGGAAGAGAGTGTTGTTTATGGCGTTCAGCGGAAGTACGATTATGATGCATTGCAGAATATGATGCATCAAAAAATAATTCGCAGGCATCGTATTATCATTGCCATCAGTTTATTGGCGGTTATCGGTTTTGCCGCTTTGGCAATTGTGCAGATTCGTTTGGCTAAAACACGCAAAGCGGAAGTCGAGGCGAAGACGAGACTATTCCATTTCATGCAGCAGAACAAGGAATTGTCTGAGGTGAATGGAATAAAGGAAAAAGAGGTGGCGGATTATGCGATGCGGTATTCGGATGCATTGAACAAAGAGGCACTTGCGATGCGCAAATTAGAAATATTGATGAAAAACAAAGGAGATGTAGCGTACCTGAAAGCGTTGGAAGAGGCTGTCTTTGAGAAGGAAGACCATTGGGATGCGATGATGAAAGTGTTTGACTCCTTGTATCCCGGAGTAAGGGAGAACTTGCCGTTGCAATATCCTGAATTGACAGAGATGGAGCAGAAGATTTTCCTTTTGTCGTATTTTAATGTATCAAGAGAAGACGAGGCTTTGCTTTTCGATAAGAGTGTCCATTTGGTGGATAAATGGCGATCAGGAATTAAGAAAAAGACGCAAAACAAGTCGTAATTTTTAAAAAAAAGTTCGTAATAAAATATTTTTTAATCTCTTATTTTCAATATATTATCGTTATTTTTGGTAAAAAAAGTTCGTAATATGCGTTCGTAATCCATAAGTTTATTTTTACCTTTGCATTAAAATAAATCTATGTTTTACCCCAAAAATAACAAGCTATGAAACTCCATTTTTTTATTTTATTAGGGCTGTTCACAATAGCACTCGTTTATCAAAATGTTTATGCTTCTGATCAAAAAAGATTATATTGTATCCAACGGGAAGCCGTTCCAGAAGGATATGACATAATCGACCTACACGGTGATTTGATGCATAGTTGTGACCCTGATGCCATTGAAGCTGGTATAGGAGAGAACGACATCTATATTCATTTTAACCAGAACCTCGAAACCGTTTCCATTTATCTTTATAATGACTCGGGAGTGTTGCTTTATCATAATCTGGTCAATACAGCTATTCAGCAGACGGTGATTATTCCTATAAACTGCGCCTATAATGGCTCATATTACTTGGAGATTGACAATGCCACAGGATATGCCGGAGGTGATTTTTAAAAATTTGAAAAGACTCCTTTGTAAAACTAATTTCTTAATCTTTAACTAAATTACTGCAGCTCGAATAGTATGAAAAAACAGAGACCATGAGAACACATAAAAAAAGTATTATCAATTGTTTATTATCAATGTTGGTTTTGTTATTGCTCAATGTATGCAAACCCAACAACGAGGGTCCGTCAAATAACGATACCGATGGAAATGTAGACTCTACGGTGATTGTTCCTAAGAAATATCTTACAAAACAGTTGCTCAATGACGACCCGGAAAAAATAATGCTTTCCATCGACTGGAATGAGGATTGCTCAAGAATCAACCATGTGAAGTACGGCACTGGAAACGGCCATTGTGTTGATTATGAATTTGTTTATTACGGCGGCGACAGCATCGGCATTCATTTGTCAATTCCTTCGGACAGTTATCCTCTATGGTCCCTGTGGTACGACAGTGTGACGCTACATTTGACAGCGCAGAAAATAGACAGCATCTGTTGCTACCTCTCGGGACAATTGCAAGACATCGAACACTATGTTTATGATGCTGAGGGACATCTCATTGAAAGGAGTTATGTCGGAGTGAAGGATGTTTTTCAATGGGAAGAGGATAATGTCGTATATGATGTAGTTATGCTCAATTCAAATACCTATACAGAATTCACTGACTATTATCACCCCCATTGTAATTTGCCGTTCTATTTGTCGAGTTTTGTTTCACACGAAGTGTTCAAACCTCTTTTCACACCGCTATGGAAATACCAGCCTAAAAATACTTTCAGATTTGAAGTGGATGATGACAATTATGTGACAAAGGCTTTCCCGACAACCTATACCGACCAATATAATTATTTTTATACCTATTACTACACCACACCTAAAACCACATTACCATGAAACTCATCACCCATCCACAAACCAAGCCCTTATGCAGACTGTCACTGCTGGCCGCCCTGCTAATCCTGTCGCTGGCGACACTCCAAGCCCAGCAGCCAAAAGTCCAGCAATGGAAAG
>CAMIWN010000030.1:0-38184 GCA_946402445.1 uncultured Bacteroidales bacterium
TGGTGGCCAGCATCTCGGCGATGCGTGCCATGATGGCGGCGCGCTCGTCCCAAGGGGTGTTCTCCCAGTCGTGCTTGGCAGCCTGGGCGGCGTCGATGGCCATGCGGACTTCTTTCTCGCCTACCTTGTGGTAGCGGGCGATGACGTGCTTGTGGTCGTGGGGCATCACCACCTCGCCCATGTCACCAGTACGGACTTCCTGACCGTTGATGATGGCGGGGATTTCAACGATTTCATTGGATTGTCTTTCCAATTCTTTCTGGAGTTCAATTCTCTCCGGACTGCCTGGCTTATAGGATTTTACAGGCTCGTTGTCCGGCTTCGCAAATGTGATCAATGCGTTGTTCATAAGTAGGATTTAAAGTTTTATTGATGGTTTCAAGATTTCTTAAATGTTCTGCAAAGATAGGTGTTTTGATTGAATTATCAAAGAATATTTTTATCGACCTATAGCCGTTTGATGACCTGGAGACGATGGGTGTGCTCGTTGCGCTCCTTATTAAATATACCTGTCTGGTCCAGATAGTCGATGCGTACTTTTCCCGAGGCGTGGATGATACGCTCCGTGTCAAGCATGATGCCTACATGGACGATTTTTCCATCCTCGTTGCCAAAAAACGCCAGGTCTCCGGGTTGAATCTCCGGAAGGAAATAGACCAGCTCTCCTTCTTGAACCTGCTGCGAGGCATCACGGGGGAGTAGCTTTCCAGCCGCACGGGCACAGAGCTGTACCAATCCGGAACAGTCGATGCCGAATAAAGAACGTCCCCCCCAAAGATAGGGTGCTCCCAAAAACTTTTGGGCAAATTCAACCATCGCCTGAGGGGAATATACAGGCGGATATGCTATTGCAAAGTCATTGGGCTCATACAAGATTGTGCCAAGAGAGAGGTAATGGCCTCGATCATTGAAAACAGGCGTGTTTAATATGTTCCACTTTTTCCCTTTTAGTTCCAAATACTCCTGGTCGCTCACCGGATGGTGCTGGATGCCCTGAATCCAGCCTTCGTAGTGGTCGATCTCTGTGCAGATCAAAATCCATCCTGGCTTTTCGTCGAGTTTCTCATAAAGCTCGTTATAGAGCAGTTGACTCACCATCTCGCTGGTGTGGCTTCCCTCTTTGCGAATAGGGATGACCGGTAGATCGCAGATTCCGAATGACATGGTTAGGTTTTTTTTTGATGTGGCTAAATTATTGAAAATGTTTTGAAAATACGCCTGTTTTTAGGTGGAAATATTCTTTTTTTTTAATTTAGCGTATCGAAAAGGTCTTTGTTTTTTATTTAATACATTGATAATGAGTAAGTTAGAGTCTTTTTTCAATAGTATTCGCCATCGTTATTATGAAGTGTCAAAAGTGATGATGTTTTTGTTGGCTATCGTCATCATTTATTGGCAGCTTCCTCGGGTGGTGAAGTTTCAATACGAGTTCCAGCTTTTCAAACCCTGGCAGCATGAGACCTTATACGCGCCATTTGACTTTCCTATTTACAAAGACGCGGAGATGTTGAAGGTGGAGAATGAGGAGGTGCTGAAATCTGTGAAGCCGATCTTCCAGTTCAACAAGGAGTTGACCCAGGAGGCAAGGAGGCAATTGGACGAGGCTTTTGCAACCCAATGGAAGGGTCATGGAGGTCTCGACCAGGAGTTGAACAGGACGACTTTGTTGGAGCTTTTCGACCAGATTCAAAACCGTGGTGTAGTGGCCTACGACAAGGCGTTGGATGAGATGACTCCGGAGACACAAGTGCGAATCGTCAAGGACAAAGCCGCGACGACGGTGACATACGGTTCTTTGTATTCGATGAATACCGCCAGACAAGTGGTCGAGCAATGGGTCTTGGAAAAGCATTCAGGCATTGACAAGCAGCTGGTTTCTACCTTGTTGCTGAACCATCTTCGTCAAAATGTGCAGTATGACGCTTCGATGACCAAACATGAACAGGAAAAGGCCCTGTCGAAAGTGTCGTTGACCTACAGCATGGTTCAGAAAGACGAGTTGGTGATCTCTGAAGGGGAGATTGTGGATGACAGGGCTTTCGCTGTGCTGAACTCCTTGCAGCGGGAGTATGCCACGGGTGCATACGCCAAGAACGACAGCTTATGGGTGAAAGTGAGCCAGTTTTTCCTGGTGGCCTTGCTGATTACCATGATCGCGTTGTATTTGCGTGCCTTGCACAACAAAGATGTTTACAGTGAGTTGAGTAAAATCAACTTGATTCTTTTGCTGATGATTATCATGATTGTCCCCGCCTATTGGATTATGAAGATGCATCCTTCGTTCATCTTGATGATGCCAGTGGTGATGCTGACCATGATCATGGTGACTTTTTTCAGTCCCGGTCTGACGTTCACCATCCAGGTCGTGACGGTGTTGCTGATTGCGATGGCCGTGCCCAATCCGTTCCAATACATCTTCATGCAGCAGGTGGCCAGTATGATTGTCATTTTCATCCTTTCCAATCATAGGTCGAGACGGCATTATTTTTACAGCTCTTTGTTGCTTTTTGTCGCGTACTTTGTGATTTATGTTGCCTTTACTTTCTTGTCCTCTGCGGTCATCGAGTGGTCGGTGGTGGGCATGTTGGCCTTGAATGCCTTGTTTACCATGCTTTCGCTTCCGTTGATTTTCCTTTTCGAGAAGATGTTCAGGCTGACGACTTCCTTGACTTTGATGGAGCTGAACAATACGAACACGCCGTTGCTCAGGCAGCTCGCTCAAAATGCACCGGGCACTTTTCAGCATAGCATTCAAGTGGCCAATTTGTGCGATGAGGTGCTTTATGCCATCGGTGGTGACAGCTTGCTGGCGCGTACTGGTGCTTTGTATCACGATATCGGTAAGGTGAAGAATCCGATGTATTTCACTGAGAACCAACATGGTGGTTATAACTCTCACAATGACATCTCGAATGTTGAGAGTGCCCAGATTATCATCGCCCATGTGCTTGACGGTATCGAGATGGCCAAAAAAGCACGGCTTCCCGAACAGGTCATCGACTTCATAAGAACACATCATGGCACGCGGCGCACGGAGTATTTCTATATCATGGAGAAACGTCAACATCCTGATGAGGAGGTGGATCCCACTGACTTCACCTACCATGGACCTATACCGTTTTCAAGAGAGACGGCGGTGCTGATGATTTGCGATTCCGTAGAGGCGGCCTCAAGGAGCATCAAAGAGCCTGACGAGAACAACATCAGCAATCTGGTGGATAACATCATCCAAAAACAAATGGATGACGGACAATTCCAGAATGTGGATCTTACCATGCGTGACTTCACAGCCATCAAAAAGGTGCTCAAGAAGAAGTTGATGAGCATCTATCACGTTCGGATTGCTTACCCAGAAAGGTGAGAATTGAGAATTTAGAATTTATAATTTAGAGGGTGCTACCCATTAGGGGTTTATCTTGGTAGGTCCTGGGTAGAACGCTCCCCCTCTCCACAGTGGAGAGGGGGTCGGGGGGTGAGGTTAGAGGAGTCGTTTTACAGAGGCAGGTATGAAATGGAATTTGGACCTTCGTTGAAGATTAAATCTAATATGCTGAGGTCGGGGGCGAAGGGATGTTTGGTGCTGAAAACTTGGTAATAGTTTGGGAATCGACTCGGATTGGGAATGGCTTTAGGGCTGAACTTTTCACGCAGGTCGTTTTCTGTGTTTTTTTCGTAGTCGGTGGAATGAACGATGTCTTTCTGGATTTTGAGCATTTTCAAGACTGCCTTCAAGGCGGCATCGTTTAGGTCGATGAGCTTGTCGAAAGGGTGTTCGAAGACGGGTTTCAAGAAGTCGTAATAATGATCAAAATAAGGTGCTGCTTTATAGGCTGATTCCAGGCAACGGCTGTGGATATGCTGCCAGGGCTCGACGTGGCTGATGGCGACATCCTTGGTCATGGTATGGTTGCCGTTTACCTTCACCACAGGAACACTGAGACTCTCCACGCCGTTGGCAGTCATGACTCGGCAACGGTTGCGGTAGGTCTGCTTGTGATAGGTATCGTAGATCTCAATCCTTGGCGATGGGTCTTCAATCAGCTGCGCCATGTAGCTGATACACGGGAAGTATGCGGTGGAAAAGAGTGCCATGCTGTTATTTAAGCAGTTTTTCTTCCACAATGCGAATGTATTCCGCTTCAGGCAAGGCACCGGTTTGCATCATGGGCTGACCTTCCTTGGGGATGAAAAGCACCATAGGGATGCTCCTGACCTGAAACACAGTGGCGAGGTCTTTTTCCTGGTCCACATTGACTTTGTACACATTCAGCTTGCCAGCATATTGTTCTGCCATTTTTTCCATGATGGGGCCTACTTTGCGGCATGGACCGCACCAATCGGCATAAAAGTCGATGACAGCCGGAAGTTTGCCTTTATATATAAAGGTGTCCGGGTTTTTCTCAAAGTTCCAGATGCTTTTGACAAACTCTTTGTAGGTGAGGCTCTTCACGGGTGATTTCTGTTCTTTGTTTTGGGCGATTCCACACAAGGTGGATGCGAAGAGCATGACCGCTATCAGGATGGTTCGTTTCATGTTTATTAATTATTATTGTTGAAAGTGTGCAAAGGTAATGTTTTTTTTTTACTTTTGTGCTTTTAACTTTGATTGTGAAATGTTATTAGTAAATATTAATGAATTAGTCGGCATCGAAGAGGAAGGTCTTCTTCTCAAGAAAGGTGATGCCATGACGACAACAGGTTGTATAAAAAACGCTTTTTTATTGACCAGAGGCAAACGTATCCTCGATTATGGTTCCATGGATTCTCCTGCGTGCAGACGTTATCTCGAGGAGAACCATCGTGTCTATGACTTGAGTGGTCAGGTGGTGATGCCCGCCTTCTGTGACTCGCATACCCATTTGGTATATGCGAACTCACGTGAGATGGAGTTTGTTGACAAGATCAAAGGACTGAGTTATGAGGAAATTGCCAAGAGGGGAGGAGGGATCCTTAACTCCGCTAAGGCAACTGCGGCGGCCTCGGAGGATGAATTGTATGATATGGCCATGCTGCGGCTCAACGAGGTGATGCGCATGGGCACTGGAGCCATAGAGATCAAAAGTGGCTATGGGCTGACCACCGAGAGCGAGCTCAAGCTGCTGCGGGTGATACGCCGACTGAAAGAGAACTCTCCTTTGACCATCAAGTCGAATTTTCTTGGAGCTCATGGCATACCGATGGAATACCGCGGACATCAAGAAGATTATGTCGATTTGGTCATCAACGAGATGATTCCCATGGTGGCCGCTGAGGATCTGGCGGATTTCATCGATGTGTTTTGCGACCAGGGCTTTTTCACCTGTGAGGACACGGAGCGCATCTTGATGGCGGGCATCAAATACGGTATGAAGCCAAAGATTCATGCCAACGAGATGGCCATCTCAGGCGGTGTACAAGTGGGCGTGAAATATGGCGCAATCTCAGTGGATCATCTTGAACAGATTGGTGATGAGGAGATTGAATGCCTGAAGGACACCGAGACTATGCCGACCGTCCTCCCAGGATGCGCCTTCTTCCTGAACCTGCCTTTGTCGCCAGCAAGAAAGATGATTGACGCTGGGTTGCCTGTCGCAATGGCTTCGGATTTCAACCCAGGCACCGCACCCTCGGGGAATATGCAACTGATCCTCTCCATGGCCTGCATCCGCTATCGGCTCACTCCCGAAGAGGCCTTGAACGCCACCACCCTGAACACGGCTTACGCTATGGGTGTCAGCGATGAGTTGGGTAGCGTCACACGAGGAAAAATCGCAAACCTTATCGTCACCGAACCTATGAGCCAATTTGAGTTTATGCCTTATTATTTTGGAGCTAACAAGGTGGCAAAAATGATTTTGAATGGAAAATTTGTATAATAATCTATAAATATATAAAATTATATACATCATGAGAAAAATACTGTCTTTTGGGTTAGCGCTGACGATTGCCGTTTTGCTGACCTGCTCTTGTAACAAGAACCGGTTTGACTTCAGCCAGCTTGACTCGGTGGAAGCTTCCGGACAATGGAAATTGCCTATTGGCTCTGCAAGGGTCACCCTCAACAAAGTGATGGGGCAATTCACGCAAAACAGCATGGTGTCGTACGATGCGGACGGCCATCTTCAGATCTCATACCGCTATGCCATGGATACGGTGGTGAAGGGAAGCACATTCATGCGTTATGATGACATGCAATTCCCATTTTCATTCGAGCTTGATAATCCCACTCCTTTTGTCTTGGATGAGCCTGTGGAGGACACGTTGTCCTTTGACCAGTTCATTGAGCTGGATTCAGATGTCATGTCGCTGAAAGCGGCAAAGATCCGTTCGGGTGCGTTTGTGTTTAACATCTCCACCGACTTGGGCGAAATCGAGGAGATCGTCGTCACTTCTCCTACCGTTTATGATGCGGATGGCACTCCATTTGAACACAAACTGTCGCCTGATAACGAGTATGTGCTGGATTTGGCTGGCGCTCGTTTTGAGGCGGATCAAGATAACTCATTGAAGTTTCATTATTTGGTCCGTTATATGGCATTTGATTTCACAGAGCCTGAGATTCACTTCGATAGTCATATCGGAGTCAGACAGTTGTGTGTGCAGGAGCTGACGGGATCGCTTTCCAGCTATCCCACTCGTTTTGTTGTGGACGAACCATTCAACCTTCCTTTGGACAATGTGAGTGGAGAGTTGAGATTTGTTGACACGCGTCTTTCCATCATGCAGAGGAATTCATTTGAGTTAGCGGCACTCATCCGCATCGACACTGCCATGATATCGGGTGGTCAGGCTAAGCCTACGATGATTTTTGACGATTATCCGGTCGTTGTGGATGTGCATCATTCGCCAACCTATAGCCATGCCTTCGACAAGACCTTGAATCTGGCTTTGAATACGGAACATGACTCGCTTTATGTCTCCGGAGAATTCATTTTGAATCCGGATGGCTTTGACAACGTCATGACCTTATACGATACTGCTTCCCTTGGGTTGGCTGCTGAAGGAGTGATTCCCATGCGTTTCAATGTCCCCAGTGTGGTCTATATGGATACCCTCGACCTGAACTTGTCTTCGATAAACACTCCTGATATCCTCAAGGAGGTGCTTCTCAACGTCGCATTCGATTCGGAGCTGCCCTTTAACCTGAAAGCCCAGCTTTACACGCTTGATGCCACTACAGGGATGGTGACCGACTCACTCTTCACCAATGAGCATTTCATCAATGGCTCTTTCACTGATGCTTCGGTGAGGACAGAGACTACGATTTCGGTGACGCATCAAAAGTTAACTAATCTAATGAATGCCAATAAGTTATTTATGCGTTTTGGGGTGGATACTGATGGAAAAGATGTATATCTTGACCTGAATGATGCTTTGGGCGTGACGTTGAAGGCTGACATCATTTATGATGGTGATTTGATGGAATTAACAGAATAAAAGATAGGAGAAATGTACATGAAAAAGATTAGAATTATCGCTTTATTGTTGATGACGGGTGTTTTTTCGGCCATGACGATGGCGCAGAACATCTCACCGGTGGATTTTATGCGTAACAATCCGAGAGCGAATTTTGCCAACCCCGCTTCCTTTACCTCGGTTTTTGGGTATTTTGACCTTGCCTTGGGAGGTATCAATGTCACTGCTCAGAATATAGGCTTCAAATACGATAATTTCGCACAGTTCAACGCAGCGGGTCAGCCTGTGGCCATCAACCTCAACCAAGGGGTGGCTTCTTTGAGAAACACCAACTACCTCAACACCTTCTTGAACTTTGATATCTTCAACTGTGGACGACAGACCAGGTATGGTTATTTCACCTACAGCCATCGCATCCGTGAGATGGAGACCTTCAGATACAACAAAGGCATGATGGAGCTTTTGGCGAATGGCAATGGCTCGTTCCTTGGGACCGATCATCCCGCCACGGTGGATCTCGGCGTCGCCCTCAGAGCCTATCAAGAGTTCAATTTCGGCTATCAGATGTGCCTTACCGAGAATCTGAATATCGGTGCTCGTGTCAAGTTCATCATGGGTTTGGCGGATGCGAAGTCAAAAAGCTTCAACATGCAGCTTGTGACGGATCCTCAGACCTACGCTTTGTCGGTCTCTGGAGGTGTGGATGTCAGAACCACCTTGCCATACGAGCTTTCTTTGGAGCAAGGCCATCTTTCTGTTGTTGACTCCCGTTTCAACATCGCCAACTTGTTCAAGAACTATGGCGCAGGTATTGACCTCGGTGCTGAGTATCGTATCAATGACCAGTTTGGTGTGGCTGCCTCCATCAATGACTTGGGCTTCATCAACTGGAATCATTTCTCTACGAGGTTTTACGCGGGTGTTGAGAACTCGGGCAGCTATTATCAAAACGGCGCTTTGGTCTTTCAGGGGTTGAGCTCGTCCCAAGTCAACGATCTCATCAATGGCAATGCGGATTTCTCGGGCTATATCGACTCCTTGATCCGTTATTTCAATATCGGTGCAGAGACGATGCCGGGATACACCTCCGGGTTGAACACCACGATGATGGTTCGCGGATATTATGACCTGACTCCACAGCATCGCTTCTCGGCACAGCTTACGGGTTATGCCAGCGGAGTGGGTTTCCGTCCGGCGATGACGCTGGCCTACGTGGGTTCGTTCCTCAACAACTTTGATGTGGTAACCACCTATACGATGATGAAAGGAAGCTATGGCAACCTGGGAATTGGCTTAAGTGCCAACCTCGGAGGGTCCCTTTTCTACATTGCCTCGAACAATGTGTTCGGTTTCTTTAATCCCGTCAACACCTCTAACCTGAATATCCAATTTGGAATCACTTTCACCAGTGGATATCGATATGACCGCAGCGACCGAATCGTCATCAAAGAAAAAGCCGAGGAGGTTGATGACTCCGAGTTTGACGAATAATGATAGAGTGAATCATTACCTCACTTGTTTTAGGAGAATGGTATCGGAAAAAGCCTTACCTTTGCGGCTCGATTGAACAACTGAGTAAAGAACAATTTCAAACTTATTAATATATAATGAAACAATTGATCGAATGCGTGCCGAATATTAGCGAAGGCCGCGATAGAAACATTATTGACCAAGTAACCGCTGAAATCGAGAAAGTGGAAGGTGTCAAACTGCTGGACGTGGATCCTGGCATGACCACCAACCGCACCGTCATCACCTTTGTGGGTGAGCCGGAGCCTGTATGTGAAGCCGCCTACCGTGTGGTGAAGAAAGCCGCTGAACTCATCGACATGAGCCAGCATCACGGTGCCCACCCGCGCCAAGGCGCTACCGACGTGTGCCCTCTCATCCCTGTGAGCAACATCACGATGGAGGAGGTGGTCGGTTATGCTCACAAGCTGGGTGAACGTCTCGGCAACGAGCTGAACATACCGATTTATTGCTATGAAGACGCTGCCTTCCGTCCCGAGCGTCGTAACCTCGCTTACTGCCGTACGGGCGAATATGAGTCCTTGGCATCTCGTCTTGGCTCCGAACAGTGGAAACCCGATTTCGGTCCCAATGAGTGGAACGAGCATGTGGCTCACACGGGTGCCACCCAAGTGGGTGCCCGAGACTTCCTTGTGGCCATCAACTATAACCTCAACACCACCTCGACTCGTCGTGCCAACGCCATCGCTTTCGACGTGCGCGAGAAAGGCCGTCCCCAACGTGAGGGTGGCAAGGTGACCGGAAAGCCCATGAAGGACGAGAACGGCAAGACCATCATGATTCCTGGCACCCTGAAGTGTACCAAGGCCATCGGCTGGTTCATCGAGGA
Organism: uncultured Bacteroidales bacterium; assembly: GCA_946402445.1. Taxonomy (GTDB): domain Bacteria; phylum Bacteroidota; class Bacteroidia; order Bacteroidales; family F082; genus Limimorpha. The sequence goes on from CAMIWN010000030.1 coordinate 9,755, forward strand.
CTATGGCATCGCTCAGGTCTCCATGAACATCACTAACATCAGCGTGTCACCTGTCCATGTGTGTTTTGAGGAAGTCTGTTCCAAGGCCGCTGCCCGTGGTGTCCGCGTCACGGGATGCGAGATTGTGGGCTTGATTCCTAAGAAGGTGCTGATGGACGCTGGTCGTTATTATCTGGCCAAACAGCAACGTAGCCTTGGCGTGAGCGAGGAGGAGATCATGAAGATCGCCATCAAGTCAATGGGGCTGGACGACTTGAAGCCCTTCGACCCGAAAGAGAAAGTCATCGAATACCTCATCGAAGATCATTCGCAGAAGAAACTCGTTGACATGACCTGCACTGGCTTCGCCAACGAGACCGCCAGCGAAAGCCCTGCTCCGGGCGGCGGCTCCATCTCAGCCTATATGGGTGCCTTGGGCGCCTCATTGGCTACTATGGTTGCCAACCTCTCGTCGCACAAGCCGGGTTGGGACGACCGCTGGGAGGAGTTCTCCAACTGGGCCGTCAAGGGACAAGCCATCAAGGACGAGTTGCTGGATCTGGTTGACGAAGACACCAACGCCTTTAACACCATCATGGCTGCTTTCGGTCTGCCTAAGAAGACTGACGAGGAGAAGGCTGCTCGCACCCAGGCTATCCAGGATGCTACCAAATATGCAACCCAGGTACCTTTCCATACCATGAAGGCCGCTTTCAAGGCCTTTGAGGTGGTTCGTGCCATGGCCGAGACGGGTAACCCGAACTCTGTCACTGACGCCGGTGTGGGTGCTCTTTGTGCTCGCTCAGCCGTCATGGGTGCTCATTTGAATGTGAAGATCAACGCCGCTTCGCTTAAAGACGAGGCCTTCAAGGCGGAGATCCTGAAAGAAGCCGCCGAGATCGAAGCCGCGGCACTGAAAGAGGAGCAGGAAATCCTCGAGATAGTCAACCGCGTTATCCTCGGCTAATTGTTATTGTCGGCGAAAGAGAAAAGGTCGGCGAATTAAGCGAATTTTGCGAATTTATATGTAAGAATTCGCTTAATTCGTTTAATTCGCCGATAAAAATTCGCTTAATTCGCTTAATTCGCCGATAATATAATTCGCCTAATTCGCCGAAAAAAAATAATTCGCCGAAAAAAATCAGGGGCGGCGCTTGTGGATTCAAAAAAAAGTTCTAATTTTGCAGTCCGAAAAATTTGAAAGGAAGATAGTATGTCAAAGAAACAGAAAGACGCACGTATCAAGGTCATCCTCGAGTGCACAGAGCATAAGGCCAGCGGCATGCCGGGCACCTCTCGTTACTTTACCTACAAGAACAAGAAGAACACGCCCGATCGTTTGGAGTTAATGAAGTATAACCCGATTTTGAAAAAAATGACCCTCCACAAGGAGATCAAATAAGTTAGAGTTATGGCAAAGAAAGTAGTTGCTACCCTTCGTACCCTGGGTAAGGAATACAGCAAGGTCATCCGTATGAAACGTTCCGAGAAGACCGGTGCTTATTATTTCGAAGAAACCATCGTCCCCGTTGACAAGGTTCAAGAATTCCTCGCAAAAAGATAATTTGCGTTTTCCAGAAAAAATACAATAGCTTTTCCATGACGCTATGGGAGAGCTATTTTTTCATGTAATATTGTGAAGTTATGGGTTTATTCTCGTTTTTAAGCAAAAAGAAAGAGCAAAAAGAAGACCTCGACAAAGGGTTGGAGAAGACCAAGACCAGCGTCTTCAGCCGTATTTCCCATGCCATCGCCGGCAAATCGAAAGTCGATGACGAGGTGCTGGACAACCTTGAGGAGATCCTCATCACCTCCGATGTGGGGGTGGAGACGACTTTGAAGATCATCGACCGCATCGAGAAACGTGTGGCGAGAGATAAATATGTCGGTACCGCCGAGCTGAACAAGATCTTGAAAGAAGAGATTGCTGCGCTGTTGCAGGAGAACCAGTCGGGCGACGGCACCACCTTCGACATCACTGGCAAGAAGCCTTACGTGATTATGGTGGTTGGTGTCAACGGGGTGGGTAAAACCACGACGATTGGCAAGCTGGCTCATAACTTCAAGAAGGCAGGCAAGAAGGTCGTGTTGGGTGCTTCCGACACCTTCCGTGCCGCTGCCGTGGAGCAACTCAAGATCTGGGCTGAACGCGTCGATGTGCCTATCGTTCAGCAGGGCATGGGTGCCGACCCTGCCTCTGTGGCATTCGACACCGTGAAATCTGCCGTTGCCCAGGATGCTGACGTGGTTATCATCGACACTGCTGGCCGTCTGCACAACAAGGTCAACTTGATGCGTGAGCTCTCCAAAATCAAGTCGGTGATGCAGAAGGTCATCCCTGACGCGCCTCATGAGGTGCTGTTGGTGCTGGATGCCTCTACGGGGCAGAATGCCATCGAGCAGGCCAAGCAGTTTATCGCTGCCACCGAAGTCAACGCACTTGCCCTGACCAAACTCGACGGCACAGCCAAAGGCGGCGTGGTCATCGGCATCTCCGACCAGTTCAAGATCCCAGTGAAATACATCGGCGTTGGGGAAGGCATCGACCATCTTCAGGTGTTCGACCGGAAGGCGTTTGTGGATTCGCTGTTTGAGTCGTAATAACTCTCCTGGATATAGTATTATCTATGTCCTCATGTTCAATTTCTTTAAGGGATGCATGAACGCTACTATAAAAAATCGCAGATCAATTCTAAATATCATCACCCTCGGCTGCTCCAAAAACAAAGTTGATTCGGAGCATCTGGCGGCTTTGCTTGAACACCGTTATGTGATCCGCCATGACTCGGACAGGAAGTCGGACGTGGTCATCATCAACACTTGCGGTTTCATCGGCGATGCCCAGGAGGAGTCGGTGGACACCATCCTCGAATATGCCGAACTGCGCAAACAAGGAAAAATCAAGAAACTGTATGTCACAGGTTGCCTCTCGCAACGTTTCAAGAAAGATCTCCAGGAGGAGATTCACGAGGTGGACGGCTTCTATGGCGTGGAGAGCGTGAACCTGATCGCTGCCGACATCCTAAAGGAAGAACCGTCACAAACCTATTGCAGCCACCGTGTGCTATCTACCCCGAGGCATTACGCCTATCTGAAAATCTCTGAGGGATGCAACCGTCGCTGTGCCTTCTGTGCCATCCCTTTGATTCGCGGACCTCATGTGTCGGTGCCGATGGAACATCTGCTTGACGAAGCCCGTTTGTTGGCTAAGCACGGTGTGAAAGAGCTGATCCTCATCGCCCAGGATTTGACTTATTACGGTCATGACATCGATGGTAAGTCACATATCGTGGAACTGGTGAAGGCTCTTTGCGACATCGAAGGCTTCGAGTGGATTCGTCTGCATTATGGTTATCCTTTGGGCTTCCCTGATGAATTGTTGGATCTGATGCGTGAGAACCCTAAGATCTGCCATTATATCGACTTGCCCTTGCAACATATCAGCACTCATATCTTGAAGGACATGCGTCGGGGCGTGGACCGTGAGCAGACCATTGGTTTTGTCAAAAATGTCAGAAAACATGTGCCTGACATCGCTTTCCGTACCACCTTCATTGTGGGTTTCCCAGGCGAGACGGAAGAGGACTTTGAGGAACTCTGCCAATTTGTCAAAGACATGCGTTTCGAGAGGGCAGGGGTGTTTGCTTTCTCACCCGAAGAGGGAACACCGGCATACGACCTGCCTGACGATGTTCCGGAGGAGGTGAAACAAGAACGTGTCGAAAAGCTCATGGAGATTCAGCAAAATATCTCTTTGGAACTGAATGGAATGCGAGTGGGTCATTTGGAGAAGGTGCTGATTGACCGTTTGGAAGGGGATTTTTATGTAGGTCGCTCGCAATACGACTCTCCTGAAGTGGATGACGAGATCTTGATTGCTGCTGACAAGGAATTGGAAATCGGGGCTTTTTATCAGGTTAGAATCACACAGGCGGATTATTTCGACTGTTATGCGGAGCTGGAGGAGTGAATTGGTACATTTGTTGATGCATTAATCTGTTTTGGGTTATACCAAAACGGCTTTTTGTCCGTTGTAAGTTATAATAAATAGAACGTGTAGAAATGCAATTTTGGACTGGCTTTAAAGTATTCTTTAAAGGTGTTTTGATGGGCGCCGTCAATGTGGTGCCGATCTCCAGTGGTGCCATTGCCTTGGTATTAGGCGTTTTCGAGCGTTTTATCAATTCTATTAAGTCGCTGAACCACAAAAACTTCAAGTATCTTTTTGCGGGAGAAGTCACTGAATTTGGTCGAAGAACGGATTTTCGTTTTTTTGCCACCATCATGGCTGGCCTTATGGTGGGCATGGTGTTCACGGCTATCTTCTTAAAGAGCTTGTTGAAGTCGTATGAAGTGTTTGTTTGGTCATTTTTCATCGGCTTGATCTTTGCCTCGGTCATCAACGTGATGAAGAGCATTGAGAAGGTGAGTGTCAAAAATGTCATTATCTTGCTGGTGGCATTGGCAGTGTCCTTCATGCTTTCAATTCATCTGAATCCTGAGTCCAACGATAGTTTTGGCTATATGCTGTTATGTGGCATGGTCGGGGCTACGGGCATGGTGGTCCCTGGCATCTCCGGCTCTCACATGATGTTGCTGATGGGCAACTATGAGCTGATTGTCACGCAAGCTATTCCCGCCTTGACGAAAGCCTCGACGTTTATGTTCGGCTTCCGTATTCTGTTTCCTTTTGTGCTGGGTTCGATTATCAGTATCGTGAGCTTTTCCTATCTGCTTTCATGGCTGATGAAAGACTTCCGAAACGAGACGCTCTCTGCCTTGTCGGGGTTCATGCTGGGCAGTCTTCCCGTGGTGTATCCGTGGAAGGAGCCTTCAGCGGATATGCTCGACTATGTGTTTCATCTGCCTGCCATCAATGGTGAGTTCTTCATCGCTTTGTTAATGGCCGCGATAGGCGCTGTTGCCGTTTACATGTTGAATGTGATGGCAAGGAGAGAGATGAGAGCTGAGAGAAAGGTTAGAGGATAAAGGTGGGACTTTCTACCTCTATATTATAAATCAGGAATTGTTGTTTTTTGGATGAAAGATACAGTCATTCAGGTTGGCTTCGCCCATGACGATGTCGCGGGCGAGGGCATCGCAGGTGGGGGCGCCGCACACGCCGCAGTCGCGTTGTGGGAGTTTGGCGCGTAACTCGTTGATGCGTCGCATCTTTTCCAAGGCTTGGGTGATGTCTTCGTCGAGGACTAACATGGAGCGGGGCCTGATTTCTCCTACTTTCACATGGCGGCTAAGGTAGTTGCGCTCGCTTTCCACCTCGTGGTCTTTTGTCTGTTCACCTTTTCGCTCTCGGTCGGCGATTTTCCTTGCCCTGGCGAAGATGCGTTCACAGATTAGGAAACGGTTGTCGCAGGTCAGGATGCCTCCCGGACAGCTCTGGTCGCAGGCGCGGAGCTCCAGGAAGTCCACATCCTCGATTTCGTCGTTTTCCACTTTCTCGAGGAACTCGATGACGTTGTGGATCTCGTCAATGGAATAAGAGTGTTTGGCGTTGGAGAGTCGTCGTTCGCCATTGGTCAGCGAGGTCAGCACGCCATCGGCGGCCAGCTGAGATACAGGCAGTTTTTGTTCGTGAAAGCCTTTGCCTTGTTCTTTGATGCGTTTGAAGACGCGGTTGAAGAGCGAGTCCATGTTGATGACACCGTCCACTAACGACTTCTCTTCTCCGACAGGGCTTTTCACAGCGGCGATTTTGGCAGCACAGGGGGTGATGTAGAATATTCCCACGTCTTCGGGGTTCCAATCCTCCTGTTGTTCCAGCTTGCGCCTGATATACATGGCGGTGAGGTCGATGGGGGCCTTGATAGGGATGAGGTTTTCCACCAGTCCGGGGAACTTAACCTGGATGAGACGCACGATGGCGGGGCAGAAGGTGGAGATTAGCGGACGGATGTCGGGATGCTCGGCGGCGTAGTTGTTTTTGGCCTGGGTGTAAATAGGCACGGTAGCCTCGGTCTCAATGACATGGGTGAAACCAATCTCTTTGAGGATTTGGTAGATTCGGGAGACTGTGATGTCGTTGGGGAACTGGCCCATAAACACGGAAGGCACCAGGGCAACGCGACAGGCGAAGTTGAAGATAGAATCGAAATCGTCCTGTTTGATATAGATTGCCTTGGTGGGACACACCTTGAAGCAGTTGCCGCAGTCGATGCAGCGGTCGGGGTTAAGTTGTGCTTTGCCGTCGCGCACCCTGAGGGCTTCGGTGGGGCAAGCCTTCATGCAATGCGAGCAGCCGATGCATGCATCCTCATCGAGGGTCAACGCATGAAAAAACGGGACTTTTTCCATAATACTAACTTCTTTCTTCTAACTTCTTACTTCTTAATTAAAATGCACCTCCATCTCAACGGTGGTGCCGACACCGACGGTGGACTGTACGTCCAGGCGGTCAACATTCTTCCTTATGTTAGGTAAGCCCATGCCGGCGCCGAATCCCATGTTGCGCACCTCGGGTGAAGCGGTGGAGTTGCCTTCCTTCATGGCCCACTCGATGTCGGGGATGCCCGGACCCGTGTCAACCACTTTCACGATGATCTTGTCGGCTTCAATATCGGCATAGATCGTGCCTCCGTAGGCGTGGGCGATGGCGTTGACTTCCGCCTCGTAAAGGGCAACGACCACCCGCTTGATGATCTGCGGGTTGATGTTGAGCTGCTTCAAGGTCTTCTTGATCGCGCTCGAAGCGGCCCCGGCGTTCACGAAGTCAGCTTCATAGACTTGGTATTCGAAATGCATGGCGTGTTGTTTTAGTTTGACATTAAAAAATAGGCAGCATGCCTGCTTTGAAGAGCAAGCCGCAGGCCTTGAACATGGAGAAGTCACTTTCCATGACCACCATGCCCTCGTCCTCGGCCTCTTCAATCATCTCCTCCGACGCCTTTTTACGGCGCACAAGGACGATAATGTCGAGGTTGCCCATCTCGCAGGTGCGTATGGTCTGCATGTTGCAAAGACCAGTGAGGATGACAGGGTTATAGTCACCCAGGGTGAGCACGTCGCTCATCAGGTCGGAGGCGAAGGCCGTCTCGTGTTCTTCGTTCAGGCGCTCATGGCCGCAGAGGACCTTGGCCTCCAGTAATTCTGCAATTTCTTTGAGAGTCATTTTTTGTCGAATTGTTGAATTGTAGGTTTTTTCAAGTTTGAAATCAATCATTATAATGTATCTCTTTCAGATTCTCTTGGATCATCTCCTTGAGGTATTTCATGATATGGACGTCGTTCATCGGCATGCCGTCGAGGGCTTCCTTCACCTCGTCGGTGTCGAACACAAATTCGCCCTCATCGGTGATATGGGTGTAGATGAAGTGGATGTCCTCGTGGGCGGAGAAGAGCATCACCAAGGAGCCCGCCAAGTCGCCCATGGGGGGACGGTCGATGTGGTCGTGTTGGAACCAGAAGTTGAGCACGGTGCCTTTGCCGACTTCGCTTTCGATTTTCATGCCACCGCCCATATTCTCTGTGTTCATCTTGATTAAGGGCAGTCCCAGTCCCACTTTGCGTGTGGTGCGTGAGGTGGTCCAAGGGTCGGTGACTTTAGCCAAGAATTCAGGGCTCATGCCTTTGCCGTTGTCCTTGATGGTGAAGGCATAGATGTTCTCTTTCAGGCTATCTTTGATGGTCAGTTCCACCAGGGTCGAGTTGGCCGCGGTGGAGTTTTCCATCAAGTCATATACGTGCATTGCTAATTCTTTCATGGTCTTGTTTTGCAAGGGTTTTACTTATCCAAAAAGGAGTTGTAGTTTCTCGTTGGGTTCGGTGTCGATATAGCGTCCGTCCTCGCCGTGAAGGGTCTTCCGGAACTCATCGAAGGTTTTGTCATACATGTGCAGCACGCAGTGTACTTCGCCCATGATGTGGAGGAAGTGTGCGTCGCTGCTTTTGGTGAAGTTGAATTTCTTCAGATAGGCATATTTCTTCAGGAAGTCGGGTTTGGTGACGTGTTTCGAGATCTCGAGGGCATCGGCTTTGATGTCGGGGGGCACGAAGCCCAGCTGGCTCACCAAGCTGCTGGCGGGTTTGTTCACATGGGCGGGGACGAAGAGTCCGCCGATGCCATGAACCACGTCGTACAGCTCGTCGAGGTCCGCATCGAGTGCCGACCATAGCAGCCATTCCTCTTCACCGACCACTTCCTCGTTCTCATCCACGATGAGCTGGTATCCGAATTTATCCTCGTCCAGCGGGATGTGGGGGAGATGCTCGTCGAGGAACTCCTGGAACTTGTCGAGTTGCTCGTCGGTCTCGAAGTAGGCGAGGGCATGAGCTTCCTCTTGGGTGGTGATTTCCACGCCGCCGATGACGAGGAGACCTTGCTCGCGACCGATCTTCTGGGTCACCTTCACCTGTCGGGTTGTGTTGTGGTCGCAGATGGCGATGACGTCGAGATGCAGTTTCTTGGCCTGTTCCACGATGGCCGACGGACTCATATAGAGGTCACCGCACGGTGATAGCACCGTGTGGATATGCAAATCTGCCCTATATGCGTTTAATTCCATGGTTTCATCCTCATAGAGACGTCATAATATGGCGTCTCTACCCATGAATAATTATTTATTATTTAGTAGGTTATAAACCAATCCGGCGATTTCGTAAGTGGGGAGGTTGGTTTGCAGGATAGGCAGGTCCTCGTCGTTGCTTTGCTCGATGGTCTCATCGTTGGGGACGAGGTTTTTGACGAGGATGATGCACGACATTTCTTTGAGGGAGGCCACAGCCATCACGTTTTTGTGGGTCTGGAGGGTGATCCAGATGTTGCCTTCCATGGCGTTACCCATCACGTCGCTGAGGAGGTCGGAGATGTAGCAGCCGTCAATTTCACGATCCAGGCCGTTGGCGCCGGAGAGGACTTTCAGTCCCAGTTTATCGACTAATTCTTGTACTTTCATTTTGATGTTAATGATTTGATGTTGTAATTATATTTGCTGCAAAGATAGTGTTTTTGGGATATAGAAGCAAGAGTTTTTTTTTGTTGTTATATGGGTTTCTGAATCAGTCGATTAATTGCTGAAATAAAATTAATAGAAATTTGATATTTAAAATTAATGTATAAAATAATATATTTTTGTTATCTTTGCGGCGTTATTGATAAAAAATGATCATACTATGACCCGTAATTTAGAAAAACTGGTTACCTTTGCCAGCCCAACAATGATGAGACCCAACATGGAAACCATCACCCTCAGCTACGAACCCGGCAGCGACTTCGCCAAAGCGCTCGACGAATTGATCCGCAATTCGGAAGGGGTGCGTGTGGTGAGGAGGAAATCTGAGACTACTCGAAAAAAACGATGCGCCCTTGATGAAGCCATCCAGGAAGAAAAGGAAGGCAAGCTTCATACTTATGAGAGTGTAGATGATTTCTTTAAAGCGATGGGAATAGAATGTGGAAAATAACAACTACACACCGTTTTGAAAAAGAGGTGATGCTTTGTGAAAAACGAGGCCGTGATATGTTCCTTCTTTATGAAGCCATGCGTGTTTTGTCTGAAACAGGGACACTTCCTCAATCTTATCGACCGCATAAACTCTCTGGTGATTATGACGGACATTGGGAAGCTCATCTCCAAGCCGATTGGCTGCTGATATGGAAAAAGGATAAGGATGCCCTGATTTTGGTATTGACCGCCACTGGAACCCATAGCGATTTGTTCGATTGAGTTTTACGGTGTATCTTCGACATGCTAACTCCACATTTACTATCCTTCCGCCATGAACGTAATATAGTAAATTTCCATAAATACGGAGTAAATTAGGAGTTAATCTTTAAAAATTCAAGCATTCTATTATAGAAAATAAATAGTTAAAATAGTATTAATTCTAAAATATTATTGTTATCTTTGCGGCGTTATTGATAAAAATTAATTACGTTATGACCCGAAATTTAGAAAAACTGGTTACCTTTGCCAGCCCAACAATGATGAGACTCAACATGGAAACCATCACCCTTAGCTACGAACCCGGCAGCGACTTCGCCAAAGCGCTCGACGAATTGATTCGCAATTCGGAGGGGGTGCGTGTGGTGACTGAGGTTGAGGGGGAGAACTATCGACAAGATGAAACATTGACGACAATCGTTAAGGAACGTATTCGTCAGTTAGAGGTTGGAGAGGTGAAAACCGTCCCCAATGAACAAGTTTTTGCCGAAATCCGTGATCGTTATGGCTTTTGAGGTCGTATGGCATCCTTCTGCAAGGGAGGATTTGGGAGAAGTGATGGATTTTATTGTCTCTAAGTTTGGTTGGACTACCTCAAAAAGAACATATATGGAGGTGATGGAATGCGTGAATAGCATTTCTGTGTTCCCTGAAATTGGTGTTCTATTCGAGGGGATTGCTTATCATGGTAATGAAGTTCGCATGTTTAATATTCGCCAGAATGCTATTGTCTATTCTGTCGATTGTGCACTGATTACAATTATTGTTTTCTGGGACAACCGACAGAATCCAGCATGTTTGGCGAAACTAATTGAGAATCGTAAGCTATAAGATTTTATCTTTGCAGTGTCAAAACAGTTAGAAAAAGCATTGCCCATCAAGGAGCGAAGAAATGCTCTACGCTTAGCTGATAGCGTGAAAAAAAGCGTGAAAGAAATACATGATGCTGCCAAAGAGGGTAGACATGTGGGGAGAGATGCCGATGAGTTTCTGTCTGAATTGTTGAAAGAGCAGTCATGAAGACTTGAAGTGAGATGGAGAACGTTTCTGATACTTTTATCGCATATTTGCTAAAAGAATAACTCCGTCTTTTGAAGAAGCTTTACGCTCTTTCTAATTTACTCCCAATTTACTTCTCAATTGCTCATCATCTACTGTCCTCCTGCCGAGAGCGGTATAAAATAACGGCATCGCATGATGCGACACCGTTATTCAAAACAATTATTCTATTCTTACCTAGAACAGATAAAACAAAACACAAATTACAATTTAATGTCGATGGGCTTAAGCATGTTCTCGGGACGGAGAATCTTGTCGAGTTGTTCCTTGGTGAGCAGGTTGTGCTCGAGGACCAGCTCGTAGACGCCGCGACCGGTTTCGCTGGCTTCCTTGGCAATCTTGGTGGATTGCTTGTAGCCTATGATGGGGTTGAGCATGGTGACGATGCCGATGCTGCCTTCGACCAGTTTGCGGCAACGCTCTTCGTTGGCAACGATGCCTTCGATGCAGTACTTGCGCAGGGTGTCAAGGCCGTTGGTGAGCAGGTGGATGGACTCGAAAAGGCTGTAGGCGATGACGGGTTCCATCACATTCAGTTCGAGCTGGCCGTTGTCGGAGGCGAAGGTGATGGTCATGTCGTTGCCAATCACCTTATAGCACACTTGGTTCATCACTTCGGGGATGACTGGGTTGACCTTGCCTGGCATGATGGAAGAACCGGGTTGACGCTCGGGCAGATGGATCTCGTTGAAACCACAGCGAGGACCGGAACTCATCAGACGGAGGTCGTTGCACATCTTGTTGATCTTGATGCAGAGGCGCTTCATGGCTGCGCTGTATTGGATCATGCAACTCGTTGCACTGGTGGCTTCGATGAGGTTGTCGGCCAAATGGATGCTCCATCCCGTAATCTCGCGCAAGGCCTTGATGCAAGCCATGCTATAGCCTGGCTTGGAGCAGATGCCCGTACCGATGGCCGTGGCACCCATGTTGACGGTGAGGAACTCGCGGGCGGCGCTGTTCAAAGTGCGCAGTTCGCCACGAAGCGAAGCGGCAAAGCCGCTGAACGTCTGTCCCAAAGTCATGGGGACAGCATCCTGCAATTGGGTGCGACCCATCTTGATGACTTCGGCAAACTCTTTGGCTTTCTTCTCCAGCGCATCAATCATTTGGGTCAGATGGGGGATGAACTCTTCATGCTCAAGGAACATGGCCATGTGGATGGCGCATGGATACGCGTCGTTGGTGGATTGCGAGGCGTTCACCACATCGTTGGGTGAGCAGAACTCATATTGCCCGCGTTGATAGCCCATGATTTCAAGGGCACGGTTGGCAATCACCTCGTTGGCGCACATGTTGGTTGAGGTACCAGCACCACCTTGGATCATATCGATGGGGAATTGGTCATGGTGCTTTCCGGCTATCAGTTCGTCGCAAGCCTGGCAAATAGCATTGGCTTGTTGGACCGTGATCATCCCTACTTCATAGTTGGCAATGGCTGCGGCTTTCTTCGTGATGGCCATGCCTTTGATGAAATTGGGGTAACTGACCATCAGATTACCACTGATATGGAAGTTTTCAATGGCGCGTGTTGTCTGTACACCATAGAGAGCCTCTACTGGCACTTCTTTGCTTCCGAGAAGGTCGCTCTCGGTACGGAATTTTTCTGTTGTCTTGGCTGTCATAGCTTCAAGGGTTTTGATTTTCAACGAATTAATATAATTTATAATTTATTATCGATATTTTTTTATCGTTTGCAAAAGTACAAAGAAAATGTGAATTAGAAGCAAAAAAAATGAATTATTTACGAATCATTTCTCAAAATGTGATTTAATTTGCTGAAATATAAATGATTATAAACGATTTAATTAGAGTTAAAACAAATTAAAACTCTATTTTGAAATATTTTTCTTTTTTTCGCTGTAATCAAAATAAATGTCGTAATTTTGCAGCGAGATACAAATACGATAACAATGTATCGAATAGGTATGGAAGTGTCTTTATTGACAAAGTATAATTAATAAATGAGGTAACAATGATAATTAAGATTTGTACTGGAAGTTCGTGCCACCTCAATGGTTCTTACGACGTGATTCAGGAATTCAAGAGTTTGCTGAAGAAATACGATGTTGAAGACTTGATCGAACTGAAAGCTAGTTTTTGCTTTAACGAATGCATCAATGGCGTGAATGTTAAGTGTGAGACTGGATTCATGGTGAACCAGGAGTTGCCGAACATGACGCTGTGTGACGACGGTTTCCTCCTGCATCACGTCACCAAAGAGAATGCTGAGGACATTTTTGTGAAGCAGATTTATCCTTTGCTTAACCTTCAATAAAATGTCTGAGACAATAACGATACGGAAAGGTCTCGACCTGCCTATTAGCGGAGCGGCTGAGAAACGTCTCACCGATGCACGCAGTATCACGACCTGCGCCATGAAGCCCACTGACTTCGTGGGTCTCACGCCTCGTCTGCTCGTCGAGGAAGGCGATAGGGTGGCTGTCGGCGATGCCTTGTTCTGCGACAAGAGCGACGAACGCATCCGCTTCACTTCACCCGTCAACGGACAAGTGAAGGCCGTTGTGAGAGGCGAAAAACGGAAGCTGTTAGAGGTGGTTGTGGAGACGGATTTCAATACCACTGGTTCGGAAGGCTCCGCCTACCAATCCTCGCCAACTCCAATGGATGCAGCAGCCATCAAGGAAGCTATGCTGCAATGTGGCCTTTGGACCATGTTGCGCCAACGTCCTTTCGGCACCATCGCTAACCCCGACAACCATCCCAAGGCCATCTTCGTCAGCGCCTTCAGCAGTGCGCCTCTTGCACCTGATTACGATTTCGTCATGCAAGGCAAAGAACCTATGTTGGTCAAAGGCCTTGAAGCATTGGCGCAATTGACGGATGGAAAAGTCCACATCTGTTTCCGCCCCAATCAAAGATTGGCGAAACAGCTTTCAAATCTCAACGCTAAAATCTCAACTCATTACATCAAAGGTCCTCACCCTGCTGGAAACATCGGCACACAAATCGCCCATATTGACCCAATTAATAAAGGTGAAATCATTTGGACGATGAACATGCAGGATGTTGCCGTGTTGGGTGAATTGGTTGCCACTGGCATTTACAAGCCTGAGCGTGTTGTCGCCGTGGCTGGACCCAATATCAAGAACCCTCATTATTATCGTGTAAAATGTGGAGCTTGTATGGCTGAGATTGCAAAAGCGCAACTGCTTAACAATGAATATCCTAAGATAGATGCCGACGATGCCACGAAGGAAAATCGTGTCATTTCTGGCGACATCCTGAGCGGTACGCAAATCACTGCTGATGGTTTTTTGTGTGCCTACGATGACTTGGTGAGCATCCTGCCCGAAGGCGATTATTACGACTTCATGGGTTGGCTGATGCCTGGCTTCAGGAAGTTCAGCTTCTCGCGCACCTTCCTCAGCGGCTTCATGCCGAAAAGCACCTTCAAGCCCATGGGCATCGAGCTTCCGCGCTTCGAAAACTTCTGGAAGTTCGACACCAACACCCACGGCGACTTGCGTCCCTTGGTCTTCACAGGCAATTTCGAGCGGGTTTTCCCCTTCGACATTTATCCCACTCAACTCATCAAGGCTTGCATCATCGGCGATATTGAACTTATGGAGAACCTTGGCATTTATGAGGTCGAGCCAGAAGACTTCGCCCTTTGTGAGTTCATCGACACATCCAAAACCGACATCCAAGCCATCGTCCGTGAGGCTTTGGAGAAACTGAGAAAGGAGGGATTATAATGTTCAATAACTTACGTCGTTTTGTTGACAAAATCAAGCCGAACTTTGTGGAGGGCGGAAAATTCGCATGGCTTCAGAGCACTTTTGAGGCCTTCGAAACCTTTGCCTTCACGCCCAATCGGGTCACCAAGCGCGGCAGCCACGTTCGCGACGCCATCGATTTGAAACGCGCCATGATCATGGTTGTCATCGCCCTCGTTCCTGCCATGCTCTTTGGCATGTGGAACATCGGCTACCAGACTTCGCTCCACGCCACGGATTGGCCTTACGAATTGGGTTCAGCAGCCAGTTGGTGGTACTGCCTTTGGTTTGGCTTCTTGAGAATGCTGCCCATGTTGGCAGTGTCGTATATTGTCGGGTTGGGCATCGAATTCACCTTTGCGCAGATACGTCACCATGAGGTGAACGAAGGTTTTTTGGTCACTGGTTTCATTATCCCGATGATTGTGCCGGTCACCACACCTTTGTGGCAACTCGCTCTGGCTGTGGCCTTTGCCGTCATCATCGGCAAGGAGGTCTTTGGCGGCACGGGCATGAATTTCCTCAACCCCGCCTTGGTAGCGCGTGCCTTCCTCTTCTTCGCCTATCCCACTCGGATGTCGGGTGACAACGTATGGATTGCTGCCGACCTCTGGGGCACCGACGCCATCACGAGTGCCACGCCTTTGGCTGAGCTGGCCGCTGGCCTTCAGCCTTCCGCTTCCGCCTTGGATATGTTCATCGGAACAATTCCCGGATCTACTTGTGAGACCTCCGTGATAGCCATTTTGTTGGGTGCCATTTTGTTGTTGCTCACGGGCATAGCCAGTTGGCGTGTCATGCTCTCTGTCGTCCTTGGTGGTGGTCTCATGGGCTTGTTATTCAATGCCATTGGCGCCAACGAATACATGCAAGTGCCATTCTACTACCATTATCTGATGGGTGGTTTCATGTTCGGTGCGGTCTTCATGGCCACCGACCCTGTTACGGCGGCGCAGACCAACAAAGGCAAGTGGATCTATGGCTTGCTCATCGGCATCTTCGCCGTGATGCTCCGTGTCATCAACCCTGCTTATCCTGAGGGTATGATGCTCAGTATCCTGCTCATGAATTGCTTCGCCCCGCTCATCGACCACTGTGTGGTGGCCAGGAACATCAAAATGCGTCAACATCGTGCAATTAAACTCTCAAAAACCGTTAAGTCATGAAGAAAGATGTCAATAGTAATCTTTATATCTTCTTGTACGCCACTATTTTAATCGTCATTGTGGCGTTGTTGCTCACGGTGACGGCCTTGTGGTTGCAGCCTTTCCAAGACCGCAACAAGAAGAACGAGAAACGCATCAGCATTCTTACGGCGGCGGGCATTCCCGATGTCAACGCCAAAAACGCGGCGTTGATGTTCGAGAAACACTGCACATCGGAATTCCTATTGGACGAGAATGGTAATCCCACTGAAAACGACGCAGGTTTGCCCGTGTTTGTCATCGACCGTCAGACCAGCGTCATCCCCATGCAGGGCAACGGCCTTTGGGGTCCCATTTGGGGCTATCTTGCCATTGCTGCTGACGGTAAAACTGTTGTGGGTACAACCTTCGGACACAAATCGGAAACACCAGGTTTGGGTGGAGAGATTACGACCGAAAAGTTCCAAGGCCAGTTTGCCGGCAAACAGATCATGAACAATGGCAGTGTGGTGCCTATAGAATTTGATGCGATTACTGGAGCAACCAAGACTTCAAATGGAGTTAAAGAAATGATTGACAATACTTTGGAAAAGTATTCGGCTTATTTGATAAAATTTGCAGAGGTGGAAAAATGAAATAATATTATATCATATCATTTTATATCATATTATTTTATTACATTTGCGGAAAATTTCAAAAGATGAAGATACCATTTGCCTACGGAAAGATTGTTGAAGACGCTGATTTCACCGACAGGACAGACGAAACTGCCCATTTGATGAGCAACATCCTGTCGCTTACCAATACTGCCATCATCTCGCCCCGCCGTTGGGGAAAATCCTCTTTGGTCGCGAAAGCTATCAAGGCGGTCAATGCGGAACAAAAAGACATCCTGTTCGTGAGAATGAACATTTTCAAATGCGAAACGCCACAAGAGTTTTATAGCCTGTTCGCAAAGAAAACCATGGAGGAAATCTCCACTTCTGCAGAATCGCTGCTTTTGAATGCCAAAGAATTCATTTCCAAACTATTGCCAAAACTTACCATTTCCGACCCGTCAAGTCAATATGAAATCGCATTGGGCGTTGATGTACGGAGCACCCCCATTGAAGAAGACATTCTGGATTTGCCTCAACAAATTGCGACAAAGAAGAAGAAAAAGGTGGTCGTTTGCATCGATGAATTCCAACAAATCGGAGAATTTGCCAACACTTTGAAATTCCAAAAAACGCTCCGCAGCCATTGGCAAACACACTCCGATGTGGCATACATACTTTATGGCAGCAAAAAACACATGATGTTACACATTTTTGGTGAATACAACAGCCCGTTCTATCGCTTCGGCGACATGATGTTCCTCCCCAAAATCGCCAACGAGGAATGGAAAAAGTTTATCGTCGAAAGATTCAGAGACACGAGGAAATCTATCACGCCTGACCTCGCCGGACACCTTGCAGAACAGGTGGAAAACCATCCTTATTATGTTCAACAACTTGCCCAATATACATGGCTTCGCACATCTGACACTTGTTCGGAAAACATCATTGACGAAGCTTTATTAGCCATGCTAAATTCGCTCAACTTGCAGTTTGTCAATTTAATGGACACGCTCACCGAAAAGCAAAGAAGCTTCCTATGTGCAGTATGTGATGGGGTGAAAAACTTCTCCGCTTCTGATACGCTGCAACGTTATCATCTAGGCACTAGCGGAAACATCCGTATATTGAAAGACGCCCTAAAAAAACGTGACCTTATCGATGTGACAGGAAAAGAAATCCAAATCCAAGATCCGATCCTGAAGCGATGGATTATTCAAGAATACTCTAAAATGTAGTCAAACTATGGCTAACTTGAAGAAACTTATTATAGAACCTTTGCGCAAGACCAATCCCGTCACCGTGTTGGTGCTGGGTATCTGCTCTTGCCTTGCCGTGACCGCCCAACTCAAGCCTGCCTTGGTAATGGGCCTTTCAGTGACGGTCGTGACGGCGTTGTCGAATTTCATCATCTCGCTGCTGCGAAAGGGCATCCCCAACCGTATCCGTATCATCGTGCAACTTGTTGTTGTGGCCACCTTGGTCATCTTGATTGACCAATTCCTGAAGGCCTTTGCCTACGATGTAAGCAAGCAACTATCTGTATATGTGGGGCTTATCATTACCAACTGTATTATCATGGGACGTTTAGAGGCTTTTGCCTTGTCGCATGGGCCTGGAGAGTCGTTCTTGGACGGCTTAGGCAACGGACTGGGTTACAGCTTGATACTCGTCATCGTGGCGTTCTTCCGTGAATTGTTGGGTTCCGGGACTTTGCTTGGCTACCAAGTCATCCCGCAGTCGTTCTATGAAGCTGGTTATCAAAACAACGGACTTATGATTTTGCCTCCAATGGCACTTATTGTGGTAGGTGTCATCATTTGGATTCAGCGTACCCGTAACCCCGAAATGCAAGAGAACAACCAAAACTAAACGGCTATGGAATTTTTCAGACTATTTATTAAATCTGTCTTCATCGACAATATGATTTTTGCCTATTTCTTGGGCATGTGTTCTTATCTTGCTGTGTCGAAGACCGTAAAGACCAGTGCCGGTTTGGGTTTGGCCGTGACTTTTGTGTTGGTCGTTACCGTTCCAGTCAACTATCTGATCAACAAATATTTACTTTTGCCTGGTGCCTTGTCATGGATCAGCCCAAATTTGGCTTCTGTCGATTTGAGCTTCCTGACCTATATCCTCTTCATCGCCATCATCGCAGCCATCGTGCAGATTCTGGAGATGGTGATTGAGACCTTCACGCCGTCGCTCTATTCCGCCTTGGGCATTTTCCTTCCGCTGATTGCGGTGAACTGTGCCATCTTGGGTTGCTCGCTCTTTATGCAGGAGCGCAACTTCAGCAATGTGGGTGAGGCCGCCGTGTTCGGTCTCGGCTCAGGCATTGGTTGGCTGCTGGCCATTGTGGCCATCGCTGCCATCCGTGAGAAACTGCGCTATTCCCAAGTTCCCAAAGGTTTGCAGGGCGTAGGCATCTCATTTATCATCACTGGCTTGATGGGTATTGCTTTCATGGCCTTTATGGGCATTAAAATTTGATGTTATGGATTTTACAACCAATATTTTACTTAGCATTATTGTTTTTTTAGGCATCGTCTTGCTGCTTGTAGCCCTGTTGCTATGGGTGCGCAACAAACTCATGCCCAAGGGTGAGGTGAAAATCACCATCAACGATGACAAAGTGCTGACCGTCCCGTCGGGCAACACGCTGATTTCCACGCTTGCCGAACAGAAAGTGTATCTGCCCTCTGCCTGCGGTGGCAAAGGCTCGTGCGGCCAGTGCAAATGCCGTGTGGTGGAAGGTGGCGGAACGATTTTGCCCACCGAAGTAGGATTCTTCACCCGTAAACAGATTCAGGATCACTGGCGCTTGGGATGTCAGGTGAAGGTGAAGGAAAACCTGAAAATCGTGGTGCCGCAGTCGATTCTGAACGTGAAGGAATACGAATGCACGGTGGTCAGCAACCGTAATGTGGCCACTTTTATCAAGGAGTTCAAGGTGCAGTTGCCTGCTGGTGAGCACATGGACTTCATCCCAGGTTCTTACGCGCAAATCAAGATACCGAAGTTCGATATCAAGTATGCTGATTTTGATAAGGAGTTGATAGGGGAGGAATACTTGCCGTCATGGGAGAAATTCAAGATGTTTGACCTGCGCTGTGTCAACACTGAACCCACCATCCGTGCCTATTCGATGGCCAACTATCCTGCCGAGGGCGATGTCTTCATGCTTACTGTGCGTATCGCAACGCCGCCTTTCAAGCCCGACCGTTCGGGATTCATGAATGTCAATCCCGGCATTGCCTCATCATATATCTTCTCGTTGAAACCTGGTGATAAGGTGATCATGTCAGGTCCTTACGGAGAGTTCCATGTTAAAGAACACGCCACCGCTAACCACTCACCGCTAACTTCTCACCTCCCTGAGATGATATGGGTAGGCGGTGGTGCAGGTATGGCTCCTTTGAGGGCGCAGATCATGCATCTAACCCATACTTTGAATGTCAGAGACCGCGAGATGCACTATTTCTATGGCGCTCGTGCCTTGAACGAGGTCTTCTATCTGCAAGACTTCCTGCAGCTTGAGAAAGACTTCCCCAACTTCCATTTCCACTTGGCTTTGGACCGTCCCGACCCCGCTGCCGATGCACAGGGTGTGAAATATACCGCTGGTTTTGTGCATAATGTGATGTACGACACCTATCTGAAAGACCACAAAGCTCCTGAGGATATCGAATACTATATGTGCGGCCCCGGCCCGATGAGTGCTGCTGTGGTCAACATGCTTGACAATCTGGGTGTGGCGCCCGAGAACATCTTGTATGATGACTTTGGTGGAGGAGCACCTAAAAATAACTAACTAAATAATACTTATCATCATGAATTTACCTAAGATACATTCCATTTCCAAGAAGATCCTCGTCGGCGCCTTAGGCGCATTCTTGAGTTTCTTCCTGCTATTCCACGCCAGTGCCAACTTGCTCATCTTAAGACATGATGGCGGCGAATGGTATAACGCTTTCTGCCATTTCATGGGCACCTACGTCATTGTCAAGGTTCTGGAGATAGGCCTGTTTGCCGCACTGTTGCTGCATGCGGTTTTGGCCATTTGGTTGGCCGTGACCAACAAGATGGCTCGTCCCCAAGGCTACCATAAGCCGCAACGCTCCAAAACGCATACCGGCTCTAAACTCCAAATGTGGACGGGCATCCTCATCTTTGCCTGCCTCATCATGCACTTCACCGACTTTTATTTTGTGAAAATTGGCTGGGTAAAAGGAAAGTACATGGCCAAAACGGAAGACGTCGTAGCTCTGAAAACAACGCACCCCGATGCCTTCAGTTATGCGGAGCAACACGGTGAATACTCCGCCAAGGACAACTGGCTGACCAACTTCGACAAAGAGGACAAGGTTGTTCTTGAGGCTGCTGGACTTGAAGTTGAGCCTGACTTCTACCACCAAGCCCGCGAGAAATTCAAGATCTTGCACATCGTCATTTCCTATTTGGTGTTCTTTGCTGTCGTATGGTTCCACCTGCGGCATGGTTTTGCTGCCGTGTTCCAGACTTTCGGACTGTATAACTACAAATACGGTAAAGCCATCGAGGTGCTTGGCCAAATCTATACCTGGGTAGTGTGCCTGATGTTCGCTGTCGTTGTAATCGTCACATTCTTTCAAGCCGCTTAATTTGTCTTTATGGAACATCGAAAGAAACGAAAGAATCAAAAATAGAATTTCAGTGTTTTTCGTGTTTTTCGATGTTGATAATATAAACAGAATTTGTTCATGTAGTTATGAAATTAGACTCTAAAATACCCGCTGGTCCGCTCGCTGAGAAATGGACCAACTATAAAGCCTCGCAGAAGCTTGTCAACCCAGCTAACAAGCGCAAACTCGACATTATCGTGGTCGGCACTGGTCTGGCAGGTGCCTCGGCAGCCGCCTCGTTGGGAGCCATGGGCTTCCATGTCGATATTTTCTGCATCCAGGACTCACCCCGTCGCGCTCATAGCATCGCTGCCCAAGGTGGCATTAATGCTGCCAAGAACTACCAAAACGACGGCGACAGCGTGGAACGCCTCTTCCGCGACACCATCAAAGGTGGCGACTATCGTGCCCGTGAGGCCAATGTTTATCGTCTCGCCGAGGTCAGCGGTGCCATCATCGACCAATGTGTGGCGCAAGGGGTGCCTTTCGCCCGCGACTATGGCGGGTTGCTCGACAACCGCTCGTTTGGCGGCGCACAGGTAAGCAGGACCTTCTATGCCAAAGGTCAGACGGGGCAACAGTTATTATTAGGTGCCTACGGTGCCTTGAGCCGTGAAATTGCCCGCGGCACGGTAGTGTTACACACGCGCTGTGAGATGATGGAGCTGGTTGTGGTGGATGGCCGCGCCCGTGGCATCATCGTCCGCAACCTCGTCACCGGCGACTTGGAACGCTATGCCGCGCACGCCGTGGTGTTGGCCACTGGCGGCTATGGCAACCTCTATTACCTCTCCACCAACGCCATGAACAGCAATGGCAGTGCGGCATGGGTGTGCCACCGCAAGGGAGCTGCCTTCGCCAACCCCTGCTATGTGCAGATCCACCCGACTTGCATCCCCGTTCACGGTGACTACCAGAGCAAGCTCACACTGATGAGCGAGAGCCTGCGCAACGACGGACGTATCTGGGTGCCGAAGAAAAAAGAAGATGCTGAGGCCATCCGTGCTGGCAAACTGAAACCCACCGAGATACCCGAAGAAAACCGCGACTATTACCTTGAACGCCGCTATCCCGCTTTTGGCAATCTTGTTCCCCGTGACGTGGCCAGCCGTGCCGCCAAGGAACGCTGCGATGCAGGCTATGGCGTGGGTACCGGCTTTGCTGTTTACCTCGACTTCGCCGATGCTATCCAGCGTCTGGGCAAAGAGGTCGTGGAGCAGAAATACGGCAACCTCTTCCAGATGTATCAGAAGATCACCGATGATAACCCCTACGAGACCCCGATGATGATCTATCCCGCCATCCACTACACCATGGGCGGTCTTTGGGTCGATTATGAGTTACAGACCACCATCCCAGGACTCTTTGCCGCCGGCGAAGCCAACTTCAGCGACCACGGAGCCAACCGCCTCGGTGCCTCCGCCCTGATGCAGGGACTGGCAGACGGCTATTTCGTCTTGCCCTACACCATGCAGAACTATCTTGCCGACCAAATCTATGTGGGGAAAATATCGGCTACAATGCCAGAATTCGACAAAGCGGAAGCAGCTGTGCGTCAACGTCTTAATAAATTGATAACCATTGGAGGCAATAAGACCGTGGATTATTTCCACAAGGCTTTAGGCAAGATTATGTGGGAATACTGTGGTATGGCACGTAACACCCAGAGCCTCACCAAAGCAAAGAAGCTGGCCTCAGCATTGGAAGATGAGTTCTGGAAATCTGTCTCCATTCCGGGCAATGCCAATGAGATGAATCCCGAGTTGGAGAAAGCTTACCGACTTGAAGATTATTTTGAGTTGGCACAACTTGTCATCGATGATGCCATGCACCGCGAGGAGTCGTGCGGTGGTCATTTCCGCACCGAGCACCAGACCGAAGACGGTGAAACCCTCCGCGACGATGAGCGTTTCATGTATGTCGCTGCTTGGGAATACCAAGGCCACGGCCATCCCGAGACCATGGAGAAGGAACCGCTGGTCTATGAACATATTCAAATCGCAAAACGTAATTACAAGTAAGCCATGAAGTTCACATTACATATCTGGCGTCAGGAGAACGCCCGCGCCAAGGGTCATTTCGATACCTATCCTTTGGAAGGCATCTCGCCCGACTGCTCTTTCCTCGAGATGCTCGACATCCTGAATGAGCAGCTCATCAACGACCGCATCGCCCACCCCGTGTGCTTCGACAATGACTGTCGCGAGGGCATCTGCGGCATGTGCGGACTCTATATCAACGGTCGCCCGCATGGCAACGACGACGGCATCACCACCTGTCAACTCCACATGCGCAAGTTCCACGATGGAGACGACATTTGGATTGAACCTTGGCGCGCCAAGCCGTTCCCTGTCATCCGCGACCTCGTGGTGGACCGTTCCGCCTTCGACAAGATCATCCAAGCAGGAGGCTACATCAGCACCACCACGGGCGGTGTGCCTGATGCCAACACGATTCCAATTCCCAAGCATAAAGCCGACATGGCCATGGATGCTGCCTCTTGTATCGGCTGTGGTGCCTGTGTGGCTGCCTGCAAAAACGCCAGTGCGATGCTGTTCGTAGGTGCCAAGGTCAGCCATTTGGCTTTGTTGCCGCAAGGCAAAGTCGAGGCTGCCGACCGTGTCAAAAAGATGGTCTGTAAGATGGACGAGTTGGGCTTTGGCAGCTGCACCAACACATACGCTTGCGAGGCCGAGTGTCCGAAACTCATCAAGCGGCAGAACATCTCACGGCTTAATAGGCATTGGATTGGGGCATTGTTTGGGAGAGACAGAAAATAAAATAAGCGGAGACGCTTACGAAAATTCTGCCAAGCATGGATTCAATACACAAACCCGAACATCCAAATCGGAACAGAATTGCCGATGGCGTATTCTAAGTTGTCTTTCACCAAATAGGCGGTCTCGGCTTCCTTCACCTGCTTGCCGGTCTTGTTTTTCCCACCCACCTCGAAGGTGATGCCATTTATCTCAAAATCAGAGATTTTCGATGAGGTCACTTTGTAGGCTTCCTGCATCCACATCAGGAAAAGGGTTTCGCGAATAGTGCCTTCGGTGGGTTTGGTGTCGGAAACGGCGAAGGCAATGTTGCTGTTGTTCAGGTAGAGTTTCTCCACTTTCTGTAAGATGGCATCTCCAGAGCCTTTCACTGTCAGGGTGTTGAACAACTGCGACGAGGTCAGGTATTCGACATAGTCGGGGAGCTGGTTCCTGCCGATTTCAAGGTCGCGAGATAATTTTGAATAGTTGGGCTTGAACGGCACGCTGTTGGCCAACACATACATGAGCTTTTTCAGTTTTCCCGCCGAGGCAACCGGGATTTCAGCATAGTTCGGGATGTCGTGCTCGACGGTCTCATTGATGGCCTGCTTCAAACGCAAATGAAAGTCGTTCTCCGCGAAGAAAGGATAAACGCCCTTCTTGCGGTATTCTTCATAGTATTTCAACGGCCTGTGCTCGCCGTAGGGGAAATCGACATGGCCTTTCAAGATGTCTTCCAAAGTCGCGGTTTTGAGGCTCCAACCGTTGGAGATGTTTAGGTATTCACGAAACGAAAGCCCTGGCATGGTGTATTCTATGGCTCTGCGGCTCAAGTCGGCCATGCCGCCTTTGCGCAAGGCCAAAAGCGAACTGCCGGAATAAACCACCGACATCAGCGGCAACTTGTCGTAAATCATTTTGATCTCCGTTGACCAGCCTTTGTATTTGTGGATTTCGTCGATGTAGAGCCGCCTGCCGCCGCGCTTGAAGAAGTCGTAGGCAAGGTCAAACAGGCGATGACCCGAAAAATAGAAGTCGTCAGCCTGAACGTAAAGCGTTTCCTCAATGTTGTCAAACTTTCGGATGTGCTGTAACAACAAGGTCGATTTGCCCACGCCTTTTTGTCCCAAAAGCCCGATGAGGCGATTGTTCCAATTGATTTTGTCGTGAAACGACCTGATGTAATCTGTCGGGGTCAGTTCGAGCGCGATGCGGAAGGATTCAAACAAGGTTTCCATAGTGAAATTTTTGGCAAAAATAGAAATAATTTTCGATATTGCACTCCAAGAAGTGCAAAAATCATCAAAAATTGCACCTCGAGAAGTGCAATTTTATAACAAAACTGCCCTTTTGGAAGTGCAATATGACCAAATTGTATTACCTCGCTACTGTTTCCCGTTCCCCAAAAAAATCGAGGGCGCACCAGAATTGGCATGCCCTCGAACAAGGATTCAAAAACGGAATCTCATTAAAACTCCGTCATTAGCTTTACGGTATTGAAGATGGTCTTTTCCTTGGCCTCGTTGCCGTATTTATCAACATCGACAACGTTGCGCGGGCTGTGGGTGATACACACTGGACCATTAAGGCAGCCGCCGTCGCAAGCCATGCCTTCGAAGAAGTTTTCGGTGGCCTTGTTGAATTTCAGCTTGGTCAAAGCGGCCTTACACTCGGCGATGCCGTTCATGGCGATACGCCTTACACCTTCCACACCCATTTCCCTAGACTTTTTCAAGCTTTAGAAATGATTTATCGAAGATCACCTTCGGTTTGATAAAATCACTATTTTTGCATAAATATTTCACCGGCCACTGTCTGACGATTTACAAAATTCACTAAGTCGGCCAACAATACTACAAAACTATGCCTAATCAAAACATCGACACCCCCCATTTCGTTTCGTCGCACGATTTTCATGGCGATGCAGATTATATTGCTTGGTTAAGCGAACTCAAAACTCGTTATCAGCACATCCGTTCGAGAATCGCACTTCAGGCCAATTACGGCATGTTGGAATTTAACTGGCTGCTTGGCCGAGACCTCGTTGAGAAGAAAGCCGAACAACGGTGGGGTGCTGGTGTCGTGGAACAATTGAGTCTTGATATGCGTGCAGAGTATCCTGACATTAAAGGTTTCTCGTCGCGCAATTTGTGGTACATGAAGCAATGGTATCTTTTCTATTGTGGTGATGACAAGCGGTTGGAAAAACTGCACCAGCTTGGTGCAGAATTACAAACTGCTGAAAACCAAAACCCTGTAAAACTGCACCAACTTGGTGCAGAAATGGTGTCAGCTACTCGCATTGCGGACATTATCAACAAAGGCGAGATGATGCCTTTATTCGGAATCGTGCCTTGGAAACACCATGTGCTGATTGCGTCCAAGTGCAAGTCCCTTGATGAAGCCTTTTACTACTTGCATCGTACCATCGATGAAGGTTTGAGCAGAAGCGAACTTGAGGATTTGATAGCCGACAACGCATGGGCAGGTCATGGAAAGGCTCTGACGAATTTTAGTCAGCGCCTTGATGAAGTGCAGGGAGCATTGGCACACAATGTCCTAAAAGACCCTTATAACTTCGATTTCTTACAATTGCAACGCCATTACGACGAACACGACCTCGAAACAGCATTGGCTCGCGACATCACGCGCTTCCTCTTGGAATTGGGAAGCGGTTTTACTTATGTTGGCCGACAAAAAGAGCTTGTGGTGTCAGGCGACGACTATTTCCCCGATATGCTTTTCTACCATATCCGTCTTCGCTGTTATGTGGTCATTGAGTTGAAAGTGGTGGAATTTATGCCAGAGTTTGCAGGAAAACTGAACTTCTACGTTTCAGCGGTCAATCGGCTTCTGTGTCAGCCCGACGATAATCCAACCATAGGTCTGTTGATATGTAAGTCGAAAGACCAAACCAAAGTGGAATGGGCTTTCGATAGTATCCAAAACCCCATGGGAGTGGCCACCTATCAAGGTATTAGGATAGCCGACAAACTCCCCACCGTCGAAGCGCTTCAAGAACGCATCCATTTGTTGGAAGCGCAATTGGAACAACAAGTTTCCTCGGCTCTCAACTCAACTTGTTGAGAATAATTATCCGAGGGCACGCCAATTCTGGCGCACCCTCGAACAAGGATTCAAAAACGGAATCTCATTAAAACTCCGTCATGAGTCTTACGGTATTGAAGATCGTCTTTTCTTTGGCCTCGTTGCCGTATTTATCGACATCGACGACGTTGCGCGGGCTGTGGGTGATGCACACTGGGCCGTTGAGGCAGCCGCCGTCGCAGGCCATCCCCTCGAAGAAGTTCTCGGTGGCCTTGTTGAATTTCAACTTGGTCAAGGCGGCCTTGCATTCGGCGATGCCATTCATGGCGATGGGCTTCACGCCTTCCACGCCCATTTCCTTGGCCACGTCGGCGATGCCCTTGGCAATGCCGCCCGACTTGGCGAAGATACGGCCATAGTAGGAAGCGTTGTTCAGCTCGGAGTCTTCCATCTGCGTGGTGTCGATGCCGCGAGCGTCAACAAAGGCTTGCAGCTCCTCAAACGACATGACGCTGTCGATGGCGCCGCCGGTCTTTTCAAGCCGGTATTCCAACTTTTTCGAGGTGCAAGGGCCGATGAAGACGACCTTGGCCGTCGGGTCTGATTTCTTGATGAGGCGGGCGGTCTCCACCATGGGCGACACCGAGGAGGAGATGTATTGCTTCAGTTCAGGGAAGTTTTTCTCCACGAAACTCACAAAAGAGGGGCAGCACGAAGTGGTCATCAGCTTCTTCTCGTTCCATTCCTGGGCCTCGCGATAGAGGGTGATGTCGGCACCAAGGGCGGCTTCCACAACGTGATGGAATCCAAGTTTCCTGATGGCGGTCACCACCTGCGTGACGCGTCCGAAACGGCATTGGCTGACGATGGCCGGCGCGATGACGGCATACACCTTATATTTGGTGTTGTTTTCCGACTTCTTCAGGATATCGATGATGTCAAGAATTAACGACTTGTCGGAGATGGCACCGAAGGGGCATTTATACACACAAGCACCGCAAGAGATGCACTTCTCGTTGTCGATTTTGGCCTTTTTGTTCTCGTCGATGGAGATGGCTTTCACCTTGCAACTCACCATACACGGGCGGTGTTGCAGGATGATGGCGGAGTAGGGGCAGGCTTGGGTGCATTTGCCGCACTCGATGCACTTGTCCTTATCGACGGTGGCGCGGTGGTTCACGATGGTGATGGCATCTTTGGGGCAGACTTCCTTGCAGCTGTGAACCATACAGCCACGGCAGGCAGGGGTGACATAGATGCCGTCGATGGGGCATTCGTCGCAGGCGCTGTCAATGACCTCGATGACGTTGGGGTTGCTCTTGTCGCCACCCATGGCCATCTGGATGCGGTCTTGCAGGATGGCGCGTTCCTTGTAGATGCAGCAGCGCGTCTCGGCTTTCGGGCCGGGACTGAGCAGCTTGGGCACTTCCATGTAAGCCTCTTCAAGCCCGCCTTCGTAAGCGCGCCTGATCACTTCTTTCAGAACCTTATACTTTATGAGTTGTACGTCGGTGTCAAAAATCCTTTGTGAGTTCATCTTTTTGGGGGTGTTGTGTTTAATAATAATTCAGTTCGACAATCTTGCCTATCTTGCGGAGGTCGGCGGCGATTTTCTCCACGATTTTCATCTTCATGGTCGTGTCGATGGGCAGCCCTTGATGGGCCACGTTGACGCTTTGTCCGACGAAGAAAGTGATGTGGGTGGCTCGCTCAAAGAGGTAGTCCGCAAGGAGCGAGGCGCCATCTTTCTTGGTGAAGGTCTT
>CAMIWN010000031.1:0-37698 GCA_946402445.1 uncultured Bacteroidales bacterium
TTTATTTTCAGAAAATTACGGATTTTAGGTACAATTTCTTGAAAAACTCAGATTATTTTAGGTGAAACACAGGTGAAACATTTTGCTTTTTTAGTTCTTTTTAATGCTTTATTTTGCTTCTTGACGATAAAACTAGAAGAATATAAATATCAGATAATCAATAATAAGAGAGAAATTGAGCGAAATACATTTTTTTGTTTTAGTTCGGCCTCGGGTACTAAAAACCCCTCTTAATCGATTGATTTTGAGGGGTTTTGTATTTGTATTTCAACCTCAAATAAAGGCTTGTTTTTCCTGTCAAAATAATGAGTGTTTACAGGGTAATCACTTCATCCATCTTGATATCCAATGGCTCGGTAGGCACCTCGTCAACTAACTGGAAGTCAAAACAAATGCCAATGCGTTTCACCGCTAAGTGCTGGCAAAGGAAACGGTCATAATAGCCTCTACCCCGTCCAATGCGATTGCCATGACGGTCAAAGGCCACACCTGGCACCACGATGAGGTCGAAGTCGCCTGTATAGGGTTCGTTTTGGGGTTCCATGATGTTGAAATCGCCCACGGTGAAACGGGTATCCTTGCCGTATTCCACGGGGATGATGTCGTCGCCTACCACAGTGGGCAGGATGATGGTCTTTTGCAGGTGCCATTTCTCCAGAAAGGCCTGGGTCTGCACCTCATCAGGCAAGGCACTGTAAAGCATCACCCGCTTCGCCTTGATGAAGTCGGGATGTTGCTCCAATTTCTTTAAAATCACCTCGGATTGCTCCATGAGCTGTTCTTTGGTGTGTTGTTTCTTTAACGCCTTGATCTGGGCTCTTAATTCTTTTTTTTCCATTGCTATGTTGTCGCACCTCTCCGAGGTGCCGTTGTTTATTGTTGTCCTCTTACCCCAGGTTACGCTCGCTCCGCAAGCTCCGCTCGCTTACCTGGGGTTATTGAAATCGCACCTCTCCGAGGTGCTGATGATATTGGCTCAATCCCCTACCGAGGTTAAACCCCTACCGAGGTTAAACCCCTAACGGGGTATCCCTATCTCCCTCTAAATTCTCAATTCTCAATTCTCAATTCTAAATCCTCTCCTACCGAGATTAAACCCCTAATGGGGTATCTCTATCTCCCTCTAAATTCTTAATTCTAAATTCTCAATTCTAAATCCCCTCCTACCGAGATTAAACCCCTAACGGGGTATCTCTATCTCCCTCTAAATTCTAAATTCTTAATTCTTAATTACCTCAAACCCTTTCCCGTAGGCTCCCATCACCATGTTCATTGTCATAAAGGCCTTGGGGTCTTCCTCTTTCACAATGCGGAGTATCTGCTGTGACTCGCGCTTGTAGGTGACCACCATCAGGATGTCGCCCTCACGTTTGGTGTACCATCCAGTTCCTTTGATGAGCGTGACGCCACGCTGCATCTCATTGCAGATACGCTCCGCCACCTTCTCGGGTTCTGAAGTGAAGATGAATGCCTGCACGGATTGTTTGTTACCCGTCAGCACCAAGTCGATGCAATAGCTGCACACCCCCATCACCACAAAGCCATAGATGATGGCTTGGATTTTATCGGATTCCAACACGAAATAAGAACTGGCAATGATAATCACATCCAAGAACAAGATGACTCTGCCTTGCGAGATGTTGCGGTATTTGCACACCATCATCGCCACGATGTCGGTGCCGCCGGTACTGCCCCCCTGGGTGAAAGCAATGCCGATGGCGATGCCCGCCAAAGCGCCTCCGATGAGAGAGGAGAGAAACTTGTCGTCCACCAAAGGAGCCATCTCACCCGCCAGGATAGGATCAGTGATGTAATGCTGCAAGATAGAGAAAAACACGGAGGCCATCACGATGGAATACACCGTCTTGATGCCAAACGAAGGCCCCAGCACCTTCAATGAGATGAGCACCAGGATGCCGTTGATGACAAACACGGAAATACCTGTGGAAATCCCCGTGGCATAGAAAATCAAGGTGGCGATACCGCTCACCCCACCGCCAAGCACATGCTGGGGAATCAAGAAACCAGTCCATCCAAAAGCCATCATCAGCAAGGCAAAGGTGATGACAACATAGCGTTTGATTTCCGTCAATAATTGTTTTTTTTCTATTTTCATAACTGTTGGTTATTTTGAGGATATTTCGAGAATTCCATTTCTGTTTGCAATGACTTGAAACGCCTTATATTCGATTTGTTCGGCGCATTTGAACTGCAGCACGATGTGTAAAGTATAAACACGATCCGCACTCAAGGCATGAAGTCTATGCTGTTCGTCAAGGCAATGCACCACCGACTCAGGGTTATCCATCTTCTTGGTCAGGAAGTTGATATGGTAACGCATGATGTCGTTGATGCCCTTGAAATCATAGTTATAGTGGTTTTTCAGCATGGCCTGGTCAATCTCCACTTTTTTGCGGTACAAGATGATTCTCTCCTCCAAAAAAGCGTTGTCGGCCTCAAGAGTGGAACGACCGCGAAGACGCATCACCTCCCCTGGCACTTTGTCGTCCGTGATGAAGTCCATACCCTCCTTGATCCATCCGATCTGACGGTCCTTAATGCTCACCACGGTTTTGTTGTCGTAGTATTTGTCTTTCAGCTGATAGGCAAACATCCAGCGGGTGAGTTCCTTGATACGGTCTTTCAGCATGTAAATCAAGATGACCGTGAAAAAAATCACCGACGGATAGTTACCCAGGTACTTGGTAAAGGGCATGGTCACCAACAATGACACCATCATGGCCAACCCTGCCGCCAAGCTAAACGAGATCTGTTTCACCGCGAAGCCATCCTGAGTCGTGTTGACTTTCAGATACAAGGCGCTTTCAATATATTTCTTCAGCAGGCTGTGACGATACACCAAATGCCGGTTGTTGGTTTTGTCACCAATCATGGCATGACTATAGCCTTTTTGAATCTTGTAAGCCTCTTCCTCCGCAAAGAGATCTTCCAGTTCTTTACGAGCAGGCTCCAGCATGGGATTGTTTTGCTGGTCGATGGCTCTGACGATACGCAAAGAGCGGATTTCAACCTGATGACTCATATACTCATCAGTGAAGCTACATTTTGTCGCCAGTTCTCCGTCCGAATCCGGCACGGAACCAGATAAGTCACGGAACTTCGCCAGCACCCTTCGGGCATCTTCGACAAAAAGAGCACAACGCTCGTAAGAAAGGGAATCCGGTATGTTTTTGATAATCGAAGCTGAGGCATCTCTGACCGAGCTCTTGAAGATAGAGCCAAACAGCTTCAGTTGGAACTCAAACTCGGTACGGTGTTCGACGGAGGGTTCTTTTACCATATCTTCCACCGCATTTTTCAAGTTCTTGAAAGGGACCGACTCCTCTCCCGCGATTTCCTTCAGCGCAAAAGAAGGTGTGATGAGTCGGACATTCGACTTCATATCCGTGTAAAAACGGTCTTTGCTATATGTTTCTTTATTGATATCCAATCCATTAGGAAGGAAAATCCACGTATTGACATCAAAGTGTTCGTCTTTGACATCCTCCCTGCCACTGAACCCCACTTTGAACTCAATAGCAAACTTATCGTGTATTTTAGTCTGAATATCAATCATTGAATCAACTATATAAACAATCCAGGGGTGATACCCAGCCATTTAAGCACCGTCTCTCCCCAAATCAAAATCAAAATCCATGAGAAAGTCATCATGGTGATACCGAACTTAAAGGCATCCGTCTGGCTATACATATTGGTATTATAGAGCAGTGCCGCGGGTTTACTGTTGAAAGGCAGCACGTAGCAATGTTCAATCAGCATGGACACAGGAAGGGCGAGGCTCATCGCGGGGAACCCGAAGCGCGCCTCCACGCCGAGGGCGATAGGCACAAACACCATGGTACGGATGGTCTTGCTTTGGAAGACCAGACCCGAGTACATCATCAAGAAAGTGAGGATGACGTAAAGCACCCAGAACGGGGTGTTTGACGTGATGCCAAGGCTGTCGAAACCGGCATTGACCATGGTGTTGGGCAGGTCAGTAGCGTTAAGGCCAGAACCCAGGACGTATGCACCTGCGGAAAACAGCATCAAATGCCAGGGGATGTCCACATCGTTCCATTTCACCACACCGACGCCCGGAATCAAGGCGAGGATGGCACCAAGCAAGGCCACAATGGTCTCGTCAATGTTATGGAACGTGCCTTTGGTGACCCACAAGAAGAGAACCAGAACAAAGATACCCACGGCTTTGTATTCCTCTGCTGTCATCTTACCCATGGCGTTGAGCTCCTTCTTCAGTCTGTCCAAACCACCGTCAATCTGTGGCTTTTGCTCTTCTTTCTTCATCGGGAAGAAGAGATACATGCCTAACAGCAGGCCGACCACTAAGATAAGGACGCTCATCGGGCCGACAGCGACGAGCCAGTCGGCGTAACCGAAGTCGCAACTTCCCAAGAAACCAGCAATCAAAGAGATTGCCAACAAGTGAGCACCACTGCCGGTATAGAATGCGTTGGCACCGATATTCACTTGGAAAAGGTTTTGTATCACAAGGTTTCGTCCGAAGTTGTTGCGATGGTCGCCCGAGGCACCATAAATGGCGCAGACCGTCATGAAGATGGGCAACATGATGGTGGCTTTCACCGTGGTGGCTGAGATGAAAGCTGACAACACAAGGTTGATAATCAAGAAACTCCACAAGACCCCTTTGGCACTCTTCCCAAACTTGATCACAAAAGCCAGGGCCAATCGCTTGGCGAATTGGGTCTTGACCAACATGCTGGCCAGCACGAAAGAGAGGATGTTCAGCCACATGACCGGGTGACCAAGTTGAGCCAAGGCTTCTTTTTGCGTGGTGACGTTACATAGCACTGTGCCGAGAATCAACAGCAGGGAGGTGAGATAATTAGGGATGGCCTCCGTCATCCACAGGATGAGGCTGGCGATAAAGATGGCGAACATCGCGTAGTTGGAGCGGATGAAAGCATCCATGCCAATCTCGTTGGCACGTTTCAGTGCTTTGGCAGTCAGCATCTCGGGGTTTAGGTTATCGATAAACCCGATCGGGACAAACCAATACAGGAGCACGAAGGCGATGAGTGCGAGCGGTCCGCCGAGACGGGCCATCCATTTCTCGAAGGAGGACTTCTGCATCTTGGGCAGTTTTTCCACCTTGTAATTATTCATATCTAGAGGGTCGAAGGTCATGGAGTGGTGAGTTGAGAATTTAGAATTTAGAATTTAGAGGGAGATAGAGATACCCCGTTAGGGGTTCAATCTCGGTAGAAGGAGATTCGAGAGCCAAAGAACTACCCCGTTAGGGGTTTAATCTCGGTAGAAGGAGATTCGAGAGCCAAAGAACTACCCCATTAGGGGTTTAATCTCGGTAGAAGGAGATTCGAGAGCCAAAGAACTACCCCGTTAGGGGTTTAATCTCGGTAGAAGGGACGCAGGACACGGGGTCCTGCGTCCCTTATCCCATTATTTCCAGTTTTTATAGGGGTTTTTCATCAACATGGAGTTGAAGTACTTGGGGTCGCCGGTGACCTCTTCGCCGAGCCAGGCGGGCTTGTCGAAGGGTTCGTTCTCATCGGTGAGCTCGACTTCAGCGACGGTGAGGCCGTCGTTGTCGCCGTAGAACTCATCGACTTCCCAAGTGTGTTTACCATCGGTGTTCTTGACGAGATAGCGGGTCTTGTCAATCACACCCGGTTCGCAGATCTCAAGAAGGCTTTGCACTTCTTCGACGGGGATCTCCTTCTCCCACTCGAAGCGGGCTGCACCCGAGGCATTGCCGATGCCTTTGATGGTGATGAAGCCCTTGTCGCCTTTCACTCTCACGCGGACGGTACGTTCCGGCACGCTGGAGAGGTAGCCTTGGGTGATACGGGTAGCCTTGAAAGCCTCAGCTTTAAAGTCGCCCTTCACCAAAAACTTTTTTTCTATTTCTTGTGCCATAATCTGTCGTTTTCAAATAAATACGAATGTCATTCATTAGCCAGCGGTTTGTCGGACATGCCGATGACACGTTTGATAGCTTGCAGGTAGTTGATGTTCTCGACACCTTCGAGACCCACGTCTTTGATGGTTTTCTTGATGTCTTCGATCTCTGTGGATTCCGAGTTGATGGTCACCACTTTAGCACCGTTGATAAGGACTTCACCGAACTCACAGATGGTGTCGTTGACCATATAGCCGAAGCGGCGTTTATGGACGCGGACGGCAGCCAGGTCGGAGTTAGCTTTCACCATGGCGATGAACTCGTCGTAGGTATAGGTGTCCTTGGTCAGGGCGGGCATCTCCACCATGAAGGCGGGGAACACTTCTTTCTCGAGGACTTCGCGGCTGATGGGGAACTCACCTTTCATGAGGGGGTTCCATTGCTCGAGGCCATCCACAGATTGAACGAAGGTCTTGATGTCCATCTTGCCATCGCGGATCTTGGTGTTGTTGATGTCGTTTTTGCGGGAGATGATGTAAATCTCGTCGCTGAGGCGCTCCCAAACCTTCTCGGGGACAGGTGCAGAGAGGCGGGCCATGCGTTTGTGGGCCTCGCAGAAGCACTGTCCGAAGGAGCGGAACTCAAATCTCGGCTTTGACACTTCGCCGATTTTCATTTCTTCTTTTGCCATTGGAAGATATATAGAAGTTTATTGTTTTAATGATTACAGTGTATAAAAGGGTAATATATAAGGGCGGACCTATAAGTCCGCCCTTACGAGATTAGTCTTGCGGGATTGGATCACCCGTAGCAGGATTAGCAGTACCTGGAGTTGGTTCGGTCAGTTTCCATTCGCCACCATCGGGGATGCGAGCATAGGAATTAGGCGACACATCAGTGATGGTCGTTCCCCAGTTCTCGTCAGTCCCTCTTGTAAACACGTCTCTGATGCTCCCATCAGGCATAATAAGTTCTATCTTTAAAGTCTTTTTCGGTGAAAGACCGCCAGCGAAAGTGAAAGGATCATCCGGATCCACGCCATCGTTTTTGTCGCTAACCAAAACGACGTATCCATGAGCGGGAGCAACAACGGCTTCAGTACCCGTCCAAATGGTCTTATCGTCATCTTTCTTAATGGTCATACCATTCAGTGGCAAATCATATTCACCCTGGTTGTAAACCTCAATGAACTTTTGATCGCCATTCAATTCATTCAGAACGATCACACTATAATCCGGAAGAACCGCACCAACAGTGTAATCCTTGGATTCCGATTTAACTTCCATTTTTTCAGAAACGGCTTTGACGAAAAACACCACCTTGGTGTCGTTCGGTTGAGCTGGAATGACAGCAGTGTAAAGTTTGGTAGCATCATCCAAGGTCATGGGAACCTCGTTGATCTTTTCAACTTCATTTAAGGTGTAGCAAAGGGTGGCTTTAAAATCATAGAAACTAGCGATGTCAGCGGTAACAGTCACATCATTGACATCGGTCATGGCGGTGGGGTTATACGAGAGGCCCGAGATAGTGATTCCATAGTATGGCTCATCTTTCACGCAGGAAGCCATCACAACGAGCAGAGCTAATGCTGCAAATAATATCTTTTTCATATTAAATTCTTTTTATAGATAGTTAGACAATAAATTTTTTTAGAAGGCGACTTGGAAACGAGCCAGCAGCATGTGGTAGTTGACACCGGCGTCACCGGAAGCAGCATCCACATTCATAAAGTTATTGGTGGCATTTCCAGAGGCATCCTGACCACACATGAGTTTGCCTTTGCCGTTGGCATAACGGTCGTTGTTGACATACTGGTAGTTGAGGGCGACCTTGGTATTCTTGCCGAGGTAGATATTGAGGCCAGCACCATAGAGTTCAGCGGAACCGCCGAAGATAGCTTGGTCAGCAGCACGGTTATTATAGTCGTTCATGTCAAGGTATTCATACTTGAGAGCAAGTTCCAAATCGCCCCAGGTACGACCACAACGAACACGGTTAAATTTGGCACTACCCGAGTCGTAGGTCTGCTTGCCACCTAAGAGGAGGTAGCTGCATTCAGCATACCAGCCTTGGAAATGATAAGGTTTGTCGAGGGCATGATCTGCATCTAAGTACGTCCAGTCCGACATCCAAGCGGTTTCAACACGGAGACCGTTATAATGGCCAGCGAGTTCAGCCGTGGCGACAAGAGCATGGTCGGCATATTGGATATCGTCCGTGTCAAGATACTTTTTGCGGGAGATGTTGGTGGTATTACGGCAGCTGTAACGCAAGAAGGGAGTCTTACCAGCTTTTTCATCGGAGGTCTTGGGTTGGTCATACATGAAAGCACCACCGATATGGATGCCATAGTCATCCTCATTGACGGGACGAACCACGACCTTACCAAGATAGGAAAGACCTTCATCCATGCCATAATCCTTGTTGTTAGCTTCCACGAAGTCGCGGGTCTCCTGACCTTCAATCTCTTGGAAGAGGACGCTGGCGCTACCAAAGAACATCTTGTTGTTGTACTTCGCATAGATACCCAAGTGACGGCTGGGAGCAAAAGCGTTGACCACCATCGGGCGTTCCATGAACATGAGGTAACGTGAAGAGGAGTTACGCGAAATGGAGAAGTCGGGTTTCATGCTACCGACGCTGAACTGCCAGTCTTTCAGTCCAGTGTAGCGGACGATAGCGTCTTTCAGCTCAAAGGAACCATTGGCAAGTTCCATATCGACCTCGCCGTACCAGTCCTTATTAATTTGGGTCTTCACGGCGAAACGAGCACGGCGAATGCTAGCACCACTGCCAATCTCGTCAGCCCAATCCTGGGCACCGAAGTAATGGCCGAAATCGACTTGCACACGCGTGTCGAACCATAATTTGTAACCTTTGTCTTTGGATTCGAGAACCATGATGCCATCTCTTTCGGAGGCACTCAATTCCTTCACATCCACTTTGTTACCGTACTGGTCAACAGCTTGACCAGGCTGGGCAAACGCAGTCGCTCCAACAATGAACAGAGCGACCATTAATAATGATAGTCTTTTCATAGTTATTATAATTAGTTAATAAAATAGAACAGTTTTATTCTTAATATTTTTTCTTACTTGATTCCCAGCTTCTTAGCAATATCCTTGGGCAGCGCGTCCTTATGAACCACGATATTCAAGGTCTTATAGCGCACGAAAGCTTTCGAGACGAACCAAATGCCATTATACTGGCCGGCATCGCCCCAGCTGTTCTTCACGATGAAGTACTCGTTGCCAATCTGATCCTTGGCGGTACCGTAGATCAACATGCCGTGGTCATCGCCCGTCTCATAGTTGTCGTAAGCGATTTGGCGTTCTTTCTGGGTGACCCAACGTTGGGGAGTGGGTTGATTCTGAGCTTCTTTTCTACGGTCAGCAGCGCTCAAACCCATCCAGTGAGCCATGTCGCTACCCTGAAGGTCCTTTTCCTTGGCTTCAAGGTCAGGAAGCACGGCGATACCGGACATCTTGCCACGGAGCCAGCCAGCCTCACTCACATCAGAACCCCAAGCAATCGGATAGCCGTTTTCGATGGCATTGTCCATGACCTGCATGAACTCGTCGATGGGAAGGTTCAATGCCTGTCCCCAACGCCAGTTGTCCTGCACTTCAATCACGAAAGGCTCATAGAAAGGATGATGGGTGAAAGAGGTCAAGTTGACATAGTCATCCATGTTGAGGCCTGTGGACTCGGCAAAGCTCATAGGAGTATATTTCTTGCCATTGTAGGTGAATTCGGTCGGAGGCACGCCGAGGTAGGCATCATAGATACCGGCTAAACCTTTCTTCCACAGCGGGTTGCCATCGGCATCCATTTGAATCTTACGACTCTTGATGACACCTTCCACGTATGGGTCGGTCACGGCTGAGAGTTCGCTGAAGTTAGACAGAGAGTCACCATGCATGGCACCGGCAGGCATCTCCACGTCAGGGACGAGGCCATAGTGTCTGATGGCATAAAGGACATCACCGAAGGAACCTCCTTGAGAGAAGGAGACATCACCATGGGTGCGGACAGCCGCCTCAGCACGGTCAAGATAGGTCTTGTAAACGATGTACATCTCTGAGAAGTCATACTCGGGTTTGCCCATACGAAGCAGTTCCGCCTCAAAGAAAGCCAGGGATGAATAGCACCAGCAAGTACCAGCTTGGTTTTGATCCTTCACCGGAGTGATAGGAAGCACCTTAATGGTGTCAAATTTAAAACCTTCGCCTTCTGCTTTTTCCTCTGATCTTGGAGGCAACTGCGGTTGAGCCACGGCAACGATGCTGAGCATCAAGCCAGCGGCAGTGAGAAAATGTCTGATTTTCATGATTGTTGTTTTAGTTTTGTTGATTTGTTTTTGTTTATGTTTATTTGTCTTTCAACTTTCCTCTCAACGCCTTGGGAAGCGCATCCTTGTGCAAGGTAAAGAAGATGGTATATTGGCGAAGATACTGCTCCGAGCAATACCAATAACCTTGGTAAGGTCCTCTCTCAGTACCCCATGAGTTTTTGATTTTATAGTACTTCGTTCCGTTCTGGTCTTTGGCGATACCCACCACCAACATGCTGTGGTCGTCGCCGGCATCCCAGTTGTCGTATGCCATTTGATGAACCTCATCGGTCACGGTCTTTTCAGGAACAATCTCTTCCCAAAGGGTAGCATCAGGGTCTTCAGGGACGATACCGATACCCATCTTGCCCGAGAAGCCTTTGTTGCTGACATCCTGAGCCCAGCCAAGTGTATAACCATGTTCAAGCGCGTAATCAACCGCCTCCATCAACTCATCGAGAGGCATGTTGTAAGCAGGGGTCCAGGTCCAGTTATCAGGAATCTCCACCATGCAAGGCTTATAGTTCTCCTCGCTGGTGAAAGAACAAATCTCGATATAATCTTTGGGATCGATCTTATAGGCCTCCGCGAACGACTTTGGCGTATATTTCTTTCCGTCAACCGTGAATTCCTCGGGGACGACACCAAGATAAGCATCGAGCACTCCTTCAATCGCCTTGGGACCTGCGGGAGAGATCTTTTTGTTGCCGTTCTTGATGATGGCACGGGCCACCGAGGCGATGACTTCGTTCATCTCACTATGAACATGGCGCTCCTCGCCAATGACTTTGCCACTGTAATCGGCTTCAGGCATCATGCCGTATTTGTCGATCATATAAAGCACGTCACACACCTCGCCGCCTTGGCTGAGCGAGCTGCCGCCATGCATCCTCACGAATTTAGCCACCTTCTCCGCCCAGGCATGACGGACCGTGTACATCTCAGAGAGGTTGAACTCCTTGCCGTACTTACGCATGATTTCAGCCTCCACAAAACCAATGCCTGCAAAGCACCAGCAGGTACCCGAGCTGCCTTGGTTATCGACGGCGGTATGCGGGACGTTCACCGTCTCCGTGAATTGATACACTGGCTGACTCTCTTCTTTTGCCTCAGCCTCCTGCGCTGAAACTGACACAGCCGTTCCTAACAAAAAGGAAATAGATAAAAAACCAATAACTTTATTCATATTTTTATTATATTAATTATTATTCATCAAAATCAGGGACGGACGATGGTTTTCACGACCGTGTTTCCACGTCTCACCAAATACAGGCCAGGGGTCAGGCGGAACACACTCTTTAGCGTTTGTGCCTGTGAGGCAACGACACGCCCATTGAGATCATAAACCACGATATCCGCGGCGACGTCGTTCTCCACAACCAGCTGTCCTTGGAAAGAATAGGCCTTCATCAGATCGGTGGTTTGTTCCTCCACAGCGGCCATGGCAGAGTAATAGAGGTCAAATTGCGTGTCGAGGGCGGTGGAAACAATCGAGCAGGAAAGCCACTGACTGTAAAGAGGCATGGCGGGATCAATCACATAGCCCAAGCCCTTCCCCACCGTAGATTCCCACACGGGTGTTAGGCCCATGATGGCCGAGGAGGCTATGGAGTGGTCGAAACGGTTCTCATATAAATCACGAACGACCCAATTTGCCCCATTGAAGATGTTGACCGTTTTACGGGCCAGGTTCCCCTGGCTGTCGAACTCATATTCCGCTTTGCTATCCAGGGTCATATCAGTCCCGAACCATCCCGCGGAGTAAAAAGTCTCCGACGCTATGGATCCGTCATCGGCGTAGGTGAACTCATATTTGCTAGCATCTCTCCAGATATTGGTTCCCGGCCCATAGCCGAATTTCCTTTGGGTAAGCAGATAGAGACAACGCTGGTTTTCATCGTAAACCAGCGTGTCCTTGGAGCTTTCGCGCCAGCTGCCATTACGATAGGTTGACAAAAGACGCTTGGCAAGGAGACCGTTTTCATGATAGGTGCTGGCGGTTTTGGAACTCCCGTTCCATTCCCCATGTGAATTCAAGCCACTATAGTTGACGTTGAGCACCAGGTGCTGTTGCTCGTCATATTCGTATGTTGAACGGTTCTTGCCAACCCAGGCTGTATCCACAAATTCTTCCACAGTCATTTCCTGGAGTAATTTCTCAGTTCCAGAAGTAAGATATTGATAACAGGCTCTTTGATAATCCTCCCAGTCCTCGCCGTTCCAGCGGCTGACAAAGGCGGTGTCCTGCGTTTCATCACTGACCCATTTTGTCATTAAAACAGGTTGCCATTCCGCGTCTTGCAGCAAAAAATGAATCTCCGTTTTTCCTTGTTCGCCATAGAAATAAACGTTTTTCCAGCAGGTCATGTCGAAGTCATCCGAACCTATCACACTATCGAGTTGATGTGTGTATTCATTCACGGCGCGTTGGTTACACAACAAAAAGGCCGGAAGGATTTCGGGGTTAGCGCATTGGTATTGGATTTCGTCCAGAAAGTTGCGACAGACTTTCGGTGTATGATATTGTTGCGCGACCAAAGAAGCGGCCATGCTCAGCAACACGATTGTAAAGATATGTTTTCTCATGATTGTTACTATTTCGGTTCACGAATACGATTATTTCATCAAGACCACTTTTTGGAGGCTATTTCCATGAGCGGTGATCACTTTAACCACATACACGCCAGTGTTAAGGCCAGCGAGATCCAGGCTTAGCGTCGATCCAGAAGCCTGACGGCTTAAGATCCGCTGTCCTGTAAGGTTATAGACAACCACCTCGTTCAAGGATTCCGCTTCCACATTGAAGATACCCTTGGAGGGGTTCGGATAAATCGAAACGCCTTCCGGCTGAGTCTCATGAACACCTGTACGATCAAAAACCACCTTATTGGAAGGGCTTGACTCGACACCGTTGACCCAGCCTGTCACTTGATAAACCCGGCGGTCTTCCTCCGCGGAAAGATTATCAACATAGGACAACTCAGTAAGGCCATCGGCCACGAGTTCGCCATTACGATAAAGGCTATAAGACTCAGCACGCCAGGCAGGATCCCACGAGAGCAGCAAAACACTGTCTTGTTTCTCCATGGTCAAACCCGAAGGAAGGTGGGTGAAGTTCAGCTCCACATACCGCAGTTCAGGATTGCGCAAAGAAGGTGCCGGGGTTGACTCCAGATGGCCGTGATCATACATAGCCACAAGCTTGTAATCATATCGTTGTCCGTATTCAGGCGTTCCCATGACTTTGTAGTTGGTATAAGAGGCGCCCAATGATTTCACGAGACGGTATTCTCCGCCAACCACTTTGCTATAGATGCGGTAGCCCACGAAATCCTCCGTGTTTTCAGGGGCAGACCAGGTAATGTCAATCTTGCCGTCATCTGTCACGGTGCAGTCGAAATCACGCGGTGTCATGCCTTCCATCTCCGTCACGGCGCACACGGTATTGGAAGGATAGGTCTCTCCTTCCTTGCAGAAAGCCGTGACATAATAGCTATGAAGCGCAGAAGCTGCTCCTGCGTCTATGAATCCCGTGGTGTCAGCCACCATGGTATAAAGGATGCCATCGCGGTAGATATTATAGCCATAGCCTGGATCCGCCAAGCCCACCCAGCTCAGGTTGACATCCTCGCCATCCACCTGAGCCTTCAAGGCCGAAGGCTGTTCGTCACGGCCTTTACCACCGCAGGTGTTGACGGTCTCAAAGAAGATCCCCTGAGGCATCAAGGTGGAGGGTCCTTCGTAAGCGAACATGCGTTGGCCTTCGACATCGAGAATCTCAAACCCGACCTGGATGCTATCGGCGGGAGCGACCCATTGCATGCTCATCCAGCCCTGAGGCAGTTCGACGGTTTGGGTGGTTTCCGAGCCTTCCGCTTTGAAGGAACCCACTTCTTTACCAGAGGCGTTGAGTAAAACCACCGCACCATTACCCCAATCCTGTCCGCCCCAGGTCTTGATGGTCCATGGGCAAGTGGGGCCTAGGTTGATGTCGTTGGCGTATGCACGGCGGCCACCCCGTCCATGATACACAGCATAGACGGTGTAATCCACTTTCACTGGAAGTCCGGCGGGATCGACACAGGTGACTGCCTCGCCAGGCACAGGATGGTCGAACGAAAGCACCTCTTTCCCGTCGCGGGTCACCACGATGCGGTCGATAGAGTCAACAGGATGGCCATCAAAGGTGGCAGAGGGGTTGACCCAGGAAAGCGTGACGGAGAAAGCATCGTCCCCATTGGGGATCGCCTTGAAGAAAGCAGGGGCTTTCATGGTGTTTTCAATCACCTCCGAAGGAACGAAGTTGGTAATGACTGCCTGGCCACTGTTGAAAGCATAGCCAGAGACATTCAAACCATCAATCACAAAAAAGCCATTTCCCGAGCCGCTCCAGCCCCAGTTGAAATGGAACATGTCGTTCTCGTCATAACCGTCACAGACAAAGGCATGTCCGCCTTGTCCATCCACATCCGACCCCGAATAATAGCAAGGCCATCCCATGTCGAACTGGTCTTTCATGAGTGCTTGAAACGCCTCCAAAGAATAGTCATTACGGTTATGGACACGGCAACGGTTCGAGTAGCCGAAATAGCTCATCACCGCCTCCGGCACATCCTCCGAGAAAGCGCCGCTACCATCAGGGGAATAGTCCATATCGACAGCAATGCCGCAATGGTACATGAATTCCGCCACCGCATGGATTTCTTCAGCGGGTGACATGAGGTTGATGGTCAAAGGCATGAGATCGAAGTGATAGGTTGTCGCCCCAAAGTCAGCCGACAGATCCCCGTATTGATAATGATGATAGGTATGGTTGCCCTGTCCTTGGGTAGGATACTGCCAATAATACATCACTTGTGACATAGCCGTAGCAACGCATCCCGCGTATGAACGTCCGCCGTTTCCAGAAGGACACAAAATGTTATAAGGGTCGTTTTGGTCCCATTTGGTCTGGCAGAGATAGAAGGAAGATTTGTTTCCGTTGCGAGCAGGCATCACGCCTTGGTGAAGGAGCATGTCCCATTCCCTCGCCACCTCGGCACTCTGTTGGACTGATGAGCGAAGTGCCACTTGACGCCCCTTGCTGAGGTCATCGAGGTAATACACCATCTCGGGAGAAGGGTTTTCGACAGGGTACACGCCCTCATGAGAATAGCCGACGACGGGTCTGAACACGTCGTTGTTGGAGATGATGACAAAGCCCTCGTTCCCGATGTTGAACACATAATAGGATTCTGTAGCCACCACAAGTCGAGCCCCGTCAGTTTTGGTCGTAAAAGTCTGTGTTGACTTCGCAAAGTTTTCAGCAGCTTTCTGCGCCTTCGACAGCTCTACAGGGCTTGCAATGCCTGTGGCGACACCCAGCGCAAGGATAAGTAAGGTGAGTAAATTTCTCTTCATATACGATGATACTTGATGACACATATTAAATAAAGTGTCAAAAGTAGCAAAAAAAACGAAATGCTATCTTGTTTTTTTAAAAAAACAAAACAAAGAAAAACAATAGGGAAAAAATAAAAAGAAATAGTAAATATACTTACTATTTTGTTATCTTTGCAGCCCAAAACAGGAACAGATGAAAAACTACAAGTTGATGAACGTGGCCGACGGCCGCATTTTTGATGACCAGGGATGGACTTTGGATGACCCACAAGGGGAAAAGCCAAGTCTGGTAAGAGCGATTTATGAACAGAAACAACTTCGTGTGGGTGATGACCGTCTGG
Source organism: uncultured Bacteroidales bacterium (assembly GCA_946402445.1). Lineage (GTDB taxonomy): Bacteria > Bacteroidota > Bacteroidia > Bacteroidales > F082 > Limimorpha. The sequence continues at coordinate 15,959 of CAMIWN010000031.1, forward strand.
GGCTTTACAAGTTTGCCGACTGGATGCCCATACAAAGGACATTGGAAGGTCCCTCCTGCCCTGTCACCTTCAAGAGCGAGAAACTTGCGAAACGATTGGGGTTGAACAACTTATACATCACTTTCAGTGGTTGGTGGCCTGACAAAGGCGCTCGGATGACCACATGTTCCTTCAAGGAGACCGAGGCATATTCGGTGTGTGCACGACTGGGTGAGAAGCAGAAAGACCAGGTTTTGGTGGTAGCTTCTGCGGGAAATACCGCAAGGGCATTCGCCAAGGTCTGTTCCGACAACGGCATTAAGTTGTTGCTTTGTGTGCCGCAGGACAACATCAAAGCGTTATGGTTCGACAAGCCATTGAATCCCTGTGTGAAGTTAATCACCACGGCTTCTGGCAGTGATTATTTCGATGCCATCCAGCTGTCGAACTACGTATGTGAGATGCCAGGATTCCTCGCCGAGGGCGGTGCCAAGAACATCGCGCGGCGCGACGGCATGAGCACCACTATGATGTCGGCTGTGACGTTCATCGGACAGATTCCCGACTTTTACTTCCAGGCAGTAGGCAGTGGCACGGGAGCCATCGCCGCTTGGGAGGCCAACCTCAGGTTTTTGGAGGACGGCAGGTTTGGTGACAAGAAGGCCAAGTTATATGTCTCCCAGAACAAGCCTTTCGTCCCGATGTACGATGCCTGGAAGCAAGACTCACGCGCCTTGTTGCCCTACGATCCCGACCAGGCGCGCCGCGACGCCGCTGAGATTTGTGCCCCTGTGCTCTCCAACCGCAAGCCACCTTACGGATTGGCAGGAGGACTCTATGACGCCCTTAAAGACACACAGGGCGACATTTTCGCTGTCAGCAACGAAGAAGCCAACATCGCCAAGAGTCTTTTCGAGGAAACCGAAGGCATCGACATCTACCATGCAGCCGCCGTTGCCGTCGCATCACTTGTCCAAGCATTACATATTAATAAGGTGCAACCCGATGACATCATCATGCTCAACATCACCGGAGGAGGCGAGAAACACTTTATAGAGACCCATCAGATCTACCATCTCGAACCCAGTCATATCTTCCCTATTGGCTTTACCCAGATGGAAGTCGCCAAGGTCGTCGGAGGGTTGATGGAAAAATAATTAAAGAAAAAAACAAGGAAATTGTTGTACAATCAAAAAAATGTGTAATTTTGCAGTCCGAAAATTTAGAGACATGTACGCAATTGTAGAAATAGCAGGACAGCAGTTCAAAGTGACGAACGGTCAAGAGATTTTTGTCAACAGACTGCAAGGAGAAGAAGGAAGCAAGGTTTCTTTCGACAAAGTATTGTTAATCGATAACGATGGTGCAACGATGGTAGGAACTCCTACGGTTGCCGGTGCCAACGTCGAGGCGACGATTAAGGAGCACTGCAAAGGCAAAAAGGTCATCGTTTTCAAGAAAAAGAGAAGAAAAGGTTATCAGACCTCTAACGGCCACCGCCAATATCTGAGCAAGGTCGTCATTGACAACATCATTAAGTAATAATCCGAAAAACAGAATAAGATATGGCACACAAGAAAGGCGTCGGTAGTTCCGAGAACGGTCGTGAGTCAGCAAGTAAGCGACTCGGAGTTAAGATTTTCGGTGGACAAGCAGCCATTGCTGGCAACATCATCGTGCGTCAGCGCGGCACCAAGCACAACCCTGGTAAGAATGTCGGTATGGGCAAAGACCACACCCTCTATGCCAAATGTGACGGCATCGTGGAGTTCGTGAAGAAAAAAGACAACAAGTCTTTCGTCTCTGTCAAACCAGTGGAAGGCACAATCGCCGAATAATTTTTTCATAACATACATTTTTTACCGGCTACCACGTTTGATAGCCGGTTTTTTTCGTTTATAAAACCGAAAAAATCAAAACAACTTCTTATTTTTGCGAAAAATTTCAAACAGCGTCAAGCTATGTTAGTATTATCCTACATCCGTGATCACAAAGAAGAAGTGATCGAACGTCTGTCCATCAAGAACTTCACCAACGTCGCGCTCATCGACGAGATTCTGAAGCTGGACGACGACCGTCGCAACACCCAGCGTCAATGCGACGACACCTTAGCAGCCCTGAACAACAACGCCCGTCTCATCGGCGACCTCTATAAACAAGGCAAGGCTGCGGAGGCCAATGAAATGAAAGCTAAGAACAACGAGTTGAAAGAACTTGCCAAGAACCTTGCGGACCATCTCGAGGAAGTCAAGCAGGAGATTCAGAAGAAACTCGTAGAAATACCCAACACGCCACGCATCGACGTCCCGCGCGGCACCAGTGCAGCCGACAACGTCAACGTGCATCAGGAAGGCGAGATGCCCCAGCTTTACGAAGGTGCCAAGCCCCATTGGGAGTTGCTCAACGACTATGGACTGGCCGACTTCGACCTCGGCAATAAGGTCACAGGTGCTGGTTTCCCCTTCTACAAAGGCAAAGGCGCCAAGTTGCAGCGCGCGCTGATCAACTTCTTCCTGGACGAAGCCTCTGCCGCCGGTTACAACGAGACCCAGCCCCCTGTCGTGGTGAATGAGGCCTCCGCCTACGCCACCGGACAGCTGCCCGACAAGGAAGCGCAGATGTACGCCGTGCCGCTCGACGGCTTCTACCTCATCCCCACCGCCGAAGTGCCGCTGACCAACATGTTCCGCGACACCATCGTCAAGGAAGAACAGCTGCCCATCAAAACCGTGGGTTACTCCAACTGTTTCCGTCGCGAGGCCGGCTCCTACGGCAAGAATGTCCGTGGACTGAACCGACTCCATCAGTTCGACAAGGTGGAGATCGTGGAGATCGCCAACCCTGTGGGCTCTTACGACCGTCTCGAGGCGATGAAGAACCATGTGGCTGGCCTGCTCCGCAAGTTGGAACTTCCATTCCGCATCCTTCATCTCTGCGGTGGTGACATGAGCTTCACCTCCGCCACCACCTACGACTTCGAGGTGTGGTCCGCTGCCCAACAGCTCTGGCTCGAGGTGAGCTCTGTGTCCAACTTCGAGACCTTCCAAGCCAACCGCTTGAAACTACGCTTCAAGGACAAAAACGGCAACATTCAGCTGGTACACACCCTCAACGGCAGTGCCCTGGCCTTGCCCCGCATCGTCGCCGCTCTCCTCGAAGACCATCAAACCCCGGAAGGCATCCGCATCCCGAAAGCCCTCCAAAAATACACCGGCTTTGAGATCATTTCGTAACTTATTTCTATATGCTGCCCTGTTCTTGCTTCTCGCAGGCTCCGCCTGCGGAAGCAAGAACAAAAGCAACACCGGAGACACCTCAGAAAACAAGCGTGTTACCGAAACCACCCCGCGCTGCACCTCCATTCCACAGCTTCGGCAACAACTCACACTCGACAGCATCGCCCTCCAAGAGATCAAGGACCGCTATCAAGACGCACTACAGAAGGATTTTCTCTGGTGTGACTCCATGTTGGCCTTTGACAACAAGGAAGACGTCCAAAGCCATTTCGAGATTCTCAACCTGGCACAGGCCTACCTGGGCCAATTCAACGAGATGCTTCCCGTCATGAACCACGACCTGGCCTTCCTCAACATCCAACTAACCCACCTGCAAAACGACATCGACACCCATTATATCAACGACTCCCTCGCACAAGTTTACCTCAACGACGAAATCGCCGTCGCCGACACCCTGCACCACCGAATCCTCTACTTCGAGGAACGACTCTCACAACAAGACCAAGCACTTCAGTCACTCAAGGAAACCTTACGTAAAGAAACCCTAAAATGAGGAGAACCATCGCCTTTCTCTGCCTGCTTGCCATGCTGTCAGCAGTCCCGTCATTCGCACAAATCCAGACGGGAAAGTCATCCAAAAAAACACAACAGCAAAACCAACAACGCGACATCAACGAACAGCTGGCCAGCCAGTTCTTCCAAAACCAAGAATACGAGAAAGCCAAAGACCTCTATCATGAGCTGTACAAAAAGAAAGGACTCTCACAACACTTCTCGCAATATACCGAGTGCCTTCTTCGACTTGGGGACTATGAAACCGCGGAAAAAGAACTGAAAAAATACATCCGCGACAACGCCACCCAATGGAAACCTAAAATCGACCTGCTCTATGTCTATTCCAACAATGGACAACAAGACAAAGCCGACAACCTGCTCAAAGAAATCCTCAAAGGCCTACCCAACAACAAAAACAGCATCAGCAACATCAACAACATGATGCGAAGCAGGATGCTCTACAACGCCGCCCTCGCCGTCCTCGAAAAAGGCGCCAGCAACAACACGGATAACTATCCTTTCTACATGGAGAAAGCCAGCGTGTATCACTCCATGAACAACTACCAACAAGCGTTCGAGTATTATTTCCTTGACCTCGAAGCCCGACCCGAACAATTCAACGCTATCAAAAACCGTTTCCAGTCCCTGCTGCTCTACGATGTAAACAAAAGCATCGCCGATGAGATGCGCATCGCCCTCCTGAAAAAAACACAGGAGAAACCCGACAACATGGAACTGGCAAAGCTCATGATATGGTTTTCCCTTCAAGAAGAGGACTACGACATCGCCCTAGCCCAGTGCAAGAGTATCGACCGACGCTATAACGACCAAGATGGCCAAATCATCGACCTGGCCAACATCTGCCTCCACAACCACCAGTATGACCTTGCCAAAGAAGCTTTCGACTACGTCGTCAACAAAGGGAAAATCAACCCCTTCTATGGTGAGGCCATCGTGGGTTCCATCAAAACGGAAAGCCAACAATGCAGCGAGAAACCCGACACCGACACGAGAACCTACGAAAGACTGAGTAAAAAAATCGAAAATGCCTACCATGACATCGGCAGCAAAGACTATCCCAACCTGGTGGAAATCCAAGCCGACCTCATGGCCTACCACCTCGGACAGTCGCCCCAAGCCATCAGCCTGCTCCAGCAAACCATCGAACAAACCAACGACAAAGGCCAACAATGCCTGCTGAAACTCAAATTAGCCGACATCTATCTCTACAGCGATGAGATTTGGGAAGCTACCTTGCTCTACAGCCAGGTGGACAAAAGCATGAAAGAAGAGCCTCTGGGACACGAAGCACGCTTCCGTAATGCCCAACTACGCTACTTCATCGGGGAATTTGCCTGGGCGGAAACCCAACTCAAGGTGCTGAAAGCCGCAACATCCAAACTCATTGCCAATGATGCCATGACCCTATCCCTCATCATTGGCGACAACTTGGAATACGACACCACAGGCACCGAGCTCGGAAGACTGGCACGAGCCGATTTCAAAATCTATCAACACAAGGAAGAACAAGCCCTGACCATCCTCGACTCCATCTGCACCGATGGCAACGAAATCAGCAAGCCACACGCCATGTTCCGCATCGCGGAAATCAAAGAAAAACAACAAGAGCACCTCGAAGCAGACAGCCTGTATCTGCAAATCGCGAACGAGTTCCCTGATAGCTATATGGCCGATGATGCACTAATGCGCGCCGCACTGATCGAACATCACCAACTGAAAAATCGAGAAGCCGCGAAAGAACACTACGAGCAATTAATCGACCTATACCCAACCAGTTTATACACTGCGCAGGCTAAGAAGAATTATAGGAAGTTATGAAGGCAGAAGGCAGAAGACAAAAGACAGAAGACAGAAGACAGATGACGGATGTCAGACCAAAGAAGGCTTTGGGACAACATTTCCTGACCGACCAAAACATCGCTCTGAAAATCGTGGGGCAGCTCTCCCCCGATGTGGAAAGCGTCGTCGAGGTAGGTGCGGGAACCGGTGTGTTGACCCAGTTTTTGGTACAAGATCAATTGCAAAAGCTTCATGTCATCGAAATCGACAAGGAATCCATCGCCTATCTTGAGACCCATTTCCCCATGTTAGGCGACCGTCTTATCGAAGGCGACTTCCTGAAAGCCGACCTACGACAGTTCGGTGAAAACAACATGGCGATTATCGGCAATTTCCCCTACAACATCAGCAGCCAGATTTTCTTCCAAGTGCTCAAATACAAGGAACAAGTCGTGGAAGTGGTGGGCATGGTCCAAAAGGAGATGGCTGAGCGCATGGCCGCCAAAGAAGGCAGCAAGGCATACGGCATCCTGAGTGTGCTGATGCAGGCCTGGTACGACATCGACTACCTCTTCACGGTACACGAGAACGTCTTCAACCCACCCCCAAAAGTGAAGTCGGCGGTCATCAAGATGCGGCGCAACACCGTCACCGACCTTGGCTGTGACGAGAAGCTGTTTGTAAGCATCGTCAAACAAGCCTTCAACCAACGTCGCAAAACCATGCGCAACTCACTGCGGTCCCTGCTCAGCCCCGACATCATCGGGAACGAGGTCTTCAACCAACGTCCTGAGCAGCTAACTGTGCAGGAGTTTATAGCATTGACGAATCTGATTGGGAACTCCATTCCTTGCGCATCACATGACGCACCGTGAGGAATGACGAGGTGCAACCCACCAACAAAATGGTAAAGAAAATCAACAGCACATCCCTGAGTTTCAACAGCACAGGATAAGCATCCACCACATAATTACCCCCTGAACCAAATTTCACAAAACCAAACTGTTGCTGTAGCATCACCAACACGATGCCGAGTAAAAGTCCAATGAGCCCACCGGCCACTGAGATCAGCAGGCCTTCGTTCATGAAGATTTTATGAATCAGCCGATAATCTGCCCCCATTGCCTTCAGGATTTCTGTGTCTTTTCGTTTCTCAATCATCAACATGGAGAGCGACCCCACCACATTGAAGGTGGCCAATATCAAAATAAAGGTAAGGATGACATAAACCGCCCATTTCTCAGAACGCATCACCTTATACAATACCGCTTGTTGCTCTTTTTGGTCTTTCACGATGTACCCTGCCCCGACCAAGGCTTTCACTTCTTTTCTCACCTTGTTCAGGTCGGCTTTTGGCGAGAGAAAAAGCTCCACTTCGGATGCTTTATCTTGAATGTCAAGCAATTCAGCGAGCCACGAATAAGGCACAAACACCAGTTTTTCATCCGCTTCCTGTTCGGTGGAAAACACGCTTTGCACCGTCAGCACCCCCGAGTTGAAGCTGTTTTCCAGGTCCATGCGTGAGGCCTCCCCTCGTTTAGGGACATAGATGCGGACTGTTGAATAGGGAGCATATACGTTGATACCCAGATGCCAAGCCACGCCGGCACCCGGAATTGCCATGACTCCATCCCCGTCCATGAGCTGAAAACGGTTTTGGTCAAACATCACCTCATTGAAACGGGTCAGTTTCTCATAATCGGGGCCGACCCCTTTAACCTGTCCGATATGCTGTTTTTCGTTGGCACGGAAAAGGGCATCTTCAGTAATGGTAGGAATCACATAATCAACACCTTGTACACGCTTTAGAGATTCCACTGGGAACAGGGTCAGGTCCAAGGTTTTGCCTTTTTCCGGTGCAATTTGCAAGTCGGGAATCAGGCGATTGTTCATCGTGGAAATGACCTCTTCCAGCCCATTGAAAGCCGAAAGCACCACGATGAGGGCAAAAGCGGCCACACTGATACTCACAATAGAGATCCAGGTGATGATATTGATAAGGTTGTGGCTTTTTTTAGCCAACAGATAACGGTTTGCTATGAAGAGTGGCAGTCTCACTTTCAGGAATGCAGCAGGTTGTCGATGTTCTCGATATAATCCAGGGAGTCGTCTTCATAGAAACGCAGTTCGGGGATGACCCTCATCTGGTGACGGAGACGGTTGCCGAGCAATCCACGGATGGCGCGGGCGTTCTGGCCCACCTCTTCCACCACTTTCTTTTTGTCATCGACACCGAAGATGCTCAAATACACTTTGGCGTAAGCCAAGTCAGAGGTGACATGCACATGTGTCACCGTGATCATCAAGGACGGAACCGCAGGTTTCAGCTCTTTCTGAAAGACATCTCCCAGTTCCTTTAAAATCAATTTGTTTATTTTATCCAGTCGTTTTGCGTCCATGGTATTAAGATTTCAAATATTTGCAAAATTAGCAATTCTTCCTATTCTTTCCGTTTTGAATCCATCAAAATCGTCACGGGTCCGTCATTGACCAGCTCCACGTCCATCATGGCGCCAAACTCACCACTGAGTACCGGACGACCCGACACCTCGGCCAAACGTTTCAGAAACAGCTCATACAAAGGGATGGCCGTTTCCGGACGAGCCGCGCGGATAAAGCTTGGCCGGTTTCCCTTTTTGGTCAAGGCATGAAGGGTGAACTGACTGACCACCAAAAAAGAACCCTCGACCTGGTTGATATCGAGGTTCATGGCATCATTTTCATCGGAGAAGATTCTCAACTTTGACAGCTTGGAGCAAATCCAATCCACATCTTCCTCGTTATCAGCTTCTTCAATGCCAAGAAGCACCATCATACCGATGCCGATTTTCGATTTCACCTTATTATTAATAGTGACAGAGGCGCGGGAAACTCTTTGGGCAACAATTCTCATTTTTTGAAGCTAGAAATAAGAAGTTAATGTAACAGTTTAAATATCATTTCGCGATAGAGATCCTTCGCCGTGACATCACCGATTTGATAACCCAGAGACTTAAGGTCGAATTCCCTCAACACAGCGATGCAACGCACACAGTCGGCAACGGAATAATTGCGGGCAGCTGTTTGATAATCACGGACAAAGAAAGGACTCACACCCAAGGCAGCGGCCAGTCCATTTGGTGAAGGGTCAGTGGCATAATGCACTTTTAGCAATTTGGTGAAATATCCATAGAGGGTGATGGCCGTGACGAGCAAAGGATTCTCTTTGACATTGTCGCCGAAATAGTTCACAATACGGTTTGCCTTCACCACATCACGCCTGCCGATGGCGTTCTGAAGCTCAAACACATTAAAATCCTTGGAGATTCCGATGTTTCTTTCCACATCGTCGTCATCGATTTTTTTGGACTTAGGGATGACAATGATCAGCTTCTCCAGTTCGTTACGGATCTTATGCAGGTCGGTACCCAAATAATCCGCCATCATCTGCATGGCTTTGGGTGTGATGCTGTAACCTTTGTCGGCCAGATAGTTCTGGATCCACCCCGGGATGTTGTTATCATAGAGTTTCTTGGACTCGAACAGCACGCCCATCTTGTCGATTTTCTTGGCCAGCGCGCGGCGTTTATCCAGTTTTTTGTATTTGTAATCGAACACCAGGATGGTGGTAGGTGGGATGACATCGAGATATTTCTCAAAGTCCTCGATGTCTTTCAAATCCTGGGCTTCTTTGACGATGACCACCATATATCCGCCCATCATGGAGAAGCTCTTGGCGTGAGCGGCCACGGTATCGACATCAACGTCGCGGCCATAGACCACGATTTGGTTGAACGCCTTCTCAGTCTCGTCGAGCACTTCTTCCTCCAAGGTGTCGGAGATCATGTCGATGAAATAAGGCTCCTCCCCCATCAGGAAATAAACAGGGGCATATTTTTTCTTGTGGATGTCAGAGATAATCTGTTCAAATGTCGCCATGTCAGTCGAATCGCAGGTGTTTCACGGTGATGCCGTTGTTGATGAGTTGCCGTAGGGAGTCAACCCCGATACGAAGATGTTCTCCGGCAAAGTTACTACTCACTTTCTTGTCGCTTTCCGCCGTCTTCACCCCTTCGGGAGTCATCGGCTCGTCCGAAACCAGCAGCAAGGCACCAGTGGGAATCTCGTTATAGAAGCCGACGCTGAAGAGGGTCGCGGTTTCCATATCCACTGCCAAGCAGCGTATCCTACGGAGATAGTCCTTGAATTCGTCATCATGTTCCCAGACGCGCCGGTTGGTGGTATAAACGGTACCCGTCCAATAGTCACGTCCATAGTCGCGGATGGTGGTCGAGATGGCTTTCTCCAGACTGAATGCCGGCAGCGCAGGCACTTCCGGAGGGAAATAGTCGTTTGACGCACCCTCACCACGGATGGCCGCGATTGGCAGGATGAAGTCACCAACTCGATTCTTACGCACTGCCCCACACTTGCCCAGGAACAACACCGCTTTAGGATTGATGGCCCCTAACAAATCCATGATGGTGGCAGCATTAGCGCTCCCCATACTGAAATTAATGATGGTGATTTCGCCGTCGCTGGCACAAGGCATCGGCTTGTTTCTACCCACCACCTCGACATTCTGCCAGGCCGCAAATTTATCCACATAGTCCTGAAAATTCGTCAGCAGGATGTATTTCCCAAATTGCTCCAAAGGCAGTCCTGTGTATCTCGGCAGCCAGTTTTCTACGATTTCCTTCTTAGTTTTCATCACATTTATTCTTTTTTGCAAAGATAATAAAATAAAACCAAAAAAATTTGCTCCTTTCAAACGAAAAAAATAATAACTTTGCAGCACCTCAAAAAACAGCAAATAGTAATCAGAAAAAATAAAGAAAAATGAATTCTAAACTGAAAAGCATTCTCATTAACATCGTTCTTTTCGCCGTTGTCGTCTTTTTAGCGATTAAAGTCATCCAAAGCATCAAAGCTCCTATCGATTTTGGAAATGAAAAGAGCATGCGTGAAGCACAAGTTGTTCAACGTTTGAAAGACATCCGTGACGCGGAAGTACAGTACAAACAAGCTCACAACAGGTACACTTCTAACTTTGACACGCTGATTGACTTCTGCAACAACTACATGATCCCCGTCGTCAACATCATCCCTGACCCGGAAGACACCACGTTTACCAAGACCATCAACGACACCATCGATTACGTGCGCGTGATTGACTCCCTCTTTGGAAAGAGAACCAACTTCAACCTCAGAGACCTCAGCAACGTGCCGTTCAGCGAGCCGACTACCAAGTTCGAGATTCACGACAGCATCATCAAGCGTGGCGGTATCTCGGTCCCGGTGTTTGAAGTCAAGACCCCATACGAGGTTTATCTCAACACCCCCGGCTCAAAATTCACCGACAAAGAATGGAAGACCCGCGTGAATAACATCAAAGCTGAAATGGAACAGCTTGACAAATACGCCGGCCTGAAAGTCGGTTCCTTGGAAGAAGCTTCAACCGACGGCAACTGGGAGAAACTCTAATGACCGATCCATCGAAAACACTTTATTACAACATAACCATCCAATGCTCATTGGATGGTTTTTGTTTTGTTGTCCACCATCAGGAGGAAAACAAAATCATCGATATCGAGATCTATCAGTCCTCCGGCTCAGAAGAAGCCAGCGTCGGCCTGGAAGCTCTGGAGAAAGCCCTATATAATAAAGGTGTACTGGGGAAGTCTTTTCATTCCGTGCGTTATCTGGCCACCGACCCGTTTCACACACTGGTGCCAGCCGAACTCTTCAACGAACAGGACTGCAAGGCCTATCTCCAATTCAACCACCTGCTTCCCCAAGGATACAAAGTGTTTCATGAGACCGTGAAAAAACTGGACGCGGTCAACATCTACGCCACGCCCGAAAAACAATACGAACACCTTCACGACCTCTGGCCCGACCTCACCGTCACCCACCAGTCAACCGTCTTTCTGAACAGCATTCTCGAAGAAGACCCTTACGAAAATAATGTCAATGCCTATATCCATGTGGATCGCCGCTCTTTCGATCTCGCGATTATCAAGGACAAACAACTCATCTTCTTCAACAATTTCCGGTTCCGCACCAAAGAAGATTTCATCTACTATCTGATGTTCACCCTGGAGCAACAACAGCTGGCAAACCAAGACATCCCTGTTTACTTCTCCGGGCTGATCTCCAACCATTCCGAAATCATCCGTCTGTGCGAGCGCTACATCAAAAGAATCCGCTTCCTCCGTCCTGACGGCAGTGTCAATGTGGATCTGTCACAAAACAGCACACCTTTCCAATACTATTATATCCCCTATAAAAACCTGTCATGCGAATCATAAGAGGAAGATATCAACGACGTCAAATCGTCGCACCCAACAACCTGCCTGTGCGGCCCACCACCGACATGGCCAAAGAAAGCTTGTTCAACATTCTGGAAAACTATCTCGACTTTGAGACGGTGACTGCACTCGACCTCTTTGCAGGCACAGGCAACATCTCCTACGAGCTGGTGTCGCGAGGCTGCCCCAAAGTGACCAGTGTGGACCATGACAACGGCTGTGTGCGCTTCATTCGCGAGACCGCCAACAAACTCGACATGAAAGAACTGGTTGCCGTGCGTTCCGATGTGTACCGTTTCCTGCTTAACCACAAAATGAAATACGATCTTATCTTCGCCGATCCGCCATACGACTGCCAAGACTACGACTCGATTATCCGGTTGGTCTTCGAGAACGAGTTGCTTAACGACGACGGACTCTTCGTGCTGGAACATGACAAAACCGTGCATTTTGAGGAGCATCCCCATTTCATGGACCAACGCCACTACGGGAAGGTGAACTTCACCTTCTTTGCCCAGACTTTTGAAGAAGAATAATCTTATTTGATATAACCGAAACGTTTCCGAACGTTTTCCTGCTCCTCTTCGCTGGCATCACGGAAGAGCGGCATCACCTCGTCTTCCGGGAAATCGGAAAACGTGAGGAACAACAAGCTGTCAAGCGTGTCGTTGAAGTCAGGATCCACATTGAAACACAAGAACTTGGCATTCAACTTCAAATATTTCTTGAACAAAGTGGGAACCCGATAGGCACCTTGGCTCAACCGGAACATGAACTTGTCGAACCGGTCGATGGAGCCTATATTGTTTTCCATCAAGACATCAGGATCCACCTTCAGGAAATCGGAATGGAACGGAGTCTTCGGCTGAGCCATCCGAGCCAAATCAGGACTGACTGGATGCTTCTTCGTGACATAATCCACAATAAGGCTCTGGTAGAACTTGGGATACCAAGTACTGATGCTGACCGGACCAATGAAATGGTTGATGTTCGGGTTTTTAACCACCACTACCGCCAATCCACGCAACAACAACACCAATGGAAGCACCTCACGCTGGTAGTCCACCGACACAAACGAGCGACCCAATTCAATGGTTCGGCTGAGAATATCACCAAAGGCAGGATCCAATTGGAACAACGTGCTCACATAGAACCCATTCATCCCTTTGGTTCTCATGATTTCATCGCCAATGCCCAGACGGTAAGCCCCCACCACTTGCTGTTTCTTGTTATCCCACAAAATAAGATGTTTGTAATAAACATCAAACTGATCGGTATCAAGACTTTTTCCAGTACCCTCCCCAATCGATCGGAAAGCCTCTTCACGAAGACGGCTTAATTCATGCATTAAATTTGGAATATCTTGATAATCAGCAAGATAACAATCATACGAAGAAGCATTGAACAAAAATCCCTTATCTTTAATAGCTTCCAGTTCACGGATGAAGAGCTGAGGATCCCGTTGAGGTTCAATAGGCTCTGATTTCTCGGGGATAGCAGGTTTCGCATTCCGTTGAATATTAGCCTCCAAAGCGTATGAGCGGCTACGCAGATAAGCGGCAAGAGCTTTGGGGTTCTCATATTGAGCCACCTCGGCAGGTGATATTGGTTTACCTATCTGAAGATTGAAGCAGGAATCGTGTTTATTGATTAATTCCTTGGTCAGTCGCGCGGTACCCAGCATGGAGTTAACCTTATCGACGGTATAAAACCACTTCGAGTTACGGCCATCCCAATAAGCAGGGATCACCGGCACGCCAGCATTTTTAATCATCCGGGCGATGGAGGCACTCCACGGCAAGTCTTCTGGAAAATCATGACCATGATATCGCGACACCTCCCCTGCTGGGAAGACACCCAATCCATAACCCTCGGCAATGTGCTGGACGGCTCCTTTGATACCCCCTACACTACTCTTCCACTCCGGGTTTTTCTCGAAAGGATTCACCGAGAAGAAACATTCTTTCAGATTAGGGATGTGCGAAAGAATGAAGTTCGCCATCAGCTTGAAGTCGGGACGCACCTTGGCAATCGCGCTCAAAAGCATCACCCCCTCGATGCCACCAAAAGGATGGTTGCTGACAAGGACAAAGCCGCCTTCTTTGGGAATGTTCTCTAACTGTTCGGGATTGACATCAATCGTGATGTTCATATTTTCAAGAAGATGGTCGGCAAACTCACGACCTTGATAATCAGCTGCTCCATCAAAAAGACGATTGATTTTTCCCAAACGAAAGTAACCGTATGCCATTCCTGACACACATGTTCCCAGAATGCCCTTCATGCCAAAAGCATTCTTTAAATCCGAATTGGTTACAACTTTTCGCATAGTTTGGAACGGCAAAAATAAGGAATTAAATCATTCAAACCGAAATTATTTCCGATAAAATCAACCAAACGTATATTAAGATATAACAAATATATGCTATTTCACAAACTTTCCTGTCGTTTTATGACCCGATAAATCCACCACTACCACTTCATAGACCCCGGAAGGCAAGTCTGAAACCTCAACGGAAAGCATTGGTTTGCCGTCACCGGAGAACGTTTTCAAAATCTGACCCAAAACATTATAAATCGTGACGGTTTTTATGTCTTCGGCTTCAATCACCACTTGTGCTGAAGAAGGCACAGGATACAACTTCAGCAGGGTGTCATGAGCCTGATAATCAGCAAGACCTGTGGGGTTATATATGTCGTCACCCTCGGTGAGCCATTCGAGGCTGAAGTTATAGAAGACCGTGGAATAGCCCAAGGCACCTCCGTAGGCTTCTTCCACATACAGGCCGATGGTGCCGTCAGGCAGGACACAGAGTGAGGAATACGCCGAGCTGTAAGGGACGATGCATCTACGCACAGGCCATGTCTCTCCTTCATCATAACTGACATAAACGGAGACATGGGTTCTCGAGTTCCCGTAAGGCACTGAATGCAGCAAGCGGTTACGGTCGTCGCCTTGGTTCACAGAGGTATAGCGAATCATGTCGCCATTGCAGGCCGGTGCTGTGATATCGTACCATGTGGAGGTCGTGGGCTGCCAAGTCTCGCCACCGTCCTCTGAGAGGTTGTACCAACGGTTGCCACCATGGCGGATACTCATGAGGATACGACCATCGGCCAGTTCGGTGACTTTGGCCTCATCGCCCGAAGAAGAGGCGCGTCCCGAGACGTGCCAGGTCAAGCCATTGTCATCGGAATAGACCGCATGGTTATAAAGCACCTGCGCCGTGTTTTCGCGGATCGCCGCCACAAAGATGATACGCCCAGTGGAAGTGCGGAGGCCGTTGCCCGACCCAAAGAAAGAAGCTCGCCAAGTGCGCTGTTCGGGGACGATGCAGTTGTCACCGAAGATGAAGTGGGTGATATCCACAGGCTCGGTCCAAGTATGACCGTTGTCATAACTCCTGGCGATATAGGTGCGGATGGGGTTCGAAGGAGTGGAATACCACAACCCGGGACCACCGACAAAGCCAGCAATAAGTCCATTGTCATCGTTACTCCAGACCAGGGCACAGTCGCCAAAGCCGTGGTTGACACCCGTTCCTTGGGCGATGGTATAAGGCTCACTCCAGGTATGACCCCCATCGGTGCTGCGGTTGCACACAATGTCGATATCCTCAGGCAAGTCACCCTCGTTGTATTTCCGTTTATCAGTGACTGCGACGAGGTTCCCGTCTTTTGCCGTGATGACGGCAGGAATACGATAATTTGTAGAGTTATAGTCGCCAGGCTGCAACAACAAAGTATGGGCAAGGATGATTTCGCGGTTGCCCGCAGGCGAAGGATTGGAGAGTTCGTAGGTTTGTTCGTCAGTCGTAATCGTCTTTAGCGAAGCATCGATGAAATGACCCTCTGCCGCATGGTCGGCCAGATGAGCCACGACCCATAAATAGTTAGTGCCAGAGACGAGGTTGCCTTCAAGGTTACAGGTCAAGTCGCCCGAAGCAGGTTCGATACTGCCCAACAAAGTGGCATTCTGAGGATTACGCTCATCAAAACTATTAACAGCGCCAGTGGAATACACTTTAACCTCCCTGACATCGTTCAAGTCCGTCGTCCCATCAAGATTCAGCAACATGGAACGAAGGCCGACTATGGCATTGCCACCGCCAAACGAAACCGCTGCCTTCAACAGCACGTCATTGGCGTTACCACATCCCGTCAGCCGAGTGTCTTGCGTCAAGGTGACATTAATGATTTCAGCACCACCAAAATTAAAGTTTACCAGCTGGCCATCATGTCCGTGACCTGAAAGGTCGGCCAACTGGTTGCCTTCAATATAGTCTGTTGAGAAGTCGTAAGCGGCTATCAAGTGCTCAGCCATGAGAGGTGTGATTTCATATAAATCGTCTTGACTCATATCAAAACCAATGTAATCGGCATCTAAGGCCATGTCATAGAACCTCACATTGCCGAACGAGCCGTTACAGAAATACGCGGGTTGCCCACCACTGTTACCCGCACCGATGAACACATCATGCGTGTTGGTGACCGCCCAGTTATTCACTGCCGCCACCCAGCTGCTGTTGGTAACGCCGTTATGGTAGATACGGATTTCGTTGTTAGAACGGTCCACCACGAGGGCAAAATGCATCCACTGGCCTGCCGGCACGGTGACACCCGTATAGACCGACAAGGCATGACCCGAAGTGGCAGTGGGAGTGTTAAGACCCAACGACTGGCCTGCGTTGCCCGTGCCGAAAAACTCATAGCCCGTACGCTCATCCCCAGCACCCTGAACGGATATGTCGCGCTTGCACACATAACGCGGTGTGCTGGTATAAGACTCGTTTCTCACCCATCCCGTCAAGGTGAAACTCCCGTTGGCAGCGATGTTGAAGTCCTCGTGATGCGGGATAACCATATATTGATCCATGCCGTTGAAGGTGATATAATGAGCAGGTTGTGCCATCACAGAGACCAACAGCACAAGGAAAAACAGTGTAATGCCAAAGCGTTTCATAGTCAATAAGATTAGGAATGACGCAAAAATAAAAAAAATTCCTAAATTTGCAACCCAATCAATCATTCCCCTCATGGGAGCTATCAAAAAAATCCATCCTATGAAGTCAGACAGAAGCAGCAAAAACGCCGGCATATCAATGAGAGCCCGATGGATGTTGGTGATTGTGGCCGCCCTAACGCTGGAAGCCACCGCCATCATCCAGTATATCTACGCTCAAAGGGAGATCAAACACGAGGCATCGCTCCGCGCGAAGAGCGAACTGAAGAGTGCTGAAAACAAAATCATGGATGTGGTGAATCAAGCTGAAGCCGCAGTCCGCAACAGCATCTGGGTGGCTGAATGGTGCCTTGAAAACCCCGATAGTCTGCAACGAATCCCCCAACGGGTGGTGAGCGAAAACCCCGTGGTGGTCGGATCAACCATGGCGCTTGTCCCTAACTATAACCCCAAATATCCTTTATATGCCCCATACGCCACCAAAAACCTGGAGACCGGAGAAATCAAAATGCTTTCTTTAGCCACGGAGGCCTACGACTATCCTTCCATGGAATGGTTTACAAAACCCATAGAGTTGAATGACAGCTACTGGTCGGAACCCTATTTCGATGAAAATGGCGGCGAAATCCTGATGACCACCTTCTCCATGCCAGTAAGAGACAAAAGCGGCAAGGTGGCCGCCATTTTAACCGCCGACATCTCGTTGGACTGGCTCACCGCATTAATCGGGGATATTAAGGTTTACCCCAACGCCTTCAACATGGTGGTCAGCCGCAGCGGACAAATCATGGTATGCCCTGTGGAGACCTTGGTGATGCAATCCACCATCGACCAGTTCGCCTTGGCATCCGACGACTATGAAGCCCTCAACCAGGTCAACCAAGCCATGCTGTCAGGAAAGAACGGCGAGATGCCCGTCCGCTACAAAGGGGAAACCAACCATGTTTATTTCTCACCCGTGGAAAGAACGGGATGGTCGTTATCCATAGTGCTTCCTGAGAAAGAGCTGTACAGCAGTATTCGCAAAATCGGGATGATTGTAAAGCTCCTGCAAATATTGGGCATAGCCATGCTCATCATCATTCTCAGAGTAGTCACGAAGAACCAAGCCAAGTACCAGCTCATGAATGAGCAGCGAGAGCGCATGGAAAATGAGCTTCACATCGCGCGAGAGATCCAGATGGCAATGGTCCCCAAGACGTTCCCGCCGTTCCCCAATCGCACTGACCTGGACTTCGCTGCCTCTATCGTCCCCGCCAAGGAGGTAGGCGGTGATTTGTATGATTACTTTATCCGCGACGAGAAGCTGTATTTCTGCATTGGCGATGTATCGGGGAAAGGCATCCCGGCCTCGCTGGTGATGGCAGTCACAAGGAGTCTTTTCAGAGCCATGTCGGCCCATGAAACCAGTCCCCATCGCATCGTGAAGGCCATGAACGACACGATGTCGGAGTCGAACGACAGCGGCATGTTCGTCACTTTCTTCTGCGGTGTGTTGGACCTGGGCACCGGTCATCTGTGCTATTGCAACGCAGGTCATAACCCACCGCTCATCCTTACCGATGGCATCCGCCTTCTGCCGGTTCAGTCGAACATTGCTTTAGGCATCCTCTACGACTATGAATTTGGCGAGCAGGAAATACAGCTGGATTATGACAACTCATTGCTGCTTTACACTGATGGGCTCACTGAAGCGGAGAACATGCAGCACCAACAGTTCGGTCTCGAGCAAGTGGAATCAGTGCTTCACTCCCGCCGCAGCTCCCAAGGCCATTTGGAGGCCCTTCAGAAGGCCGTGACGGAATTCGTGGGTGAGGCGCCACAAAGCGACGACCTCACGATGCTCTTCATTAGGTATCTACCCAAGAAGTAGCCAAAGCCATTCGTCCAGGGCAAAACCCTGGGTAATCACGACGGGTTATCGTATCACCATGAACACCATTTGATTTCCAGGGCGTTACCCTGGACTAGTAATTTGTTGCCTCTTCGGGGCGGCTCTTGATAAAAAAACGTTAATAAAAGCCAAACAAATCATCGACAACATCACAGGCGCCGACATCGACATGCTCAGCACTGATGAGTACCAGTTCGAGGGACGCAGTTCCGACTACGCTTCGCGCTTCAGGCTCGTCTTCCACTGCACTGGTGTCGAGGAACATTACGCCAACAACTACACAGGCTCCGAAACCTTCGCCTTCATCCACGACGGACAACTCGTCATCGATAAAAGAAGAAAGAAAAGTAAGATTATCCACATCGCAATCCCTATCGGGATTTCAGGATAAAACTGAAAGAGGGTGACCCAAAAGGTCATCCTCTTTTTTTTCATACCTCATGGTTTTTTTTCACTCATTATAGCAATTTCAAAGTATCTTCGTATATTTGTGATTTCATAGCAATTTAAAATATAAAAAAATGAAGAGGATTATTACCGTAATAGTGATGCTTTTGTTGGCCGAGATGGCTGCAACGGCTCAAGAAACCACCTACGCCAAGAGCGACTTCGTCCCTGGCGATGAAACTATTTTCGACGACAACTTTGAAGGAGAGAAAATTGGTGAGTTCCCGCTGAGGTGGGACTTACTGGATGGATATGCGGAAACAGCCCAGCAGAAGGGACGCAACGTACTGGCGTTCACGGACAACGGATTGGGACAAGTGATGCCGCTGATGAAAGAGAAATGGGATTGGCTGCCAGAGGTGTTTACCGTGGAGTTCGACCTTTACGTGGCTCCGATGAATACCGCAGACGAAGAGGAGACATTGCTCGACATGAGCATTTATTTTGGCAACCGCGGTGACGACAGCTACTACAATGCCTCGAGCTATGTGCATTTCTGGTACAGGGAAGACGGGTCGTGCAACCTGACGTGGGACCTGCTGAAACCCGATGGAAACGACCTGTCGAGTGGAGAGAAGATGCTGGGGCTGAACTCAGGCAACAGCGATTACCTGGAAAAGGACAACCCAGTGGTCGCTGGGGAGTGGAACCACTTCGCCTTCTCATTCAACAAACGAGCTTTCAAAGGCTATGTGAACGGCGTACGGTTGATCAACGTGCCCGCCATGTTGGCTCCTGGCTACCTCTTCTTCACCAGTGGAGCGTTCTACCGCTACACGGGGTTGAGCAATGTGCGCATCGCCCAGGGGGCAGTGCCGCTCTACGACCGCCTTACCACCGATGGCAAGATTGTGACCTACGCCATCACCTTCGAGACTGGGAAAGCCGACCTGAAGCCAGAATCCGTCATCGAAATCAACCGTGTGGCCCAACTGATGCAAGAGCATCCCGAGCTTGAGTTCGAGGTGCAAGGCCATTGCGACAACACGGGTACTGATGCCGTCAACGACCCGCTGAGCCAACAGAGAGCCGAGGCCATCGTGAACGCCCTCGTGAAACAAGGCATCGCGCAATCACGCCTCACGCCCGTGGGCAAGGGTTCACATTCCCCTATCGCCTCCAACGACACAGCAGAAGGACGCGCCAAGAACCGCCGAGTGGAGTTCGTTAAGAAAGCATCTCACTAAACGACTGGTGCCTTAAGGATCAAAGAACGATCTTCTGGGTCTTTACATCATCGCCGTTGATTAGGCGCAACACATATACGCCAGGGGTCATCCCTGCGGTAGAGACGCATAATTTTGCGTCTCTATAAACCAAAACATGACCCAACATATCAACAATTTGAACCACACCTGTGCCTTTAATCATGAGGTTTCCATAGACATCAACAAAGGCGAAGTTGTCATTGTGGTTCTGGTTGTCTTCATCCACGCTAAACACCAGCTTGAACCGCGATTCATAATCGGTGAACTTGGCCTCGAAAGTGTAGCTCGGGGTCTGGAGCAGGTCGATGTCGGCGCCGGTCAGGTTGTCAATTAAGTGGAGATAATTTAGAATTAAGAATTTAGAATTTAGAGATTCTGAGACGGTCAAGGTGTAGGTGCCGTTCTCCTGTGCCTTGAAATGGACAGGCAGTTCATCCGTGGCACTTTCGAGGGTGGCCGCAGCCCAGTCTTCACCATTGTGCCAGACGCTAACGCTCATTATGTTATCATTGAGTTTCATCTTACGAAGGGCGTTGCCGCCGTCAAACTGCACGTAAGCGCGGTCGTAGTAGCCTTCCTTATCCACCTCGATGCAGAGATAAGCAGGTTCCCGCTTCGTTTGTTCACCACGGGTGGCGTGGTTGAAAACCAGATTTTGTCCTGGCTCAGTGGCTTGCACAAAGAATCCCTCGCCTGGCTCGATGGGCCTTTCAACAAGGGTGTAAGGGACCAGCTCTCCACCACCATCAGCCACGAGATAGGTAGTCAGGTCATCATCGCCGATCTTGATGACATCCTCCTCGGTAAGGCGGCGCGTGAAAGGATTACCCACCAAGTTGTAGCCTTTCAAACCGCCAGCGGCATAACAACTAAGCGGTATGGTAACCGTGTGGTCGGTGGCCATCATGTTGCCTTCGAACGACAAGGTGACATCCTCGGCATTGGCATAGAGATAACCTTCAAGATACTGGAGCACCGTGAAGTCATAGTCATGTTCGGGGTTTTTGGAGTTCCACCAGTAATGCGTAGGCTCATGATAAAGGTAAAGGTCGTAGGTGCTTTCTGTGGTGAAGTGGGTGGCAATGGGTAGGTTATAGGTAACTGGCGAGGCAATGGTAAACCAGCCATCGCTGTCGTCATTATAGGCGGAGATGCCCTTCAGGAAGGTAGCCGTCACGTTGTCGCTGTGGGTCAGCTCTCCACCTTTGGCAATGGTGATGCTGCCGCCATTCTCAAAGGTAATGTGACCTACATTGGCAACACCTTCGATGAGGGCCGGAGCGGCAACGACGACATCACTGCCCCCTTGGGGGAGACCGTTGCTCCAGTTTTCCTCATCGTCCCAAAGCCCCTCATGGATAAAGGTGG
>CAMIWN010000032.1:0-37549 GCA_946402445.1 uncultured Bacteroidales bacterium
AGCCTGCCATGCATCAAATGCTTTTTTTAGGGTTAAATACTTCATCATTCGTTATGCTTAAATCAAAAATGTTTGCTAAAAGGTTGCATCATTACAACCTTTTTCGCAACAAATTTACAAATTATATTCGATATTGATGCACTTTTTTGCGTTTTTATTCAAAAAAAGGCCTTCAAAGTGGTAACCTACCACCTTTAAGCCTCGTATTTTGCATTTTTACAATATCTTCCTTACCGTCTCCTTACTATACTCCTCCCAAATCTGCTCAAAATTGTCCGCTACATTGTCCGTGGCGAGGCTACTGTCGCGAAGGACGAAGTAGTAAGGATGCTGGCTGGCGATTTCGGTGATGGCGGTCTCGTTCACGTCCTTATCGAAGCAGGCCATGAGGTAGTTGTCGGCGACGCTCCAGACGGTCTTGCCTCGATTCGGATATCCTGGGGCTTACCTAGCACATCTGAATGTCTTGCCAAAAGCTCAATTTGGCTCGGATAACCGGGGCTAATCGGTTTTCTGAAACGGTAGAGGGCGTAAACGGGTTCACCATCCTTGCGTTGCCGTTTCTAATCCATCAACCATGTTTCTTCGATTATTCGTTCAACTTCCTTGTGTACTCGCGGGTCTTTGTTGTTCATCAGCGTCAATGTCAACGAAAGCCGATCCGCAAAACCTTGCTCTATGTTTATGGGCGGGTATTTCCATATCTCGATCCTGAAAGCACCATCCCCAAAATTGATTCTTTCATAATTGTCCTCCTTTACGGCATCCGTCCGCTCGACTGCAATAAGCGTCTTTGTTGCTTCAGAGACTAACATGGAATAATGTGCCAAGGCATTGATGCCGCCTTGTGGATACGTTGCTTCGTTCTTTACACTATCGCAATAAAAGCTCTTCTTCAATGGCGATTTCAATAATGGTAAGGCTTTTTCCCACAATGCTTTTCCTTTCAACTCAAAATGCAGTCGTCTCTCTTGGTTGCCATCTGCAATTAGGGTGCATAATCCCAAATCCTGCAACACCTGTATAGCCAAAGTCAATGTGACATATTTATATGGTATCACTTCGGCCAATTCCTTTGCGCTTCGGCCTTCCAAGCTCTTTGCTTGCAAGTGGTATAGCAGCACATATTGGGCAGGTGAGGTCAATTCTGTAGCCGTCTTTCTTTCATTATGGCTGTCCATCACCAATCCTGGCAGGTAGGCATATTTACCCGAAACCACGAAAAAGACCTGTTTGTCCATCAGCCTCATTCGTTGGTTGTAGTCCAAGGCATCGAACCAAAAAGCGCATGGGAAGCCATTGTTGATCGAAACCATTTCAGCCATCTTTTTACAAGCTTTCGGGGTGTAGTGTTCCAAAGGATACTTGGACTTTAACAGGATGACGTTTTGACCTAGTGTCTCCAACTTGAAGAAGCGAAAACTCGACCGCATTTCCAAGGTAATCCCCTTCAGAGACTTGTTTTCAATCTCTTTCAAGGAATAACTTATGTTCGCTATTTCCAGTATATTGCACATAATTTAGTAGTGTTTTATAAAATACATAAAATGCTGCAAAAATAATAAAAAACAGACAATAAAGAAGAAAAACGAAAGTTTTTTTGGGATATTTATCCGATGGGTATACACTTATTTCTCTGACAAAGGATTGGTGTTGGGCTGGAACTTGAGGTCCTTGTCCACCGTGCCCCAGAGCTTGTAGGAGTACCTTTTTCTTCCGTCGTCGCCGGTGGTGAACTGCTTGGTGGAGGCGTAGCGCCGCCCGCCGTTGGTGTGGATGATGATCTTGTGCGGGGTGTCCGCGTTCGGTTGTCTGCCCATGTCATTGAGATTATGACATAAGGATACAAAAGCACCTAAAATATTTGACATGTGCAAGACTTTTTTATTTTTAAAAATTTATGAGTTTTAGGTACATTTACGTGAAAAATTCAGAAAAAAAGGGGACTAAAAAAGGGACTCCAAACAGCAGAAAAACAAAAACCCGCTGAAAATCAACGGGTTTTGTGTTCAAAAAGTGGAGATGGAGGGAGTCGAACCCTCGTCCAAACAAGGAACCCCCAAGGTTTCTACATGCTTATTTCGCTGTTGGTTTTCGTGCCAGGCAAGGGAACGAACGCCCTAAACCTGACCTTATCTCCTAAATCTCACCCGCGTGTCGGAGTGCCAAGCAAGCTATCCCGAAATTGATTAGCACCCCGTGCTCAGGCCGGAATCAGGCATCTCCACCTGCGGGATGTTTCGTCCACCCACCTTGTGAGCGGATTAAGCCAGTGATCTACTGTACTTCGATCAGGCAGCGAAAGCGTAGTTATTTTCGCCAATTACTTTTTTGCAGCCAGGATTTACGAGCTTCACCGCAGTGCTCGGCATGCTTCCGTGACAATTCATCTTGCTGTCAAAACCGGTCACCCCCATTGTGGAATTGAGAGTTGAGAATTCTTCTCTCAAGGTCTTATTCGGAAAACGGTGCAAAATTACATCAAAAAGTTTTTGACCGCAAGTTTTTTTTGTTTTTGTCATTTGGTTTCTTATTTTTGTAGTCCATTTAGTTTGTCTAGAGCTATTTTTAATAAAAGTTGTGCACGACACGGACCAGTGTAACGAATTATGAAACGATTTTTTCTCTTATTGATGCTTGTCATGACGATGGGCATGATGGCGGTGGCACAGGAGACTGTGCCGTTGGATCGTTCCTCGTTGGACGAGCCGCCGACAGGGTATATCAACGGCTTGTTCACGGTGAACGAATTGGGCACCCAGGTGTATTTCTCACAAGGCAACTTGCAGTATGTGGAGGGCGAATGGCGTTTCGCCGAGCACCAATGGGAGTATTTAGGCGACAATGGCCAGGGTGGCGCGGCAGAAGATGTCGCACGCGACTTGTTTGGCTGGGGCACCAGTGGCATTAACCACGGAGCGGTGAACTACCAGCCTTGGGCTACAGGTCAAGATGCTAGCGACTACTATGCATACGGAAACGTGGAGTATAACTTGGGCGACCAGAATGGGGAAGCCGATTGGGGAAGTAACGGGATCGCCAACGGCGGCGGAGTCGAAAGGTTGTGGCGTGTTCTGACACGAGAGGAATGGAAATACCTGTTCTTCTCCAGAGCCACGACATCGGGCATCCGCTATGCCAAGGCGAGGGTGAACGGCGTGAACGGCGTGATTCTCCTGCCTGATGACTGGGATGCGAGTTACCATGCCCTTAGCCACACCAACGACGCGGCGGGAAAATATGGTGACAACAACATCACCATATCCGTCTGGGAAGCAGAACTGGAGAGCCATGGTGCGGTGTTCCTCCCCGCAGCGGGTTATCGTTTCGGCACGAAACTATACTATCTAAACAAAAGGGGGAGCTACTGCAGTGCCACTGTTGGAGGGAGCTTCCATGCGTGGAATATCTACTTCGACAATGCGAGCGTGGGAGCGGGCGCATCCGTCACAGGAAGGGACAACGGCCAGTCGGTGCGACTGGTGTCGAACTCCACCGCCTTGTGGTACACCTCGGTGACGACAGGCGAGGTGACGGAGATCACCTCGAGCAGCGCGACGGCAGGTGGCTCGGTGACCACTGACGGTGGCACCCTGCTCACAGCGGTGGGCGTGTGCTGGAGCACGAGCCCGGAGCCGACAGTGGAGGGCGAGCATACCGACGAGGGTGTTTTGACGGGCGACTTCACGAGCACGCTGACAGGCCTGGAGCGGAACACGACCTATTACCTGCGTGCCTACGCCACCGACGGCGAGGGCGACACAATGTACGGCGAGGAGGTTGAGTTCACGACGTTGCCGGAATTGCCCGCCGTGACAACTGCTGAGGTCACCGAGATTGACATCACGACGGCAATGGCCGGCGGTGAGGTGACCGACGACGGCGGCACCACCGTTGACGAATGCGGCGTGTGCTGGAGCATCACTGAGGAGTTGACCATCGACGGCGACCACGTTGCCGCAGCTGCCCCGGGTGTCGGGACGTTCACAGTGGCGTTGACAGGCCTGACCCAGAACACGACGTATTACGTGCGTGCCTACGCCACCAACAGCGAGGGGACGGTGTATGGAGAGACGGTGAGCTTCACCACGCTGCGCCAGCCATGGGCCATCACAGCCACGGCTGAACCTACAGAAGGCGGCACGGTGACGGGTGCCCAGACCTACTTCCAAGGCGACGAATGTACGCTGATGGCGACAGCCAACGAGGGCTACGACTTCGTAAACTGGACGGAGGACGGCACCGAGGTCTCCACCGATGCCGAATATGCCTTCGAGGTGACCGAAGCCCGCGACCTGGTGGCGAACTTCCAGCTGAAGAGCTACTCGGTTGCGGTTTCTGTCGATCCAGAAGAGGGCGGCTCGATTTACGTGGGCAACGACGTGTTTGCTGGTGGCACCATCAACCACGGCACCGAACTTGCGCTGGTCGCCACGCCCAACGATGGCTATGCCTTCGTGAACTGGACCGAGGGTGTTGACGAAACGGGAGCCCCGAATGTGGTCTCCTCCGACGCCACCTATACCCTCGAAGTGACCGCCGCCCATACCTTGGTGGCCCACTTCGAGCTGACCAGACCGCAGGGAACCATCAACGGCAAGTTCAGCGTGAACGCTGACGGTGACCAAGTCTATTTCTCGAAGGGCAACCTGCAATACATCGGCAGCGCCGCCACGCCTTACTGGAAGTTCGCCGACCACCAGTGGGACTATTTGGGAGCAACGACAAATCAAGACAGCCAAAACCAAGATATTGACCGCGACCTGTTCGGCTGGGGCACCAGCGGCTATGACCACGGTGCGGTCTGCTACCAACCCTGGAACACAAGCACTACCGACAGCGACTATTATGCCTATGGTGACGGTAGCTACAACCTGAACGACCAGACGGGCCAGGCCGACTGGGGCTACAACGCCATCATCAACGGAGGCAACACGGAGAACCAATGGTTTACCCTGAGCCATGAGGAATGGAAGTATGTGTTCGAAACCCGCACCACGACAAGCGGCATCCGCTATGCCAAGGGCAAGGTGAACGACGTGAGCGGCGTGATCCTGCTGCCCGATGACTGGGATGCTTCCTATTATACGCTGAGCAACACGAACACTCCGGGTGCTAGCTTCAGCACTAACACCATCAGCGAAACGGAATGGGCTACTCTTGAGCAACATGGTGCAGTCTTCCTGCCTGCCGCAGGCTACCGGAGCGGGACTTCTGTCTTCAGTGTGGGTATCTACGGCGGCTACTGGTCAGCGTCCTGCCACAATAGCAGCCTCGCGTGGGTCGTGGACTTCGGCAATTCGGGCCTCGGCACTGACGGCAGCAACCTTCGCAACATCGGTCATTCGGTGCGTCTGGTCCTCTCGCCTCAGGACAGTTCCTTTGGCATCAGCGCCACGGCCAGCCCAACGGAGGGCGGCGAGGTGAGCGGTGGAGGCACCTACGAAGCGGGTGCCAGCTGCACGCTCACGGCGACGCCCAACGAAGGCTACACCTTTGTAAATTGGACCGAAGGCGTTGACAATACGGGAGCCCCGAGGGTGGTCTCCACCAATGCTGAATATACCTTCCGAGTGACGGGCAGCCGTACCTTGGTAGCCCACTTCGAGCTGACCAGACCGCAGGGAACCATCAACGGCAAGTTCAGCGTGAACGCTGACGGTGACCAAGTCTATTTCTCGAAGGGCAACCTGCAATACATCGGCAGCGCCGCCACGCCTTACTGGAAGTTCGCCGACCACCAGTGGGACTATTTGGGAGCAACGACAAATCAAGACAGCCAAAACCAAGATATTGACCGCGACCTGTTCGGCTGGGGCACGAGCGGTTACGACCACGGTGTTAATTGTTACCAACCTTGGAGTACTAGCACTACCAACGGTTACTATTATGCCTACGGCAACGAGAGTTACAGCTTGAACGACCAGACGGGCCAGGCCGACTGGGGCTACAACGCCATCAGCAACGGAGGCAACACGGAGAACCAGTGGTTTACCCTGAGCCAAGCAGAATGGATCTATGTGTTCGACACCCGCACTACGACAAGCGGCATCCGCTATGCCAAGGCTACAGTGAACAGCGTGAATGGTGTGATCCTTTTGCCCGACGACTGGGAGACCTCTTATTATACGTTGAGCAACACGAACACTCCGGGTGCTAGCTTCAGCACTAACACCATCAGCGAAACGGAATGGACTACTCTTGAGCAACATGGTGCTGTCTTCCTGCCGGCCGCGGGTTACCGGTATGGGATTTCGGTCGGCAATGTCGGTTCCAGCGGCTACTACTGGTCGGCGTCGTACAACAATAGCTACTACGCGTGTTACGTTTACTTCTACGATTCGAATCTCTATACCGACCACTACTACTACCGTTACTTCGGTCTATCGGTGCGTCTCGTTCGTTCGCTTCAGACCAGTTCCTTTGGCATCAGCGCCACGGCCAGCCCAACGGAGGGCGGCGAGGTGAGCGGTGGAGGCACCTACGAAGCGGGTGCCAGCTGCACGCTCACGGCGACGCCCAACGAAGGCTACACCTTTGTAAATTGGACCGAAGGCGTTGACGATACGGGAGCCCCGAGGGTGGTCTCCACCAACGCTGAATATACCTTCCGTGTGACGGGCAGCCGTACCTTGGTGGCGAACTTCGAGCTGGCTCCCACCTCACCCGAAGGAACCATCAACGGCAAGTTCAGCGTGAACGCCGCCGGTGACCAAGTCTATTTCTCGCAAGGCAACCTGCAATACCAAGCCTCGACCAATACCTGGCAATTTGCGGAACACCAATGGGACTATGTTGGCGGAGCCAACGCCAATGCTTCGGCGAATTCTAGCGGTTGGATGGACTTGTTCGGCTGGGGCACGAGCGGCTACGACCACGGAGCCACCTGTTACCAACCCTGGAGCAGAAGCCTGACCGACAGTGACTATTATGCCTACGGCAACGAGAGCTACAGCCTGAACGACCAGACGGGCAAGGCCGACTGGGGCTACAACGCCATCAGTAACGGAGGCAACACGGAGAACCAATGGTTTACCCTGAGCTATGAGGAATGGAAGTATGTGTTCGAAACCCGCACCACGACAAGCGGCATCCGCTATGCCAAGGGCAAGGTGAACGACGTGAGCGGCGTGATCCTGCTGCCCGATGACTGGGATGCTTCCTATTATACGCTGAGCAACACGAACACTCCGGGTGCTAGCTTCAGCACTAACACCATCAGCGAAACGGAATGGGCTACTCTTGAGCAACATGGTGCAGTCTTCCTGCCTGCCGCAGGCTACCGGAGCGGGACTTCTGTCTTCAGTGTGGGTATCTACGGCGGCTACTGGTCAGCGTCCTGCCACAATAGCAGCCTCGCGTGGGTCGTGGACTTCGGCAATTCGGGCCTCGGCACTGACGGCAGCAACCTTCGCAACATCGGTCATTCGGTGCGTCTGGTCCTCTCGCCTCAGGACAGTTCCTTTGGCATCAGCGCCACGGCCAGCCCAACGGAGGGCGGCGAGGTGAGCGGTGCCGGCACCTACGAAGCGGGTGCCGGTTGCACGCTCACGGCGACGCCCAACGAAGGCTACACCTTTGTAAATTGGACCGAGGGCGATAAGGTGGTCTCCACCAACGCTGAATACACCTTCCGTGTGACGGGCAGCCGTACCTTGGTGGCCCACTTCGAGTTGGCTCCCACCTCACCCGAAGGAACCATCAACGGCAAGTTCTCTGTGAACTTCGAAGGCGACCAGGTCTATTTCTCGAAGGGTAACCTGCAATACATCGGCAGTGCCGCCACACCTTATTGGAAGTTCGCCGACCACCAGTGGGACTATCTCGGAACAACGACAAACCAAAACGGCCAAAACCAAAACGTTGACCGCGACCTGTTTGGCTGGGGTACGAGCGGCGCTGACCACGGAGGCAATTGTTTCCTGCCTTGGAGTACTAGCACTGCCAACAGTGACTATCATGCCTACGGAAACGAGAATTACAGCCTGAACGACCAGACGGGCTATGCCGACTGGGGCAACAACGCCATCAGCAACGGAGGCAACACGGAGAACCAATGGTTTACCCTGAGCCGTGAGGAATGGAAATATGTGCTCGACACCCGCACCACGACAAGCGGCATCCGCTATGCCAAGGCCAAGGTGAACGAAGTGAATGGCGTGATTCTGCTGCCCGATGATTGGGAGACCTCTTATTATACGCTGAGCAACACGAATACGGGTAATGCCAGCTATAACAGTAACACCATCAGCGAAACGGAATGGGCTACTCTTGAACGACACGGTGCAATCTTCCTGCCTGCCGCGGGCTACCGGTTCGGGACTTCCGTCAGCGGTGTGAATAGCTTTGGCCTCTACTGGTCGGCATCCTACGATGATAGCAACTACGCCTGGAGTTTGTACTACGGCGGTTCGTTCCTCAACACTGAAAGCAATAGCGATCGCAGTTTCGCTTTCCCGGTGCGTCTAGTCCTTCCGCTTCAGGAAGGTCCCTTTGGCATCAGTGTCGTGGCCGACCCATCGGTGGGCGGCACGTTGAGCGGTGCTCGCGCCTACGACTTCGGGACGAGCTGCACCTTGACAGCCACCCCAGCCGAAGGCTACACCTTTGTAAATTGGACCGAGGTCGTTGACGATACGGGAACCCCGAATGTGGTCTCCACTAACGCAGAATATACCTTCCGTGTGACGGGAAGCCGTGTCTTGGTAGCCAACTTCGAGTTGGCTCCAACCTCACCCGAAGGATCCATCAACGGCAAGTTCAGCGTGAACGCTGATGGCGACCAGGTCTATTTCTCGAAGGGTAACCTGCAATACATCGGCAGTGCCGCAACGCCTTATTGGAAGTTCGCCGACCATCAGTGGGACTATCTCGGCGATAACGGACAGGGCAGTGACTCTCAGACCGTTGACCGTGACCTGTTTGGTTGGGGCACCAGCAGCTACGACCACGGAGCCAATTGTTACCAACCCTGGAGCACAAGCCAGACCAATAGTGACTATTATGCCTACGGCAGCGGCAGCTACAACCTGAATGACCAGACGGGCAAGGCCGACTGGGGCTACAACGCCATCAGCAACGGAGGCAACACGGAGAACCAATGGTTTACACTCGGCCATGATGAATGGGACTATGTGTTCAACACCCGCACCACGACAAGCGGTATCCGCTATGCCAAGGCCGAGGTGAACAACGTGAATGGCGTGATTCTTTTGCCTGACGACTGGGATGCTTCCTTTTATACGCTGAGCAACACGAACACTGATAATGCCCGCTATAACAGTAATATCATCAGCGAAACGGAATGGGCTACTCTTGAACAACATGGTGCCGTTTTCCTGCCTGCCGCTGGCAACCGTTTGGGGACTGCCATTAACAGAGTTGGTAACTACGGCTACTACTGGACAGCGTCCCGCGACAGTGGCGGCTACAGTGACATCTATTCGTGGAACCTAAACTTCTACACGTCTTACATCTCATGGAGTGACGGATACTATCGCGTTTACGGTTTTTCGGTGCGTCTGGTCCATTCGCTTCATTAACGATGCCTTTGTCCCTGCCCAATACGGGCAAGGCACATTGTTTCGTCAAATAAACTAAACTTTGACAATCCTAATGAGGGTGACCACGCATGCTGGTTACCCTCGTTTCTTTAATATCAAAACAGCTTTTATAAAGATTATTTCAGCGGATTCCCGAAGTGAATCACGTCGTTTTTCGTGATCGTGTTGCTGCAGAGAATCACCAAACGCTCCACGATGTTATGCAACTCGCGGATGTTTCCCGTCCATTGGTACTGTTTCAGCTCCTCCATGGCTTCGTCGGTGAAGGTCGGCACTGCCTTTCCCATGTTTTGGGATATGGTTTCCACAAAGTTCTGCACCAGCAACGGGATGTCGTCCTTGCGCTCCCTCAAAGGGGGTACATGGATGACAATGACGCTTAGACGGTGGTAAAGGTCCTCGCGGAAGGTGTTTTCCTCAATCATCTTCTTCAAATCCTTGTTGGTGGCAGCGATGATGCGGACATCAACGGGGATCTCCTTCTCGCCACCTACACGCACGATTTTGTTTTCCTGTAAGGCACGTAATACCTTAGCTTGGGCAGCCAAACTCATGTCGCCAATCTCATCCAAAAACAAGGTGCCTCCATTCGCCAACTCGAAATCGCCCTTGCGCTGTTTGATAGCTGAGGTGAATGACCCCTTTTCGTGTCCAAATAGCTGGCTTTCAATGAGTTCAGAAGGAATGGCGGCGCAGTTTACCTCGATGAAAGGCCCGTAACGGCGTGGGCTTAACTCATGTAATTGCTTGGCAACCAGCTCTTTGCCAGTGCCGTTTTCTCCTGTGATGAGTACTCTCGCACCAGTAGGCGCGACCTTCTCAATCATCTCCCTCACCTCCATCATCGGACCTGATCCACCGATCATCTCGTTTTGCTTGCTCACCGCCTTCTTCAACGTCTTGTTCTCTGTGCTCAGGTTCTGTTTGTCTAAGGCATTGCGCACCGTGATGAGCAACCGATTCATGTCAGGTGGTTTCATGATGAAGTCGAAAGCTCCTTTCTTGATGGAACTCACTGCATCGTCAATGGTGCTGTTCCCTGAAATCATAATTACCGGAACGTCGCTTATCTCCTTGATGTGTTCCAACACCTCAAGGCCGTCCATCTCTGGCATCTTGATGTCGCACAACACGGCGTCAAACTCCTGTTCTTTCATCAGTTGCAAAGCCTCATGACCATTCCCGGCATCGTCAACCTGGTATTTCTCATCTTCCAGAATCTCCCTAAGCACACGGCGGATGGGAGCCTGGTCGTCTATGATAAGTATTCGTGACATAATCATCCTTCTTTTCTTGCAAAAATAGTTATTTTTGTGGGTCGAAACACCTGCCATGAAATATTTTCTTTTATTGATATTGCTTTTGTCAGCTTCAGCTTTATTTGGTGTGGAGAGGGAACTTCTAACCTCTAATCTCTCACCTCTCACTTCCCCTTGGGTCGGAGGCTTGAATGCTTGTCAGTTCGGTCGTATGGACTTGAATGGCGATGGTCAGAAGGACTTGCTGGCTTTTGATCGTCACGGAGAACGCCTGCATTGTTTTCTGAATCATGGGGGGAATGGTGAGATCGATTATCGTCTTACGCATGTTTACGACACTTGTTTTCCCGAACTTCATGGCTGGGTGGTGTTCGCCGATTATGATGGAGACGGGAAAGAGGATCTCTTCACCTATTCCAAGGGTTGGGCTGGAATCAAGGTCTATAAAAACATCTCTTTGGCGGCGCAAGTGGGCTTTGAGTTGGTCGTTTCGCCTTATCTCACCTCTCTGCAAGGTGGTGGAGAGGTGAATATCCTGGCCACCGATGCTGATTATCCTGCTATTCTTGACATGGATGGGGATGGGGATCTTGATCTGGTCACCTTTGGCGTGATGGGTACTTTTCTCGAGAAGCACCAGAATCTCTCCATGGAACGTTATGGATGCCTCGATTCGTTGGTCTTTGAGCGTATGGATCCCTGTTGGGGTCATGTGGGGGAGAGCGAGGAGAATAACGTGATGTATCTTGATACCTGCCTCTTTGGATATGGACTTGTTGTTGAAGATATGGGGTCGCGGCATCGCGGGGCTACAGTGACCATCCGCGACATGACGGGCGATGGCTTGCTCGACTTGATTTTAGCCGATGTTGACTATCCGGGACTGACCTTGCTGGTCAACGGAGGGGACGACACTCAGGCTTCGATGGTGAGCCAGCAGACGGAATTCCCTCAAAAGCATCCTGTGCGTCTTTTCTCCATGCCTGTGCCTTTTTTCACCGATGTGGATAACGATGGGGTGGAGGACATGATTGTCTCTCCTTTCGACCCGGACCCAATGGCGAGCATGGGCATGGAGAGTGTTTGGCTCTACTTGAATCATGGAACGGATGCCCAACCTGATTTTCGCTTGCATACCAAAACGTTTTTGCAAGATCAGATGATCGACTTGGGCACAGGAACCTACCCTGTACTGGTGGATTGGGATGGCGATGGCTTGACTGACATGATGGTGGGAACCATAGGCAACATCGATAGTACTTGGTATTATTATGGTAATTTGCAAACGCATCGCATGGCACAACTCACATGGCTAAAAAACGTGGGGTCAATGACAACACCAGCTTTCCAAGTGATGGGGTCGCCATTCCCTGCAGGGGTTGTAACATGGATGGGCTTGACACCTGCTTTCTGTGACCTTGATGGCGATGGTAGTCTTGAGTGCTTGACGGGCACATCAGAAGGAAGACTCCTGCTGCTCAATCATGATGGCAACTTGATGGATGACGATTTCCTGCATTATGACAAGCCATGGTCCGCCCCTTGTTTCTTCGATGTGGATGAGGATGGAACGATGGATCTGGTGGTGGGGAACGAGACGGGAAAGCTCTCCTTTTTTAAGGGAAAGATAGAAGTGGGGAAGGGAAATGGTTTGTCGTTTGAAAGAATCACCGATTTTTGGGGTGGCGTGGATGTGCGTGATTATGGCGTTTCCTATTACGGTTATAGTGTGCCTTCGTTTTTTTATTATGAAAACCAGTTGATGCTCTGCGTGGGCTCAGAATCGGGTAAACTGTTTTTGTTTGAGGTTGTTACCGATGACTTGGAGGCGATGTTTGACGAGGTTTCGTCTCTTTGGTCAGCGATTATTACCGATAAGTTTATCTCGTTGGGAATGCGTACCTCGGCAGCAGTGGCCGACTTAAACGGTGATGGTGTGTTGGAGGTTGTGGTGGGCAACTTCTCAGGTGGGTTACAGCTGTTCAATGCGGATATTATGGTTCATCATATTGGCATTGTGGAGCATCAGGAAGATATCCAAATGGTGATTTTCCCCAATCCGGTACAATCCCGAATCCATATCATCTCAAATCGGGATGGTCTTAAACAGGTGACGGTCATGGACCTTTACGGGCATGTCTGTGTGGACAAGTCAGTGGAAGGAACCACGGTAGTGTTGGCTGTGGATTCGTTGGCGGAGGGAATGTATGTGCTGCGCCTGCGTACCGAGCGTGGCTTGGTGAGCCGTATCTTCTTCAAACGGTAGTTGATGGTGGCTTTCAGCTTGACCAGAAGGTCTCCGCCGATGATACCGGAGATGTTGGGTAACCCTAGTTTTTGATAACTTTCGTGGACCTCTGTCAGATCGACCGCGACGGCTTCGTAGGGGCACAAGGCGATGTCACCGATTTCCAGATTGTCGATTATGAAGGTGTAAATCTCGAAGTCGCTGCTGGCGATGCCTGCGGTCATGGATTCTTTTTTCACCAATCGGGGATGTGGAATGTATTGAGTGATGGACTGGATGTCGAACACCGACCGTGAGGCTCCTGTGTCGATAAGGAAGTTGGCTTCCATGCCATTAATCTTGCCTTGGATCATGACATGGAAGCCATCGCCTTCGATATCTAAGATTCGGATAGGGATCTGCATTACAGATTGAGATTAGGTTTGACGTTGAAACGGTCGTAGAAATCCTTGATGATTTGCACGGCTTCCTCGGCGGTGTCAACCACATGGAAGATCTCGAAGTCTTCTTCGTTAATCATTTTTTCTTTCAGAAGGGTGTTGCGGAACCAGTCGATAAGCCCCTGCCAGTAGTCTTTTCCAACAAGCACGACGGGAAAGTCAGATAGTTTCTCTGTTTGGATGAGGGTGAGGGCTTCCGACATCTCGTCGAGGGTGCCGAAGCCACCAGGCATGGCGATGTAGCCTTGGGCATAGCGCATGAAGATGTTCTTGCGGACGAAGAAATAGTTGAAACGTATGTTTTTGTCGAAATCGACATAGTCGTTGCATTTGCCTTCGAAGGGTAGCAGGATCTCACAACCCACGCTGATTCCTCCCGCTTCTTTTGCGCCTTTGTTGCCGGCTTCCATGATGCCGGGTCCGCCGCCGGTGATGACGCCGAATCCGAGTTTGGTGATGCCGCGAGCGATTTCTTCCGTCATCTTATAATATTTGTCTTCGGGTTTCGTGCGGGCTGAACCAAAGATGGCCACGCAAGGGCCTATCTGTGACATTTTCTCCATACCATCCACGAACTCAGCCATGATTTTGAAGACCGACCAGGAGTCGTGGGTCTTGGTGTCGTTCCAGGACTTGGGTTGGAAACTCTTTTGTATGATTTGAACTTCTCTTTCAGTGATGGGCATAGTTTGTTGGAATTTAGAATTAAGAATTTAGAATTAAGAGATTTTTTTTCTTGTGTAATACGGATTTTTTTTAATTTTGCAGCCGAATGCGAATGTAGCTCAGTTGGTAGAGCATCAGCTTCCCAAGCTGAGGGTCGCGGGTTCGAACCCCGTTATTCGCTCGACATTTATTTAACACATTTTGTTATTGTTTTGTAGAGACGCAAATTTTTGCGTCTCTACGTGTTTTATTGCGTCCCTGCGTGTTTTTTCGTTCCTGCGTCCGTTGGTTATGCCACAGGTGTCCCGCATTCAGGGCAGAATTTCCCGGTTACCTCGGTGCCGCATTTCGGACATTTCTTCGGTGCGTCGTCGGCGGGAATAGGTGTTCCACATTCGGGGCAGAATTTTCCTGTGGTCTCGGTGCCGCATTTCGGACATTTCTTCGTCGGCTTGGGAGTGGGCTTGGGCGTGCCGCATTCGGGACAGAACTTTCCAGTGATCAGTGTGCCGCAGTTGGGGCAGGGAATGCCTTGGGCTTGTGGAGCCGCTTGAGGTTGGTTCTGTTGATGTTGCGGAGGAACCATGTTGCCCATCATGTTGCCTGCGGTGCCGAAGCCCATGCCGGCCATTCCGATACCCATGAAGCCAGTGCCCGCACCGCCAGCGTTGCCTGCCGCGGTCTCCATGGTGTTGAGCATGCTGCCTCTGGCCAGATTGCCTGAACCACCAGTCTGATATTTTCTGAGGAATTCCTGACTCTCCTCGTCAAGGGAGACTGATTCGATGGTGAAACTCACCAAACGGATGCCTCTGGCACGGATGGGGGCATCGAACACGCGCTCGTCCATGATCTGTTTCATCATCTGGGTCTTGCTGGGCAATTCGAGTGCGCCGATGGGTTCTCTGCCACTGCCCAGCTCGTTGATGACCGACTGCAAGGCGGCAATCACTTCGCTGCGCATCTGTTCGATGATGGCGTCCTTCTTAATGATGTCGCCTGTGCCGGCATGGTTGCGCATGAAGATGCCCATGTCGTCGAGACGGAAGGTGTATTTACCGTAACAACGGATGTTCATGAAGGTGCCGTCCTTCTGGCCGTCTTCGGTATAGGACGGGTGTTTCCAATCTTGGAACATGATTGGCGTGGCTGTGCCGAATTTGTTGTCGAGAATCTCCTTGGCGTTGAAGAAGAAGATGGCTTGCTCTTTGGCGGGCGTGCCACCGTAGGTGAAACGTTGCCACATCTCTTTGAACACGGCGCCGAAGTCACCCCCGAAGAATGACGGCGATGAGGATTGGTCGAAGGTGTAAACGCCTTCCTCGGCGGTAGCGTCAAGAACCACGCCGCTGTCGTAAATCACGGCCACCTGTCCGGGTGCCACGATGATGCGGCTTTTCTTGGAGATCTGCCCTGATTTGGTGGTTTGTTTCACCATCAGGGTGTCCATGTCCATATTGTCACATTTGATAAGGTCAAGCCACTGGTCACTCAAGGTGCCCCCGATGGCTCCGGTGATAGCTTTGATAAGTCCCATTGTCTGTTAAATTATTTATTTGTATTTTGTTGAATTGCTGATTTCGTTATTGGTTGACACCCACGAGGTTGGTGAGTACCCAGTCGTGTTCGCCAGTGGTGATGACGCTGCCGCAGTAAGGGCATTGTCCCGAAGAGGTGATTTCTGTCGGAGCACCGCAGTTGGGGCAGTTAGTGGTCGATTTATTGCTCATGCCTGGCTGGGTCTTGACACCAGTCTTGCGGTTGAAAGTCAGTTCATATTTCATGTACCAGTCGCGGTTGGGGTCGCTTTCCAGTACCTTGCGTGTCTCAGCGTCAATGACATAGTCGCGCATGACAGCGTTGAGTGCCACTACAAGCACTTCTTTGTCACCATCCACAGTGAACGATTTTAGCGAGCAATGTTTGATGCCGATTTTCTCGATGACATTGATTTTATTCAGACGGATGTACTCGTCGAGTTGTTGCTTGTGGGTGTTGAACAGCGTCTCGCTCTCAAAGGGTCGGATCACTTTCCAGTCCCGTGTGGTCCAGGCTTCCTGGAGTTTCATGAAGACTTCCTGCGCCCAGCCTATGAATTTCTCTGCGGAGAAACTAGGGTCGATTTTGCGGATCTGTGAGGCTACAGCGTCCGTGTAGTTCATGGTGATGTCGTTGTTGACTTGGTTCTGCACTTGCTGGTTGATGTAACCAGGGTCGGAGGCCTGTTTCTTGCTTTTCCTTCTGTAAACCAGCACCAGAATAACCAAGATGATGAAGACGATAAACCCCATAGTTGGGTTCTCGATGAAGAGGCCAAGCAGATAGCCTATGAGTGCTCCCAGTCCGTCGCCGTCGAAATCGGAGCCGCCCCCTCCCGAGGTATAGCGGTTTTGATTACCTACGTCCCCGAAAGCGAATATGCAGGCCAAAAGACTTGTTATCAATAAGATAAATGGAAGGTATTGCCGTGTTTTTTTCATTAGATTGCTTTTCATAAAAATTGAATTGAAAAGCAAAAATAATAAAAAAATCAAAAAAAAGCAATTTGTGCAAAAAAATGTCTATCTTTGCAGCCGAAAAATGGGAGTTTAGCTCAGTTGGTTCAGAGCACCTGCCTTACAAGCAGGGGGTCGCTGGTTCGAATCCAACAATTCCCACAAAAATGTAGAGACGTCATATTATGGCGTCTCTACCTTTTTTTGTGGGTGGATACGCCATGATATGACGTCTCTACGGATTAATCCACGCGTGTTTTTTTGGTGACGAGTTGTCCGCTTTCGGTCAACCCTTGGATGATATAAATACCCTTGCTGAGCGTTTCCATGTTGGCGTTGTTGAGCACCTGGCCGTTCATGTTGTAAATTTTAATCACCTTGACGATGGTTTCTCTTGGGTTTTCTTGCACGGAGGTCACCTCGATGCGGATGAAGTCCTCACCGTTGGGTGTGGTGGCAGGAAGTGAGAAGCCGCAGTCGAGATAGGCATACATCGCTTTGAGCTGGTATTGGTAGATGCCTATTTCAGCCTCGTCAAAATAGTCGTGGTTGCTGCCATTGATGTCGATTTCAGTGGTTTCTCCATTGGCTTCGTTGGTGCGGAATAATCTGTAAAAATCAACGGGTTCCGTGGGTTCGTCCCAGCTGAGCATGGTTCCGAAGATTTGGGTTGATGCGTCGTAGGTGTACTCACCTTGGAAGTTCTCGGGTCCTGGGCAGCCTGTCGGGAGGGGTCCCAAGGTCCCATCAGGTCTGATGTTTTGTCCAAAGAGGTCTCCATTGGTAGCATCGGCCCAAACCACGATGTTTTGTCCTCCGTGATATCCAGTGCTGTTTTCGCATACACTTCTGGCGATGGTGTTGGAGCTTACGGTGGTGTTCCAGATTTGGTTGCCCTGCATGTCGAATCCAAGGGCTTCGATGGTGCTGAGGTTGGTGGCGGGTCCAGTGCCTTTGGTGAGAATCACTGAAAAACCGTTTCCATCTTCAAAAGCGTCAATGAGGAGGTCGCCGATGGGTATGTTGCCTGCATCGAGAACCTCAATTCCTTCCTCCCATTTCCTTTCGCCTGTGGGGCTGATTCTGTTGATAAATAAGCTGTTAAGGTTTTGGTTGGCAGAGTTGACTTGCAGATAGGCCAGTAGGATGTCGTGGCTGACAGGGTCAACGGTGGCGTTTGCATCAAGGTAAAAATACGCTGGGTCTAATGTGTGGACAGTAACACCATTCGGGTCACTGATGGTAGGTGTGCCGTTTTCATCAAAGTGGAACACGTAGGTGTTGAATGTGTCGTTCATGCCTGAATGCCAGATGTACACATAGCCACCTCCCATGCCGTCGGGCAGGACGTGGTGGATATAGGTGGATTGGAAACTTTGTGGTGCCATCAGTTGCACATCCTCACAGATTACCTCGCCTGCGG
The DNA here is from genome assembly GCA_946402445.1 of uncultured Bacteroidales bacterium. Lineage (GTDB taxonomy): Bacteria > Bacteroidota > Bacteroidia > Bacteroidales > F082 > Limimorpha. Next base: position 18,095 of record CAMIWN010000032.1, read on the forward strand.
TGTTAAAACCAATTAGATGGATTTCCTTGTCGGTGTAGAATCCGCTGCCTAGTTTTTCGTAGGTCAGGAAGACGTTGTTGTTGTAGCTTACAGTGAGTTGGCCGAAGATACAGCTCTTATTGGATTCGATGATGTTGGTGTTGTTTAGAGTCCCGTCGGCATTGACATACTGCACGTAGCTTCTGTTGTAGTCAGCTCCCAAAGCCCAAAAGCCTCCATCATCGCCGGCAGCGAGTTCGGTGCGTGAGAATCCCATACCATCAAACAGCTTGAGGCCTTGTTCTCCCCAGGCATAGGTTCCATCGGCGTTGATTTTCACAGCGTAGGTGTAGCCGTCATAATCGGCAAAGCAACTCACCACGCCTCCGTCGGCGGTAGTGATCATGGAAATACCTTCCGAATAGGATGAGAATTCCGTTCCGCTGATATGAATGCCTCCTTCTCCCCATTGTGGAATACCATCGAAGTTGATTCGTTGCAAAGTGGGAGACCAGCCATTGGAAGCACCGGCACACCATTGTACGTAGGTGTCGCCTGAGAGATCATTGGTGGAGAGATAGATTTCACCGGCAGAGCTTGGAGCACTGGCGATTCGTGTGTTTTGCTCGAAGTTGTTTGTCCATTGAGCTTGTGACATAAAGCTTACAAACAAACCTAAAGATAGTAATAGTAGCTTTTTCATATTGCAGTGTTTTTGGGTTTTTCTTTGTGCAAAAATAAAAAAACGTTTTAATGCAACAAAAAAATGTGAAATGTCTTTCACAGCATAAAAAACCCGTTCCGATGGGTCGAAGTGTCCATCGGAACGGGCGTTTGTGTTGGAGATTCTCGAAGCTTGCGAGATCCCCTTCATTAAAAAAGACTACTTGATATTCGGCTCTTCAAGTCCGAGGTGCTTCTTAGCATCCACACGCTTGAGGATGATGCCGATGATCAAAGCGGCAACACCGAGGCAGGCGAGCATGACCAAGGGCCACTTGTAGTCGAGTGCCACGGGGTCGGTGACACCAGGGTTGGTGTTCTCAAGCACCTTGCCGATGAGCAGCGGGAACAGCCACAAGCCAATGTTCTGGATCCAGAAGATCAGGGCGTAGGCGGAACCGATGATTTTTTCATCCACCAGCTTCGGCACACTGGGCCACAAGGCGGCAGGCACCAAAGAGAACGAGGCACCCAACACGAGGATGGTCACGTAAGCCACAACGACACCGGCCACAGCACTTCCTTTGGTCAAAGGAAGGATGAAAGCGAAGGTGAGGTGGCAGATGATGAGCAGCAACGAGCCGATCATCAACATGGAAGCGGCCTTGCCTTTGTTGTCAACATAGCTGCCAAGGATGGGGGTGATGGCCACAGCCAGCAGCGGGAACACTGCGAAGATGGTCTCGGCAGTACCGCGCATGTAACCCATGTAGCAATAAACCACCAAGGCGACAACAGCAATCAGCATCAATCCGACCTTCATGCTTTTCTTCTTCGAGAAGTTGCTGGCGAAGGAGCAGACGGCCACCACGAGCATGATGATGTATTGCACGATGGTAACCGTGTCACCGGCCCAGAATGAACCAGCGGCAGGCTCAGTGAGTGTCAGGTTGCACTGAAGCATGTTGACAGCGTATTTTTGGAAGGGGAAGATAGCAGAGTAATAAAGGACGCAGAGGAGGGCAACCAGCCAGAATCCGAGGCTCGACAAAATCTTGCCGATGTCGGACACTTTGAAAGGATCGTCTTTCTCTTCGGCCTCACCGGTTTGGGCATCCAACTTCTTGTCCATGAAGAAATATACGATGAACATGATGAGGGCGATGCAGAGAAGCACCACACCAAAAGCCACGGAACGGCTCACATTGATGGTGCCGCCTAACTTGGCGAAGTAAGGTGAGAAGATCATGCAGGTGGCCACACCCAGACGGGCGAGGGCCATCTCTGAACCCATGGCCAAAGCGGTTTCGCGACCTTTGAACCATTTCACAATACCACGGCTCACCGTGATACCAGCCATTTCCGTGCCGCAGCCGAAGATCATGAAGCCAACAGCAGCCATCTTGGCGGAAGCAGGCATGCCTCTATAAAAAGGTGAGACCCCCAGTTCCTCGAAACCTGGAATGTAGTTCAGGTTGTTGTTGAACCAGTTCTCAAGACCGCTGCCGTAGAACGACTCGCTGATGGCGTAATACTTGATCAAACCACCAACCAGCATGACAACTCCAGAGAGTACGGCGGTGAAACGAACGCCCATCTTGTCGAGGATGATACCTGCGAAGATGAGGAAGAATACGAAGACGTTAAGGAAGGTCTCAGAACCCTGCATGGTACCGAAGGCAAGGCTGTCCCATCCACGTTCCGTCTGCATCAAGTCCTTGATAGGAGACAAGATGTCCATAAAAATGTAGCTGCAAAACATGGCCAACGCCAAAAGCAGCAAGGCAATCCACCTATAGGTGGCATTGTCTCTCATGGTGAGTTTCTCTGTCATTTTTGTTTAATTGTTTAATTATTAATTGTTTGATTGTTTACTTATTTACTTGTTGTATCTCCCTCTAAATTCTAAATTCTAAAACCCCTCTCATTCCGGCAGCTGCACAATCTCTTTCTTATAGCCTTTCAGGATTTCTTTTGCGAAGTCGGCGATGGTTTGGGGATTGATGCTCTTCACGATTTCGTCGAACTCAGCAACGATGTTGATCTTGTCATCTTCGAACGTGTCGATGGCGTTGAGCCAGAAGCTGTTTTCTTCAAGTTGCTCGGTGCGTTTCTTGTAAAGATTCTCGATGACTTTGTTAAGATCCTCAGCGGCGGGGCCGTTTTGAGCGACGTCGTTCAGGCCTTCATAAACTTTTGCCATCAGCTTTGCGTACATCTCTTTGTTGGTGTCGAAAGCCACAAGGAACATATAAGCGTCTTTGGGTTTGTCAGTGACTTGGCCCATGACTCCCACGCCGTAGGTGCCGCCTTCCTCTTCACGGATGGTGCGCGTGTAGTAGATGTCCATGACATCGCTCAAAGCTTTCATGTACAAGTTGTTACGGTAGTTGTATTTCATGGTGCCATTCATAATCATATAGATGCTGGCCTTGGGGTTTTGCATCTGTTTGCTGAAATGGCAGATTTTGTTGTTCTCAGGAATGCCGAGGTTGATGTCTTTCCAGTCTTCCTTGCGATTGTTAGGCTGTAAAGAGGCGAGATATTGTTCGACGAGGGGCTTGAAGGTCTCTTCGTTGATGTTGCCTACAAAGTAGAAAGTGAAGTTATTGGGATCTGCGAATCGGTCCTTGTAGATCTCCATGGCTTTTTTATAGTTGATTTTGTCGATGTCGCTGGCTTTCACTCTTTGGCGGAGCGGATGGTTGTTGTACAAGACGCTGATGAGCGAGTCGGAGAAGCTAATCATCGGGTTCAGTTCTTGGTTTTCAAGAGCGGCTTTGGAGCGTTGTGAGTAGGATTGGAAAGCCTCTTCGTCGCTTCGCGGAGCAGTGAAATAGAGGTAGATGAATTGCATCATGGTCTCCAGGTCCTTAGGAGAACAGCTGCCTCTCATGCCTTCGGAATAGGTGTCGATGCTTGGGGTCACGCTCATTTTTTTGCCGGCGAGTACTTTGGGAAGGTCGGTGGCGCTGAAGTTGCCGACACCGCCCAGGGTGATGAGTTCGGGAAGCTCCTGCAAAGTGACAAAGTCTTCTTGTTTAAGTGTGGAGATACCGCCTTTGCTCGTGGCACTGAAACGGATTTCGTCTTCTTTGAAGTTGGTCTTCTTATAGATGACTTTCATGCCGTTGCTAAGGGTCATCGTGATGGCATCGAACTCGGGGAGGAGTTCTTCTTTCTTGATTTTGCCTGGTTTTGGCAGGTTCTCCACGATGGGTCCATCGAACACTTCTTCCTTGTAGGGCTCCACTTCAGCGGTGTTGGCAGTCTCGTAGAGCTTGAGAATCTCCTCCTTGGTGGGAAGGGTCTCACCGTCTTTCTTCGGGGCGGTCACCGTGATGACGAGGTTGTTTTCGGGGATGAGCTGTTTCGCCACGCTGTTGATGACCTCAAGGGGAAGATTGGGGATGATTTGTTGATAAAGTGTATATTCGGTTTCAATGCCCATCATGGGTTCGTTGCCGATGAAATGCTGTAAGCATTCTTGGACGTAACGGCTGTTCTCAGTGTTGTTTCTTTCGTTGTATTGGCTTTCCACCATTTTCAAAAAGTCGGCTTTGGCTCTCTCATATTCAGAAGCAGTGAAGCCGAATTGCTGCATGCGTTTGTTCTCAGTCACAAGGGTGGTGAGGGCTTCGTCGATGCCTGCTGCGTCTTTGGCCATGGCTCTGCTGCACCAAGCGTCTTTGGTGGGAGCGAGGTAATAGTTGGAATAGTAACTAAAGCCATACACGAATGGCGGATTGGCTTTCTGCGTAAGTTCTCTCATACGGTTGATTTCCATTTGGGAAATGATGGAAAGCATGTATTGTACCATCCAGTAGTTGACATCGCTCTTCAGAGAGTCGGGGGTGGCGTCGGTCTTATAATAAAGGTTCACCTCGTAGGAAGTCTCTTCGGGGTCGGAGGCGATGGCCACGATAGGTTCCTCGTTGTCATCAATCATGAATCGTGTTCTCGGAGCAGGATTCACAGGGGCTTTGATGTCAGCGAACATCTCTTTGATGCGTGCCTCGATGGCATCCACATCGATGTCGCCCACGATGATGAGACCTTGGAGGTCAGGACGATACCATTTGTGGTAGTAGTCGCGGAGCGTCTGGTACTCGAAATTGGCCACCACTTCGGGGAGACCGCCAGGGAGACGGTTGGCGTAGGGGCTGTTGGGGTACATGACGGGAAGGATTTCCTTCATGATACGCTCGCTGGCGTCTTCACGGGTGCGGAGCTCTTCAAGGATGACACCACGCTCGTTGTCGATTTCCTTTTCTTCAAGAGAGATGAAGCTCGACCAGTCGTGGAGGATGAGCAGACAAGTATCGACGAGACCCGGAAGGGTGGTGGGGACATTGGTGACCATATATACGGTTTGGTCGATGCCAGTGCCGGCGTTAAGGTTCTCGCCGAACTTAATGCCACGGCTTTGCAGGTACTCGCGAAGCATCATGCCAGGGAGGTTGGTCGTGCCGTTGAAGGCCATGTGCTCCAAGAAATGGGCGAGGCCTCGTTGTGGCTCTTCCTCAAGGATTGACCCCACTTTCTGGGCGATGTAGAAATCAGCGCGTTGTGCGGGTTTTTCGTTGTGACGGATGTAATAGGTCATGCCATTGTCAAGTTTCCCATACCTTACATTGGGATCCATGGGAGTTGGCATGGCTTGTTGTGCCATTAAAGCTGGTCCGAAGACCATCATCAAAGCGATGATTAAGAGTTGTTTAGCTTTTTTCATATTGATTAACTTAATTTTGTATTTTTATTTAATATTATTTATTATTCATATTAATATAATTGCACTATGTATTTCTCCAAAAAATATTCTTCGTGGAAGTATTTCGAGACGGGCACTTTTTGGTAGTGCCAATATTTTGAGATGGCTTGGAATTCCTCTTTGAGGTCTCCACCTTTGAGGTAGATAATGCCACCTGCTTCTACGTCGCCGCGGATTCTCAGCTTGTTGCCTGCCAGATTAGCGATTTCAGGCAGGGTCATCACAGCACGTCCCGTGATGATGTCGAACTTTTCTTTCACCTCTTCAGCGCGCTTGTGCTCAGCCACTACGTTTTTGAGTCCGATGGCTTCTTTCACAGCGTTTACCACGTTGATTTTCTTGCCTGTTCCGTCAATGAGATAGAATTCCGAGTCGGGGAACATGATTGCCAGGGGAATGCCTGGGAACCCACCTCCCGTACCCAGGTCCATGACCTTCATGCCAGGTAGGATGTCGAAATATTTGGCGATGGCTAACGAGTGCAGTACGTGATGCTCGTAGAAATGGTCCATGTCCTTCCTCGAGATAACATTGATCTTGCTGTTCCAATCTAAATATAGCGATTTCAGTTGGTTATATTGTTCCTTCTGCGTATCGCTGAGTGAACTGAAATAGTTGAATATTGCTGTGGTGTCCATAGGCTGCACTAAAACCCACAAAAATAAGAAATTCTTGTATATGTTGAGCGGTTTGTAAAAAGTTTTGTAATTTTACCCACCCAATTTTGATGATTTATGTTAAGATATTTCTTGTTGCCGTTGCTGCTGTTACCGCTTTGCATGACAGCGCAGAAAATCACCGTCGAAGAGTATATTGAGAGCTATAAAGACATCGCCATGAGGGAGATGCGCGAGCATAAGATTCCCGCTTCAATTACTTTGGCTCAGGGCATCCTTGAGTCAGGGGCTGGCAACAGTGCCCTGGCACGGGATGCAAGAAACCATTTTGGTATTAAATGCCATAAAGGATGGTCGGGAAAGACTTACATCATGGATGATGACGAGAAGAATGAGTGTTTCCGAAAATATAAAAACGCGGAGGAATCGTTTGTGGATCACTCTCTGTTTTTGACAGGACGCAGTCGGTATGCCGCCTTGTTTGATTTGGATATCATGGATTATGAGGGCTGGGCCAAAGGACTGAAAGCCGCGGGTTATGCCACCAATCCGAAGTATGCCCAATTGTTGATTGATCGCATCAAGCTTTATGAGCTATACAAATACGACCAAATCGTGATGGGCTTGTTGACCGAAGAGGAGGCGGAGGCACAGATGCTGGCCGACGGCACAGAGGCGCTGTTGGAGCAGGACGACTTACTGGAATTGGCTTATTCGCCCAAGGATCGCACGGTCTTCGAGTTGGTTGACATGACGGAGGACAAACGTTTTATCTATGAGAACAACAAGGTGCGTTTTGTCTTTGCGAAGGAAGGGGAGACCCCGGAGGGACTCGCCAAGGAGTTCGGCATCAAACTGAAGAAGTTCTGCCAATTTAATTGCATCAAGCATCCCGATGCCGTGGTGTTCCACAGTGGCGATGTGGTGTATCTGGAATCGCTCAGAAACAGGAACTGGAAAGCGAAGAGACATGTCGTGGAGCAGGGCGAGACTGTGCGCGACGTCGCCTTGCGCTTCGCTGTGAAGCCGGCGAAGATCTTGAAGAAGAACAAACTGCCGGAGCGTGCCCGCCTCAAAGTCGGCCAAAAACTCAGACTCAGATAGGGAACGGCTGATATTTAGTCGGCGAATTAAGCGAATTTAACGAATTTTTCTTCCTCTCTCAATTCCCAATTCTCAATTCATCCTTGAGATACAACGCCGTATAGCTTTCCTTGCATTCGGCCACCTCTTCGGGCGTTCCTTGGCAGAGGATTTGACCACCGCGTTCGCCGCCTTCGGGTCCCATGTCGATGATCCAGTCAGCCATTTTGATGACATCCAAGTTATGCTCGATGATGACGACGGTGTTGCCCTTGGCAACCAGTTTATTAAGGACATTCATCAGCACTTTGATGTCCTCGAAATGCAAGCCAGTAGTGGGTTCGTCGAGTACATAGAGTGTCTTGCCTGTGTCGCGCTTGGCAAGTTCGGTGGCGAGTTTCACACGTTGTGCCTCGCCTCCGGAGATGGTGGTGGAGGCCTGACCTAAGGTGAGGTAACCCAAGCCTACCTCTTTTAGAGTGTTGATTTTTTGGATGATACTTGGGATGTTTTCGAAGAACTCCACCGCTTCGTTGATGGTCATGTTCAGCACATCATTGATTGATTTGCCTTTGTAGCGCACCTCAAGAGTTTCACGGTTGTAGCGTTTGCCTTGGCATTCCTCACACACTACCGACACATCGGGGAGGAAGTTCATCTCGATGAGCTTCACGCCTGCGCCGCGGCAGGCCTCGCAGCGTCCTCCTTTCACATTGAAAGAAAACCTTCCTGCTTTGTAGTTGCGTATCTTCGACTCAGGTAGCTCTCCGAAGAGCTTTCGGATGTCGTCGAAAACCTTGGTGTAGGTGGCAGGGTTGCTTCGTGGGGTTCGTCCGATGGGAGCTTGGTCGATCTGGATGATTTTGTCGATTAACTCCATGCCTTCGATGCTGTCGTACGGCAACGGCTCTTTCACCGAATGGTAGAATCGCTTGGTGAGGATGGGGGAGAGGGTCTCGTTGATGAGGGTTGACTTGCCCGATCCGGAGACACCAGTGATGCAGGTCATAATTCCCAAAGGCAGGTCAAGGGTGATGTTTTTCAGGTTGTGTCCCGAGGCTCCTTTGATGATTAGGTGTTGACCATTGATGGGCTTGCGCCGTTCCTTGGGTGTTTCGATGTTGCGTCGTCCGTTCAGGTAGTCACAGGTGATGGAATGTCCTGTCATGGTCTCTGCTGGGGTGCCTGCGAAGACTACTTCGCCTCCATGACGACCGGCGCCAGGGCCGATGTCAACGATATAGTCGGCGTTGAGCATGGTGTCTTTGTCATGTTCCACCACGATGACGGAGTTGCCAATGTCGCGCAGCTCTTTCAATGATTCGATGAGTCGGTGGTTGTCACGTTGGTGTAGCCCGATGCTGGGCTCATCGAGGATGTATAATACGCCAGTGAGTTGCGAGCCAATCTGGGTGGCCAGACGGATGCGTTGTGACTCGCCGCCCGACAGGGAGGCGGCGGGACGGTTGAGGTTGAGATAGTCGATGCCGATGTCTAACAGGAAATGCACTCGTTTGTCAATTTCACGAAGAATCTCTTTCCCGATTTCGTTTTGTCGCTCTGTGAGTTTTGACGGCAAGCTCTCAATCCAATGGCATAGTGCCAGTATGTCCATCTCGGCGACTTCAGAGATATTTTTACCATCGATGAGGAAATACTGGGCTTCTTTTTTGAGCCTTGTGCCATGGCATACGGGGCAGGTGACATGGTTCATGAAGGAGCCAGCCCAGCGTGCGATGCTGGCGGGGGCCTCCTCGGTGTTTTGACTCTCAATGAAGTTGATGATGCCCTCGAAGTTAATCTTGTAGGTGGAGGTGATGCCAACATACTCTCGTTTCACCTCGAATGTCTCGTTAGTGCCATAGAGAATGACATCGAGTGCCTCGTCTGAGATTTCTTTCATTGGGGTGTCAAGGGTGAATCCGTATTTCAAGCCGATGGCTTCAAGTTGCTTGAAGATCCAGTTGCCTGCCTTGTATTCGCCCGCAGGAGCAAGACCTCCTTTTTTGATGCTCAGGTTAGGGTTGGGGATGAGCTTCTCCTTGTCAACGACGGTGATTTCACCCATGCCGCTGCATTTGGGACAGGCGCCGTAGGGTGAGTTGAATGAAAAGGTGTTCGGTTCGGGGTCTTCGTATGAGAGACCAGTGGTGGGGCACATGAGCAGTCGGCTGAAATACCGGAGTGAAGGTTCTGACTCCTCACTATTCAAGACCATGAGAAGCCCCTTGCCATAGCGGAATGCAGTCTGTACCGACTTGTTGATGCGGCTCTTGCAGTCATCTTTGACCTCTATGCGGTCGATGACAATCTCGATGTCATGCGTCTTGTATCGGTCGAGCATCATGCCAAATTCGATTTCACGCAGTTGTCCGTCCACACGTACTCGTGTGAAACCGGCCTGACGGATATGCTCGAACAGCTCGCGATAATGTCCTTTGCGGCCTCTCACACTGGGTGCCAGAATGGTGATGCGTTGTCCTTGATAGTCTTTGAGGATGAGGTCAGTGATCTGCTCTTCGGAGTAGCGGACCATTTTCTCGCCAGTGTTGTATGAATAGGCTTCGCTGACACGCGCATAGAGAAGCCTCAGAAAGTCGTATATCTCGGTGATGGTGCCCACCGTGGAACGAGGGTTTTTGTTGACGGACTTTTGCTCGATGGAGATAACCGGGCTCAGTCCTGTGATCTCATCGACATCGGGACGTTCCATGTTGCCGATGAACTGCCGCGCGTAGGCTGAGAAACTCTCCATATAACGGCGTTGTCCCTCGGCGTAGATGGTGTCGAACGCCAAGGAAGACTTGCCGCTACCGCTGATGCCGGTGATGACCACTAACGCATTGCGTGGAATCGACAAGTCGATGTTTTTCAGGTTGTTTTCCCGAGCACCGAGAATCTCTAATGTTTTTTCTTCCATATTCTTCTGCTGAGATTAAATCCCCAACCTCACCCCCTGGCCTCCTCTCCACTGTGGAGAGGGAAGCGTTCTACCCGGGGCCTGCCGAGATTAAACCCCTAATGGGGTAGTTCCCTCTAAATTCTAAATTCTTAATTCTTAATTGGTAATTTTATTTGATAGCTGTTTCCTTGGGAGATGGTCAGGGTGTTTCCGCGAAGCCAAGGATTATAATACTTGAGCATCTTCAAGTTGGTACCATGGTTGATGGCGAAGTCAACCAAATCGGGGATGGACTCAGTGACAGTGATGGTCTTGTATTTCAGGGGTTGGTACCATCCCTCGTCGCTGATGTGAAACCCGTATTTGGCGGGATCCTCAATGATGAGTTTCAGTGCCAGGATGCGATACACATAACGCTCTGTCTCGTTGGGAAGTATCATGTCGAAATAGGAGCGGACCCGCTGTTCTTCCATAGTCTTGGTGATTCTGCCGTTGCCACAGTTGAAGGCGGCAGCTGACAAGATCCAGCTTCCGAACTTTTTATAGGAGTCTTTCAAATACTTACTAGCTGCGACAGTCTCCTTCTCTGGGTTGTACCGCATGTCAACCTCCTTGTTGATCTCCAAACTATACTCTTTTCCCGTGCCTTCGAGGAATTGCCAGAAGCCAACGGCTTTGGCAGGGGAGACAGCGTTAGTCAACGCGCTTTCAATCACTGCCAGGTATTTGAAGTCCTCGGGGAGTCCATTTTTCTGCATGATTGGCTCAATGACCGGGAACCATCGCGAGGTGCGTTTCAGCAACAGCATGGTGCTGGAATGCAGATGGGCGTTGACCAGCAGCTCCCTTTCGAGGCTCTCACGTACATAGAAACGGTCCATGGGGATGGGCTCTCCGCAGAAGTCCAGGGTGTCGGGCAGCGTGATGTCGTGTATGTTTTGGTCGAGATAGCTGAACGCCAACACGTCAGGGTAGCGTGTTTCGTAATAGCTGCTGTCTTGCTCGGTGGTGCTTTGGGCGATGCTGAAGGTGATGGCGGCGGTGACACCTATTAATATAATAGCCATCCCGCATGCGATAAGCAGGTTTCTTGTCTTCATGGCACGATCTCTAATAACTCTCAATTCTTTATTTTTAATTATAAAAAGGGTGTCTCAAAGTCTTTGAAGAGTGGCGACACCTTGTCTTTTTCCGAAAGGATCGGGTGGTCGATGTTCCATTGGATATTCAGGTCGGGGTCGTTCCAACGAAGGCTACCTTCGGAGGCTTTGTTATAGACGTTGGTGCATTTATAAGAGAATATGGAATGGTCTTCGAGGCAGACGAAGCCATGGGCGAAGCCTTCAGGGATCCAAAACTGGAATTTGTTGTCCTCAGTAAGCACGACCGATTCCCATTGCCCGTAGGTGGGGGAGCCTTTGCGCAAGTCCACGGCCACATCCATCACGGCTCCTTTTACCACACGCACCAGCTTGCCTTGGGCGAAAGGTGGCTTCTGGAAATGAAGTCCTCGAAGCACGCCTTTCATCGACTGTGACTCGTTGTCTTGAACGAAGTTCATGTCCAGCCCGCACTCTAAATACCTTTGACGGTTGTAGCTCTCAAAGAAATAACCTCTTTCATCCAAAAACACATCCGGCTTTATAATCACCAAATCCTTTATCTTAGTCTCAATAATCTCCATAAAGACCTCTGAATTCTATTTTTTAATTCTAAATTCTACAGATGAACGCACTCGCCATACGCTGCTGCTGCGGCTTCCATGATGCCTTCCGACATGGTGGGGTGGGGGAACACGGCGTGGATGATGTCTTCGCCTTTGGCGCCCAGCTCACGGCAGAGCACGGCGGAGGCGACCATTTCGGTGACATTGTCGCCGACCAAATGGCAGCCGAGCCAGTCGCCCGTCTTGGCGTCGAACACCACTTTGATGAAACCATCTTTGTTGCCGGCGGCGGTGGCTTTGCCCGAGGCGGTGAAGGGGAACTTGCCAATCTTGACCTCATAACCGGCGGCGATGGCCTTGGCCTCGCTCAGTCCGACGGAGGCGATCTCGGGGGTGGTGTAGGTGCAACCGGGTATGTTGGCGTAGTTCAAGGGTTTTGGGTCGAGGCCGCAGAGCTTCTCCACGCAGATGGTGGCCTCATGGTCTGCTTTGTGAGCCAAAGCGGGGCCGTGAACAATGTCGCCGATGGCATACACGCCTGGCACGTTGGTGCGGTAGTAGTCATCCACGATGACCTTGCCACGCTCGGTGGTGATGCCAAGGGTTTCCAGTCCGAGGTCATCGATGTTGGTCTGTACGCCGACGGCGGAAAGCACGATGTCGGCCTCTACGGTCTTCTCGCCTTTCTTGGTGCTGATGGTGCAGACACACTTCTCACCTGTGGTATCGACATGGGTTACTGAAGCCTCGGTCATCACAGTCATCTTGAGTTTCTTGAAGGAGCGTTCCACCTGCTTGGAGACCTCTTCGTCCTCGTTGGGCACCACGTTGGGCAGGAACTCCACGAGGGTGACTTTCACGCCCATGCTGGTGAAGAAGAATGCGAACTCCGAGCCGATGGCGCCGGAGCCGACTACCACCATGCTTTCAGGAAGTTTATCCAAAACCAAAGCTTGACGGTAGCCGATGATACGTTTGCCGTCGATGGGTAAGGCGGGTAGCTCGCGCACGCGTGAACCGGTGGCGAGGATGATGTGCTCGGCCTCGTGCAAGGTGACATTGCCATCAGCATCGGTGACGGAGACCTGTTTGTCGGCGGTGAGACGACCGTAACCAGCGATGACCTCCACGTTGTTTTTCTTGAGGAGGAACTGCACCCCTTTGCTCATGGTCTCGGCCACACCACGGCTGCGGGCGACGACGGCCTCCATGTCAGGAACCGCTTCGCCTTCCACCTTGATGCCGTAGTTCTCGGCGTGTTTGATATAATTATAAACCTGGGCACTTTTCAAAAGGGCTTTGGTGGGTATGCAACCCCAGTTGAGGCAAATGCCTCCCAGCTCAGCTTTCTCAACCACAGCCGTTTTCTTTCCTAATTGTGATGCTCTGATGGCAGCTACATAGCCTCCAGGGCCGCTGCCGATAACGATGACGTCGTATTTCATATTGAATGCTTTTTTTGATTTCTATTGAAGTTGCGAAGATACAAAAAAATATTGAATGTTTTGGGAGAGAGTCAGTCTTCAGGGGCTGATTTTATTTTGTCTTCTTCTTTCGTGATTGGATTGTCCGGCTGTCGATTCTCGCTGATACGTCGGATAACTTTGGCTAACAAAGCCCAAAGAACAAAAAAGGCGACCACACCAATCAACCAAACAAGGAGTAAGCTTTTGACCATAATTAATAAATAAGGTATAGGATGCAAAGATAAGGAAAATCCATTATTTTTTGGCTATGTTTGTTGGTTTTTCGAGTTTTTTTCTTATGTTTGTAGCCAAATAAACCTAAAAACACCACAAAATATGAATTACGACACCAATCCAGTGCAGCTCCTCTATAGTAACGAGGAACTTAGAGACAGAATCAACATGGTGATGGACAGCCGCGACCATACCAAGGGCATCACCTTTGTCAACCTTTGCTACCAGCTCATGCAAGTGGCGTTCCAGGAACATCAGGTGAAGAAGGCCGACGAGAACACCACCATCACCAGTGAGGAGCTCTCCGCCGAAGATCAAGTCCGTGTCAGCCGTATTCTTTGGGAACTCATCTGGGATCACAAAGTATTCCTCCTTTTCGGACGTAGCGAGCTGCTCGGCCTCAGCAACGGAGAGGACAGGTTCGTGAAGTATTAATAAAGTCCGATTCCATTTTCACGAAATCGTCCGAAGCGATGAAGTGATATGGAAATTGGTAAAATAAACCAGATTATTTGGTAAAATAATTCAGCATACCAGCTCAAATGGTATGCTTTTTTTTGTATTAATATAAAGTGTTTTGGAGGTAAGGAGACAGAAGGGAATTGACTGTTATGAGTGGTGATTAGATGGTTTTTTGAAGGGGTTATGCGTCATTTTCGGGAGGTTTTTTGGAGAGAGTGGGGGTTTCTGAGGGTTTATTTTGAGGGAGAAATTGGATACTGTATATTTAAATAATTGATTTATAGATAATTATAATGCTTTTAATTTTTTTGAAAAAAAATCTCAAAAAGCGTTGTCAGTATTAGAAAAAGTTGTACTTTTGCGCCGCTGAATTAGTGAAAGGTTTATCCTTTTGAATAGATATGGTCGGGGACCTGAAAACTAAACCGTTATAGGTCTCTGCACGGTGCGCGGCGCGAGTGCCGAAGATGAGTTTGCATCGTGGGTTTATAGACTTCAAGCCGTTATTATGGCTTACTATTCCCCTGACTACATCTTGAAAAGCATGAATCTTGAGCTGTGTTCAGCTTGAGGCACAGAAATATTGTCCAAAACAAATAGGATTAACAACAAACAATCAATTAAACCTAACAAAATGCCGACTATTCAACAATTAGTGCGCAAAGGGCGCCAAAAATTGATCGACAAGAGTAAGTCACCAGCATTGGATTCATGTCCGCAGCGTCGTGGCGTGTGTGTTCGTGTTTACACGACGACCCCTAAGAAGCCTAACTCAGCCATGAGAAAGGTGGCGAGGGTCCGTTTGACCAACCAGAAGGAAGTCAACGCATACATCCCGGGCGAAGGTCATAACCTGCAGGAGCACTCTATCGTGATGATCAGAGGTGGCCGTGTGAAGGATCTTCCGGGTGTCCGTTATCACATCATCCGTGGTGCTTTGGATACCTCCGGTGTTGACGGACGTCGCCAGCGCAGATCCAAGTACGGTGCAAAGAGACCTAAAAAAACAGCCGCAAAGAAGTAATAGGCAAGTAGAAAGTAAAAAAGAGTTTTAGAAATGAGAAAAGCTAAACCAAAGAAGAGAATCATTCTTCCTGATCCTAAGTACAATGACGTGCTGGTCACCAAGTTCGTGAACAACATCATGCTGAAAGGAAAGAAGAATTTGGCGTACGAGATTTTCTACGAGGCGATGGATATCATCGAGAGCAAACTCAATGAGAATCCTGTCGAGGTGTGGAAGAAGGCCCTGGCCAATGTCACCCCTCAGGTCGAGGTTCGTAGCCGCCGTATCGGTGGTGCCACCTTCCAGATTCCTTCAGAGATCCGTCCTGCCCGCAAGCAGTCCATCGGTATGAAGAACCTGATCAACTACGCCCGTAAACGTCACGAGAAGTCCATGGCCCTGAAGCTCGCTTCAGAAATCATGCAGGCTTACAAGGAAGAAGGCGCCGCTTTCAAGAAGAAGGAAGAGATCCACAGAATGGCTGACGCCAACAAGGCATTCTCGCATTTCAGATTCTGATTTGATATAGGAAAGAACAATCATGGCTAACGTCACCGAACATAGGAACAACCTCAGCTTCACGCGTAATATCGGCATCATGGCTCACATCGATGCCGGTAAGACGACGACGACGGAGCGTATCCTGTATTATACGGGACGCAGCCATAAGATCGGTGAGGTTCACGACGGAGCTGCCACCATGGACTGGATGGTCCAGGAGCAGGAACGCGGAATCACCATCACTTCAGCTGCCACCACGGTGTTCTGGCATCTCAACAACGAGGCATACAAGATTAATATCATTGACACTCCTGGCCATGTGGATTTCACAGTAGAGGTGGAGCGCTCGCTCCGAGTCCTTGATGGTGCAATTGCCATCTTCTGTGCCGTTGGCGGAGTGGAGCCCCAGTCGGAAACCGTGTGGCATCAGGCTGATAAGTACAGCGTGCCACGTATTTGCTTTGTGAACAAGATGGACCGTGCCGGCGCGGATTATTTCAAGGTCATGGACCAGATTCGCGAACGCCTGCACGCCAACCCGTTGCCTCTTCAACTCCCCATCGGAGTGGAAGACACTTTCGTTGGCGTGGTCGATCTGCTGAAAAACAAGGCTTTTGTGTGGGACGAGGAAGACAACGGCTCTCATTATGAAGAGGTTCCGATCCCCGAGGATATGAAAGAAGAGGTCGCTAAGTACCGCTCCATGATCATCGAGGGCGCCGCCGAAGATGATGAGACTTTGTTCGAGAAGTTCATGGATGACCCTGACAGCATCACCGAGGAAGAGCTCATCGCCCAGATCCGCAAAGCCACTTTGGAGCTTAGGATCTGCCCGGTGTTCTGCGGAGCATCCTTCAAGAACAAAGGCGTGCAGATGCTGCTTGACGGCATCGTCAACTATCTGCCAAGCCCCACTGATGTTGACCATGTGTCGGGCATCAACCCCAAGACCGGTAACGAAGAGACGCGCCCGTCGGATCCTGAGGCTCCGTTCTGCGCACTGGCGTTCAAAATCGCCACAGATCCCTTCGTTGGCCGTCTCTGCTTCTTCCGCGTCTATTCCGGCACGCTGAAATCCGGCGAAACGGTGTTGAACACAGCCACAGGTAAGAGAGAACGCATCGCCAAGATCGTTCAGATGCACGCCAACAAACAAATCCCGCTTGACGAGATCGCCGCGGGTGACATCGGCGCCGCCGTGGGCTTCAAGACCATCAGAACCGGTGATACTTTGACCGTTGAGAACAAACCCCTGGTGCTTGAAAACATCAAGTTCCCTGACCCAGTGGTGAATGTCGCGGTCGAGCCTAAGACAACCGCAGATATCGATAAGATGGAGGTCGCTTTGTCAAAACTGACGGAAGAAGACCCCACTTTGTTCGTACACCTCGATGAGAACTCAGGACAGACCATATTGTCCGGTATGGGCGAACTACACCTTGATATTATTATCGACCGTCTCAGAAGAGAATTTGGCGTCGAAGTCAACCAGGGTCGTCCACAGGTCGCATATAAGGAAACCTTTACTCACACTATTCAGCACCGTGAAGTCTATAAAAAACAGACCGGTGGAAAGGGTAAGTTTGCTGATATCGAGTTTACAATGGGTCCTGCAGACGAGGATGTCGTCGGTTTGCAGTTTGTTGATGAAGTCAAGAATGGTGCCATCCCGCGCGAATATATTCCTGCCATTGAGAAAGGCTTCAAGGGAGCCATGTCCAACGGCGTGCTGGCAGGTTTTCCTGTCGATAGCGTCAAAGTCGTCGTCACCGACGGTTCGTTCCATCCTGTCGATAG
Organism: uncultured Bacteroidales bacterium; assembly: GCA_946402445.1. Lineage (GTDB taxonomy): Bacteria > Bacteroidota > Bacteroidia > Bacteroidales > F082 > Limimorpha. Next base: position 35,242 of record CAMIWN010000032.1, read on the forward strand.
CGACGCCCTCTCGTTCGAGTCGGCTGCACGCATCGGCTTCAAAGAGGCCGGCCTCAAAGCAGGTCCGGTGCTCACAGAACCTATCATGCGAGTTGAGATTCATTGCCCTGACGAATATATCGGAGATGTCACGGGCGATTTGAACAAAAAGAGATCCATCTTGCGCGAAGTCAACGCCAACATTGGCTATCAAGTCATCAAGGCTGATGTGCCGCTGGCCGAGATGTTCGGATATATCACCACCCTGCGTTCCATCACGTCGGGACGGGCCACCTTCAACATGGAGATTAGCCATTACGCCCCGGTGCCTGAAGCCATCGCTGATGTGGTGATCAAGAAAGCAAAAGGACTTTATTTCATTTGAGAAAGACAAATCTATAAATAATAATTATTGTGAGCCAGAGAATTAGAATTAAGTTAAAGTCACACGATCACAACTTGGTTGACAAGTCAGCCCAGAAGATCGTTAACACTATCAAGTTGACTGGAGCCGTTGTCAGCGGTCCTATCCCGTTGCCGACGAACAAGAAGATCTACACTGTGCTGCGTTCGACTTTCGTTCACAAGAAATCGAGAGAACAGTTCGAGCTCTCCACCTACAAGAGACTGCTCGACATCTACAACTCGACTTCTCAGACAATCGACGCACTGATGAAGCTGGAGCTCCCCAGCGGTGTGGAAGTAGAAATCAAATTGTAAAAAAACCTATCTAGTACAAAAAATTAAAGCTAAGTAGCAATGTCAGGATTACTAGGAAAAAAGATTGGGATGACGAGCATCTACGATGAGAGCGGAAGAATGATTCCGGTGACGGTCATCGAGGCCGGTCCGTGCGTGGTCACCCAAGTCAGAACAGTAGAGAAAGACGGTTACAGCGCTATCCAGTTGGGTTTCGATGAGAAGAAGGTGAAGAACACCTCGAAGGCTGAGCAGGGACATTTTGCTAAAGCCAACACGACCCCCAAGAAACTGGTGCGCGAATTTTCCCGTTTCGAAGAAGGCCACAGAAAACAATTAGGCGAAACGTTAACCGTCGACGTCTTCATGGAAGGCGAGTTTGTTGATGTCAGTGGCATCAGCAAAGGTAAAGGCTTCCAGGGCGTTGTGAAACGTCATCACTTCAATGGCGTTGGTCAATCAACTCACGGTCAGCACAACCGTTTGAGAAAACCGGGTTCCATTGGTGCCTGCGCTTATCCTTCAAGAGTGTTCAAAGGACTGCGCATGGGCGGCCAGATGGGCAACCACAAAGTGAAAGTAACGAACTTGCAGATCGTGAAGATCGATGCAAGCAAGAATTTGTTGGTGGTGAAGGGCGCTGTTCCGGGCCACAAGAATGGATATTTAATGATTGAGAGATGGAGTTAACAGTTTATAACATCAAAGGCGAAGATACCGGCCGCAAAGTGCAGCTGAATGACAACATTTACGCTATTGAGCCTAATGAGCATGTCATGTATCTGGCAGTGAAGCAATACCTCGCTGACCAACGTCAAGGAACTCACAAGTCAAAGGAACGCAGCGAGATCGCTGGCAGCACCCGCAAATTGTTCCGTCAGAAGGGTACCGGTGGCGCCCGTCGTGGTGACATCAACTCTCCTCTGCTGAGAGGCGGCGCCCGCGTGTTCGGCCCCAAGCCGCGCGACTACAGCTTCAAGCTGAACAAAAAAGTCAAGGCTTTGGCCCGTAAATCGGCCCTCACATGCAAAGTCAATGACAACGAGATCGTCGTTGTGGAAGACTTTACGTTCGATACCATCAAAACGAAGCAGATGGTCAACATCCTCAACAGCTTCAAGGTTAATGGGTACAGAAACATGTTCGTGTTCACGGAGCCTGACCGCAATGTGGTGCTTTCAGCTCGCAACATCCAGCGCACCAACGTCGTGTTGGCCCGTAACCTGAACACATACGACATCCTGAATGCCAAGAAGATCTTCATCACTGAAAGTGCTCTGAAGCCTATCGACGAGATTCTTGGATAATGTTTAACTTTTAAAAACGAAAAGAAGATGATTATCATTAAGAAACCCGTCATTACTGAGAAGATGACCGCTATAAGCGAAAAGCTTAACCGCTATGCGTTTATCGTTGACACCCGCGCCAACAAGATCCAGATCAAGAAAGCTGTCGAAGAGCTTTACGGAGTGAAGGTTACCGCTGTCAACACGATGAATTATGAAGGAAAGTCAAAGTCACGCTATACCAAGGCAGGCGTCATCACTGGCAAAGCCAGCGACACCAAGAAGGCTATTGTGACATTGGCTGAAGGTGAAACAATTGACTTTTTTAGCAATATCTGAAAATG
>CAMIWN010000033.1:0-37287 GCA_946402445.1 uncultured Bacteroidales bacterium
CGTTCATGGTCATGGAGACGGACATTTTGTTCAGCGGGATCTGGTCGAACAGGACTTTCATGTCCTCGACGGAGCAGATGCTCACGCCAGCCTTACCCACGTCACCCATGACGCGTTCATGGTCAGCGTCATAGCCACGGTGGGTGGCCAAGTCGAAGGCTACTGACAGACCTTTCTGACCGGCGGCGATGTTACGGCGGTAGAAAGCATTGGACTCTTCAGCCGTTGAGAAACCGGCATACTGACGGATGGTCCAAGGACGCATCACATACATCGTGGAGTAAGGTCCACGGAGGAAGGGAGCGATGCCAGCGGCATAGTTGAGGTGCTCCATGCCTTCGAGGTCTTTCTCAGTGTAGGCGGGTTTCACCATGATATGTTCAGCGGTCTCCCAAGACTCGCCATTCGGAAGGATGATACCATTGTGATTAGGTATAGCGTTGATGTTGATGTTTTTATAGTTGGGTTTCATTGTTTGCTCCTTTCTCCCCATAAGGTGCTTCGCTTATGTGGGGTTACTGAGGGGGCACCTCTTCGAGGTGCTCCACCATATTTTTTTTATTTTGTTATACCTAATTGCTTTTGGAACTCCGTTAAGGTTTCTAAGACGTTGCTCTTGACGTGGATGAAGTACTTCAGGCCAGCTTCTTTGAGGAGGTCGGCGGTGCCTTCGGGGTTGCCGGCGAGCACCACGATGGTTTCATCCTTAAGAGCTTCGTAGATTTTGAGGGCGTTGCCTTCACCGTATTCCTCGTCGGAGGAGCAGATGACCAAGATTTCAGGTTTCACCTCACGGGCGGCAGCGATGCCTTCGTCCAAGGTCTTGAAGCCTGGGTTATCGACGACTTGGAAGCCGGCGCAGGCGAAGAAGTTGGAGGCAAAGTTGGCGCGGGCTTTGCGCATGGCGAGGTTGCCGTAGGTGAACATCCAAGCCATGGGGCGTTTGTGGTCCTGAGCATAGACATCGGTGGCGAAGCGTAGCTTCTCGAATTGCTGGGAAGCGCGGAAGGTGACGATGGTGTCGATTTCTGCATTTTCGTCACGACGGTTATCGGCTTCAAAGACCCAAGCCTCGGGTGTGAACTTCAATGTCTCGGTGAAGTTCGGGAACTGGTTGGTTCCGAGGATGGTCTCGCGGCGGGTGGCCACATTGCTGAATTTCTTGGCTGCGCTCTCTTTGATAAGGCCTTGGATCATGCCCTTGCGAACGGCTTCGAGATAGCCACCTTCGTCTTGGATTTTGTTGAACAGTTCCCAAGCGGCAGCAGCGAGGCTCTCGGTGAGGTTCTCGATGTAGTAGGAACCCGCGGCGGGGTCGGCCACTTTGTCGAAATGAGCCTCTTCCTTGAGGATCAGCTGTTGGTTACGGGCGATACGGTCGGCGAAGTCGGTGGGGATTTCAAACGGCGTGTCGAAAGGCATCACCGTGAATGAATCGACACCACCCAAGATGGCTGACATGGTACCTGTGGTGGTACGCAGCATGTTGACGTATGCGTCATAGAGACTCATGCCGAGTTCAGCGTTGGTGGCGTGGATGTGCATCTTGGCGTTCTCTTCCTTGCCACCGTAGGCCTTCACGATGTTGGCCCAAAGGAGGCGATAAGCGCGGAGCTTGGCCAACTCCATGAAATAGTTCTGGCCGATGGCGAGGTTGAAGCGCATCTTGGGCGCAATCTCGTCAATGGTCAACCCTTTCTCGGTGAGTTTGTCGAGGTATTCAGCGCCCACGGAGAGAGCGAATGCCATCTCTTGCACGATGGTGGAACCCGCGTTGGTAAACACATGGCCATTGATGCCGATGGTGTCAAATTGAGGCATCTCGGCTTTCACCATGATATAAGCCAGTTCCATGTCGGTGTTCTCCGTGACGTACCACACACCGCGGCGGAGATAACGGGTTAGGGGGTCATAATTCAAAGAACCTTTAATGCCCGGAATCTTCGACATCATCTCCAGCAATGGCAGATGGTATTTGTTGTTGTAGAGGTTGATTTCCACCGCTTTTTGGTCGATGCCATTCAGCAAAGCTGAGATCTCGATAGCTGTATAAGCCTTGTCGTACTCCAGCTTGAAGCCAATGGAATTGGCACCACGGCTGAGGGCGTTAAGGGCAGTCTTGTTGGCTTCGTTCACATCTTTCACAGTGATGTCTTGACGGATGAGCCAACTGTTGCCTTCGGGTTTGTTGCCACGGACGTAGGGGAATTCGTTAGGGTTCTGTCCCGTCCATGGGATGTCGGCCAAGTTCTCGGCACGGTAGTAAGGCCTCACCTGGAAGCCTTCAGCGGTGCGCCAAACCAGTTTTTTGTTGTAATCGGCGCCTTTGAGGTCTTTCTCAATGACGGCTTCCCATTCCTGGGTGGTCACTGGTGGAAATTCCTCGAAAAGTTTCTTTTTGTTTTCCATATCTTAGTTATTATGCGTTATTTTTCTCTATTCATGGTCAGTTCTGCATTGACGGAAATGCCAAGTCTTGTGTGTTTGAAGATCTAAATAAGTTTGCGATGAGAGTTTCATGTTTTTCTCGATGCTGGTACGCGATGAGAACACACCGTAACCGCCTATAACGTTAGTGTATTCAGGAACATTTTGAGCGATGCTGTTGGAAGGACCATTCACCGTGATAAAGTTGTAAAGGTCATCCCCTCCCGCGGAGATTTTCACCGTGAGACAAGGCTCGGCAATCAGCCTTTCCACATTCTTCAGCGAATCGTTTCCAATCTCATAGGCAAGGGCTTGGTAAAACACCTCGGCGTTATAAGGAATGTTAAGCGTGCCAAAATCCCCCATCAAGTTCGAGAGAGGATAGGTTCCGACGTCCCAGTTCACATAATGTAACACAGAATCATTTGAGGGAGTCAATTCGATATAGCGGAATTGAATAGACGCATCATAAATGGAAGCGAATGGACAAGGATATAATTTGATGGATCCTTGTGGATGGGAGCTTGAAAGCGTCAACACACCTTGTGACATGCTGAATGAGGGACCTCCCACAATATTGGCTTTTGCCCGTAAGGTCGTGTCTTCTCTATCGATTTCCAACTCATAAACAAAATTATGATGTTCAGTGTTAGCCCTGATTATCTCTTTGGTGTAATACACAAGCTGGTCAGGAGCATAGAAATAACCCATGGTATCTTTGTCATGAATGGTGATGGTGTCCAATTCCAAGGTGCGCATTTTAGTCCAATTTGAACTATTGGATGGTGCCACATATTCAATGATACGGCAGTTTAATTTATCAGGATAATTGCATGAATCCGCGATTTGGGCAATTTCCAAGGCATTGCCAGGTCCCAAAAAAGCTTTGTTGATTTTGATATAATTGGTATCTTTTAAAGGATCTAACAGACCGTAAACAACTGTAATATCCTTATAATCAGCATATAAATCAACATCAGTGCTGCAAGATTGAAAGAGTGTTCCTAATAGTACAAGAGAAAGAAGCAATTTAAAAGTTTTCATCATATTAATAAGTTATAAATAGAGCGTCAAAGATACAACATTTATTTGAAATGGCGATTTTCTTTTTTTATCCATTGAAAGTTCATAAAACCTTCTTATCTTTGAACCGTTTTTTAGTTTTGATATGAATGAAATTTTGAACAAATGGCTGATTATTGTCAACCCTAAAGCTTCTGTTGGGAAGTGTGGGAAGGACTGGCCAGAAATACAACACATTTTAGTAAACGAAGGAATTGATTTTGACGCTTTTCTCACGGAATATCCCGGCCATGCCATCGACTTGGCGCGGGATCAAATTGTGGAAAAAGGGTATAAAAAAGTGATTTCCATTGGTGGTGACGGAACCAATAATGAAATTATCAACGGGATTTTCAGCCAACAACGGGTGCCACCCCGTGAAATCCAAATGGGAGTGATTCCTGTGGGTACAGGGAATGACTGGCGTAGGACCTTTGATATTCCTATTGATTATCAGGCAAATGTAAATACAATAAAAAAAGGTTATACCCTCTTGCATGACATCGGGAAGGTGACTTATTATAATCATGGCAATCCTCAGGAAAGGTTTTTCTTGAATGCAGCCGGCACGGGACTCGACGAAATGGTGTGCAACCGTGCCAACCAACTGAAATCGCAAGGCAAAGGAGGTGCTGTACGTTATATGTTAAGCACAGCCAATTGCCTTTATCGGTTCAAATGCGTGCATATTCAGCTTGAAATTGATGGCCAGAAGGTTTTCGATGATGAAGTCTTAAGCCTTTCTGTGGGTAACGGAAAGTTTAACGGTGGCGGGATGATGATGATGCCTGACGCCTCCCCCAACGACGGATTATTCGATGTCACGGTGATTAAAAAGGTTGGAATGATTAAATTCGCCACCCATCTCAACAGCATCTATGACGGTTCTTTTATCCAAAAAATACAAGAGGTTTCCACTTTCCGTGGCAAAAAGATTCGCATCACCTCCATCCCTGCTCATCAGCTGCTTTTGGAAACCGAGGGCGAAACCCTGACAAACTCACCGTTCGATTTCGAAATCCTTCCCCAAGCCATCAACATGATTATTCCTGAACAATTGAACAACTGAATAACTATAAACTAAAAGCTATTATGACAAACATCGATCAAGTAAAATTTGAAAACAAACGCGTGGTGATTCGTGTCGATTTCAACGTTCCGTTGGACGACAACTTCAACATCACTGACGACACCCGTATGCGTGCTGCACTGCCTACCATCAACAAAGTGTTGAATGATCATGGTATGGTTGTGCTGATGTCACATCTCGGTCGCCCGAAAAAAAATCCTGATCCAAAGTATTCTATCAAGCCGATTATCAAACACTTGGAAGAATTGCTGGGTCGGCCTGTCCAATTTGCTGAAGATTGCATGAAAGCTTCCGATCAGGTCGCTGCCTTGAAACCCGGTGAAGTGCTGGTGCTAGAAAACCTCCGCTTCTATGCGGAAGAAGAAGGCAAACCCCGTGGCATTGAAAAGGGAGAAGAAGGCTATGATGAAGCCAAAAAAGCAGTGAAAACTTCCCAAAAAGAGTTTACCAAAACCTTGGCAAGCTATGGAGAATACTACATTAATGATGCTTTTGGTACCGCACATCGTGCTCATGCTTCCACCGCCCTTATCGCCGACTATTTCGATAGCGACCACAAGATGTTCGGCTATCTGATGGGTAAAGAAGTGGCTGCGGTCAACAAGGTGATGAATGAAATCCAACATCCTTTCACAGCCATCATGGGTGGCTCCAAAGTCTCCACCAAGATTGAAATCATCGAAAACCTGCTTACCAAAGTGGATAACCTCATCCTCTGTGGTGGCATGACATATACCTTCAAGAAAGCGTTAGGCGGCAAGATTGGCAACTCCATCTGCGAAGAGGACAAACTGGACCTCGCTCTTGAGATTCTTGAAAAGGCCAAGCAGAAAGGTGTCAACCTTTACCTCTCTTTCGATGTGGTGGCAGGTGACAAATTCTCGAATGATGCCAACACCATGGTGGTTGATCCCATGAATGTCCCCGATGGTTGGGAAGGCATGGACTGCGGGCCTGAAAGCCGTAAGTTCTATGCAGGTATCATCAAACAGTCGAAGACTATCTTGTGGAATGGTCCCTGCGGTGTGTTTGAGTTTGACAAATTCGCCGAAGGTTCCAGAGCGTTGGCCGAAGCCATTGTGGAAGCCACTGAGAAAAATGGCGCATATTCTCTCATCGGCGGTGGCGACAGCGTGAGCTGCATCAACAAATTTGGCCTTGCCGATCGCGTGAGTTATGTCTCAACCGGTGGTGGCGCCTTGCTTGAGGCCATCGAAGGCAAAGAACTTCCTGGCATTGCTGCCATCAAGAAATAATGGCTAAAACTATTGTCAATATCATCAGTCGCGAACATCCGCTTGCCGCCTACCTCTTTATCAAAGAATACTATGAGGAAGGCGACAAGCTGCTGTTCGTGTCGGCCAACGAGAATTTCGACTGCATCACCCCGCTGGTCAACACCTTGATGATTAATAAGGAGCATGTGCAACGTATCGTGTTGCGCCGTGATGCCGACAAATATACCTACGAACGTATCTGCCGCAGTATCAACAACGCCATCGACAAACACGCGGATTATTATGTGAATCTGGCAGGCGGTTCTCGTTATATGGCCCTTTCGGTACAACATGTGTTCGCCAACTATCAAACCAAATTCTTTTATATCCAAACATACGAGAATCTCATTGTCAAGACTATTTTTGATAATAGCATTTTCGACAATGACGATGAAATTATTCCTATAAAATACAAGATGAACCTTGATGAATATTTCAAGGTTTATGGTCTGTCGCATGACCTCGGCACTCCCAAGCCTTTGGTGGGCAGTCAACAACAAGTCCAGCAGATGTTCGGGATGTTTGCCAATCGGAAATTGTCGTCCAGCGACTACAGGGTGATGGATGTGCTCCGTGAGAAATACCGTAGCTGGAATTTTATCAATATAGAAGAGGTGGAACACACGGTCAACGACAGCATGATTCCGATTCCCAATCTCTCCCGTTTTTTGAATTACATCAAGTTCATTCCTTCGGAAAAAGGTGTTTTACAACATCATGAACTCGATTATCTGACTGGAGGCTGGTTTGAGGAGTATGTTTATTATCTCATCAAACAATGTGTGAATCCTGACGATATCGCCATCGGGGTGCGTATTGATGGTTGCACAGAGATTCGTCACGACAACGAGTTGGATGTTTGTTTTATCAAAAACAACCAGCTTTTCGTGATTGAATGCAAAAGCGGCATCAGCTCAGAGAGCATGTTCAATGAGATTGTTTATAAAGTCAGTGCTTTGAAGGAAGTGTTGTTGGGACTCGACTGCCATTCTTATATCTTTTCATTGAAAAAAGACCCCAAAGGCGATTTGAAGAAAATTGCCAAATACATGGGAGTCACCTTCTGTGATTATGACTGTCTTACTCAACAAGACAAACTCAGGAAAGAGCTGAAGAAGATGCTGGGAAAATAGTTATTGATAACTCGTGACCTGTGATGCGTGGACGGAGAGTTGCATCTCTTTTCCCAAGATGATGGCGCGGTTGTCGTTTTGATGTCCGGCTGGAAAACCGAAACACACGGGATAAGAGTATTCCTTCACCATGTCGAAGATGGCTTGTTCCACGGTTTTTCCAAATGGCTCGGGGTTGTCGTGAATCTCTGTCAGTCCTCCCACCACCAGTGCTTTCAGTTGGTTTAGCTTACCGGCGCGTTTCAGTCCGTACATCATACGTTCCACATGATAGATGTATTCATCAACTTCTTCGATAAAAAGTATTTTATTCTTTGTATCAGGAAAGCTATTGGAGCCCAACATGCTGTATAACACCGACAAATTACCTCCCACGATCTCCCCTATTGCTGTTCCTTGACGATTCAGTGGATGTGCGGGCCATTGATAGCTTAGCGGTTTTCCGGTCAAGGCATCATAAAGGGACTGCAAGGCCTCGTTGGTTTTGTGGTCGAGGAAGTAAGGCATGGAGGCGTGGATGCTGGGGATGCCCAGTCGTTGCATCATGCCATGAAACACGGTGGTGTCGCTGAATCCGATGAAAGGTTTGGGATGGTTTACCAAACCGGTGAAATGGAGTTTATCGATGATTTGGATGCTTCCGTATCCGCCACGGGCCAGCCAGATGGCGTCGATGTCGGGACGGTCCATATACTCTTGGATGACGGAGGCTCGTAATATGTCGGTGCCGGCGAAAATATGGTTGGCGGCAAACAACCGTTGGTCAAAAACAGGTTCCCAGCCGTTGGAACTCAGCCAATGGATGGCGAAATCCATTTCTTCGGGGCATACTTTTCTCGCGGGGGCTGCAAGGGCTATTTTCATAGGATATGGTGTTATTGCTGCAAAAATAAAAAAACCTCTGGAACAATCCAGAGGTTCTTTTTGTTGAAATCCGAGAGAGGGAAGAATTACTCTTCTTCTTTCTGGCTCTCTTCGTATTCCTTGAGCAGACGCTGTTGCACGTCGGTAGGCACCTGTGCATATTCGGCGTATTTCATGGTGAAGGTACCACGGCCCGAAGTGAGGGAGCTAAGGGTGGTAGAGTAACGGTCCATCTCAGCGAACGGCACTTTGGCGTGGATGGTTTGGTAGCCGTGATCGCTATCCATACCCATCACGATGCCGCGGCGGCCTTGGAGGTCGGTCATGACGGCGCCCATGAGGTCAGCGGGCATACGGACATCGAGGTCATAGATAGGTTCCATGATCTTGGGTCCAGCGTTCTTGAAGGCCATGGAGAAGGCCATACGGCCGGCAATCTTGAAGGCCATTTCGTTGGAGTCAACCGGGTGCATCTTACCGTCATAGACATAAACGATGATGTCGCGGGCGTAAGAGCCGGTGAGCGGACCTTGTTCGAGGCGTTCGTTGATACCTTTGAGGATGGCCGGCATGAAGCGGGCATCGATGGCGCCACCGACGACGCAGTTGGCGAAGATCAGCTTGCCGCCCCAAGGCAGTTCGTACTCGTCTTTGGTACGGACGGCGAGTTCTTCGGGATCGGTATAGCCTTCGAAGTAAGGCTGGAGCCAGAGGTGCACCTCACCGAACTGGCCGCTACCGCCGGATTGTTTCTTGTGACGATAGTCGGCTTTGGCTGACTTGGTGATGGTCTCGCGGTACGGGACTTTCGGGGTGCTCAGTTCGATGCCGATTTTATATACGTTGTCGAAGTACCACTTCAAGGTGTTGAGGTGGTATTCGCCTTGGCACTGGAGGATGTTCTGGCGGAGTTCGCGAGACATGCCGGCGATGACGGTCGGGTCGGTCTTGTGCATGTCGTTGAGGATGCCGCCGAGTTTCTCGTCTTCCTGTGAGTTGGCTGCTTTGATGGCGATTTGGAAGATGGGTTCCGGGAACGGGATGGGCGGGAAGGCAGCTTCTGCGATCTTGGCATCGACGAGGGAGTCACCCACGCGTCCGTCTTTCAGCTTGATGGTGCAGATGATGTCGCCAGCGTTGACTTTCTCGATTTCTTCACGGTTCTTGCCGCGGAACATGAGCAGCTGTGAGATACGTTCTTTGTTGCCTGTGCGCGGGTTGACGAGATCCTGGCTCTTGGAGATGGTGCCGCCATAGACGCGCATCCAAGCCACGTCGCCAAGGTTTTGTTCGGTAGTGACTTTGAAGATCTGCAGGGCAGCGGGATCGTCGTTGCTGTTATGGAACTCCATGCCGTTGGAAGCCTTGATAGCCGGGGTGTCGGCAGGTGACGGGCAGGCGTTGATGAGGAATTCGCAGAGACGGTAAACACCGATACCACGTTTGGCAGCACCGCAAATGACGGGGAACATCTCACGGTTGATGATACCCAGACGGATACCTCTTTCCATGTCTTCCTCGCTCAGGGTCATTTCCTCGAAGAACTTCTCCATGAGAGCTTCTTCGCCTTCGGCGGCGTGTTCGATGAGGCTGTTGTGCATCTCTTCGGCCTTGGCCATTTCAGCGGCGGGGATGTCCTGGATCTCAGGAGCGCCGTTGCCGTTCTTGAAGACGAGCATCTTCATGAGGATAAGGTCGATGACCGCGTTGAAGTCCTCACCTGTGGAGACAGGATATTGGATGGGGGTGACCTTGTCGCCGAAGTATTCCTTCAAGTTGCGGATGGCATTGTCGAAGTTGGCGTTGCTGTGGTCGAGTTGGTTCATGAAGAACACCACGGGTTTTTGAGTTCTCTCGGCATGGCGCCAGGCATTTTCAGTGGTGGCTTCAACACCGGCTTGGGCGTTGACGGTCAGCACTGCCGTGTCAGCGGCGTTGAGGCAGGAGACGATGTCACCCGAGAAATCGGAGAAGCCGGGAGCATCGAGGATATTGATCTTCTTGTCGTTGATGATGGTGTACATCATCGTGGCATGAACGGAGATCTGACGTTCCATTTCGATTGGACGATAGTCGGAAACCGTGTTCTTTTCTTCCGTGCTTCCTTTTCTGTTGATGAGCTTACCTTCGAAGAGCATGTTCTCCGCGAGGGTGGTCTTGCCGGATTTTGCTGCGCCGATGAGGGCGATGTTCCGGATTTCGTTGGTCTTGAATTCCTTCATTGTTTATTTGATGTCTTACTGTTTATGAAAATTCTATTTGAGAATCAGGGTGCAAAGGTACTAAAATCCCCTTGATTTCAAAGGATTTATTTAATTTAATTATATTCTTTCTAATGCTTTGTATATTTTTTCCCATCTAAGGTCATCCATTTTGGCTCCCAACACTTCGATGATGTTGGCGGCCACGGTGGCTCCCATGGAGGCGCATCTTAACATAGAATAGCCTTTTACATAGCCTGCCATGAACCCAGCAGCCCACATGTCGCCAGCTCCTGTGGTGTCGATGACATGTGCCGGCATGGGACCAATGGTAACGGTTTCATAGCCGTGTTGCAATATGGAACCTTTGGCGCCAATCTTGACAATGGCCACGTCACATAGCTTGGCCATGTAACTCATGGCTTCCACTGGATTATCTTTGAGAGAGAAACTGCGAGCCTCCTCCTCGTTGGCAAACACAATGTCCACATAGTCTCTGAGAATCTCCTCCATGAAGTCACGGTTGGCTTCCACCACGTTGTAACTGGCCATGTCGATGGCAATGGTCATGCCTTTGCTCTTTGCTATCTCCACGGCTCTCTTGACCAATGGCCTGTTGAATACCAGATATCCCTCTACAAACAAGATATCCCATCCGTCAAACATCTCGGGTTTTAAATCGTCAGGTTCTAACTCCAACGCGGCTCCGAGATAGGTGGCAAAGGTGCGTTCCCCGTCTTTCGAGATCACCGCCTGCGCACACCCTGTGGGCGTGTCGGTTTTCAACAACAAGGGCTGCACATGCGTCTTCACCATCTCGTCTTCAAAAAACCTTCCGAGTTCGTCGTTCCCTACTTTTCCAATGTAACCGGTCTGTACGCCCAATTTCGCGGCTCCGCTCATCGTGTTGGCAGTGGAACCTCCAGCCGCCATCACACTTCCGTATTGTTTCAAAGCCTCACCGACTTTTTTCGAGTTCTCAGCATCCACATGCTGCATGGCTCCTTTGGAGAGTTTAAGTTGTTCAAGGACACTGTCGTCCGTTATCTGGGTCAAAATATCGACCAAGGCATTGCCTATTCCAAGTATCTTTTTCTGTTCCATAATGGGTGATGTTGATTCAAACATGCAAAGATACACAAAAAAAATGAATAAAATATAAAAAAATAAATCACTGAAAACCAGTGATTTATAAAAAAATATCAAAAAAGATGCAAAAAAATGCTTGCCACGTTGAAAAATTGTTTTACCTTTGCAGCCGCAATCACGAAAAGAATCGTTGAAAGCTTGCCTCCTTAGCTCAGTTGGTTAGAGCATCTGACTGTTAATCAGGGGGTCTCAGGTTCAAGTCCTGAAGGGGGCGCGTTTCATGTTATATTATTTTGGTAGGGCTTCTTTTTAGAAGTCCTACTTTTTTATTTAGTCATCGATTCCATGTTCAGAATGGCTTTCACCTTTGGAATCGTGAGACGCTCTCTGAAAGGATACAGGATTTTTACCAGAAGATGCATCCACCAACGGTAGTGGATTTCCAGTTTGCAATAGGATTTGCGGAACAGGAATTTTTCTTCCAAAAAGGGTTGGATGTTGGAGTGTTCGGTGATGCTGCGTGAGCCGTCGGTGACGTAACGCAGGTGTTGCGTTTGCAGATAATGCTGGTTCATGCTGTAGAACAACCCATAATAAGGAAAGGTGCCGTTGTGTTTGTAGCTTGGCATGATGCCGATGAGACCATATTCGACCGCCTCCTCCCACAACTGGTTGGCGCAGAATCCTATGAATTGGTGGTCTCTTTGATCGAAAATTCCCCAATATTCATAATCATTGCTTTGGCAGTGTCTCAGGTAGTCTTGAAACACTTCTTCATTCATGGGCCGGTCCACAGTGGCATAGTCGTTGAAGGTGGCTTTCAAGATAGGATAACCTTTTTCTTGTATCAGGTCGATCTTGATAATCTTGAATTCCAGTTGCTCCAACGACTTCAGCACTCGGTTCCGGGTGCCTCCCGAAAGCTCTTCGAGGCCATTGAAACGGTCTTTGATGACGTTCCAGAACTGGCTGGGTTCAGGCCTGTCAAAGTCGTACGTGTTGCGTACTAGCAAACCGCCTTTTTTTAGAAGGGCTTTCCACTCAGCCTTTTGTAACTGCCTCTCCTGGTGAGGGGCACCTTTATAACGCCATGCTTTACGATACAGGTAGTAATCATTCATCTGAGCCGTTTTTTAACTGCATTGAAAGCATAGCTGAGGAAACACTCCATGGCCTTGAAAAGTGGCAGTTTCTCTTGTTGTCGGTACACTTTCCAAAGGTCGATGGATGCTTTCAGCTTATTTGCGGAGGCTGATTTTCTGCGGATTCGATAAGAGGTAAGAGGCGTGGTTATGGCGTGGGCAATGATACCTTTTTTCAGGAGTAGAAGCCAGGTGGCGGTGTCCTCGCTGGTCCTGAAGTCGGGCACGGTGACTTTACCCACGAGAGCCGTGTCAAGCATCACAGTGGAGCAGCCGATGACCGTGTTGTGTAGATAGGAATCATAGTCTAAGTTGGCTACGGCTGTTATGGTTTTGCCCAGGGGTTTTCCATCTTCATCGATGCAGTCGTATGATGAATAACTGAAACCGATGTGATGCTCTTGCATGAACTGCAGTTGTCGTTCCAGTTTTTCGGGATGCCACAGGTCATCGGCATCCAGAAAAGCGATATAAGATCCTTGGGCTTTTTGGAGGCATTGGTTGCGGCTGTCGGCGATGCCGGAATGTTGTGGTTTGATGATGAGTTGAATGCGTGGGTCGTTGGCACTCAACGCTTGAATGCACTTGGCGGTGTTGTCGGTTGACAAGTCGTCAACAATGATTAACTCCCAATACGGGTAGGTTTGTGCTTGTACCGAACGGATGGTGTCAGCAATAAAAGGGGCCATGTTATAACATGGCATGATGACTGAAACAAGGGGTGTGGTTTTCACGAATTCCTTTTCCATGTCTATCCCTTCAATCCCTCAATCCAGATTTTGATTTGTTGTTCATCATGGAGTCGGCACACGAGCAGCGAGTGGTCGCGATAAGCCACGAGATAGTCCTCCAAGCCCTGTACCACGGCTTCGGTGCCATCTTCGATATTGATGATGGTATGTTGGTTGTCAACCGAGACGACTTTTCCTTTCAGGGCGTTGTCGTGTTCGTCTTTTTTGGCGTGGGTGAACAGGGAGCCCCAGGTTCCGATGTCGCTCCATCCGAAGCTGGCGGGGATGGTGTATGTGTCGGGCGACTTCTCCATAATCCCATAGTCAATGCTGATGTTGGGGCAGTCGATAAAGTGATTGTTGATAAAGTGTTGCTCTTCAGGCGTGCCGAAGTACTCAAGGCCCTTGTCGAACACGGCAGTCAAATCAGGCAAATATTTTTTGAAGGCCTGCATGATACCGCCCAATGTCCAAAGGAAAATGCCGCTGTTCCAGAAGAAGTTGCCTTCTTTAAGAAACTGCAATGCGGTCTCATGATTGGGTTTTTCTTTGAAGCGTTCCACTTTGAACACCTCAGGCAGCTGTTCTTGTTTCGGAACTTGGATGTAGCCATAGCCTGTCTCGGGGCGTGTGGGTTGGATGCCGATGGTCATGAGGGATTGCGGCTGTTGAGTCAGGAAATCGAATCCCAACCTGATGATGCGTTGGAACTCGGTTTCATTGGTGACGAGATGGTCGGCGGGGGTGACCACGATGTTAGCCTCGGGGCAGTGACTTTGGATATGATAGCAGGCGTAAGCGATGCAAGGCGCGGTGTTGCGACGCGCGGGTTCGCAAAGTACCTGGTCGGGGCTGAGCATGGGCAGCTGTTCCAACACCAGTTGCTTATAGGCGGCGTTGGTCACCACCAAGAAATTGCTGTCGGGGATGATGGGACTGAAACGTTCGTAGGTGCTTTGGATGAAGCTTTTTCCCGTTCCGAGGATGTCTAAAAACTGTTTTGGGTAACTATCTTTGCTTAAAGGCCAGAAACGGCTTCCAATGCCTCCGGCCATGATAATACAATAGTTTGTTTTCATGATAATTATTTATTCAATTCTGTTGAATAAAAATTTATTATTTGTAAATCTTGAGTTAATGATTGTCAAGGGCAGAGAACACACTGTTGTTGCTCTTGAATTCCGGGACCATATTTTTCATCACTGCGACGATTTTAAAGGGATCGCAGGTAGTCAAAACATTGGATAGCTGGTTTATCTTTTCATCCACATGGCTGGTTTCGTAGTTTCTGACTTTGGCTCGCATGATTTTCGGATTCTCGGTAGGCACTGTATTTTCTTTGGTGGCTAAGAGTTCTTCATACAGTTTCTCGCCGGGACGAAGGCCGATTTCTTTGATTTCGATGTCGGTTTTGTTCGACAGTTGGATCATCTTTTTGGCCATGTCGTAAATCTTGACGGGTTCGCCCATGTCAAAGACAAAGATGTCTTTATCTTCGCCGATGGAGCCTGCTTCCATGACGAGGCTGCATGCCTCGGGGATGGTCATAAAGAAACGGATGATTCGTTTGTCGGTAATGGTAAGGGGTCCTCCTTGTGCCAGTTGTTTTTGGAAAAGAGGGATCACCGAGCCATTGGAGCCCAGCACGTTGCCGAAACGGGTAGTGATGAATTTGGTGTGGCTGTTTCGGCTTTGGGTGTAGATTTCAGCGATACGTTTGGTGGCACCCATGACGTTGGTGGGGTTCACAGCTTTGTCGGTGGAAATCATCACAAATTTCTTGGTTCCATAGCGGATGGCGAGGTCGGCGATGTTTTTCGTGCCGAACACATTGGCATACACGGCTTCGTAGGCGTTTTCTTCCATAAAAGGCACATGTTTGTATGCGGCGGCGTGATAGATCAGCTCTGGCTGGAATTTCTCGAACACCTCACTCATGCGACGCTCGTCTTTCACATTGGCGATGATGAATACCATCCTGTCGATGAGTGCTTTGAATTCCGGGGTGTTTTTCAGTTCGAACTGGAGATCATACATCGGCGACTCCGCCTGATCCAC
Organism: uncultured Bacteroidales bacterium; assembly: GCA_946402445.1. Lineage (GTDB taxonomy): Bacteria > Bacteroidota > Bacteroidia > Bacteroidales > F082 > Limimorpha. Next base: position 15,075 of record CAMIWN010000033.1, read on the forward strand.
CATCACTAACAGTTCAGGGTTGTAGTGCAAAGTCTGCCGGCACATCTCACTGCCTATGGATCCTGCCGCGCCGGTGATCATGATGACCTTGCCGTTAATCTCTCTTTTCACGTTGATTTTGTCGAGCACGATAGGGTCTCTTCCCAAGAGGTCCTCGATGTTGATGTCGTGAACGGTATTGGTAGTCACTTCTCCATTGACCCATTTCTTGAAGGAGGTGATGGTCTTCACCTTTAAGCCGAAGTTCAGACCTTTTTCAATAAGAGCCCTTTTCCGTTCTCCCGTGATGCTTGGCAACGCCAAAATCACCACAGAAATCCTGTTTTTCTCGAGAAAATCATGATTGAAGATTTTGTCGGGGGCATAGATGGGAATCGTGTTGATGTTTTTGTTTGTTTTTTTCGGGTTGTCGTCGGCAAAAGCGATGACTTTGTACACCGATTCCCTGTCTTGCTGGATGGCACGGAAGAGCAGCACTCCGCCTTCGCCAGCCCCGTAGATGACTGTGTTGTTTTTCTTAACGCCTGGGTTTTTGTACATTTCGTTGTACAATCGTCGGATAAAAAAGCGGCTGATAACCATGGTGATGACCGATACCAGATAATGATAAAAGAGGATGCGGTAACCCGGCAAGATATGGTTCACCAGTTTCGGGTTGATTTGGGTGATGATGAGCTTGCCGATGATCAGCACTGCCAATGCTGTTGTGCAGGAATGGAAGATTTTGCGGATGTCATCGAATCCTGAATACCGTATCATACCATAATAGGTGTGATAGATAAGGAACATGATGATATAAACACCCATCACGATGAAGATCCGATACCAGTCATGGAACAGCGTACCTTTGGAAAGGCTGTTATAATAGATGAAAAACATCGACATGCAGTATGCGAAAAAAAGCACGATGATGTCGAATGATAACACCCATATTTTTGGCAGTGAATCGTTCGCTTGTTTCCCAAACAGGAAGTTACAGGTTTTAAGAAAAACTTTATGAAACATGGTATTTAGGTATTAATAGAGCCAGCCGAAGGGATGGGGCTTGCATTCGAGGCGCGCCATGGGATGGTAGTCGCCCACCAGTCCGATGGGTTTGGCGTTGCGGATCTCATGTACGATCTCGATGCATGACCGTGCTTCTTCGATGCCGAATCCACGTCCGGCCAGGATTTCTTCGTAACTCTTGGTATGTAGTTCGGTGAATCCTTGGCTGAACTCGAACTCGTCGTTGTCGATATGAAGGGTACGGTAGGTACGTTTTTCACCTTCCACGGCATTGGGGGGCAGTGTCTCGCCGTTGATGCTGAGGAAGTAACGCACGCGGGCTTTTTCCAGTTCCAGGTATCCGGCCACACGGTCGTGTGAAGACACATGAACGATGTTTTTCTGTACTTTACCGAAGATCCATATCAGCATATCGTAGAAGTGGACGCCGATGTTGGTGGCTATGCCGCCGCTTTTGTTGATGTTGCCTTTCCATGAGGCGTAGTACCAGTTACCCCTTGAGGTGATATAAGTCAGGTCGATGTCATAGATTTTGTCTTTGGGACCTTCTTCTACTTTTTTCTTCAGGGCTTGGATTTTGTCGTGGAGTCGCAGTTGCAGGATGGTGTAAGCCTTATGTCCTTGTCGTTCTTCCACTTTGTGCAGGGCGTCGATGTTCCAAGGGTTGAGCACGAGAGGTTTCTCACAGATAACGTCGGCTCCGAGTCGCAGGCCATAACGGGTGTGGGCGTCATGAAGGTAATTTGGGGTACAGATGCTCACATAGTCAATTTGTTCTCCTTGGTCTTTGAGTTTGGTGTTGTGTCGGTCGAAGAGTTCTTGTTCTGTGAAGAAAGCTGCATTTGGGAAATAGCTATCCATGATGCCCACGCTGTCGTTTTTGTCGTAGGCGGAGACCAGGATGTTACCCGTGTCTTTGATGGCTTTCAAATGACGTGGGGCGATATAACCTCCCACGCCGATGAGGGCAAAGGTTTTCATAGGTTGTCTTTTTCGATGTCTTTGAAATATTTGACGGTTCCGTAGGTCATTTCGTCGCAGGCGGCGTCATCGCAGACGATGATGCCTTTTGGGTGCATTTGGAGGACGCTGACGGTCCACATTTGGCTGACAGCGCCTTCGATGGCGTGAGCCAAGGCGCGTGCTTTGCCGTGTCCGTTGGCGAGGATCATCACCTCGCGGCTGTCCATGACGGTACCCACGCCGACGGTGAGGGCGGTCTTCGGCACCTTGTTGATGTCGTTGTCGAAGAACCTTGAGTTGGCGATGATGGTGTCGGTGGTCAGCGTCTTCACACGGGTGCGTGAGGTGAGAGAGCTGCCTGGCTCGTTGAAGGCGATGTGGCCGTCGGGACCGATGCCGCCCATGAACAAGTCGATGCCGCCATAGCTCTTGATCTTGGCCTCGTAACGGGCACATTCGGCCTCAAGGTCCTCGGCGTTGCCGTTGAGGATGTTCACATTCTCTTTTTTGATGTCGATATGGCTGAAGAAATTATTCCACATGAAGCTGTGGTAGCTTTCTGGATGGTCTTCGGGGATGCGGACATATTCGTCCATGTTGAAGGTGACTACGTTCTTGAACGAGATCTTCCCTTCTTGGTGCAGACGGACCAGTTCACGATAAGTCCCGATGGGGGTGGAACCGGTGGGGAGGCCGAGGATAAAAGGTTTTTTTGCAGTCGGCTTGAAAGCTTTGATGGTTTCGACGATGTGGTTGGCAGCCCAACGTGACATGGCGTCGTAATTTTGTTCAATGATTACTCTCATTTTTTCGTATTTTTGATGGACTGGATAAAATTTTCTGTTTCTTCGCGGATTTGTTTGACAAAAGAGGTCTCGTCTATTTTCCCGATTACGGCAATTTTCTCTTCTTCGTTGCGGAAAGTGGCGTTTCTGAAGGGGTTGTCATAGTCTTTTTTACGGCTTTCATACACCTGGTCGCAGATGAACTGTTGGATTTTCACGGCTTTGTCCAGGTTCTCGTTCCACATCTCCGAAGTGAGCACATCGGTCTCGTCTTTATAAAGGAACATCAGAGCGAAGTAGGCGTGTCGAGTTTTCTCAGATTGATAGCGTTCCCAGAGTTCGTCGTAGCGGTGATGGATCTCATCCCAGTTGTTCAGCTTGCCGTTGATGATGTCGTCTCTCAGTTTGTCAACATCTTCTTGCGGCATGGTTTGGCCGCCGAGGTTGATCCATTTGCGGAGTCGTTTGCCTTTCATCTGGCTGCTGAGGGTGTGTATGTCCTCTTCGGGATGGTTTTCTAAATAACGAAGGATGGTCTTAACGGCGTAATAGGTGATCATGTCGCCGTAGGCATGATAGGCTTTCCGTGGCTTGAGGATACGCACCTTACGGTGTCCTTTCTCGATGCCTTCGCCGAGGACTTCCAGGGCATCGACGATTTGGGGTTCATGGTCGAGAAGATGTTTGCCAGTGGCTCGAAGCTCATAATACTCATGCGTGTCAGGGTCTTCCCCTTGGCTGCGGAGATAGGCTTTGGCCACCCATACTTCCAGAAGCTTGCGGGCTTCGATGGTCTCTTCCATGGTGTCGGGAGCCAGGGTCTCGAACTCTATGTTTTGAATCTTGCGTTTGCGTTTGTCGCGTTTTTGGTATTTGGAGGTGTTGCGGGCGATGGCGTACATGTTGTACATCCACCAATAGGCAGGCATCAGTTCCAGTTCGTTGGTAGCCGTGTTGTTGTTGACGAGGCAGAACGGCAGCATGATGTTGAGTTCGTTGGGGTAGTCGGCTTTGGAGAGCAGGGTGAAGGAGGCGAACTTGGAGGAGTGTTTGACGCTGGAGCATAGTCCCGGCCAGAATCCTCTCGAAGCCACAATCTCGCCATCGGTGGCGCGGCTGTTATGGTTGGAGCCTATGGTGGCGCCGGCAGCCATGTTGCTTTGTCCCATCACACAAGCTGAGATGAGGAACGAGTTGTTGTGGTGTTGTTCATGAGAGGGGAAGATGAGGTTGTTGAGCACCTCGCAGCACGAGATGGTGGAGTTGTCGCCTAACACGGAATGGATGAGGCGTGCGCCGTATTTCAAGTTGCAATTATCGCCCAACACGAACCTGGTGGCAACCACGGAATAGAAGATACGGCAGCCATAGCCCGTGATGCCGTTCACCAAGATGACGCCTTCACCAATCTGTGAGGGTTCTTCTTCAGATGAGTTGATGGTGACATTCTTCAGTTTGCTGGCACCTTTGATGTAACAGTGGGGTCCCACCTTGGCATCTTTGAGGATCCAGCAGTTCTTGATGACACACGACTCGCCGATGGTGCCATAATAACCGCGTTGGTTGTCGAAGCTGTTTTGGGTGATTTCTTTGAGACGTTCCTGCAAGCGGGTGTCGTCGGTGTATTTCGCCCAAAGATAAGCATCGGCGGTGGTCATCCCGTCGAAAGGCATGATCTTGCGGTTTCCAATCTCGTTCATCACCTCTAGCCACACTCTCACATCCTCAGGCTCACCTTCTTTGATGATGCCGTTGCCGAACTTGGAGTGGTCGGTGGTCGATAACTCGTGGATGTTGAAGAGGATGCACTGGTCACCGATGATATAGTTGGCCATGTAATGCACATCGTGGATGGCTACGTCGTTGCCGATGTCGCAAGAGATGATGCTGCTGTTGGAGATGCCGATGGGGACACGCAAGTCGTGGTATTGAAGCACTTTGCGGCTGATGCGTCCGATGCGGACCATGCCGAAGAAGTGGTTGTTGTGTACCATGCTGGTGTCGAACTCGTCGGTCACCCAGATGTCGTCCCAGTTAGTGGCTGAGTTGCTGTTCTTCACGAGACGTTCAATCTCGTCGGAATGCAGATGACGCCATCCTTTTTCAGGTTTTTTAGTCTGTTGGTTACGATAGTAGTACTCGTCGTGGCCGTCGTGCAGGAATTTCTCATCAATGAAATTCTTGTAGATCCGGTCATAGTCAATAATAGTTACTTGATCCATATTTTAATTTCTAACTTCTAACTTCTTACTTTTCATATCCTTCCGGGTTTTGCTTCTGCCAGTTCCATGAGTCGCGGCACATCTCTTCAAGGCCATATTGTGCTTTCCATCCGAGTTCTTTTTCTGCTTTGGCGGGGTTGGAATAGCAGGTGGCGATGTCGCCTGCCCGTCGGGGTTTGATGCTATAGGGGATGTGGATGTGGTTGACGGCTTCGAAGGTCTTTACCAGTTGCAACACGGAATAGCCTTGGCCGGTACCGAGGTTATAAATGAAGACACCTTGCTTATCTTTCAAAGGGGGAAGAAAAGCTTTCAAGGCGGCCACATGGCCACGGGCAAGGTCCACGACGTGAATATAATCGCGGACTCCTGTTCCGTCGGGTGTGTCATAGTCGTTGCCAAAGACTCCCAGCTCTGGACGTCTGCCCACTGCCACTTGGGTGACGTATGGCATCAGGTTATTCGGGATGCCATTGGGGTTCTCGCCGATTCTGCCGCTTTGATGTGCCCCGATGGGGTTGAAATAACGCAGCAGCACCACTCTCCACTCTGGGTCGGCTTTCTGTATATCCATCAAAATCTCCTCAAGCATGCTCTTGGTTTGTCCGTAAGGATTGGTGCAATGGCCTTTCGGACAGTCTTCCGTGATGGGGATGATGGCGGGATTGCCATAGACGGTGGCCGAAGAGGAGAAGATGATGTTTTTGCAGCCGTGTTTGCGCATCACATCAAGCAACACCAATGTTCCTCCGATGTTGTTCTCATAGTATTCCCAAGGCTTTTCTACGGACTCTCCCACCGCTTTCAGTCCGGCGAAGTGGATGCAGGCATCAAAATGATGGTTCTTCATCACTTGTTCCAGCCCTTGCCGGTCACGGATATCCACTTGGTAAAATGGAATGGAAGTGCCAACCAGCTCTTCCACCCTTTCAAGGGAGACACGGCTTGAGTTGCTGAGGTTATCTACCACCACTGTGTGGTGACCAGCGAGATTCAACTCTACAAGAGTGTGTGATCCTATATACCCTGTTCCCCCGGTTACTAAAATATTCATAGTGTTTGTTTTATCAAAAATACACAGCTCCGCCCCGTAAGTCACAAAAAAGCTTACGTGAAGAAACCAATTAAAACTTACAAAAATACAAAAATCTGTATATTTATCACTTTTTTGTCTTTTTTTTAATACATATTCATCAAATCAGGCCAATAAATCTTACTTTTGCCCCACAGAAATGAAACATCAGCCATGATATTATGTCTTGAAACAGCCACGTCCACCTGTTCGGTAGCCCTTAACGACGGCAGCCGTACCTTGGCGTTGCGTGAGTGCAAGGGTCAGAATGCCCATTCGGAAAAAATCACCATTTTCATTAAGGAAGTCCTTGAAGAGACCAAGCTCCGTTATGACCAGTTGGATGCCGTGGCAGTGAGTAAGGGACCTGGTTCTTATACTGGTCTTCGCATCGGAGTCAGTACTGCCAAAGGCATCTGCTATGCCGCTGACTTGCCGTTACTTGCGGTTGACACGCTTCATGCCTTGGCTTATCAAATGCATGAACGTCTGGGCGCGGACTTACAGCCTGACGACCTTTTTGTTCCCATGATCGATGCTCGTCGTATGGAGGTTTATTGCTCTGTGTTTGACGCCACGCTGCATCGGGTTTCCGACACCAAGGCGTTGGTGGTGGACAAGAATGCCTTTGCCGATTTGGAAGGACATCGTCTGTGGTTGTTTGGAGATGGGGCTCCCAAGTTGGCTCCATTGTTTGTCAACCATCCCGCCATCCATATCGTTGATGACGTGTTGCCTTCTGCCGCGTTTATGGCATCGCTAGCCGATCAGGCGCAAAAAGCAGGCGATTTTGTTGATGTGGCCTATTTCGAGCCGTTCTATCTGAAGGATTTTGTGGCTGGGCAACCGCATGTGAAGGGATTAGGGAATTGAGAGGGGTTTAATCTCGGTAGAAAAACCCCGGGTAGAACGCTCCCCCTCTCCACAGTGGAGAGGGGGTCGGGGGGTGAGGTAAAATGAAGAATATAATTTTAATATTAATGGGGATAGGGATGTTTAGCTTGGCTCACGGTCAGGTGCAGCATCTTTATGAACACACCTATCCAGAGGTTACTATGGAGCAACCACAAATCAGGTCGCTTATGAATCAAGTGGATATCGACCGGTTGACTGCTACTATCGACACCTTGCAGTCGTGTCCTACCCGTCGTTGGGACAGCCAGATGGTATATGAGGTGCAAAACTGGCTTTATCACAACTATCAATGCATGGGTTTCGACTCCGTTTATCTCCATGATTTTCCTGTGTATTATCATGACAGCTTGTATGAGACTTCCGACAACGTGATTGCCATTCGCAAAGGATTGGTATATCCTGATGAATATGTTGTTTGCGGTGCTCATTACGACTCCTATAACAAATTCGATGGTCATCCCGACTCGCTGTTGGCTCCGGGTGCCGACGACAACGCCTCGGGTGTGGCGGGTGTTTTGGAGATGGCTCGGATCTTGGCTCCTTGTACCTTCGAACGTTCTGTGATTTTCTGTAACTTCGCTGCTGAGGAGATTGGCCTTATTGGCAGTGCCGCCTACGCCAAAGACTGTGCCGACCAGCTCTTGGACATCGTTGGGTATTTCAACCTCGACATGATCGGCTATCTTGAAGAAGGCTCCGACATTCATGTGAACCTACTCTATACAGGTCGTGACTCGTTGTTGGCGAATTATGTCTTTGACTTCTCGAAGGAGTATTTCCCTGACATGAGGATCTGGCATGATTGGCTTGCTTGGGGTGATAGCGACTATTCTTCTTTCAACAGAAATGGATATCCTGCTGTCCATACTTTTGAGGATACCCATCATAGCTCGCCTTTTATTCATACACCGGAGGATATCTTGGGTGTCAGTGTCAACAATATGGATCAAGCCAAACGTTTCACGGAGTTGAATCTTGGTTTGGTGGCTAATTTGGCTGGTTTGATTGCCACGGATGTCGCTGAGGAAAAGGAACTTTTTCCCGTGATCATGCCCAATCCCGCTATGGATATGATTACAGTAAAAGGGGTTCCAATGAAACAGGTTTTGGTGTATAATCTTATGGGACAGTGTGTTTTATCCCAGTCCAATGAGGGTGAGAAGGAATGTGTTATTGAGGTTGGTTCTTTGGTTCCAGGGGTTTATTTTGTTCAAATTATGAAAGGTGACGGGGGGATGGTCACCGTGAAATTCGTCAAATCATAAAAAATGTAGAGACGTCATAATATGGCGTCTCTACATACGATATCCCCATCATGAAGATACGGGATGTTTATTAATCTCCCAGGGTAGCAACCATCACGGCTTTGATGGTATGCATACGGTTTTCGGCCTCGTCGAAGACGATGCTGTTCTTGCCTTCGAACACTTCTTCAGTGACTTCGATGCCATCCAGTCCAAATTGCTCATGGACATCGCGACCCACCTTGGTTTCAAGGTTGTGGTAAGCGGGCAGGCAGTGCATGAACTTGCAGTTCGGGTTGCCGGTCATTTCCATCATCTCTTTGTTGACTTGGTAAGGCATGAGGAGGTCGATGCGTTGTTTCCAGACCTCGGCGGGTTCGCCCATGGATACCCACACGTCGGTGTAGAGGAAGTCGCAGCCTTTAACGCCCTTCTTCACGTCGTCGGTGACGGTGACTTTGGCGCCGGTTTCTTTGGCGATTTTCTTGCAGGTGTCGATGAGTTCCTTGTTGGGTTGCAGTTCTTTAGGAGCCACGATACGGACATCCATGCCCATCTTGGCGCCACCCACCATCAGCGAGTTACCCATGTTGAAACGGGCGTCGCCGCAGTAAGCGAAGGTGACTTGGTTGAGGGGTTTGTCGGTGTGTTCCATCATGGTGAGGAAGTCGGCGAGGATCTGGGTGGGGTGGAACTCGTTGGTGAGGCCGTTCCATACTGGCACGCCAGCATATTTGGCCAGTTCTTCAACGATGTCCTGACCGAAGCCACGGTATTCGATGCCGTCGAACATACGACCCAGCACGCGGGCGGTGTCCTTCATCGATTCCTTGATACCGATTTGTGAGCCGGTGGGGCCGAGGTAAGTGACATGGGCTCCCTGGTCCTTGGCGGCGACTTCAAAAGCGCAGCGGGTACGGGTGGAAGTCTTTTCGAAAATCAAGGCGATGTTCTTACCCGTGAGGCGGGGTTGTTCGGTACCTGCATACTTGGCGGCCTTGAGGTCAGCAGCGAGTTTCAGGAAAAACTTAATCTCTTCCGGCGTGAAGTCCAAAAGCTTCAGGAAGTTTCTGTTTCTGAGGTTAAAAGCCATTTCTTCTTAATTTTTAGATTTATGATTTCAAGAATTCAAGATTATTTCCTTAAAATTTGCCGCAAAATTAGTCTTTTTTCTGGTACCAATCAATCTTTTGTGTCGCAAACTTAATAATTCCTATAAATATGAGTAGTTCAACACTTTTTTTGTATTTTTGCAAACTAACATATTTTAATCGCCTTTTAACAAGGTAAGAGTTCTTAACAAAAGATGGCACAATTAAATACATTTATTGAGGGGCGTAGTCCGGTGACCTTTGTTGACCTGTTTGCTGGTGCTGGTGGCATTAGTGAAGGTTTTTTGCAGGCTAGTACGGATGACAAATATTACGATTTCATTTTGGCAAGTGATATCAATGAGAATTGTGAGTTGACGCATCGTGTTCGCTATAATGAACAACTTGGACTTGACACTCAATTTATCACAGAAGATATTATGTCGCCATTATTTTTGACGCACCTGAAAAAGGCACTTGGTAAAAAAGAAATCGATGTAGTGACCGGAGGCCCCAGTTGTCAGTCATTTAGCTTGTCCGGGAGAAGGAAGCGTTTTGATAAACGTGATGGATTATTCAATCATTATTTAAAGGTGATTCGCGCTTTGCGTCCAAAATACTTTGTAATGGAAAATGTGAAAGGTTTGCTAACAAAGGACAATGGCAGATTCAAGGTGGAAATTATGAGAGAAATGCGTTCCATAATTGATGACAAAGCAGTAAGTAAATTTCTTGTTTTTGCGGATGATTTGTTAAAGAAATCTTTCTCACAATTCCTTGCCAGTGTATTCCTTATTAAATTGCAGATGGAAATTACAAACAATGAGGACAAGGCCTTTGCCTATAAAGAACAGTTTTTTGACTTACTTGACAATCAACTGCGTAATGTGACACGAAAAATCGATTATCGCCTTAGTAAATCTGATCGTTACATAAATACAATTCGCCACGGTTTGTATCTTTTGCGTCGCAATGAGCAACGAGACAAAATAACCTCTGACATCATTAACGAAAAAACAGTATCAAATATTGATAACGATTTGTTTGTTGAAAGATTCAATGATTTCCTTGCTGCTATTTCAGACGAAGAAATCTCCTCTCAGATAAAGTTTTGCGTAGGACAAGTAGAGGCTTTGAATAATGCTCGTCAAGAAACTGATGAGTTGTTAAAAGCAGTCGATCTGTATTCATACTCACTCGATGAATGTTTTGATGAATTGCAGAAAGTGGCGAAGGAAAAAAATTTAGAAGAGAGTTTTAATAACATTATGAGTCGGTTGCGACTTTATAATGTGGAGCAGATGGTATTGCTTTCTTCTGACTACGGTGTTCCACAAAATCGTGAAAGAGTTGTCTTTATTGGAAGTCGCAACGATCAGGAACCCATTAAATCTGTGCCTGCCACTGTAACAGAAGAAGACAAAGTAACAGTATATGAGGCAATATCAGACCTTGACTTTATTGGGAATGGCGAAGTTTGTACTACTTATGCAAAACCAGCACATCACCCAAAATATGATGTTTTAATAAGACGCCGTAAAGTTGATGGAGAAATTACCAGTGATGGAATGACCTTTGCTGAATGGTCAAAAATTGGACGCTTAAACCACCGTTTTCAGTTTGATTGTCCACCGTTTTATGTCAAAGACATGACCGAACTGAATAGCAACTTGAATATAGAAACGGCTGAACTATTCAACCACCAGACAAGTGCACAAAACAAAACTGTAATACAACGTTTGAGGGTGATTGCCGAATGCGGAGGTTATACTGCCGAATGCAAAGAAAAGTTAAAAAAAATGGGACTAGAATCCAGCAAACGCAACTATTTTGTGTTGAAAGCAGACGGTCAAAGTCCTACTGTGGTTACAATGCCGGATGATTTTATCCACTATTCCCGTCACCGTGCAATGACTGTTCGCGAAATGGCACGTTTACAATCGTTTGATGATTCCTTTGTGTTTCAGGGAAAGCGTCAGACAGGTGGCGACAAACGCAAGAGTGAAATCCCTCAATATACATTGGTTGGCAATGCAGTACCTCCATTGATGGCAAGAGCAATTGGCAATGAAATTCTAAAGCACATTAAGTAGTCTATGATACACATGCGTGAATATAATGCGTTCGAAGCGCAAAATGTCAAGTTCCTTGTTAATAAGCAAATAGAGTATGCTACAATCCAGATAACACAAACAGGTTATAATAAAGGTATCCTTGATACAACTGTTCCTGTTCGTGCTTTCTTTTTGGAGAAGGGCATACACGATTTTGAAAAACAACCAAAGGGGCAGGAACATAAGAAAATAGTGAACTCATATATACTGACCGACACGGGAATCAAAAATACCCAATCTTCACTATATCGTCCAGAAACGAAGGATGGAGACCCTCGCATGTGGGTTTATAAATTGAAAGATTACGTGAAACCTAACGATATCTTTGCCATCATTATTTACAATTCCAGTCTTTATGTTATAAACTTAACGCAGATAGACATAGAAAAGGCTTACAAGTCAGCACTGATAAATCCCATCCAAGACTTGATTAATAACATTCACGTGTTGGCTACGTCTATTTCAGATGAGTTGTTGGGATTAATCAGAGACCGCATGAGCGATTGGATTCCCACTAAAGTTTTGGCTGACACTGGTGTAGGGCGCGAAGTTGAGTATCAATTGGGTATCCCCATGAATCCCAACAAGACACCAGATTATAAAGGAATTGAACTCAAAAGCAAACGACAAAAATCTAATACAAAAGGTGCTTTGTTCACCAATGTTCCCGATTGGAATCTTAGCAAATGCAAAAGCGGCAGTGAAATCGCTGACAAATATGGTTATTTACGTCCTGGATTGAAAAAGAACACACTTCAGGTAACGGTCAGTGCTTTGAAACCAAATGCCCAAGGTCTTGGACTAGAAGTGAATTGGAAGAATGAGTGGCTTGAGATGAATCATTTTGCATTACCTACTCACGCAGACGAGAGACTTGTAAAACTACATGATGTTTCTGTGTGGACGCTATTACGGTTGCATGAACGTTTGGCCGAAAAACATCATGAAACCTTCTGGATAGATGTTGAGTCAAGAATTAAATGCGGTGTGGAGGAATTTCGTGTGATGACTATTGATCACACTAAGAATCCTTTGTTACCACAATTTGATGTGCTTTTGGAGCAAGGTATTATAAAACTCGATTTAATGCTTTCAAGACCCAGTGGACGCGGAGACACATACTCATTCAAGATGGATAAGAAGCACAGAACGCTCTTGTTTCCAGAGAGCGAAACCTATATTATAAACAAGGCCTAATAAAATGATTATTCTTGATAACATCGTTGTTTCTGATGAATTCCTGAATGCGCGGTTCTGTTGCGACCTGCCAAGGTGCAAAGGCTGGTGCTGTGTGGAAGGTGACGCCGGCGCTCCTCTCGAGGCGGATGAAATAGCCCAAATCGAAGACAACCTCGAAGCCATCAAGCCATATATGCGCCCTGAAGGCATCAAGGTGATTGATGATGGTGATGTTTACGATTACGACGAGTCGGGTGAATTGGTCACCCCGTTGGTGAACGGAGCCGAGTGTGCCTTTGTGTATTTTCATGCAAACGGCACTGCTCTTTGTGCCATCGAAAAAGCTTATCTTGAAGGCAAATGCGACTTTTGGAAACCAATATCCTGCCACCTCTACCCTATTCGTTTGCTCGAAAAAGACGGATTCACCCATATCCTCTACCACGAATGGAGCGTCTGTGTCCCTGCCAAGCGTAAAGGTGAGAAAGAAGGGATCCCCTTGTGGAAGTTCCTGAAGGGTCCCCTGGTTCGTAAGTTTGGTGAAGAGTGGTATGAACGCCTTGAACGGATGATTATGGCTCGGCCCCACCAATGAACTTGAATCCCCATCTGGGATCCTCAATCAACTGTGGCATGGTTTGACCTCCCAATCCCACATATTGTGAACGAGTCATTTTGGAGGAGAATACCCCTATGGCTCCATCAATGTTGGAATACACATATTCGTTAAGGTGTTGCGGATTCACGACATTGGCATAATGCATGTATTCCTGCAACGTGGGTCCACCCGCTGTGATGATCACCACTCCAGCATGGTCGCTTAACATGCGGGTCAACCCCACCACACAGGTATCCGCGCCGATGAATTCTTCCAAGTGTCTCCAAAAGTTCTCGGGTCGGTAGGTGAAGTAATTTATTCCATATTGCGAAATGTGATGGGCTACGTCGTCCTCATAATAAGTGTCAATGTGCCATTTCATCGTGCGAAGCACCGAATCCGAGTCCGGGGTGCGTTGTTCCCTGAACGAAAAGGCCAGGTCGAAATCGTAAATGGTGGCATTGATGGCAGGATTAAAAAGAAATGGCTGGTTGGTGCCAAAATATTCTTTTGAGAAGTTGACCCCAAGGCTCTGAATCCTGAACAAATTCGATCCAACCATATCAGTATAGGCAGTTACGGTGCGGTCAGGTAGCACCACGGTCAGTCGGTAGCCATACAAGGTATCTTGATTGTTTCTTGCCAATTTTTCCGTAGTGTAATACATTTTTTGGTCGGGTGTGTAAAACACGCCCGGTTGCTTGTTGTGTAGGGTGATGGTGTCGAGAATGATTTGCCGGATGGAGTCTCCGTTGGCATATTCGGTGAGCCGAACATCGAGTTTGCCTGGATAATCGCTCATTAGAGGGTCATTTGCTGCCAGCAAGTTGTTGTCGGTTGCGTAAAAAGAATGGGTGATTTTAATGAAATTCGTGTCCGCGTCGCTGTTAAGAATACCATAGATGACCGGAATGTCTTTGGGCTCCTCAAATAGGTCAACCTTTGGTGTACAAGAGATACACACCATGGAAACTATATGTAGTACAAACCAAAACCTTATTTTCATAGTGCAAAAATAATAAAATACTTTTAGCGTTATAATATAAATGTGGTTTGCCCTCTTAAATCTAGTCATTTGAAACGATTATTTACCATAATAGCCTGTTTATTGCTTGTTTCCAAGACCTTCGCCCAAGGGGAGGATCGCCTGGATTTTGACGACAAGCTTCCTATTTTGGGTATCGTTGTGTCATCAGACAGTTTGGTTCCTGTGCGTAACACTCATGTGATTAGTAAGATGGCTCATTGTGGCACCATCTCCAACCGTGATGGTTTCTTTTTCATACCCGCCAAGAAGGTTGACACCTTATGGGTCAGCTGCATTGGCTATAGCCGTCGGTTGATTCCCGTTGACTCCACCATGGCCGCCATCGACACCTTGGTCATCCGGTTACAACGCGACACCATCACCTTGCGGGAAGTCACCGTCTTTCCTTTTTACGACTATAAGACTTTCAAGCAGATGATTATCGACATGCCCACCAAGCCAGTACCTCGTGAGATTCAACGTCTTAACGATGAGTTGGCAGGCATGAAGTCCGGACGGAAACACAATCCCTATCTTGATTTCAACAACGGAGGCATCGTGGCCAGTCCCATCCAATACCTTTATGATAAATTCAACAGCAGTGCGCGGCGACAAGCCAAGTTGCTCAGAAACCGACGGATGTTCAACGAAATCCTTCGTGAGCAAGGACGTACCGATGAGTTGTTGCCCGATTCCATGGATTATTCCATCGATTATCGTGTATATGAATACGATGATATAAAATAAATCTATATATTTGCATGTTTAATGCAAAATATATGAGAAATCGTTTTATTCACGGTATTTTAGAATTGTTTTATCCTTCAGTATGTGCGGCTTGTGGCCATTCTTTATTTCAGTGGGAGCATTTGGTGTGTACGCGTTGCCGCAGTTTTTTGCCCAAGACGGGATATGAGATGCACGAGGACAATCCTTTGGCGCGGCTTTTTTATGGGAAGGTGCGGCTGAAGGCAGTGACGGCGTGTTTCTTTTTCTCCAAGGAAGGCAAGGTACAGCATCTCATCCACGAGTTGAAATACAAAGGCAACAGCGAAGCGGGTGTCTTTCTGGGGCAGGAGTTAGGAAAGTCACTTCAGGACGCCCCTTTGTTCCAGGGCATTAACTATTTGATTCCGGTGCCGTTGCATCCCAAGCGGGAACGTGAACGGGGTTACAATCAAAGTTTTTTGATTGCCCAAGGCATATCCGAGGTGCTACCTATTAATATAGGTATAGATTTTTTGGTACGTTCGGTCAACACCGCCACACAGACTCATAAAAACAAGGAAGAGCGATGGTTGAACGTGAAAGACATTTTCGAGTTGCGTCATGCGGAACAGCTCGAAGGCCAATATGTGTTGCTGATTGATGATGTGTTGACCACCGGCGCCACCTTGGAGGCTTGTGCCCATTTATTGTCGTCGGTGCCAGGCATCACCATTAGTTGTGCCACTGCCGCATGTGCTGGGCAGTGAATTCTTTTTCTCTTTTTGTTTTAGAAGCTGTTTTATTTCGTAAGAAAGATATGGCTTTTTTGTGTAGATTTGCAAGTTGTTTTTTCATCAAATCAAATTATCTTTATTTTTTGCTGTTTCTTGGATCCGCTTTTGAAAATAGAAAACCTTCGTATTGACTTCCTCAGCGACGATGCGTGGCATGAAGTAGTCCACGGCATCGACTTTGAAGTGGTCGCCGGACGGACACTGGGGATCGTGGGTGAGTCGGGCTCAGGCAAGTCGGTGAGCTGCCTCTCCGTGATGCATCTTCTTAACCCTAAGGTTTCACGGGTAAAAGCTGACGCCATGCTGCTGGAAGGTCTCGATATCAAAGACTTCAACGAGAAACAAATGGCTGAGGTGCGTGGCAAACGTATCGCCATGATTTTCCAGGAACCCATGACCTCGCTGAATCCTGTGTATCGTTGTGGCTATCAAGTTTCTGAGATGATACGGCAACATGAGAAGGTGACCAAGCAGGTGGCTCGCGACCGAGTCATCTCGCTGTTCCGTCAAGTGATGTTGCCGCGGCCTGAAGCCATCTACGACAGCTATCCTCATGAACTCAGTGGAGGCCAGAAACAACGCGTGATGATCGCCATGGCCATCGCCTGCAACCCGCAGATCCTCATCGCCGATGAGCCTACCACTGCCCTCGATGTCACCGTGCAAAAAGAGATTCTGAAACTTTTACGTAAACTACAACAAGAAACGGGTATGGGCATGGTCTTCATCACCCACGACCTGGGGGTGGTCTCCGAAATTGCGGATGATGTGGTGGTGATGCATCACGGCGAGATTCTCGAGCGGGGTACCGTGCAACAAGTGCTTTCTCATCCCCAACATCCTTATACACAAGGCCTCCTCGCCTGCCGTCCCCCGATGAAGATACGCCTTAAAAAACTTCCTATCGTCAAAGAGTTTCTTGACGGACAGTGGTCGGGTGGCAAAGAACAGATCCTCCGGGAGCTTCAGATTACTGATGAGGAACGTCAAGCGCATTTGAAGGCTTTGTATGCCCAGCGTCCTATCTTAAAGGTGGAGGGATTGCAAACCTGGTTTCCCTTGAAGAAAGGTGTTTTCAGTCGGGTTTATGACTATGTGAAGGCGGTCGATGATGTCAGCCTTGAGGTTTATGAAGGTGAGACGCTTGGATTGGTGGGTGAATCGGGTTGCGGCAAGACCACCTTGGGTCGCAGCATCTTGCGTTTGGTGGAACCCACCGGTGGCAAGGTGTGGTTCGATGGTCTGGAGGTCACTTCGCTGAAAAAAGCTGCCCTTCGCGACTTCCGCAAACAGGCACAGATTGTGTTTCAAGATCCTTACTCTTCATTGAACCCGAGAATCAGGATCGGTGAGGCTATCGCTGAGCCTTTGATGGTACATGGCATTGAAACCGACCGGAAGAGATGCCGTCAGATCGTCTGCGAGCTCTTGGAACAAGTGGGACTGGAAGCAGCGCATTACGACCGTTATCCTCATGAGTTTTCGGGTGGGCAACGCCAACGTATCTGCATCGCCAGGGCCTTGGCGGTGAATCCCAGGTTGGTGATTTGTGATGAATCGGTATCCGCCCTTGATGTATCGGTGCAAGCCCAGGTGCTTAACTTACTCAACCGTCTGAAAGAGGAACGGCATCTGACTTATATCTTTATCTCGCATGACCTCAGCGTGGTGCGGTTCATGAGCGACCGTGTGTTGGTGATGTACAACGGAAAACCCATGGAATATAATGAAGCCGACACCCTCTTCGAACATCCCCAAAACGATTATACCAAAAAACTAATCGCTGCTTTGCCAGGAAATTTTTGATTTTTTCTCTTTTTTTGCTGTTGATTTCAAGAATGTTGTTATTTTTGCCGTATCAAGGTAAAATCTAATCACTTTAATACACTTTATTATGAAAAAACTTTTTCTTTTTGCTTTTGCCTTCTTGTTTACGATGGCAACGATGGCTCAAAATCGCACTGTGTTTCTGAACGAAACATTTGACGGCACTTCTTTTCCCGATGGCTGGTCTGTAATGGGTTTAGGAAGCACAAACTGGCATATTTCTACGACCAGTAATGCCGGTGGATCACCCAATGAATTGTTGTTGTACTACGGTCCTCAGTTCAACGGTATCTCGCGTTTTGTCAGTCCCGCTATTGATTTGACGGGTGTTGACAAAGTCGTGTTCTCTTTCAAGCATGCTCTTGACAACTATTCTGGCTCCCATCAGATTGGTATAGCCACTTCTTCCGATGACGGTACCAACTGGAATGTGGGTTGGAGCCAAAACTATAATAATGATGGCGTTTGGTCGGTGGCTCAAGAAATTATTACACCTGATATGGGTCATAACAATGTGCGTTTCTGCCTCTTCTATCAGGGTTACTCCTATAATATTGACAACTGGTATTTCGATGATTTCGAGATTTTTACAATGACAAATCTGGATCTTTCCCTGACTTCTGTGGTTGTTCCTTCATTTTTTGCCAGCACCGACCCCAACACCCTCGATGTCGATGTGAACATTGGATTCAAAGTCTTTAACTATGGCAGTACCCCTGTCACCTCTATCAAGGCTACCTGCGCCATTGATGGTATGGATCCTATTGTTGAGACTTTCAACGGTAATGTGACTTCTTTGACGACTGGCACCTTCCAGTTTAACCATACTTTTACTCTTAACCCAGGCACCTACAATGTGGTTGTCACCCTCGATGAGGTTAACGGTGTGAATGATGACAATTCAGCAAACAATGAAGCTTCATCGTCATTCTCTGTTGCCATGGCTACCACCGACAGAGTCCCGATGATTGAGCATTTCTCCTCCTCCACCTGTGGCCCTTGTGTGAGTGTGAACAACACCATGAACACCTTCTGCAATAACAATCAGGGTCGCTTCACCTATACCAAGTATCAGATGAATTGGCCTGGTTCTGGTGATCCTTATTATACTGAAGAAGGTGGCGTTCGTCGTGCCTATTATGGTATCGGTGCTGTTCCTAACATTTGTTTTGACGGCTCCAATATCGGTGCTGCTGCGGTTAGTCAAGCTTCATTCAATCAGCATGCCGCTGAGAAGGCATTTTTCGATATCAGAGGCTCTTTCACTGTGGATGGTAATAATATCCATGTGCTGGCTGATATCATGCCTTTAATTTCCGTCAATGCTACCGTGTTTGTCTCCGTGAATGAAAAACTCACCACAGGTAATGTGGGTTCTAATGGTGAGACTTCTTTCCACCATGTCTTCATGAAGATGTTGCCTGATGCATACGGTTCCTCTATTGATTTTGAGGCCGGACAACTTCAAACGCTGGAATTCACTCAGAATATGTCCAGCACGCATGTGGAAGAAATGAGCGACCTTGAAGTGGCCATCTGGGTTCAGGATTATGCCAGTGCCTACATGTTTAACAGCCATTTCGCATACGAATACACTGATGCACACCCCTATGCAGTGCAGAACCTCGCTTTAGTGGATAATGGTGATGGCGCATTTCGTGCATTTTGGGATGCTCCCGCTAATGCCACACCTGTTGGTTATGATGTGTATATGAATGGTGCTAAAGTGATGGAAGGAATTACGGATACGCAATGCCTCTTCAACTTGGATCCTGATCAGTTCAATGTGGTTGGTGTGGTTGCTTTGTATGCCAACGAAGTGACCTCTGTCATGAGCATTGCTGCTACGGGTGGTGCCATGCAGGATATGGGCTTGATCAGCGAGACTCCTACATCTGTTGTGATGAATGTTGAGAATCCTGTTGGAACCGTTGCTGTGAAGAATGCCAATTATCAGTCACAAGAAGCCATCCAGGTGCTCAGTGTCTCTGAAGCTGAAAACGCGGCTGGTGTGCAATATCTGACCCTTACTCCTCAGAGCGATCTCCCGGCTACTTTGGAAGTTGGTGAGAGCTTTGTTGTTTCTCTTGAGACTAATTACCAAGTTGACGCTAAGAGCGTCGCTAACACGACGGTTACGGTGGTTTCAGATGCTGGCTCAGTGGAGTTTTTCGTGGAGATTGACGGCGAATTGCTCAACGTCACGGAGCTTTCTGCCGAGACCAAGCTTTATCCCAACCCGACTTCGGGCAACTTCATCGTTGAAGGTGTCAATGTGGCTGGCGTAGAGGTTTATAACCTTGTTGGTCAAAAGGTCTATGAGCAGCACGATCAGAAGCTGGTCAACATCAACACGGCTAATTGGAACAAGGGCATGTATTTAGTGTCTGTCACCAATCTGGACGGCAAAGTTGAGACCATGAAACTCATGGTGAAGTAACTCGGCGAATTTACTATTTTCGGCGAATTAAGCGAATTAAGCGAATTACTATTTCGGCGAATTAAGCGAATTACTATTTCGGCGAATTAAGCGAATTACTTTTTCGGCGAATCACTGATTTAAAACCAATTTCATCAGCAGGCGGTTTCTTGTTACTGTCCTGCTGATTTTTTTAGTAATCTTGCCAGCCGGAAATGGAAGGAACTCCATGCGGGGTTTACCGATCATTTCTACTTACCTCTGTTAAGATGCTTGTTAAAAGAGAGGTTTTTGAGGACTATTGACATAATAAAAACAACTTCTTAACTTTACAAAACGAAAAAAACGGATGAAAGAATGAGTCTCGTTACGACATTACGGAACGTTGTTTGAAAAACTGAAGTCACAGTATCCAAGTCTGAACTCGAAGGATTTATTGTATTGCAGTCTTCGTCTTCTTGGATTAAACAACATCCAGATATCGGTCATTATAATTAACTGATTATCAATAGTTTGATTAAAACCAAATATTTTTTGGTTTGTCTTATAACTAACTGGTTTTTAATACATTATTGACAATTCCGAAAAATCCGAACATTTTTCATCTTGACAGAGATATCTTTATGTCATAATTTTGCGACAGAGATATCTTTATGTCATAATTTTGCATTGATGATAAAAAAGAATCGATGAAAGATGAAATGAAAAAAGAAATCAAATTAATCATGATGCTCTGCCTCATATTTTCGGCAGCATTCGGCCGCGCGTACAATGTGGACAATAATAAAAACACTTTACCATGAAAACAATCCTCAATCTTGTAATGCTTGTCCCCTTTGTCCTCATGAGTGGGACGTGCCTGTCGGAGAACCTTAACGACAGCATCATCCAACCCGGACAGGTCATCGGAAGACATCTCGACGCCGCCGGAAACATTGACAACGAGCTGACCTCCCAATTCTCGTACCATGAGAACGGCAAGGTGAAAAAATTCGACTTCCCCGATTATGTGTTAAGCACCTCCTTCCACTATGACGGTGATTTCATGAAAAAAGAATTCACCTACCACAGGGCCGGGTATCCTGAGGTCGAGGAGTGCCTTGACTACGATTATGACGAGAAAGGCCTCCTGGTCTCCATGAGTCACACCTGGAGTCTCATGGAGTCGAACCAGTATTGGTCGTACCAATACAACGGGGAGGGCCGACTGGTCCGAAAAGAGCTTGGTGACGGACACGACACCTGGGAATTCTGGCTGTACGACTACGAGGAGGACGGTCACAAAAGGACGGAGTCTCACTACCTGGTGCCCTTCATAGGACATGAGGGAATGCTCTCCGAAACAACCCAGTCAACCTACGACGGGAGTTACCGCCTCGTGGAGGAGCTGACGACGGCATTCAACGACGGTGGCGAGTCCACCGGCCAAAGCCGCACCGAATACACCTACCATCAGGACGGGAATCCAGAACTGAAGACAACGCAAATCCTGACGGCCAACGGCTGGGCGAACGACAGCTTCGTCAAGATGCAGTATGACGGTCAATCCCGGCTCACCGAATGGACCTCCGGCTCCTGGTCGGAGTCCGACCAAGCATGGGAGGAGGAGAGGAAGGCCGTCTATGAGTATGACGACGAAGGGATGAAAGAGGTGGTGTCGTTTTATAAAAAAAGCGGTGAGGAATGGATACGTGACAAATTCACGAACCACCCCCTGTTTATCAACCCCGCCGAAAAATGGCAGCAGAACAGCATGCGCTTCTACTATTACGAGACGTATTTCCATGAAGGCAACGTCAACCAGTTCGAGATAAGATACATCTACACGGAAGCCCCGGTTTATCTTTCGGAGCCTGAAAACAAGGAGCACGTCACGGGGGTGTTCCCGAATCCCGGCACAGACCACGTCAAAGTGTCCGCCGGTGTTGACAACGCCGTCGTCCGTTTCTACGACCTCCAGGGCAGGCTGCGGGATGCCCGTCCGTTTGATTTCAGCACCACCATCAACGCGGGTGGATGGCCCGCGGGTGTCTATCTCTGGGAGATCTGGCGCGACGACCAGAAACTGGGCAGCGGAAAGTGGGTCAAGAATTGAGAATCCCCCTTTAGTAATTTCTTGAATTTTCAACAATCCCGTCAATAATGGCGGGATTTGTTTATCTTTGCAAAAAGAAATAACGAATATGAGCCCACGTTCCGTCTTATGGAGCCTGTTGTGTTGCGTTTCGATGGTTTTCGCATCGTGCC
>CAMIWN010000034.1:0-35287 GCA_946402445.1 uncultured Bacteroidales bacterium
TAATAATTTCTTGAATCATCAACAATCCCGTCAATAATGGCGGGATTTGTTTATCGTTTGCAAAACGAAAAAAACGGACGCTTGATATAGATTGGAACTTACCACCACATTTATCAAAAACAATGCTTTAAATAGGATGACGTGATATGATCCTCAACACCTCCTATGGATAACATCCTATTGCGGAGATGGTGTCGATCTAACATCAACGGCACGAAACACCTTCTTCTGCGTCAACATCAGCACAAAAGCCAACACTGCTCCCAACACATCGGAGATTGTCATAGAGGCCCACACGCCAGTAAGGCCTTGATAACCAATATTTTCAAACAAAGGAGGAATGATGTAAATCATCGGAAGGAGAAAGAGCACCTGACGTGAGAGGCTCGTCACAATGGCAATCCAAGGCTTGTCGATGCTCTGGAAAAAGTTGGAATTGGTGATGGTGAAACCCACCAAGCCGAACATCACCAAAATGAAACGCATGGCGGGAATGGCAATCTGAATCAATTCCTCCTCCTTGGTAAAGGCACGCAATAACAGATGAGGCAGGGTCAAGGCTAATACCGTGCTCGCCACACCAATGATGATATTGATCTTCATGGTCAGCGTATAAACCGCCTTCAGCCGATGTGGATGACGCGCACCATAGTTATATCCTGCAATAGGCTGCATGCCCTGGCACACACCAAGGATCAACATGACCGCCAAGCTGGCAAAGGTGTTGATGATGCCATACGCCCCCACGGCCAAGTCGCCCCCATAATGGATGAGCTGACGGTTGAGCAAAGCCACCACGCCCGATGCCGCCACATTCATCAAGAAAGGACTCATGCCGATAAGCAGGATGTTACGGAAGATGTAACCCTTGGGTCTCCAAGCATGACGACGGAAGCGGATGAACGACTTCGGTTGGAGAAAATGCATCACGGCAACGATACCCGAAGCCGCCATTGAGATGGTTGTGGCCCAAGCAGCACCAGCAATACCCCAGTCCAACCCATAGATGAACAACGCATCGAGCGCGATATTCAGGATGGCACCGCCCACCATAATCCACATGGACTTCTGAGGATAGCCACTGGCACGAATCAAACCCGTGAGGTTGAAAGTCAAGGTCGTGAAGAACATTCCAGGCAGCACGATATCCATGTACTCCCTTGCATAACCAATAGTCTCCGCCGAAGCACCAAACATCGTCAAGATACGATCCATGAAGATATAACCTCCTGTAACAAAGAGAAATCCAAAGAAAAAAGTAAGCAACAAACTGTTACCCAAAATCTTCTCCGCCCAGTTGACGTCTTTCTTTCCCAAAACGATAGACATTCGCGCTGATGAACCCACACCCACCAACGAGCCAAAGGCATGGATGATGTTCATAATCGGCATGGTGATGGCCAATCCAGCAATAGCCAAGGCACCCACACACTGCCCTAAGAACACACGGTCGCAGATATTATACACCGAAGCAATAATCTGACTCACAATCGAAGGTAAAGCGTATGCCCATAAAAGCCTCTTTATATCTTTGGTTTCCAGCTCTTTAGTCCTATCTAACTGTTCCATCTTACACTTTAAAAAATTGAAGTGCAAAATTAGAGTTTTTTTTCTAATTTTGCCCTCTATTTAATCATCTCTCAATATGAAAAAAATAATTTTATTATTTTATTTATTTTTGTTAGGTATATATGCTATTGCCAACGACGGCATCTTCTATACTTCGGGCAATCAACTAATTCCCATCACTGAAACAGAGATCTCTGTTCAGAAAGAGATTTTAAGCATCACACGCCAAGGAGATCAGTTGTATGTACATGTTTATTACGAGTTCTTCAACCCTGGTGCGGAGAAGACTCTATTGGTTGGCTTTGAGGCCATGCCCCCTGGAGGTGCCTGGGCTATTGAGGAGGAAGAATACAAGAAACTTACTGACCACCCGAACATCTTTGACTTCACTGTGAAACTCAATGGCCAGTCATTGAAATACCAAGTCTCCCATGTGGAAAACCAGGAAAACTATTTCCAAAACGGGAAATTTGATGAGTTATCCAAGCAACGCGAACTTGAGCTGGGACGAGAGTGGGAATTCTCTGAGGGGATACCTTATTATTTTGTATATCACTTTGATGCCACTTTCAAAAAAGGCCTGAATATCGTGGAGCACACCTATTTGTTTGATGCATCGGATTATGTTGGCACTGAATATTGTTTTGAGTATGTGTTGACCGCGGCCAACCGCTGGGCTAACCATCAAATCGATGACTTCACCTTGAATCTTGACCTGGGTCCCCGTTGCACATACGATGTCAACGAGAGTTTTTTCAAAGGTCAAGGCGGATGGACCATCGACGGGGTGGGAAGGCAAAACGAGATAGAAAAATATGATATCAAGATGCTGCGGTTCCACATCCAAGACGGCATGGTCACTTATCACAAGAAAAACTTTCATCCCGAAGGGGAACTTTTTGTGGAACGGCCTTTCGTTTGGGATGAGGAAGGCTATTTCAACGCTTACGAAGAGGAAGGCGACTGTTTTCGCGCCATCGCCTTTGAATTCAAGAAAGGTTACACTTCAGCCATGAAAATCTTTTACATGGAGGATGAAGACACGGCCGAATGCAGTGAAATCAGCGATGATATGAAGAAAATCATGCGCAACCTGCCCTTTGCCTATCGAGGTTATGTGTTCAAGACCAAAATGTTACAAGACTATTTTGAATCCACCGACTGGTATGTGGCCAATCCCGATTACGTTTCCGACATGAAAGACCTTTCGGAAGAAGAGCGGAGATGGGTGGTTTTTTGGACCAAACAGCAGAAAAAATAATCCCATTCTTTTATGATTGCACAACGATTCAGAATCCTCCTTCTTCTGGCAATGTCGGTCAGCGTCATCCGCTGCGCGCACGGCTCCAGTATAGATTCCAACACCATCAAACAACGCTTATCGGTCATCGAGAACCGCATACCCTTACCTTTCCACGAGCGTTTGGTCGATGACATCGTTGAATATACCGACAAGCAGCTACCCTCCAACTTTCCATTGTTTGAGAGTGGCATCAACGAGGAGATCCGTCATTTCGGACTCCCTGACGAGCTAATCTATCTCCCGGTGGCCCTGACCAACTTAAAGCTGGATTACCACCAAGAGGAGCGTGCCGGTATCTGGGCATTGCCAGCACTCATCGCTCTGCGATACGGGTTGACGGTTGACGAGACCCATGACGAGCGATATACCATTGAGGCATCCACATACGCCGCTATGCGTTATTTGACAGACCTTTATGAAGAATATGGCGACTGGTGGCTATGTCTTCTGGCATACGTCAACAGCCCATCCGCCCTACAGAACGCCCAGCTCCGTCACCCCGAGGCTGGCACGAATCCATGGATCTATTACGACAACGAGTGGCTCCCTAACGTGAAAATCATCGGCCATTTCATCGCCAGCTACTATGTTTACAGTTCCGACGACAAATCCATCACCCACACCTCAGAACAATATGGTTACTGTTCTTTCGACCAACCTGTCTCGGTTGCGGTGATCAGTGCCGTCACAGGCCTTCAAGAAAACAATGTAAAGCGTTTGAATCCGATGTTCAAGACAGATCCATTCCAGCCTTTGGAAGGCTATGCCTTACGTCTTCCCAAATCGGCGGCACAATTGTTTGAGAATAACAGGGAACGCATCTACTCGGAAACCGCCACTCAGAAAGTGAAGGAAAAAGAGGCTATTGAAGCTGCCAAAGAGAAAGAAAAGAAAGAAAAAGAAATCGCGCAAAAGACTGAGAAACAAAGCAAGTCCATCACCTACACTGTCAAATTAGGAGACACTTTAGGGAAAATCGCACAACAGCATCACGTGAAGATCAGCGACTTGAAGAAATGGAACCACTTAAAGAGCGATTTCATCCGTGAAAATCAAAAACTGACTATCTATCCATGAAAGCCTCCCGCGTCCTTGTTTTCATCCTCGCCGTGTTCGCGCTCCTCGGCATCGCTTGGGCAGCTTTCCCAGCTGATGGTGTCGAAGTTGGTGCCCTGAACTTGCGTTTCCCTTCCTACGCAGAAGACCGCATGGGCAAGCAGGAGGAAGTCGATGTGGATGATGTCCTCGAAAAGGTCAGCAAAAGTTTTGAGATGACCTGCTCGGATACCCAGCTCGACAGTCTGATGTTTTTCCGTGACTATCTCACACTCAACCCGAACCGCATCTATCTACCTGATGAGGATTACACATATTTCGACCAACTGTTCCAGCATTTTGAACAAGCCAAAAAAGACCAGAAGGTATATCGTGTGATGCACTATGGCGACTCGCAAATCGAGATGGACCGCATCACTTCTGTGCTTCGTCAGCGGTTGCAGGAGCTTTTCGGCGGCTCAGGGCCCAACATGATTCCCGCCATCCAGCGGGTGTCGTCCATCTCTGTCTCACAGAGTTTTTCTGGAGGGCTTACCCGTTACAGTGTTTATGGTGACTCCACCACACGACGCGCTAATCACGGAAGATACGGTGTGATGACCCAGTTCTCTCAAGCCAGCGGGCAGGCCAATATCACTTTCACGAAGTCACGTCATTCTCAAGCTTTTGAAAAGGTGAAAGAGATCTCGCATATAGGCCTTCTCATTGGAAACAACAGTGAAGGTTTCAAAGCCTCGCTAAGAGCGGACACTATCAAGTCAGAACCCAAAATATGCGCTGCCAACCAAGGGGTTACGCTGCTCAGCTGGGATCTTCCCACAACGGTGAGCCGAGGCACTATCACCTTGCAAGGCAATGCGGAGGTCTATGCCATACTCCTTGACGGTGAGGACGGCGTCGCTGTTGACAACAACCCGCTAAGAGGCTGTTCCGGCACCATATTCACCCGAATCAACAAACAGGTGATGGAGGAATCGTTCAGGCTTCTTGACACCCGTATGATTATCCTTCAGTTCGGAGGCAACAGGATGCCCGGCATCCATGGCTCCAAGGCCATCGCCAACTACATGACTGAATTAGAGAAACAGATTCGATATTTCAAGGAAGTGGCTCCACAAGCCACCTTGCTTTTCATCGGTCCAGCCGATATGGGCAAGAGCTACAACGGCAAAATCGGCACTTGGAAGGGGTTACCTGAGTTGAACGACTCGTTGAGAGCCACTGCCTTACGCAACGATGTGGCCTATTGGGACATGTTCCATGTCATGGGTGGCGAAGGCTCCATGGCACAGTATGTGAAACACAGACCCGCCCTTGCTGGACCCGACTATATCCACTTCACTTTCCTCGGCGCGCAGGAGATTGGCGACGACCTGGCCAAGTCATTCCTCACCTATTATGACTTTTACAACATGCGGAAGAGACTTCCCAACGAGGCTATCGACAACTTCATGCATCAAGAACGTGAAAACAGATTCAAACCGTTAAATTATTACAAACCATGAGATACCGCTCCATCTATATCCTACTCATGCTGGCTCTCACAGCATCCGCTGTCCGTGCCCAGGCACCCATGAAACGCCAGGTCCCCGAATACGCCTTTGCCCATTTTGAGCGAAATCAGCTTCAGTTCCCTAGCGACAGTCTCGCCATGGAGTTATTTTTCGACAAGCTCGACACGCTACTTTTCACAGGAAAAGGGCATGTCAACATCATGCATATCGGCGGTTCCCATGTGCAAGCCGGTGTGTTCTCCCAGCAGATGCGCGACAACCTCCTCAACCTCTGTCCCGGCATCACTGCAGGACGAGGCCTCGTCTTCCCCTTTATGACCACCAACACCCCTTCCAGCTACATCATCAGCAGGACAGGCGAATGGAGTTACTGCCGTAACGCCGTGCCTTTCGACACCCGTCTCGGCCTTGCCGGAGCCTCGGTGACCACCTCCGACACCACCGCCAGCTTCAGCATCGTCACTCGCGAAAAAAATCCCAGAGACATCACCCCCACGTTCGACTTCAACCTTGTGAAAATCCTGGGATATGGCGACTTGGAACCCGTTGTCCACTATAACGACCAGATTATCAAAGGCAAATACAATGACCGCGAAGGCTCTTATACCTTCCGTCTCCCCGACTACACCGACTCGCTTTATGTGGACTTCAACCAAAAGCCCGGCACTTTCACCGTCACCGGTGTCTATCTCGACAACGGCATGCCTGGAATCACCTACCACGGTATCGGCGTCAACGGCGCCAAGGTGGAGTCCTACCTCAACTGCGAGGACTTTGAGCGTGACCTCCGTTTGGTGAAACCCGACCTCGTCATCTTCGGCATCGGCATCAACGATGCCGCCGCCGACAGCTTTACCAAAGAGAAGTTCAAACGCGACTACGACCAACTCATCAACATCATCCACAAAGTGAGTCCCAACTGCGCCCTGTTGTTTGTGACCAACAACGACAGCTACAAAGCCACCAAGAAAAAGAAAAAAACCGTGTATCAAGTCAATCCTAATGGCACTGTTGCCCAACAAGCTTTCATGGAACTTGGCAAAAAACATAACGCCGCCGTGTGGGATTTCTTTGACATCATGGGAGGTTTGCAGTCCATGGCGCAATGGGAAGATCAAAGCATGGCCAAGAAAGACAAGGTTCATTTCACCGTTGCTGGTTACACCTTGATTGGAGACTTGCTTTATAACGCACTGATTGACAGATATATCAAACACATAACCCACTACCGTAACTACTGATGATGAGCTTCTCAGACATCGTGCTTGACTTCTTCCAGAAGCTGTTTTCGTTCGACAAGGCGCATCCCCTGTTGTTCACCCAGTTTTATTTCTGGGCTTTCTTCGCCCTGGTGTTCGCCTTGTTCAGCTTGGTCAAGAACAAGTGCCTGTTACGCAACGCCTTCCTGTTCCTCGTCAGCCTTTTCTTTTATTATAAGACCAGCGGCCTGTTCACCTTGATTCTGATTTTCATCACTATTTACAACTTCTTTGGTGCCAAATGGTTAAATACCAGAACGAAAGACAGAAGTCGCAACATCGTGTTAGCCGTCAGCGTCATCGTCAACCTCTCAATCCTGTTTTACTTCAAATACGCCTATTTCATCACCGATGTGGTAAACAACCTGTTCGGTTCCCATTTCGAGGTGTTCGATGTGTTTGCATGGATAGGCAACCAAGCAACGGGGAGCAACCGTTTCAGTGTTGACAGCATCCTGCTTCCGGTGGGCATCTCATTCTATACCTTCCAGGCCATCAGCTATATCATGGACGTATATCGCAAGCGCATCGAGCCAGTAAGGAACATGCTTGACTTCGGCTTTTACGTGAGTTTCTTCCCTCAGCTGGTGGCGGGTCCCATTGTCAGGGCTAACGAGTTCATCCCCCAACTGCATAAGAAATATTTTCTGAGCCGGAGGATGTTTGGCATCGCCGTGTTTTGGATTATGAACGGATTGGTGAAGAAGATTGTGCTCAGCGACTACATCGCCGTGAATTTCATCGACCGTGTTTTTGAGAATCCCCTGCTCTACTCCGGCTTCGAGAACTTATGCGCCTTGTTCGGTTATTCCTTGCAGGTATATGCTGACTTCTCGGGATACACCGACATCGCCATTGGTGTGGCCATGTTGATGGGCTTTTACCTACCTCAAAACTTCAACTCTCCCTATAAAGCCAAACACCCCGGCGAGTTCTGGAAACGTTGGCACATCTCGTTATCCCGCTGGTTACAGGACTATCTTTACATCCCGTTAGGAGGTAATCGCAACGCCACTTTCGGTTCATTCTGCATCATCATCATGATTGCCGCCATCGCCGTGTTCTTGAGTGGCAGCTGGTGGGTAGGCCTGGGGGTTTTAGTGCTGGCATTGGTCATCGCCCTGGTAGCCATTTTCAAGCCCGAAAAGAGGAAGAAGATCACGACCAACATCAACGCCATGGACACCATGCTGTTGGGTGGTTTGTGGCACGGTGCCTCGTGGAATTTCATGATTTGGGGCGGTTTGAACGGTATCGGAATGGTGTTTTACAAGTTCTGGAGAGACTGGAACAACGCTACAAGAACCCTGTTTATCTTGACGGTAACCATCACATTGAGGCTGCTCAGCATCTATGTGCCTTACCCCGTGTTCAGCATGTTCTTCGTATGGTGTTTCATCATCCTCATCGGTAATGTCATCAGGTTAGCGTATCAATTGATTTTCAAGAAGAAAGCAGCAACCAATGCCTTCCAATGGTTAGCCGATGCCTGGGCCATCTTCCAAACCTTCACCTTCATCACCTTCACCCGTTTGTTTTTCCGAAGCGGTTCCAACCTCGACCCTGCCGAGGCCAACGAGACAGCATGGAACACTGCCAAAAACATGGTCAACCAGATTGGAAGCCACTGGGAACTCACCAAGATATCCGATATGGTCTGGCAGTACCGAAACGTATTCCTCATGATTATCTTGGGCATGGTCATCCACTGGTTGCCCGACAACTTCAAGCGTCGTTACCGCATCTGGTTCGCCAACATGCCTTTACCGTTGATGGTCGTGGTATGTTTTTTGATAGTATTTATTATTTATCAGTTTATCACAGCTGATTTGCAATCGTTTATATATTTCCAATTCTAACAAGCAAAATCACTTATGAAAAAACTATTCTTGATGCTTGTGATGCTTTCCGTAGCATCCATGATGACAGCCCAGGAGTCTGCGCACCGCTATGAAATCAAATCGGGCATACTCCATGAACACACAGTATTAAGTGGGCACGACACCCCTGCTGTCCGCTATTTCGACAACTATGGTGACTACGAAGCGCTGGTGCAAACCATCGACATGGGGGCGTTGGGTTCATTCGAAAACACCACCGTCGTCAATAAAGATAAATCATGGATTTATAATGAGTCGAGCAAACCCAAAGTATTTGACAATCCCACCTGGGACCTCACTTTCGTCAATCCTTCACAAGCTGCCATTGACAAATACAAAATTGTTGACACGGGTGAGGATGAGGAGGTATTAGGTCGGATGTGCCGTAAATTCACCTACGAGACCACCATAGGCCGGAGAAATAAAGTCGTCAAGAATACCGCATGGGTTTACAAAGGCATCACCTTGAAATGCATCATGATAAACGGTCGTAACGAAACGCTTTGGGAGGTAACAGATTTTCAGGAGAACGCAGAAGTTCCTTCCGATTTATTTACGATTCCTGAATAACACCTTTCAGTCGATGATCAATTGTTCCCAGCGTATTTTGGGGACAAATTGCATTCCTTTTTCATCACGATAATAAGCCAGTTTCTCCCCTTTATCGACGGGTTGAAGTTGAATGTTCTCGTTGCCCTTGCCAATGGCGAGCATCAGCAGCGGCTCGTAAGGCAGGTGAAACGCCTCGATGATGTTGGCTTTGTTGAAAGCACCAATCATGATGCCATTAAGTCCCATCTCGGTGGCTTTCAGCAACATGCTTTGCGCAGCGATGCCGAGGTCGATATCCACGAACTTGTTTTCGGGGATGGTACTACAGATGATGATAAAGGCATTCGGCTCCGTGTCTGGAAAAGGAAGATGAAGTTCTGGCAAGAGGCCACCTAACTTCATGTTTTGCACGATGGTGTCGGCACCTGTTTCCTGCGTGACAAGTTTGAAACGAAGCACCTGTTGATTTTTCGCGGAGGCGATTTTGGCATTCACTGCCACAATGCGTTCCAGCATCTCACGCTTCACGATGAAGTCATGCTGGTAACCCCGGTAACTACGGTTTTTCTCGAAGAGCGCATCCACAGAGGTACGACGCACCACGGTCTTTTTGGCACCTTTGCCAAAGACCTCTTCATAACGTTTTTCCAAATATCCGTCAGCCATAATGGTTTACTTTTTTATCGCTTGGTAATAGAATTTCCTTCTCAGTCTCGACTCGATGGGATAGCTGTCGAAATCGCCTTGACGAAGGTCGCAGTCAAAGAAGATGTCGATTTGCGAGATATACAGGTGATCATAACGAACGTCACAGCGTTGCTGGGCATCCATCATGAAGCCGATGATTTCGTTCACCTCTTCGCCCACAAGGTCATATTTCGTGAACACATAGAGACCGAACTCCTTGAAATCCCCATAAAAACCGTTGTTAATCTTCCACAGCTTGCTCTCGAGGATGCGTTTCATAGGCAAGGCCAGAGCCCAATAGTTGTATTCGTTGGAACCCACGGAATAGCTTTGTCCCAAGCCATACGAGTAACCGCTTTCCTGAATTTTCAACAAATCCTCGTTCACCTCTTTCACGGGGCGGCCTGCCATTTCGTTGATCAACGAGTTAGCCACGTTCTTGTCCTCGGTGATGGCACGGGTCACCTCAATACCGATGCCATGCTCTTCATCCTGCAAGTCAGGCCGGTCAGCATTGACCAGATGCGCATAGCGCTCGCCAAGGATAGCATTCAGCGAGTACATTGCATATCGTTCAAAGAAACAGGTGTCGAATTTCGGGGTCATGACCTTATCAATCAAAAGATTTGGCAAAGATACTACTTTTTCATTACATTTGCATCCATGAAAAAAATGCTGTTACTTTTCGGGATTATTCTCCTCTGTGGATGTGTTCGGCATGAGACGCTGACTGTAGAGCAGCTCTATGCCGACTTCCTGCAACCGTCCATGGAGTACCACCCTTTCGTGCGCTGGTGGTGGAACGGCGACAAGGTGGAGGCCGACGAGTTGGTACGAGAGCTACGTCTCTTGAAAGAGGCAGGCATTGGCGGTGTAGAGATCAACCCTATCGCTTTCCCAAGTTATTGTGACAGCCTTGGAAAGGCCTCGCTACCATGGCTCAGTCCCGAATGGATCGACATGCTTAAGGTATGTTTCGATGAAGCCCAACGCCTTGGCATGACCTGCGATCTTCTGGTAGGCTCAGGATGGCCTTTCGGAGCTGAGTTCCTCAAAGAGGACGAGCGGGCACAAATCGTGGTCAACTACGCGGAACCCGTAACCGGACCCACCACATTGACCATTGTCCGTGACAGTCTATGCGCTCACGCCATGCCAAAAGTGAGTTCGCCTTACCAAGGCAACACCAAGGAATTAATGCGGTTATGGTTGTACCCCAATCCTGCATCAAGCCTCAACGATGGCATTGATGTCTGGCAAAATGATAGTATTTTTACTATCCATATCCCCGAAGGAGAATACACGTTGGCTGCCTTGGTGAAAATCAACGGTTTTTTGGAAGTCATCAACGGAGCCCCCGGGGCGGCGGGACCGGTGCTCGACCATTTCAACACCGAGGCCGTCAAACGATACCTTTCTAATATGTCGGACAAGATAGAGGAACGTATTGGGCCACTGAAAGGCCAAATCCGCGCCCTTTTCACCGACAGCATGGAGTTGGAGGGTGCCAACTGGAGCGATGGCATGGCCGAGGAGTTCAATAAACGATACGGCTACGATATTACTGATTATCTTCCGTTTATCCTATTCAAAATTGGTTCGATGGGCAGTGCCCTGAACTACAACCCCGTGGTGCCTGTAACATCTGAGTTTCAGCAGCTGGTGAACCGTGCCCGTTACGACTTTGAGGATTTTAAAGCGCAGCTGATGCAAGAACGTTTCACCGAACCTTACATAGCGTGGTGCCATGCCCTGGGTGTGAAAGCAAGGGCACAAGCGTATGGAAGAGGCTTTTATCCTTTGGAAAACGCCATGGACTACGACATTCCTGAAGGCGAGTCGTGGACTACCAACTGGCTGAAACACAAGCCTGGAGAGGAGATGTCGGAACAAGATTACCGTCGCGGACGCGCTTATACCATGGTCAACAAATTCGTGTCGTCAGCAGCCCATCTCGCCGGAAACCGCACCGTGAGCTGCGAGGAGATGACCAACACTTATACTGTGTTCAATATGACCTTGGAGCAGTTGAAAATCGGCGGCGACCAAAGTGCCATCTCAGGGGTGACTCACAGCGTGTTTCATGGCTTCAACTACTCACCAAATCAAGAAGTTAGTTTCCCAGGCTGGGTCCGCTACGGCGCCTATTACAGCGAAAACAATCCTTGGTGGCCCTATTTCAAGATTTACAACAAATACAAGGCACGGCTTTCATACGCTTTGCAACACGGCACTTACTATGCCGACATCGCCATCCTGAACCCAGAGAATGATATGTGGAGCACCATTGGGATGCAAAACGAACCTTTTCCCAACACCACCCGCGCCCCCTATAAGACTATGATATGGGAGGCCATCAACAAATGCGGTGGCGGTGTGGATTATGTAAGCGAAAACATCATCAAAGGCTCGGAGATTAATAAAGGCAACCTTTGTTTTAACCGACGGAGATACAACACTTTGATGCTTATCGATGTGGAAAGTCTTCATCCTGAGACTGCCGAACAGTTGTTGCATTTCGTGAAGTCGGGCGGGAGAATCCTTTGCATCGACACCATCCCCTACCAGTCGTTGGGACTAAGCGGTGATATTGTGGCCAAGGATTCCATTGTCCGAAGTTGTTTCGACCAGATTCGACGCAATGCCGACCGTTTTGTCTTCGTGGAGCCGCCCAGAGAAAGTTTCATCGCCTGGTATGACAGTTTGATGCATCGTTATGATTTACCTCATTATCTTGACATCGAGCGTCCTGACCCCTTCGTGATGCAAAACCGATATACCACCGACGACGGCAGTGAGATGATATTCCTGTGCAACAGCCATCGCTATCAAGCCCATCAAACCCGCATAGGTTTCCATCAAGCATTGACCCATAAGAAACACCCTTGGGTTTGGGATTTACACACTGGGGAACGGTATCCCTTGCCGTTGAATGAAAATGACGGTTACGATTTTGATTTGGGTCCGGCGGAATCCATGTTGATTGTGTTTGAAAAACATGGGGTTGGCACGGTAGAGACGCAAAATTTTGCGTCTCTACAACAGGACAAAACCGACATTTCCACCGATTGGGATGTGGAATTAATACATGCCCGTTTGGACACCGTCATCCATACCCATTTCGACACCCTGTTCGACCTGAAAGACCATCCGGCCTTCCAGCATTTCGCCGGGACCATCGTCTATCGGAAAACCATCCATTGTAGAGACGATGTGCACAACGTCTCTACGGGCAATACAGTGTTGGATTTAGGTTTGGTGGAAGGCATCAGCGAGGTGTTTGTCAACGGTCAATCTGCCGGGGTTCGTTATTATGGCCGACGACAGTATGACATCGGCAATTTGCTCCACAAAGGAGACAATGAGCTGGAAATCAGGGTTACCACTACGTTAGGTAATTATTTGAAGACCTTCACGAAAGAAGATAATCCCACCGTGTGGATCTATGTCAACCATCCGAAACGAGACCAGCCCTTACAGCCGATGGGTATGATGGGAAAGGTGAGAATTGAGAGTTGAGAGGTTAGAGGTAAGAGTTAAAAAAGAGATTTGATATGAAAAAAGGTATTTTAAAAGTATTATTGATGACTGTGGCAATGGCATTTATCGGAATGCTTCATGCCCAAGATGCAAAACCCATTTACTATGCTTCGAAATTCGGCATCCGCAGCGACGGGGTGACGATGAACACCCGTAGTATTCAGTTCGCCATCGATTGGATTGCAGAGCAAGGTGGCGGCACATTAAGATTCTGGGTGGGACGTTACCTCACGGGAAGCATCCACCTGAAGTCGAACGTCACCATTGAGCTGATGGAAGGCGCCGTTTTAGTGGGCAGTACCAATCCTTTCGACTATGACCGCCTCGTCGCCACCAGCGACCATGCCCTCATCATGGCCGAGGGGGTGGAAAACATCAAATTACTCGGCATCTACAACAGTGGAGGCTGCATCGAAGGCCAGGGACGTGAACTGGGCAACAACTGCACCGACTTGGTACACAAAGGCCTGATGAAGGATAAACTCTCCAACGACCGTGTAGGAGAAGGCTTCCGTCCACGACTGCTCATCTTCAGGGAATGTAAGAACGTGGAGGTGGATAACGTCACCTTCCGCGACGCCGCCAATTGGGTATGCATGTACGACCAGTGCGAGAACGTGAAGGTGAACAACGTGAGGGTACAAAGCACCGCGTTCTGGAACAACGACGGCATCGACATCGTGGATTGCAACGGCTTTGTGCTCACCAATAGTTACATTAACGCCAGCGATGATGCTATCTGTCTTAAATCACATAGTGCCAAGAAGTTATGTCAGAATATCGAGGTGCGCAACTGCACGGCCAGAAGCTCAGCCAGCGGCATTAAGTTCGGCACCATGGGCGCAGGCGGATTCAAGGATGTGAAAATCATTAATAACACGGTTTATGACACCTATCGCAGCGCGATCACCATCCAAAGTGTTGACGGGGGAATCTGCGAAAATATCCTTGTGGATTCGCTCTACGCCACCAACGTGGGCAATGCCATCTACCTGAATATTGGTGCCCGCCGCGACAAGCAGAGCTTCATGGACGGCATCACCATCCGCCACCTGTATGCCGAAGTGGCAGCCACCAAACCCGACGCTGGTTACGAATACGAAGGCCCCATCGAGGACCTGCCCCGAAACATCTCACCATGCGGTATCATAGGGCTGAAAGACAGCAAGATAAAAAATGTTACTTTAGAGAATATCGAGATTGTGTTTCCTGGCGGAGGTGACCCACATTATGCACATGTCGGTCTCGATGAGTTAGACAAAGTACCCGAGATGCCCAAGGCCTATCCTGAATTCTCACAGCACGAGGAACTGCCCGCCTGGGGCTTCTTCATCCGCCATGTGGATGGCCTCACGATGAAAAACATCGTTCTTAAGGCGCTGAAAAAAGACTACCGCACCGCCATTGTGATGGACGATGTCAAAAATCACGATATCAGCGGTTTAATAGTGGAAGAACCCGAAAACTCGGATAAAGAACCAATCTTTGAAAGATCATCATACTAATAAGGCATCTAAAAACACGTCTATGAAAACAAACATCGCTCTATTTATCGCGGCACTTGCCTTTTTCATTATTGCTTGCAACGAAAAACAAGTTCCTGTTACTGAGAATCTTAAAGACTACAATCAATACGTCAACCCGATTATTGGAACCAATGGCATGGGGCATACCTTTCCGGGAGCCTGTTCACCTTTCGGCATCGTTCAACTGAGTCCCGACACGGATACCATACCCCATGACATTGACGGTATTTATCAACCGAGAGTGTATGAATACTGCGCTGGTTATCAGCACAAAGACAGCACTATCGTTGGCTTCAGCCATACCCATTTCAGCGGGACAGGCCATTCCGACTTAGGCGACATTCTCGTGATGCCCGTGACCGGTGTTGTGAAATTCAATCCCGGAACACAGACCGACCCCGACGCGGGCTATCGCTCCCGTTACTCCCACGAGACCGAGAAAGCCACTCCGGGATATTATGAGGTGTTTTTGCAGGATTACGGGGTCAAAGTCCAACTGACAGCCACCGAACACAATGGCATTCATCGCTATACCTTTCCAAACGGGCAGGATGGAAGCATCATTCTCGACTTACAGCACGGCATCTATAATTATGATGGAAAGACCCTCTGGGCTAACCTTCGAGTGGAAAACGACACCCTGCTGACAGGCTACAGAATCACCAACGGATGGGCAAGAACCAACTATACCTATTTCGCCATCAGCTTTAATCAACCCATTGCTGACTATGGATACCGTGAACTGGAAAAACCCAAATACAACGGCATGTGGGGAAAGTTTCCTGTAAACCATCATTTTCCAGAGATGACTGGACGAAAGATTGTGGCTTATTTCACCTTCAAGCAACCAGAGACCCTGGAAATGAAAGTCGCCCTTTCGGCAACCAGCACCGAAGGCGCTTTGAAAAACCTGCACGCCGAGACCGATGGCCGCGATTTCGACCAGCTATTATCGGAGACCCAACACAAATGGAACAAGGCACTCTCTATCCTTCAAGCTGAAGGCACTGAAGATCAAAAGGCCATGCTTTACACCTCTTTATATCATACCATGATCAACCCCTCCATCTACATGGATGTGGACGGAAAATACCGAGGCATTGACCACAACATCCATCAGGCGGAAGACTTCACCAACTACACCGTATTCTCTTTGTGGGACACCTACCGCGCCCTGCATCCTTTGTTCAATGTGTTGCAGCCCCAACGCAATGCCGACATGGTGAAGTCCATGCTGAAACACAGCGAACAAAGCGTCCACGGGCTGCTGCCTGTATGGTCACACATGGGTAACGAGAACTGGTGCATGATAGGCTACCATGCCACATCTGTGCTTGCAGATGCTTATGCAAAAGGCACTGTAAATCAAAATGATGAAATGCTGAAAGCCATGCATCGAAGCTCTACCTGTCCCTATTATGTCAATCTGGATGATTACCAACAATTAGGTTATGTTCCTTTTGACCGAAACGGAGGCTGTGTCTCCATCACCTTGGAATACGCATACGATGACTGGACCATCTATCAAACAGCATTAAAAGCTGGAAAT
Organism: uncultured Bacteroidales bacterium; assembly: GCA_946402445.1. Lineage (GTDB taxonomy): Bacteria > Bacteroidota > Bacteroidia > Bacteroidales > F082 > Limimorpha. The sequence goes on from CAMIWN010000034.1 coordinate 16,436, forward strand.
CAAAAACTTGCAGAACAATACAAACAAAGAGCCAGCTATTGGCGCAACACCTTCGACACCCAGTTAGGCTTTGCCCGTCCGAAGATGAGCGACGGAAGCTGGAAAGAGCCTTTCAGCTTGTTAGACACTGAGGGCGAGGGATTTGTGGAAGGAAATTCGTGGGTGTATTCGTTCTATGTGCCGCAGGACGTGAAAGGGCTCATTGAGGCGATGGGCGGTGACAAAACATTTATCCACAACCTCGACACCTTGTTTGTGATGCATCTGCCCAAAGAATTCTTCGAGAACACGGAAGATGTCACCGAGGAAGGTTTGATGGGCTGTTACAACCACGGCAACGAGCCAGCGCATCATATTGCATACCTATATAACTGGACTTCAGAACCTTACAAGACACAGTATTGGCTTCGCGAGATTATGAACCGTTTTTATAAGAACAACATTGACGGGCTATGCGGAAACGACGACTGTGGACAGATGTCGGCCTGGTATATCTTCTCCGCGATGGGCTTCTACCCCGTCTGTCCCGGCAGTGACCAATATGTGCTGGGTGCCCCTTACCTACCCTACATGAAAGTACGATTGGGCAATGACAAGACCATGGAAATCAAAGCACCCAAAGTGAGCGACGAAAACCGTTATGTGCAAAAAGTGACACTTAACGGACAAGAAATCACAAAGCTTTACCTCACCCACCAACAACTCATGCAAGGTGGAGAACTCCAGTTCGAGATGGGTGACAAGCCGAATCTGGAACGAGGCCTAAGACCCGATGACAAACCCTATTCCATGACAGAATAACAACCTCATTTCTTGGATTATGAAACGCATCATCCTACTCCTGCCCATCCTCATCCTCCTTGTCTCATGTGGCAAGATGGAAGTCAGCATCGTTCATCCAACTGTGGAACAACAATTCCACCCACAAGCCCTGGCTACGGCAAAGCCCCGTTTCAGCTGGAATTATGAGACATCGGAAAACAACGTCATACAAAAAAACTATCACATTGTTGTAGCAACCACAAAGGACAAAGCCCAAAAAGGCCTTGGCGACCTGTGGGATTCAGGAGTGGTCGGCACAAACCAGATGCTATACATCCCATACGAAGGGAAAGCGTTGCACAGCCGTGACATAGCTTATTGGAAAGTCGTAGCGACTGTCACCAGCAATGGAGGCAAAAAAAAGACCGTCGAGAGTGAAGTTCAACAATTTGAAATCAGCCTGTTGAACCGCGAGGATTGGCAGGCGAAATGGATTGGACATGAATTTGAAGATGATGTGCTAACGGGTCATACCCGCATCGCAGCCCGTTATCTTCGGAAAGAGTTCAAACTTGATGAAAATGTCAGTGAAGCAAGAATCTATGTCAGTGGAATGGGACAATACAGTGCTTTTCTGAATGGAACTGAAATCGCTCCCGAAGAACTCTTGAAACCTGCTGTTTCATGGTTTCCGAAACGTGTGTATTTCAACACTTACGATGTCACAGAGATGCTTCACACAGGTGCAAACACCATTGGAGTCATCCTCGAAGGCGGACGCTACACCACCATCCGCAACACCCCCAATCCAAGCGGCTGGGACGGAACCGAATATATCCCGAGTTTTGGCACGCCCCGGCTTTGCCTTCAACTGGAAATCACCTTTGAAGATGGCCATAAAGAGCTAATTGTCAGTGATGAGACCTGGAAAATCACGAACTGCGGTCCCATTCGTACCGCCAATGAATATGATGGTGAGACCTACGATGAGAACTATGAACTTGGCGATTGGACCCTAAACAATTATGCCGATACCGCCTGGCTCCAAGCCGAGGCTGTGGAGGCCCCTGAAGGCCAACTCAGTGCCCAGCCCAATCCCAACATCACCGTGATGGAGAAACTAAGGCCCATCGCTTTATTCCAAAAAGAAGACAAATGGATGCTTGATTTGGGTCAGAACATGGTCGGCTTCATCGACATGAAGATTCATGACCAGCAACCGGGCGATACCATCACGCTTCGTTTCGCCGAACTCCTCACCCCCGACAGCACCCTCTACACCGCCAACCTCCGCGGTGCGGAATGCACTGACAGATATATCGTCTCTACTCACTCTCCACTCTCCACTCTCAACTCTCCACTCCACTGGCATCCTATGTTCGTCTATCATGGTTTCCGTTTTGTGGAGATTACAGGATTACGTGGGCAGCCCTCGTTGGATGACTTCGAAGGCTGGGTGATTTATGACGAGATGCCCACCATCGGTTCGTTTGAGTGTTCTAATGAAATCATGAACGCCGTGTATCACAACGCATCTTGGGGCATCCGAGGCAACTACCGTTCCATGCCCACCGACTGTCCGCAGCGCGACGAGCGCATGGGATGGACCGGCGACCGCACCACAGGCAACTACGGCGAGTCGTACATCTTCAACAACCACCAGCTCTATGCCAAATGGCTCGCCGATGCCAACGACAGCCAATGGGATAATGGCTCGCTGCCCAACGTGATTCCTCCCTACTGGCGTGGCTACACCGACAACCTCACCTGGCCTGGAGCGGTGATTACCGCCACCGACATGATTTACACTCGCTTCGGCGATACGGAACCCATCCATCAGCACTATTCCGCCTTGAAGAAATGGCTGGTCCATATCAAAGACAGTTACATGAAAAACGGCATCATCGGACGCGACACGTATGGCGACTGGTGCATGCCGCCTGAGAGTCTTGAGCTCATCCACTCCAACGATCCAAAGCGCATCACTAACGGCCCCCTGCTCTCCACGCCGTTTTACTGCTACCTCTGCGGCAAGATGGCAAAGTTTGCCGAAGTCATGGAGTTGCCTGACGATGTGGCCTACTTCTACGAGGAGATCGAAAACGCCACCGTCGCCTTCAACCAAAAGTATTTCAACTACACCCACTGTTATTATGGCAACAACACCGTCACCGCTAACATCCTACCTTTATGTTTCGGGATGGCTCCAAAAGACCTTCAGCAGCAGGTCTTCAACAGCATCGTTGAGAAGACCGAAAACGAATGCGACGGCCATGTCTCCACTGGGGTGGTCGGCATCCAGCAGCTCATGCGTGGCCTCACTGAGTTTGGCCGCGGCGACCTCGCATTGAAAATCGCCTCCAACGACACCTATCCCAGTTGGGGATATATGGTCCGCAACGGGGCCACCACCATCTGGGAACTGTGGAATGGCAACACCGCCGACCCCGCCATGAACAGTGGCAACCACGTGATGCTTCTCGGCGACCTCATCCTCTGGGAGTACGAATACCTCGGCGGCATCCGTGTCGATTATTCGGCCACCTCCCACCTCATCCTTAAGCCCTACCCCATCGAAGGCTTGGATTTTGTCAACTGTAGTTATCACGCTGTTTCAGGCCTTATTGAAAGTAATTGGAAACGCCATAAAGACCATTTCGAGTGGGACATCGTGATTCCCGCCAACACCACGGTAGAAGTCTGGATACCTACCGCAGATGGCTATGAGACAAGAACATACGGCAGTGGAAAATACCATCTAAGTTCCACAATCGACTAAATGGCCGCCGATAATGTCATGCCATGTTTGGAATAGTTTTTGATACTTTATTAGTATTTTGCAAGTCAAATATAAAAAGAGAAATGAAAGCAATACGAATCCTATTTCTTGCCTTTGCCATGACAATCGTTTCAGCCGTCAGTGCGCAAACTGTTTACAACAGCAGCGGTGCAAGCTGCGGAAAGATTGAGAGTAACGGTACCATCCGCAACTCCAGTGGAGCCAGTGTCGGACAGTTCGATAGCAACGGTGCCATACGCAACAGCTCAGGGGCCAGCATCGGGAGAATTGACAGCGACGGCACCATACGCAACAGCTCGGGAGCCAGCATCGGGAGGATCGACAAAGACGGCACGGTACGCAACAGTTCGGGAGCCAGCATGGGGAAAGTCGAAAGCGACGGCACGGTGCGTAACAGCTCAGGCTCCAGCATCGGCAGGGCGCAGGGAATTCCTCGGGAATGGGTCGCTGCTTATTTCTTTTTCTTCCCGTTTTATTAGCAAGGTTCGATAACGATTATTATTTCAGAAGCTGTTTTGATTTTTTGTTTAAAGTTTTATTTTTTTTCTTTTTCGGCTTCTTTGAGGGTCTTTTTGGTCTGATTTTTTGTTTCGCTCGCTCCGATAGCCCGCTATCGTCGTTCGCTCAACAGAAAAATCATCCTCAAAAATCCCTCTCAAATAAGCTCGAAAAAAATCAAAACAGCTTCTCAACCCCGTGAATTTTTTTTGCGGGGTTTTCTTGTTTTTATGAAAAAAATGTATTTTTGCCGAAAAATATGAATTTTCACACAAAACACACAAATCATGTTAGAAGAACAAGGCAAATACATCTTCGGAGTCGTCAAAGTAGGCGACCGCGGACAGATTGTCATTCCGAAGGAAGCTCGTGAGATCTATGGCATCAAGGCGGGCGACAGTTTATTGGTGCTCGGCGACAAGAAAGGCATGGCCATTTTGAAAACCGAGATATTTCAGGACAAGATTAACGAGGTATTAAACGAGGATTAACCATGGAACGCAAACATTTTTTGGACAACATCCGTTGGGTGACGGTGTTGTTGGTATTATTTTACCACGTCATTTATTTCTACAATGCCAAAGGCGTGTTTGGAGGCATCGGTGGTTTTTATGAAGATCAGCCATGGGATGCCATTATGTCGGTGCTTTATCCTTGGTTTATGATGTTGCTGTTTGTGGTGGCAGGCATTAGTTCGAGGTATAGCCTCTCCTCCAACCCCCTCTCCTCGGGAGAGGCGAACACCCACCGGCGGTTTATCAAGGATCGCACCCGTAAGTTATTGGTGCCAGCCACAATAGGTCTGTTGGTATTTCAATGGATGACAGGCTATTTCAACACCCAAGTGGCTGGAGTCGATGTGCTTACTTCCGTTCCGCAACCAGTCAAACACTTCCTCCGGGCTTTCAGCGGCATCGGACCATTGTGGTTCATTCAAGACTTGTGGCTGTTCTCGTTGTTGCTTGTATTAATCAGGGTGATTGAAAAAGACAAGTTGTTCAACAGCATTGACAGGCTATTCCAAGAACCATCCGTATGGAAAACCATCGCCTTGGTGGTCATCGGTTATCTTCTCATTTGGGCTGGTGCTCAATGTTCCATTTCCCATCCCGATCCCGAGAGTGCCGACGGCTTGTGGAACCTCTACCGTCCCTTCGCCTACTTGGTGCCTTTCCTCATGGGATATTTTGTCTTCGCCCACGACACCGTTCAAGAGATGATCGCTAACATCAAGATACCCATGCTGATTCTTGCCATTGCCACCGGCACTATTTTCACCATCGTGATGTATGGCAAAAACGACACTGACCCCATCGTGCTGCAAGGCTGGCTCTGCAATCTTTACGCTTGGTTCGCCATCCTTGCCATGTTGGGCTGTTTCAAGGCATGGGCAAACAAAACCAGTCCGTTCGCGACCTACATGACACGCTCCAGTTATGGAATCTATATCGTTCATTATCTGGTGATTGCATCCTTCGGCTATATGATGAAGAGATACACCACGATGGCACCCTGGATGATGTATGTGACTCTCTTTGTGGCCGTGATGCTACTCTCGCCAGCCATTTACGAAATCTTAAAGAGGATTCCTTTTGTGAGATGGTGTGTGTTAGGGATTAAGAAAAAATAATAAAGGTCGCTCAAATGAGCGACCTTTATCATTAATGAAAACAAACAATTTACTTCTTCAACTTGCCCATACGAGCCGTCACCTTATAGGTGGTCTTTGAGTAAAGATCCGTGCCAAGGATAGGAGCGTGGCGTTGGACTTCCACTTGAGGATAAATCACAACATCATAACCTTGGGTCTTTTGCATCATCTCATAAAGAGCATAATTGGCACCAGTGGGAACGAAATCACCAATGACGGAAGTAGCGCCAATCTTGGTGCTGCCGAACAGATGCTGCCAGTCAATGCCGAGAATGCGGGTGACGGTAGCTTCACCAGCCACTTGATCGGAAAGGGTGAAGTCGTCGGCATGGTACTCAACACGAGCGTTGGGCTCTCTCATGCTGTGACGATAGGTGTTGCAACTAGCCAAGAAGAGGCCCACCAAGCAAATCAACAGAAAAGTAAGTTTTTTCATAATTACTTAATTTAGATTAATAAATAAAGGAAAGCACAAAGGTACATTAAATTCTTATACGACAAAAAAAAATCAAGAAAAAATGTATTTATCTTTGAAAAAAAATGAAAACCGACAATAAACTTATTGAAAAGAAGTTTTATTAAAACTAATCAATTATTTTCGATGGTCCGGTGAGATATAACGGGCATAATCCTTTTATGAACAAGCGTTTTGCATTTTTATTTCTTCATAATGAGCAACTGTAAGTTATATACAGAAATCCTGTCCCACCGAGACCCTTCCCAAGTTGAAGGCTTATCGCGTTTCTTCAAAACGGGCAAAGGACAGTACGGCGAAGGAGACCTGTTTCTGGGCATCAAGGTGCCTGTCACCCGCGAGGTGGTGAAACAATGTTGGCAAACGACCACGTTTAACGACCTGGAGACATGCATCCGTTCCGAATACCATGAAATCAGGCTGGCAGCCCTGCTGACTTTAGTGCAAATCTTCAAACACGCCAAGAAAGACAAGGCGTTGCAAAAACGTTGTGTTGATTTCTATTTATCGCATACTGAGTTCATTAATAATTGGGATTTGGTGGATTTATCCTGTTACGAGCTGCTCGGAACATGGCTTTTGGACAAAGATAGAACCCGGCTATACGACCTTGCCCGCGACGGCAAGACGATTTGGGAACAGCGCATCGGGATGGTAAGCACCATGCAGTTCCTCCGCCAAGACCAGCTTGATGACACTTACGCCATCGCCGACCTCTTTTTGGAGAAGCCAAAGCCTCTCCACGACCTGCTGCAAAAAGCCGTGGGATGGCTGTTGCGTGAAGCTGGAAAACGTGATGAACAACGATTGAAAGATTGGCTCAGCACACGCTATCAGAACATGCCCCGAACCATGCTGCGGTATGCCATCGAGAAGTTTACGGAAGAAGAGCGCAAAACCTTCTTGAAATCTTGAACTGTTGACCAATGAAATACAAGATCAGAAAAGCAAATCTTAAAGACTTGCCCATCATCCTCAATCTGCGGAACCAAGCAAGAGAAATCATGCGGAGCTATGGCAACACCTTCCAGTGGCCGGACGGCTATCCACGTGAGGATATGTTTGTCAAGGATATTGAGCAAGGCTATAGCTACGTGATGATGAACAACGAAGGAACCATTGTCGGAACGTTCGCGTTGATTCCTGGACCCGACATCACCTATAAAGTCATCTATGACGGCCAATGGCTCGATGACGAGCCTTATCACGTCATCCACCGCATCGCCAGCACGCCACAATCCCATGGTATCTTAGACGCATTGTTAGAATTCAGCGAAGCCATCGCTCCGAACATCCGCATCGACACCCACGAGGCCAACATCATCATGCGGAAAGGTCTTGAAAGACATGGGTATCAGTATTGCGGTATCATCCATCTTTTGAATGGGGACGAACGGATGGCCTTTCAAAAAAGTATCACCATCTAACTTCTAAAATCCCTTCCATGTTTGGATAATCAAAAAAAAAGTTTGTATAGACAATCTTTTATTAATATGATTATCAAATATTTATCTTTTATGTTTTTGAAAAAAGTTTGGATAGGGCTTTGGATGATGCGTTAACCCCTTGCGTAATTCATAAAAAACACCTAATTTTGAACCTTTCAAAAACTAACAGTTGCGCCCGACACAAAACAGGGATTATCATTATGAAAAAGAACCTTATTCTATTAGGAATGCTGTCGTTATTCTTCTCCTTCTCAGCATTGGCTCAAGACATCATCGTCACTAAAGAAGGCAAGGACATCCAAGCCAAAGTCCTTGAGATTACCGAAACTGAAATCAAGTATTTAGATTTCGAAAATCAAGATGGACCCACTTACACTCTAAACAAAGCGAATGTCGTCCTCATCCGTTATCAGAATGGCAAGAACGAGGTGTTCTCCGACGACTCCAAACCCAAAAATGGCACTTACAAACCTAACACTTCTACTTATGTCACAGACGGAATGCGGTACCGGGACTATAAAAAACTTTATGACCGTCGCAAATATGTACATCAATTCGGAGACCCCTATAACCCAACTTTGTCAGGAGTGGCATCATGGCTGATTCCAGGCCTTGGTCAAGGATTATGTGATGAATGGGGACGAGGTTTAGCAATCTTTGGAGGAAGTGTATTAGGCTCAGGGTTATGGATGACATCTATTGTAACAACAACTTATAATTCTTATTCTAATTACGTTAACCCTGCACCAGTTGTGGTAAGTAGTGTGCTGTTGTTAGCTTATGATATTTGGAATATTGTCGATGCTGTCCGTGTCGCTAAGATCAAAAACATGTACTATCAAGATATTCGTGGGCAACAAACAAGCTTCAACATGAGTCTCACGCCATGCTTCACCTACATCAACACCCCGGAAGCCAACGCTCCTGTTTGGGGATTGTCATTAAATATTGGTTTTTAGCCAGAGACTTTCAACACAGGATTTCCCGTGGAGCCACAGAGATTTGCTAATTGAACGCAACCTGTTTCTTACATTTTTTGGAATTATTTTTTGTTTTTTGGAATTTTTATTGTATCTTTGCCGCAAGAAACAACAAAAACATGAGAGTAATATCTAGAAAAAAACTGGTTGACTACTATACTGAACACCCACGGGCCAAAACTGCGTTAGACGACTGGTACGCAAAAACAGAGGAAGCACAATGGCAAAGCTTTGCTGACATAAGACAGACCTTTAACTCGGTTGATTATGTTGGCAATCAACACTATGTTTTTATCATCAAAGGGAACGACTTTCGACTAGTGGTGGTTGTGAAGTTTACCCCACAACACGTATTCATCCGTTTTGTTGGAACCCATGCGGAGTATGATAAAATCGAAGACATTAAAAACATTTGAACCATGGCACAGATTAAAACAGAAAAAGAATACCAAGCAGCGATGGCTCGCATTGATGAGTTGCTGCCACTGACTTGGAAAGATGGCACCCCCGAAGACACCCCTGAAAACATTGAGTTGGCATTGCTTTCAGACCTTGTTGCTGAATACGAAGACATTCATTATCCGATAAAAAAACCTTCACTTATCGATGTCATTAAACTTCGAATGTACGAGATGGGATTAACCCAAGCAGCTGTGGCACAACTTCTCGGGATCAGTGCCCCGCGAATGAGCGAAATCATGCACGGCAAGATTGAACCTTCTTTGTCGCTCGCTCGAACCATCAGCCAAAAGCTGAACATTGACGCTGATATCGTGTTGGGTGTTTAACAACTTTTACCATGGACAACCTCCACCTCACGATTATCCAAGCCGACCTTCGTTGGGAAGACCCACAAGGCAACCGCGAGCATTGTAACCACCTGTTGACAGAAGTGCCTACAGATACCGACTTGGTACTGCTGCCCGAGACCTTCAACACGGGATTTCCCGTTGATCCAATCCGCTTGGCGGAAACCCTTGATGGCCCAACAATGAACTGGTTACGGACTAATGCCCTGGAACTGAACGCTGTGATTTGCTGCACCATGCTCTTGAATTTGGAGGGCCATTACCATAACAGCCTTGTGTGGATGCGTCCCGATGGAAGCTACGAACTTTATCATAAACGCCACACCTTCTCTATAGGCGGAGAAAAAGCACCGATTGAACCGGGCACCGAACCCCTTGTCGTGGAACTGAAAGGCTGGAAGATCAAGCCGATGGTTTGTTACGACATCCGCTTCCCTGTTTGGGCAAAAAACAAGTATCAAAATGGACTTTTTGATTATGATTTAGGTATTTACCTTGCCAATTTCCCATCGTCCAGGATCTTTGTTTGGGACACCCTCTTGATGGCACGAGCCATTGAGAACCAAGCTTATTTCATCGGGGTGAACCGTGTGGGCGATGACCCCGAAGGCATTCATTACAACGGCGACTCCCAGATAATCAGTCCCAAAGGCGAAGTCCTTGCCCATACCGAACCCGACACGGAAACCGTGATAACACAAACGCTGGATTACGAGTCTCTCCAACACTTCCGCGAGAAATTTCCTGTCGGCAAAGACTGGGATCCCTTCTCCCTCTAAATTCTAAATTATGATAGGGTTTTCCGACGATTATTACATGAAACAGGCCTACAAAGAGGCCGAAAAAGCCTTAGAGGCCGAAGAGATTCCTATTGGTGCGGTGATGGTCTGCAACGACAAGATCATCGCCCGCAGCCATAACCAGACTGAGATGCTCAACGATGTAACCGCCCATGCAGAGATGCTCGCCATCACCGCGGCAGCCAATGCTTTAGGAGCGAAATACCTCGACGAATGCACCCTTTATGTCACCCTCGAGCCTTGCCCCATGTGCGCCGGCGCCCTCGCCCATAGCCACATCGGTAAAGTGGTTTATGCTGCCGATGATCCGAAGAACGGGTATTCACGCTTTGGCAACATGCTACATCCAAAAACCAAAGTCGTTACAGGGGTAATGAAGGAGGAGTGCCTTGCTTTGCTGACGGATTTCTTTAAGAAAAAGAGATAATGGTGGAGCTTTTGCGCAAAAAGGCTGTTTTTGCGCAATAATTTTCGCTGGCTTTTGCTAAGATAGCGGTAATTTTGCGCATTTGTTAGGAACAAAGCCATGACCGAACCACAACAGCTTATCGTAGCCGTCATCATCGTATTTGTGATCGCCTTCGCCATCACAATGATTGTGCTGAATAAACAGGCGAAAAACATGATTTCGACCAATAAAAAGTTGGTGGAAAACCAAAACACCCTCCTGGAACAGAACACACAGCATAAAATCGCCTTGGAAAAACGTATCGACGAATTGGAGGGACAACTAAAAAGCCACACATTGGATGAAGTCATGCTACTGCAAGAGCAGACCCGTCAATACCGGGAACATATCGAACTTACTGCCAACATGAGCGATGAAGATCTAATGGCTTGGATTGACCAAGAAATGGAAGAGAATCATCTCTACACCGATACTAATCTGACACTGAAGTCGATGGCCAAGACACTGGGACTAACACAAAAACGCTTGGGCACGCTTTTTAAAAACAACGAAAAATACAGTAGTTTGGGCGACTATCTGAACAAGAAGCGTTTCCTTTTGGCGTGCAGTTTGTTGCGGGAGAATCCCAATTGGACCATCGAAGCCGTTGGGAAAGAGGCCGGCTTCGGAAGTCGCAGAACCTTTCAAATGGAAATGAAACGACGCCTTGGCATCACACCTTTGCAATACCGACAAGGCATGGCAAGCGTCATTTCCCAATAAGCACCCGCCGTTGCACCCATGCATAAACAACGATGACAGCAATGGTGGGAATCTCCATTGGCAGGTTGGCCAAGCCCGACTTAGGACCGACAAGCAGGAAAGAGATGACAGGTAAAATACTGGAAATCAAAATATAAAGCACCATCCAAAGTCCCACTTGGCGCAACCACCCGCGATAGTTATACATCAAAAGGCTACCCAAAGGAACATAGACCAACATCAACGACACGGCCAAGGGAAGACCCACACTGAACATGATGGCAGGTACCATCTCTGTCACAAATCCAGCGAGATTCAGTGCAATGACGATCCACCACCACACCGTGAATGGACGATACAGTGGCTTCATACCTCGCATCAGACCCATATACATCACGACAGGACCAAAAGTCTGAATAATTGCGCACACCCAAGAGAGTTGGGCATCGTTGAACCAGTGCAAAAGGGGTGACCAGTTTAGAACGGCTTGCAAAAGATAGCACACAAACGCCGCCTCGATAAGCCAACGAGGCAAACTACTGTCCACATGATTCACGATGTATTGATCCTCGATACTGACCGCTTCTTCAATAATCGTTTGTTCTTGCTCATTTGTTTTCATGGCTGCAAAGATACATGTTATAGGTATTAGGATAGCACCATTTTCGATAATGCATGGTTAAAAACCGTATTACTGCGCAAAGCAGGGTTTTCTGCGCAACAAGACGAAAAAACTCCCTCTCCAAACCGCCCGCATCACCTATCTTTGCTAGCTTTATAATAAAAATGGTAGTACAACGTGATTTCATATTATTGCTGATGGCAGCGATGATGGTGAGCTGCACCAAGGATCCCATCATCCTGCCGAACCCCGACGAGGAGCAGCCCAGCGGAGCGCCGCTAGTCATTGTCATCTATGGTCCCAATTCGTTAGGCGACCGCTCCTACTGCGACATGATTTATTCCGGCGTGGAAAGAGCCGCCCAACAACACGGTTTGCGCACTTTACAGTTCTCGCCTGAGAGCGAAGAGGAAGGACTGGCCTACTTGGAGACCATCATCAGCGAGATGGAACAAGCCTCTGACACGGTGCGCCGACTGCTCATCACCCCAGGCATTGGTTACGACGCCTACCTCCGCGCCAACAGCCAACGTCTGGAATCCAACCCCCGCGCCGACTTGCTCTATCTGGAAACCACCACACCGCTCGAAAGCAAAGGCTCAACACTCTACATCAACTACTACGGTGCGATGTACATGGGTGGTTGCATGGTGCATTACACTACTTACAACTACACCGACAAAGAAGTGGTGTCGTTGGTGTTGGCCAACCCTTACGCGGAATCGGTGCGCGAGGCGGGTGAAGGTTTTGTGGCGGGCTTCAACGACACGCAGGGCCTTGAACCCTTGGCACTGCACATCCGTTACTTGAGTCAGGAACCCGCCGGTGGATTCACGCTGAGCGACACGGCCGCCATCCGGATCATCAGAGAGGAAAGCACCTGCCCTGGCGATGTTGATGAAAGCATTACGCTGATACCCGTTTGCGGCGGCGCCATGCACAGCCTGATACGTGCCATCCGAGGAACGCTACTGTTTGCCTCGAACCAATACATAGGCATCGATGGCGACATGAATGCCGACAACTTGTTTTGCCCCTTCTCCATCGTGAAACATGTCGATAGGGTGATGGAAGACTATGTCGGGATGTGGCTTGAGGGCACGATGCCCAAGCACCAAACCCTCGGTCTGGCCGACGGAGCCACAGGGGTCATCGTCGGCAACTTTTTTGTACCTAACGATTTGAATCTCATTGATATAGATAGTTTATTGCAGGTGGCGGTAGAGAAAGAAAAAAGGAGAATTTAGAATTTAGAATTTAGAATTTAGAATTTAGAGTTGGAAAATAAGAAATATAATTGGGTTGCTTTTTTCTTCTTCATCCTTTGCTTGACGGGATGTCATAAGGATGACGAGTACATCTACCAGGACAGTCGTAGATGGGTGGAAAAGACGGTGGCGGTGGTGGCACCGACCTCCGACCCCATCATGAAGGCCCGTCTGGAACGTACAGCCGACTGGATGTTGCAAAGCCTACACAACGCGCAACTGCACGACACGCTTTGCATTGACTTGAAACTGGAATGGTATGATGAAGACACCGAGGACATGGCCACTTTAGGCGAGGAATTAGCCTCACGCGACGATGTGATGGCCATCATCGGGCCCTTCGACAACGACCGCGCCAACCGCTTTGCTCCCTATTGCCAACGGACCAACAAGCCGCTCATTCTGCCCACCGCCACCAGCGAGTCGCTCATCCGCCGTTTCGCCATCACCAGCACCGGCGACGGCCAACGGCCTTTCCTGTGGTCGCTTACCGAGACCGACATCTCACAGTCGGAGGTGATGCTCAGCCTCTGTGCCACCTACCTACAACAATATCCCGACGAAGTGATCAGCGAAATGTCCTCGTTAGCCGCCCTCTTCACGCCCAACAACAGCTATGGGCAGACTTTCTATGACTGGGCACCCTTCCAGGCCACCGAGTTAGGCATCAACTTCAATTGGTGCGAGAAGTACCAAAACGACGATCAGCTCTACCAGCGGCTGCAAAGCTACTATGACGAAATAGGAGAATACTTTTTTAGTTTATACATTCCCTCCTTAATTATAACCGAAAATGCGGAACAACTCTACCAGATTGCCCGTATGCGTAGCCTGTGGCTGGAAATCGACCCCGACGACCCCGCAGGCGACAACGATGAAGAGGCCTATCTCCGCGTGATTTATGCCCCCGTCTATCTCGCCCTGTCTAACCTCACCGATGAGGCCATCGAGGCCCTCGGTCCCCGTGGTGTGGCACTCACCAGCGGCTATAAAGGCTATTCACCCTACGCCGACCCCACCACTGGCTTCGAGATGAGCTACGAGAGCCTTTTCGGCGTGAAGCCTACCTTCGCCGAATGCAAGTTCTACGATGCCCTGCTGCTCTCCGCCTTCGCGGCAAGCTATATGGAACACCAACACACCGACAACCTGAACGACGCCATCATCGCCATCACCACCACCGACAACCTCCTCAACGGTGCCGCCTGGAGCGAGATGGGCATGGAACTCTATCTGACCAGCCTCGAACGGGGTAAGTTGATCGGATTCAAAGGCGCCTGCGGTGCCGTACAATTCGACAAGGATTGTTACACCGCCGCCCTCAACACCACCTACGTCAACTGGGTTATTATTGACGGCCGCGTGCAGCATCAAGGCTATTACAGCACCTCTGGGGGCGTGCAGACGGGCGAGGCCTTGGCTTCGTGGAACTGGATCGCCAGCGATGCCGCCGCCACCTTCGACACGCAATATGGCGGCTCGTCCGACCTCACCTACCCGGCCATGACCGACCAGTACGCCGTATTGGTGCAAGGCAGCAACGGCTGGAGCAACTACCGTCATGAGGCCGACGTGCTCAACGTATATCAGATGCTGAAAGCAGGCGGCTACGACGACGACCATATCATCATGGTGTTGGCCGACGAAGTGGCCACCGCACCCGAGAACACCGACTATGGTGCCGTGCGCACCGACCCCAACGGCCCCAACCTGCGCGAAGGCGCCGTCATCGACTACCTCAGTGCCGACCTCACCCCACAAGACATCGTCAACATTCTGCAAGGCACCCCCACCAGCCGCACGCCTTTGGTGCTGCCTGGCGGATCAGGACACAACGTCTTCTTCTTCTGGAGCGGACATGGCCGCAGCGTGCCTGCCGGTGGCGTGAACGAGATGGCATGGCGCGACCTGCCTGCTGGCAACGGCATGACCGCCGAGCTCCTTGCCCAGACCCTCTCGCAAATGGCTTCGCAAGGGCGTTTCCGCCAGATGCTCGTCTGCCTCGAACCCTGCTTCTCGTCGAACATGGGCAAAGCTCTGGAGGGGATTCCCGGCCTGTTGGCCATCTGCGCCGCCGGACCATACGAGCAGTCGTTTGCCGACTCGTGGAGCAACGAGTTGGGCATCTGGATGTGCGACCGCTTCAGTCGCAACCTCGTAGGCCATGCCACCACCCACCCCAACGGCACCTACCGCGACCTCTACCTCTACTGCGCCCAACACACCCTCGGCTCGCACGTCGGTATCTTCAACCATAACAACTTCGGCAATCTATATACCTCACAAACCCGTGACTTTTTTATGAATGAATAAACAATTAAAAAAACATAAACAATTAACAATCAATTATTTAAAAACATTTTAAAAATGAAACGTAACATTTTAATGACTTTGGCCGCCATCGTGGTTTGCGGCCTCGCAGTAACTCTGTTCACCCAATGCAACAAAGACAAAGAAAAGAACCCCGAGGTGAAGATGATGTATTACGTCTCCGTCAGTCCCGACGTGCTCAACGTGGCCGACGTGGAAATCAACTACCTTGATGCCGCTGGCGCCAAACAGAAAGAAGTCTTGACCGACTCCGTCTGGCGTAAACCCATGACGGCCAACACCTTGCCTCTCACCGAGGGCGTCTGGGCAAAACTCACCCCTAAGGCTTCAATCGCCGAGGGCAACTACCAACTGCGCATTCACACTGTCGCCGCCTACGACATCACCCTCGCCAATGGCACAAATGCGCATGGTGGCTGGGAAAACAACGACAGCGACATCACTATTGTCCAAAACTCAGAAGAAGTGTCCGCCTGGTGTGCCCAAAGTCCCGCAATAGCCTGCATCATCGATAAGGAGGGCAATTCCGAAAATACCCAGATTGATTTTGGTGGCAACTCTTCTGATGGTCCGTATTATGACTTGGGTTGTTCTTTTTGGTGCTGGATTTTTGGATATGACCCAGCAGAGAGCTGTGATACTTGGTAACGTACTGTGATAAACTGAAAAAGCAAACCTCTAAATAACGATACACAATGAAGAAAATATTGGCATTACTGGTCCTCGCGACCATCGTCTTCGCAGGATGTACCAAAGACAAAGTCAACAACCTTGAAAAGCAGATCATCGGAAAATGGATGACAGCCGACATCAACGGCCAGCCCGCACCGACTAACGAGAAGGTGGTGCTCACCTTCATCTCGGATACCAAGGCAACCATGAGCGCTTCCATCGACCATCAGGAAGGTGGTTCTCCTTGGGATGTTTTGGCTGAAGAAAATGTCTCCATCAATGGCAACACGGTCACACTAACCGGCCACCCCGACGAAAACAGGACGATCGTGGACGAAAACAACATCACTGCCATCAATGACAGGGAGTTTACCACGAATCGTACAATAACCATTACAATGGACGGCTCCGAGGTGGTCACCAGACAATTTGTCGACCGCTTCGTCAAGGTCAACGACGACTACAAGCAGGCCGTCCTCGGCACCTGGGAAGGCCACGTCACCAGCGATCAGTCGGAATATGACGACTACCTCGAGCACCGCTGGCAGTACAACGCCGACGGCACCTACGTTTACTACAACAAGGACGGCAACAACTGGATCCCCAATCCCCTCAACACCCTCAACGAGTATTTCGTGGACGGCAACCTGCTCTGCATGCGCTGGATCAACAACGGCGCCGAGTACCGCGAATGGTGGGAGGTTGCCTCCATCGAGGACAACGTCATGAGCTGGACCGCCCTCCGCAAAAAAGCCGACGGAACCACCTACACCGCCAGCTTCAGCATGGTGAAGGTACAATAAATAATAATCCAATAGAAACAATTTGATAACCAATAAATTAACACACAAATAGGAGATGAAAAGAAAAACACTCCTTTTCTTGATGCTGACGGCGATGTTCTCGCCGTTGGCATCGAACGCACAAACAGTGCTGTTGTCTGAGAACTTCGACAACATGACGTGGGGCTTCAGCGAAAGCTATTCTGCCGATGACTGGTTTGCTTACAACGCTGGTAACAGCAACAACTGGAGCCTTAACACCTATTCCAATTATGCGCACAGTGGATCAAAAAGCGCGGAGTATTTTTATACTCAAAGCAATGCTGCAAACTGCTATCTGGTATCCGCTCCGTTTAGCGTAAATGCCAATGCGTCTGAACTCAGCGTAAGCCTGTGGGAGAGGGTTCGTAATTCGAATAATTCCGAAACGTTTAGTGTGTTCTTCGTAAAGGCAAGTGATGTACCCACGGCAGCTGCTGTTGCTTCCGCAACGCGGTATAGCGTTATTGCATCTGCTTCCTATACCAACAACACCTTTGTCGAGAGGTCTGGTTCCGTCACGAGTGCCGCGCTTGCTGGCCAAAGTGTTAGAGTAGTTGTTCACTGCACTTCTCCTGCTAACCGGTTTGCGCTCTACATTGACGACATTACCGTCACGGAAACTATAACAACTGGACCCTATATCGTACTCGAACCTGCTACCGCAACGATAAGCTATGGATTCACGCAAACCCTTACCGCTACATACGAAAATGTAAGCGGCGAACCCACCATCACATATAGTTCAAGCAATACCAGCGTGGCCACAGTGAGCGGCAGCGGCACCACGGCCACCGTGACAGGCGTGGCCCCTGGCACTGCCACCATTACCGCCACCATGACAATTGACGAAAGTGATTACACCGCCACTTGCACCATCATCGTAACAGAACCAAGCTATTGCACACCTTATTATTCTAATTCCGACGCCGATTACATCTATATTGCTGGTTTCAGCACTGAGGATGGCGAGACCAATATCAACAATACTGGCACTTCATTAACCTCTGGCGGTTACTTCGACTACTACAACTCCCATTCCGCCTCAGCAGAGGCTGGACAAACCATCGGATTCACCGTCACCCCTGGAAGCCTCGTTCCTACTATGAAATACGGCATGTGGATTGATTGGAATCAGGACTATGACTTCAATGATGCTGGCGAAAATGTGGCTATTCAGAACAGCGGCATCCAAACCAATTGGACTGGCATCATCTCCATTCCTATCACCACTTCCCCCGGAAGCTATCGCGTACGTATTGAGGGAATGTACTCTGGAGATGTTGATTTAAACCCATGTGTTGATGGACATAATGGGGAAGCGGAAGACTACCAGCTTATTGTGCTTCCGGCTTCATCCTGCCCCAAGCCCAGCAACGTCCAACTATCTGCTTCGGACGACATCGTAACCGTCACATGGAGCGGCTATGCCTCCTCTTATAATATCAATATCAACGGTACCGTGACCAACAATGTCAGCAGCCCATATAGCTTCACGGGTGAATTATCAACCACCTACACCATCATGCTCCAAGCCAACTGCGATGGTAACGAAACCAGCGATTGGAGCAACCCTAAAAGCATCACAATAGACTGTCTGGAGGAAGACAAATGCGCCGTTAGCGTTACCCTAACCGACTATTGGGGTGAAGCCTCTGGATATATGTATGTGGCAGATGCCAACACGAACACTATTTTGGCTGAGATCACCCTCAATAACAACTCCGAGACGATCCAAATTAATGTTTGCGATGGCACCGAACTT
>CAMIWN010000035.1:0-34940 GCA_946402445.1 uncultured Bacteroidales bacterium
ACCCGTACATGGTTTTGCTTGCCATGCGCTGGGGCTTGGTGTAGTTTTGCCGAAACATTTAACTACGTTGAATCTTACGATTTCAAAACCTAACGAATATGAAAACGACAAAATTTTACACCCTGCTTGCGTTCCTGCTGATGGCGGGAGGGGTGACGATGCAAGCGCAGACTGAAGATGACTTTTGGATGGGAATTGACCCGCCCGCGACAGGTGTTTACTCGCTCATAGAGGATTCCGACGGGAAAATTATTGTAGGTGCAACGGGTGTGTACAGTTCTTCCGACGGTGGAGCATCATGGTGCCTCATCGGATTGGAAAACAATGGAATACTGCGCCTATATGAGCATACGGACGGCACTTTGCTGGCTGGAACAAATTATGGTGGACATCCTTTGCAAAAAAGAGAAGCCGGCAGCACCGAATGGAAGGCACTGCCCGTTCCTACGATTGCCAATGGCGTTTCAATAGGTGTCACACCTGACAATTCTTTACTTTTGGGCACATGGGAAGGCATCTACAAATCAACGGACTGGGATTCGACGTGGACCAATGTCTATGTGGACCATAGTGGGGTTTGTGAGGTGACAGGGCTGCTAAAACTTAACAACGGTACAATGTTGGCTACAGTTCTTGACCATATCGGCATGGATATGGGCGGCGTGTTCAAATCAACCGACAATGGAGAAACATGGAGTAATATCGGCTTGTCCGACAAATTCCCGTTTTCTCTGGCAAAAAACTCACAAGATGAAATCTATGTGGGTTGCCTTGTCCTTTATGATCCGGACAATCCTCAACGCGGTTTCTACAAGTCAAGTGATTACGGGGAAACATGGGAAGAGTTTTTGCCGCATCAGTGCATTCAGTCAATATCCGTTGATGACAATGATGTGATTTATGTCAATTTGTATTGTGATGCGTGGGGTAATCCTTTTGGTATTTATCGTTGGGAAAATGGTGATGAATGGTTGTACGGGTTAGCCGCTGGTATGCCAGACAGGAGAATTGAAAAACAGTTTCTTTCCAGAGATGGCTATCTGTATGCCTATGGCCAATACGACAACCAAATCTACCGCAGCCGCAAGTCGGTGTATGAGGAGTTTGAAATCGAGGTTGTGGCTTGTCCCGAAAACGGCGGCACGGCTGAAGGTTCAGGAATCTATAGTTTTGGAGAGTTTGCCCATCTTTCTGCTTCTGCAAATGCAAACTACCAATTCGTCGGCTGGACTAACCAGGACGGCGATACCATTTCAACAGAACAAGAATATGTTCACATGATAGCTAGAGGCGGACTGCTAACGGCGAATTTTGTCAGCATTGACGCTGTGGATGAGACGGAAGGGAAATCCTTTACACTATGGCCCAATCCTGCTTCCCAAACTGTTTACATTGATGGCGTTGAAGTTGTTGAGGTGCAGGTTTATAATGCCCTTGGGCAGGTGGTGAAGACTATGCGTGGCACGAATGAAATATCTGTGGTGGAGTTGCCGCAGGGCGTTTATTTGTTGCGGATTGCGGATGCAGAAGGAAAAGTGCTTACGGCTAAGGTGGCGGTGAGTAAATAGGATTTTTCGTTATTTGTACTTACGTGCTAACGTACTTACGAAGTGAGACTAATAGGACATAAATCCAATAGAGCAATGAAAACAACTATGAAATTACTGCTGATGCTGCTGGTAGCCACAAACATGTTGCTATGTGTGACTGCTTGCTCACAGAATGTTCAAAACCAAATGGAAAGAGAATGTGAGTCTGCCTTGAAAGAATTCAAAACCGTTTGTGATGCTGACGGTGGAGCATTATGGGGGCAGCACCTATTTGGCCCGACGATGTTTGTTGACCCTAACACAAGGTCGGTTGTGGCAAACAAACAAAACAAGGTCAATTCCTTTGTTCAAAAGGGTGATCTGTTTTGTGGTCAACTTCCAGAAGAAATCAACCTTGCCAACACTTCATTGGATTATTGCGAAGAGCACTGGACTTGCGTGATGTGGGATAAGGGAAGAGACGCGATTTCAACTACGCACTTGCTTATCCACGAGAGTTGGCATCGCATTCAGAATGAAATAGGGATTCCGCCCATCGCCTCGCAAAATCAACACCTTGATGTAATGGAAGTCGCATTACTTATGAAACTGGAGTTGATGATTTTGGAGGATTTGCTGATAAAAAATGGTATAGACCAGCATCTGCATGATGCCTTGATGGTAAGGAAATATCGTCAGACAAAGTTCCCTGATGGGAACGAGAAACAATTTGAATGTCACGAAGGATTGGCCGAGTACACCGCCTATAAGTTGCTGCCCATCGATGAAAAGCTCAAGAAAGGAATCATTGCCGCTGCCATAAAGAAAGGTTTGGATGCTGACGGCTACTGCAATTCGTTTGCTTACTTGACAGGACCAGCATACGGTTTTGTCCTTGATGACATGATGCCGAATTGGAGAGACAGCATCCGCATAGGGATGACGATGCAAGATTTGTTGATGTCACGCATTAACCTGCCAGAGAGCGTTGATGAGGAGGATGTTATCAATTTGGCTGAAACCTATCATGCCACGGAGTTCCTTCAGAGTGAAGGGAATCGGCTTGAAGCCCAAATACTAATAGATGCAGCAATAAAAGACCGTTTTACAACTTCAAAATGGCTGATGATTCCCAATAATGGAATCAATTTCACCTTTAACCCCAACGAGCATCTTGTAAAGTACGACAGCATCGGCACGATTTATCAGACGATGCGCCTTAGTGGAGATTTCGGCACCATAGAAATCGACAACGGCATTATGATAACGTCTGATTGGTCTTGTTTCATCCTTCCCTATTCGGAAGATGATCAAAACGCACAGATACGCTTGGAGACTGGATATGCCATTGAGAAGGTGGATGATAAGCTATATCAGATTAAACTTAAATGAATTAGGTCACTAAAGCCATTGAGAGTCTCGGCCGCTCTATCGGCGACAAGGGGTGGATTGAGGCTTTCTTTGGCTTTTTTTCGGTATGCGTATTTTCGTGCTATCGTGCTTATGAACTGATTATGAGTGAAACCAAGGATTCTGTGAAGATACGGCATTTGATGGAGCAGGCGGAGCGGCTGCCGAAGCAGGACTGCATTGTCGTGCTGAAGGCGGTGATGGCTACCGTGGCGGAGGAACATGGCGACTGGACGCAGACGCTGAGGATGGCCATCGAGGAGGTGGAGGAACGGGAAGAGACTGCCGAACTCCATAGCCGATACAGGATCTCTAAACAAAAGACCACGGCTTTTGTGAAGCTGTTTCGCATCATCTATGACCTGCACATCTTTGAGACGGCTGACGGCAGAATCGCCTCGAACTCGGAGGATTTTGTCTGTGACTTGGGGCTGTACTTCAACACGGAAATCCGCAACATGAGGAACCTGCTTTCGTCGGCGAAGCGGACGGGTAACTTCATGGATGTGTTTGAGAGACTGCATGAGCTTGCCCAGGCGTATTATGAGAAGGGGGACGGGCTGAATGCCGGCAAGCGGGCGGAGGCTTGTGAGTGGCAACAACGCATCGATTTTGACAGTTTTTGATTATACGTACAATTGTAGTATAATTCATAGTCCGACACAAGGCCTCATCTTTGCCCACGATTTAACCGTCGTGGGCGTTTTCTTTATCGGTACCGTAAGGATGGCCCACGCTAAAACAAAAGTATCATGTTAGACACCATCACCTTTGACCAACTGCCCAAGGCCGTCGCCGACATCCTCGACGGCATCGCGGAGCTGAAGAGCATCTGCAACGACATCCGTGACAAAGACTCCGGAAAGGATGTTTACCTCACCGTGGAGGAGCTTTGCGCCTACCACCCTGACCACCCCTCACAACAGACCGTGCGCCGCTGGAAACGGCTCGGCTACTTCCCCTATTACAAGGACGGGGAGACGCGCCGCGTGAAGTTCAAGAAGTCGGAGATAGACGCTTGGATTGCCTCAAGCAGGCACATGTCGCGCCAGGAACGCAACGCGCTGCACGACGCGCAGATCCTTGCCAGACGGCGACAAATGGAGATAGGAGGGCTGGACGATGAATGATGAGAAGAGAAGGGAGAGAGCAGGCGAGACGCCGGCGAACCCAGAGAGGGCGGACGAGCCGTCCGCGGGCCTGAAGGAATATCCCGTGCTGTTCGACTGGATAGAGCTGTCGGACTTGCTGCTGATGCTGCACCTGACCAAGAACACCCTGAAGGAGTGGTGCTCGGAGGGTGGGCTGAAATGCAGCCGCATCAAAAACAAGACCTATTTCCTGCGCCAGGACATCGAGCGCTTCCTCTACAACCATTACCAAACCTACAAGCCATGAACACTGACAAAAGCAACGCCCCGGCGATGTATTTCTGGGGCACACCCGACAACTACGCCGTGAAGCCTTCGGCGCAATGCGACCTGAAGAGACTGCCCGGCTTCAGCATCTTCAGACGACCCATCACGAACAAATACCCTTACCAGGTGGTGAACCTGATCGATGTGTTCAACTACATCATCAGTGACTACGCCAAAGACCGCACCCGTGAGTACCGCTCGATCAAGGACGAGCGGTACCGCCGACAGTACAAGTCGGACAAGTTCGACTACTGCACTTTTTCCGGCATCTTCACGGTGCGCATCGACAAGGCCATCATCCAGCACTCGGGCTATCTCTGTCTTGACTTCGACCACCTGAAGGATGTGGAGGCCGTGTTTGAGCAGCTGAAGCAGGATCCTTATTTCGAGACGCTGCTGCTGTTTCGCAGTCCCTCGGGCGATGGGTTGAAGTGGGTGATCTCGTTCACGGACTCCTTCTATCGATACGGCAACGACGGGGAGTCGTTCGGGGAATACCAGGTGCGGTTCTTTGCCAGCCTCTACAACTACATCTTCAACCACTACGGCGTGGAGGTTGACCGTCACTGCCGCAACCTCTCCCGCGCCTGTTACCTGCCGCACGACTCGGAAGCCTACCTCAATCCCATGCTGCTATGAAGAAAGCCGTCTTCAATCCCGATGAATGGAATGCCGCCGTGGTTTCGTCGGCCAGGCACACGGATGTTGAAGCTTTGGTGAGTGCCGTTGAGGCCACGGGCATCGACATCACGGCTGCCTATTCCGACTGGTTGGCCATCGGCTTCGCCTTAGTGTCGGAGCTGGGCGAGGAAGGGCGACCGCTCTTCCATCGCCTCAGCCGTTTCTATTCTGGTTATGACAAGGCCGAGGCCGACCGGCAATACACGGTCTGCCTGCGTGACGGGAGCCGAGAAATCAGCATCGCCACGCTGTTCCACATCGCCAAGACGCACGGCATCGTTGTCCCCGTTTCCTCACGAAATCGATGTGAGGAAGTTGAGGAAGATGAGGAAAATGAGGAAACGGGGCGGTCAAAATCGGTCAAGACCGACACCTTCTCGCAGACTGTCGGCGGCCAGCTGCCCGACATCCTGAAGCGCATTGTGGCCGATGCCGTGTCGGCGGTGGATGCTGACCTGCTTATCCTCGGCTCGCTCACGGTGTTTTCGGCCTGTCTGCCGAACGTGTACGGCGTGTATGATAGGAGGGAGGTGTTTTCGAACCTCTTTCTCTACGTCACGGCCAGCGCCTCGGCAGGCAAAGGACGGTTGTCGCTGTGCCGACACTTGGCCGCGCCGTTGCATCGGGAGTTGCGGGAGCAGTACCGAAAGTCGATGGAGCGGTACAAGCAGGAGCAGCTGCAGTATGTCATGAACAAGAAGAAGGGCGAGGCTGCCGAGCCTGAGGAGCCGCCGTTTCTGACGCTGTTCATCCTGGCCAACAGCACGGCGACGGTGGTGTATCAGACCCTGTCGCAGAACAACGGCGTGGGGTTGCTTTTTGAGACCGAGGGCGACACGTTGGCCAACGCCTTCAACTCCGACCTGGGGAACTACTCGGACGGCTTCAGGAAGGCGTTTCACCATGAGATGATTTCGTACCTTCGGAAGAAGGATCGCGAGTATGTGGAAATCACGAAGCCGAAGTTTTCGGCCATCCTGTCGGGCACGCCGGAGCAGGTTTTCAACCTGATCCCTTCGGCGGAGAACGGGCTTTTCAGTCGCTTCATCTTCTACGTGATGCCGACGGAAATCGTTTGGCACGACATGTTCGATGCCTCGGAGGGGCCCACTGCCGACGAGCTGTTCAAGGAGATAGGCAGGGACTTCTACCAGTTTCACAAGCTGCTGGGTGCGCAGCCTATCCGCTTCACCCTACAGCAGGAGCAGCAGCGGAGGTTCAACGCTTTCTTTTCGAAGGCACAGGCGGAGTATGCCGCGCTGTTCGGCAACGACATCATTGCCTCGGTGCGCCGACTGGGGCTGATACTCTTTCGCTTCGCGATGATCCTGACGGTGCTCCGCCAGATGGATGATGGGGCTTTCCCGTTGGCTCATGATGACGGGAAGGAGGCTTTGCTGGTCTGCACGGACGCTGATTTCGACACAGCCTTGGCGATGGTGAAGGTGCTGCTGCTGCATACGGTGAGGGTGTTTCAGGCCTTGCCGCGCAGGACTGAGCGGCGCTTCAGGCAGGACCGACGACAACGCACGGAGAGTTATATGCAGACTTTCCTTGCCGCCTTGCCCGATGCGTTCAGCCGCTCGGGCTACCTTCAGACGGCTGCCGACATGGGCATCAATGAGAAGACGGCGGAGCGGTACATTGCGGAGCTGTGCAGGTCGGGGATGCTGGAGCATCCGGCCAGTGGGCAGTATGTGAAACCTTCATGACCGCGGAAGCGCCCACGGGAATCAGTTGGGAAGGGCCTCGGCATCGGTAACGATGTCCGGGGCCTTTTTGTTGAGGAGCATGAGCCATTGGCGGGCTTCGTTGAGGATAGGCTCGCGCTCATCGAGGATCTTGGCGACTTCCTGGACGCAGCTTCTCACGGTTTCTTCGGAGGGGTCGCCGTCGAGCTGTTTGTCGATGGCGGCCATGCGTTTGTCGAGGTCGGCGATTTGTGCCTTCAGTTCTTTCAGGCGTTGTATGATGAGTTTGTCGTCCATGGGCTGTTGGGTTTGGGGCATAAAGAAGGCGCAGACTTCAACGAATCTATAACCGACAGGCTCTGGTAAACCTTCAAAGCATAGAATCGACAAGCCTACGCCTATTGGCGCAGGCTTTATCGTTCGGTTCCTGCTTTTTGAAATTTACCAGATTTCGTCGGTTAGGAAACGCGAGCGTAAAGCCCTAACATTATGTCTTATATGGGTACAAAAGTAAGACTTTTCTTTGAATGGGAGAATTTTTGTGATTTTTGAGGGGTGGGAATTTTCCTCACTTTCCTCAAGTTCCTCATTTTCCTCAACATGTTTTCGTGAGAAAAATGGTGTGGGACGGTGCCTGGAGTGGGCTTTTTTAGTGAGCGGTTGTGGATAGGTGGAGGCGTGTCAACGGGGATGGGGTGCGTGTCAACGGGATGGATTTTCGTGGCGACGATGTGCGTCTATTATTGGTTTTTGTGACAATGATGGTATAGGTTTTTGGAAATCGGTTGACACGTGGTTGACACGGGAGGGGGAGTTTGGGGAAAGAAAAATCCCTAACTCGTTGATTTTCAGAGTTAGGGATTTGGAATTGTGGTACTCCCGCAGGGGGTCGAACCCTGGACACCCTGATTAAGAGTCAGGTGCTCTACCAACTGAGCTACGGAAGCATCGTTTGCGACTGCAAAAGTACAACCTTTTTTTATTATAACAATACTTTTTTTGAAGTTTTTTCTTCTTTTTTTATTAAAATGTTGTAAATCATCGAATTATTATCTTTTCAATATGGGTAACCTCCTCTCCTTGGAAAGAAATGAAGTAGATTCCTTTTGGATAACTGCTCAAATTGATCGTTGTTGTCTCCCCGTTAAGGGTTCCAGAAAGCACCATTTGTCCCATCAGGTTGTGGATGAGATATCCGACAGCTTGCGGTTGTGCCGATATGCATTGGGTCTCCACCATGATTACACCGTTACAAGGATTCGGAAACACCTCGAAAATGACTTGCTTTTCATCGACATTCACATAGTGATGCATTACGATGTGGATGTTGAAGTCCACCGACTGGCCATTGCTGAAGGCTCTTAACGTGAGCTCTGCTTCGGCTTCTTCGTTGACCAAGCGGTTCAGCGTGAGGGTTTTCCCATTGAGCAAGGCTGAAAGGACGTTCTCGTTGTTGTTGGAAACCAAGGAATAGACGATGGCGTTGTCGTCATTGTCGGGGTCGGAGGCCACGCCAGTGAGGTCGAGCTCAATGCTTTGCGGGAACAAGTTAAACACCACCTCTGCCACAGGGTTGGCGATGAAAGGAGGCTGGTCGGGTGTCTCAGGGGCAGTGCCGTTGAAGTCGTCCATGCAGAAGTAGGCGGGCGTGATCATGCCATAGCTGTTGTTTTTGGAGGATGATAGGCTAAAGCTGATGCTTGCCACGGCGCCGAGGCCGCTGAGGTCGAACCATTCCCAATCGTTGAGGATATAGTCGTCCTCATGGTTGGCGAAACGGTAGTCGGCGAGATAGAAGTCGAGCGTCCCCACGGTTTGACCGCTGGCGTTTTTGCCGGTTGCGGTGAGCTTGAACCAGTCGGGGTCATCGCCAGTCGTGCCTCCAAAAGGAGTGGCGGTGTAATCGCCTTCCAGCATGTTTTGATAAGCCCAAAGGTTGTTTGTGACATAGCAGCCTGTGACGGTGTGCGACGAGCCGTCAAGGGTGGATGCTTCGGTCTGGGCTCCCATGGCGTATGCCACGGCATATTGTGTAGATCCGTCATAGCCCTCTCCGGCGACCGCGGTATATTGTGCGTTCATGGAGACCTGGGAGAGGTCGGTATGGTTAGAGACGGTGAAGCCGCCCCAGAAATACTCGCTGTAATAGTTGGTGAACGCCCATCCGTTGCTGATAAGGGTGTTGTCGCCTTCTGTAGGAGCCTGCCAGATGCCTTCGGCGTTTAGCGTCACATCCTCGAAGGTGGCAATGCCTGGCCCGATGACCACGGCTTCGCCTGACAGCAGGACTTCCATATCGACTTGTTTGCCGTTGCTGGTAGCACGGATTACCATGATCTTATTCGAGAAGGCAGCGGGGGTGTTGCGGATGAGGGTCAGCACGAAGCTGGCATACATGGCAGTGACTTCGGAAGGGCATGACAGCACGCTAATCTCAATCATGGCGTTGTTGTTGTCTGGGTCGTCGAAAGTGTTGGTGAGTACGAAGTTCAGGGACTGAGGGAACTCGGTGAACAGGACGGGTGCCAAAGGGTTGGCCACCACGGGGGGCAGATCCTCGGCGATGCATTCCACGGTGAAGGAGGTCTCTACGGTTTGTCCGTTGCTGGTGGCAAGCAGGGTGATGCTACTGCTGCCTCCCACACCTTGCATACGTTGAAGGGTCAGCGTGTGGCTGTTCAACACTGCGCTAACCAGACTTGGGTTGCTGTTTGAGGCTATTTCGATTATGATGTCCTCGTCAGGGTCGTCGGGATCGGTGAAGGTGCCACTGATGTCGATGGTTTGGCTGGCGGGAAAGACTTCAAACACTACATCGTTGATGGGATTGGCCACAACAGGGGGAAGGTTGACGCCTTCCTCGTATTCGTCAGCTCCTGCGCATGGAGTGGCAGAGCGAGGCTCGTCGTCAATGTCGGTGGTGACATATTCCAGCGGATGGTCAACGGTGAGGTTGGCACTGGAGGTGATGTGAAGGTCGTTGTCGCCCACAAACTGTGGTGAGCAGAGTGACGAATGAGCGTCAAAGCCGGTGGCCGAAGTCCAGTCACTCAAAGTGGCGTAATCGTTGGTGCTGACTCTCGCGATGTATTCTCCGTTGTACTGGATGCGGTTGTAATCGCTGTAACGGTCGTTGGTGTTGGCTTGGAAACGGAACACATAGCCACCCGTCTCATTCACCAATAAATTATTGTAAAGGAACAGGTTAGGCCAGCTCTTCTCCACGAAGATGTTGCCGCAGTCGTTGGTGCCAGCGCAACGCACGGTGTTGTGAACGAAATAGACATAGCTGCTGTTGGTGTCATCAAGGTCGCAGCAATAGCTGCTGTTGGTATAGCTGTTTAGGTTGATGGTGTTGTTGCGGATGATGACGGGTTCTTCTTCGGTGCCCATGGCGGGACGGATTTCGAACGCAGTGGCGTAGTTGGAGTGGCGTGTCACGTTGATCACATTGTTCTCGATGATACAATGGTAACGGATGCGTAGCAGGTCGATGGCGTGATAGTTGGTAAGCACGTCGTGGTTATGGTTGGTGATGATGTTGCCACGCAAGATTGCGTGGTCGGTAAAGCTCACGTAGATGCCTTTGAATGCTTGGTCGGTGAAGACGCAGTTCTCCACCAGAAGACCGTCGTTGAGGGTATAGATGTTGTGTCCTTGGTAATATAATCCAATATAACCGTTGATAAAATCACAATTCACAAACTCGTTGTTGAGGTCGATCCATTCGCCACTGACTCGATATACTAGGTCTTTCCCATTGTCGAGGCTGGTTGTGGAGACGGCTCCGATGAGACGCAGGTTGTGGAATTGGTTGTTTTCGTTGCCGTTGAGCAGTTTCACCAGCACAGCGTTGACCGTTGAGGTGGAGGTGAGGGTCATGTTCTCAAAGGTCACATAGTCGGTGCCGTTGAGGGTGAGCATGGCGTTTTCGGTGTATCCCGCGTTGCCTGTGATGACGGTTTGTTGGTTGTCGGCGCCGATGCCGCGGAAGGTGATGCGGTGGGTGTCGCTGGCTCCTTCGATAACCTGTAGGGTGACATACTCGTTGTAGGTGCCAGGAGCGACTTCAAAGGTCACGGGTCCTGACACGCCTTGTGTGTGGAGGGCTTCCGTTGCCGCGCTGAAGGAGGTGAAGTTGGGGTTTTGTGTGGCATCGCTGTTGATAGTGTAGGTGCCTGAGAGCTGTGCGTTGGCGAGGGCTGAATAGAGTAATGCCCAAATCAAAAAGAAATGTTTTTTCATGATTAATAAACTTTTGTTCCCGAAAGTTGTTACTTCGGAGTCGGGCAGGTCTTCTGGCTTGTTCAAGTCCGCGACGTCTTCCCGAAAAAAATCAGTGACATGATGTTGCGGACCGTAATTGAATTCACAGCTACGGGCATAGCTCCTGACTTACACAGGATTCCCTATTAATCTTCAGTGGAAGAACCCGAATCCGGCGGCAAAGATAATGTTTTTTTTGATTCAACAGGTCTTATCGCAACATCCGTCGCCGTACTCGATTTCTATGGTGGCATGGTTGATGCCTTGCGAATGAAGGGCTTCTTTCAAGGCTTTTCGCACGTCAAAAGCCTTCTGTTCGTCATCGATGACCACATGTGCCGTCAATGCGTTTTCGGTCGTGCTCATCGCCCAGATGTGCAGATGATGCACATCGGTGACATGGTTGGTGTTGAGCATCAGCTGTGAAACTTCTTTCACCTCGATTCCTTCGGGAACACCGTCCAACGCCAGCCGCATACTGTCGCGCAACAGCTCCCAGGTGCTGATGAGGATGACAAAGGCGATGACCAAACTGATGATAGGGTCGATGATGAACCAGCCGGTGTGCTTGATGACGATGCCGCTGATGACTACTCCGATGCTGACGAGGGTGTCGGCGGCCATGTGGAGGAATGCGCCGCGGATGTTGATGTCGTCTTTCTGTCCGCGCATCAACAGAATCGTTGTCAGCCCATTGATGAGAATGCCCACAGCGGCGGTCCATGATATGACGGAACCGTCGATGACGGTGGGCTCGCTTAACTTATGGATGCTCTCCGCCACGATGACACCTACCGCCACAAACAACAAGATGGCGTTGGTCAACGAGATGAGTATCGTGCTTTTTTTGTAGCCGTAGGTATAGCGCTCGTTGCTGTGAACTTGCACCAAATGAAGTCCGACAACCACCAGTATCAACGAGAACACATCACTGAGGTTATGTCCGGCATCACTCAGCAGTGAGAGGCTGTTTTGCCAAATACCAACGCCTGCTTCCACCCCGACAAAAAGAAGATTCAACAGGATGGCTGCCCATAAGATTTTGCGCATCTTCTTGTTGTCAGCAGCTATTTCATGATGGTGGTGGTGGTGATGATGTTCGTGATCGTGATGATGTTCGTGATCGTGATTCATGGTGTCGTGTTTTTAATAGGCATGAATGCCTCCCCAAAGCAGATTGACTCCAAAATAGGTGAACAATACGCTTAGGAAGGCGATGATTCCGTAAATGTGGAAAAACATTGGTTTTTGGAATGATTTCCAGGTTTTTCCATGCAGCGGGGCGGCATAGACGAGTAGCGTGATCAAAGCCCAAACCTCTTTGGGGTCCCACGACCAGTAGTTACCCCATGAGATATTGGCCCAAACTGCACCGATGAAGATGCCTATGGTCAACAGCGCCACTGCAGGATAAAGCATAAGCATGCTGATGTTTTGCAGCCGCTCCAGATAGGTGACATTGCCAGGTTGTGTGAATCGCACAATGACCGCGCTGATGCCATTCAGCATCACAAAGAAGAGCAAGGCGTAGGCAATCATAATCACCGTCACATGCAGGCTCAGCAAAGGCGACGAAAGCACTGGCATCAGGTGGGTTACAGGTGGATTGGCACCGCCCATCATCTGTACCAAAAGCACAAAACCCGTCATCAGCAGGCCTGCTGGCAAGGCCATCTCGTATTTATGTGACATGATTAAGGTGATGATGGTGATACTCAAGGCCATGAGGTTCATGGAGTCGAAACTGCCTGCCATAGGCACATGCCCGCCGGCAATCCAACGCAAGATGAACAACAGGGCCAAAAAGACACCCATTAATGCTGTCCAGACTACGGCCAAGCAACGAACAGGCTTGTATAAAGGTTTCCCTTTGCCCAGACAGATGAGGGCTAAGGCAAAAACCATCAATCCCAAGGTGATGTTGACCATCGCGAGCCACTTCCCAGTAGTTAGTCGGTTATACAGTCGCTCGGCGCGATATTGCGATAGGGAGGGTGTGTGCTCTAATGAATGCTTTTCTTGATATATCTTGGTTTTCTCAAACACTTCTTTCAAAGCATTGAAGTCGCCTTTCACCACATATTCTTGACATAGGCTCAGCTGCTTACGGATGAAGAGATACTCATCGTCAGGGATGCTCAATGGGAGGTCGTCGTTTTGAGCGTACCAAGTGATGTTTTGAAGGCTGTCGGCGTGAGGGAAAAGCTTTATCAACTTGCCTTTGTTCAGCATGTTGATCAGTTGGTATTTCTCCTCTGCGGCACTGTATTTCTTCCGTTGTGGGTCACCCATGGGGAGTGATTTAAGGGTCTCGGTAAGTTTGTTTTCGCCGTTGTTGTCAATGAAATCGGAAAAGCAGGCGTATTTGCCTTTGATGCCGAGTTGTTTCTGCACATTTTCTCCTTTAATCTTGAACATCGGCTCGTCTTTCCAATCGTTGAAATAAAAAATCCAGCCGCTCAGCACTTGCTCTGGTGTATAGCCTCGATAATGGACGTTGCCACACAGCTTTGTCGTGAAGTCTTTCGCCAAGGTTTGCAGGGGGCATACACGGCCTTTGTACATCACGTACATCTGTCCCATGTCATCTGCGCTTTCCTTGGGTAAGGCCCGCGGCTTTTCAGTGGCCCATGACGGCGACGCAATGCCCATTGTCATGAAAAGGAGTAACAAAGCGGTTTTCCCTGAGGTCTTGCGAAGGAGTTCTCTAAACGGTCCTTTGCGATCGATGAACAGCCATAGAAGTGCCACGAACAGCAGCACATATCCCGTATAAGTCACTCCGATGCCCCAAGGATCATGCGCTACCGACAGCACGGAGTTGCCTTCCTCGTCATAGTCGCTCTGATAGAATCGGTAGTTCTTGTATTTCAAAATGTTATTCATGGAGATATCCGCCTTTTGAGTTTCGCCCGACGCATCTCCGATGTTTACATGGCTTACAAAATCCATCGGAGAATGCGTACCGGGATAGGTCATCACCTCGAAGTGATCCAAAGTTAATGTAAAAGGCAGTGTTGCCTGCCGGCTCTTGCCGTGTTTTTCGATGTTGAATTGGCAAGAGGGCACTCCAGGTTGCAGGGTTATCTCGCCGTGATGTCCTGTGAGCATGGTCAACAAAGCACCCAGCAAGATGATAAGGACTGAAAGATGAAGTGTACACGTCGCCGGTTGTTTCCACGCTTTCCCTTTGAGCAGCATGATCACCATGCCTACGGCAATCAGGCCCCAAAGGCTCACGAACCACCATGTGCTATATACATGCGCTAAGGCATAATCCGAGTCGTGCAGTTTCTCGACGACTGTACCGGTGGCGAGAACCGCCACCAATACAATCATCAAGACGGAAATGATATGACGTATTTTCTTCATCCCAGCAAATATATTATTTTTCTTCTTACTTCTTATTTCTGTCTTCTGTTTTTTACATCAAATTGCCTCAATAAACTTCACGATGGCGTCACGATCTTCTTTGGGCAGCTCGCGGAATTGTTCCACGGAGCGGCGGGCGTCGCTTTGCGCATTGCCGTGCCACATGATGGCTTCGATGACGGTTTGGGCGCGGCAATCGTGCAGACGGTCGCTGCGGCCTGTGCAGATGGCGGAGAGTCCACGACCCCACAACGGGGTGGTGCGGCACCATCCGGTGCGGATGTCGTTCTCCATGTGGAGCTTGTGTTGGATGTAGTCGCTATAAGGCCAGATTTTCTGGTTGGGATAACGAGGCAGGCGGGCGTCACCGTCGCTGAAGAATCCAGCGGGGTCGGTGAAATAGTCATCGCCGGTCTGCCATGAAGGACGGTGGCAGTAGGCGCATCCGATCTCACGGAACAGCTTGCGACCGCGTTGCACATCCGCGTTGCCAAGGTCACGGGCAGCGGGGACTGCGAGGCCACGGTGCCACACCATGAAGTCGGAGTATTCCTCGGCACTCATCTCGGGTTCCTTGAGCTCGTCAGGGATGTTGGCCATCATCAAGTAGTTGTAGATATCGGTTTCCACATTGCCAGTGAGGTTATATTGTGGATAATAGTTGTAGAACTCAGCCTGGACATCAGGATCTTGGGAGGCCTTGGTGGCGTAGGCGGCGGTCATGTAATGTCCCATTTTGGTGGGGTGTGTCACGTTGGTGATGTTCCAGATGGCGTTGGCGCCGGGAGCGTCTTGAAGAGGTCCGCGGGTCAAGGCGTAGGTGTATTTTTTGGGATGTTTGGTGTTGCCGTACAAGCCTGTGGGAGCCCAGTCGTTGTCAGCCCACATCGCTGGGTTCAGGCCGTTCTGCATATAACCGTCGTTGAACTCCTTTTGGTATTGTGCCTTCAGCGAGTCATCGGGGATGGCGTCGATGAGGCCTGTTCCGTAGATGCCGATGGTGGATTCGAGACGGCACACGAAGTCGCTATACGGGATGGGGTTGCCACCGACCTCAAGCGGTACATAGAAGGCATCTTCGGGGATATAGACCTCGGGATAGGTCAAGTTGTAATGCTCGCCATCGGGGAATTGGTTGCCCCATTCATCCACATAGCTGAGCCAGTTGATCTCGATCTTGGTCTCATCGAGTGGTGCTTTGAAAGGAGCGACTGCCTTGGTTTGCGGCATTCCTGTATAGGAGCTGAGGTAGGTGTCGTTACGGTCGGTGAAGACCAGCAGGTAGCCGTTGCCCCAGTCGTCGGCGCGATAACGGTTCATGCGCATGCCGTGTCCGTAGCCGGGATGGCAGGCGATGCAGGAACTGCGGATATAAAGCGGTCCGAGTCCATCGAAGGGCTCGTTGTTTTGGGTGTAAGTGCGTTCAAAGAAATACTCACCATATTTAAAAGCGGTGGCGAGACCGGCGTTTTCCACGGCTGGTGTGGGGTCTTCGTAGGCGGTCTGTGTGCTATTGAAGGTGGTGCCGAGTTCACCGCCTGCGTAAGTCTCTTCCAGCACTTGTGGGTCGGTGGGAATGGGCTCCTTGGGACCGCAGGAGGCTAAAAGTCCGATAAGGAGTGATGCCGATAAGAATAGATTAATCTGTTTCATTTTGGTATGTTTTTGTTGTTTTGATATCACTTATCCAGTTTAGCAATCTCCTCTTTCACCTCAGCCATCACGTCGGAGAGTTCTTGGCAGGCTTCCATGGCGGTGCCGGCGGTGGCATCAGCATAATATTGTACGAAAGGAGCTCTCATGGCGTTGATTTTTTCCAGGGCGTTGTTGATGGCGTTGACAGCCTTGGTGTCCAGTTCAGCATTGCCATCGGCGATGTAAGCGTGCAGGGAGCGGTCCTCGTCGCGGGAGCTTTTCATGCCACCCATGTAGGCGTTTTGGATGCTGATGATATTGTCATAGAAATCATCTTTCGACTTTTGGCTGTAAGGCGACTCCACATAATGCGGGTCTTCTCCGGTGTGGGGTTTCCCGATTTTGGAGGTGCCCACCTCATCGGCGATGTCGATGCAACCATCGGCGATAGCCTGGAGTGCGTTGGTGAAGGAGGCGTAGGTGCTACCTGCTTGGCCAGCAAGGAGCATGTTGGAGCCGTATGAGTTATTGCCTCCGTTGACGGTGGTGTTGAGTTCCAGCTCTTCCATCAGAGCAGCATGGTCAGCGGGAGCGTTTTCGTTCCAGCTCACTTCCAGTTGGAAACAGCGGTTACGAAGGTCGCGAGAGACGGCGATCACGTATGTCATCATGTCGTTGTTCACCTCGTTCACATCACGGGGTTGTCCTTCGCGGAACAGGATGTACTCGATACCGTGGAAGCCCAACAGGGCGTTGCCGAGTTGTTCACCGGCCACGGTTCCGTCCTCATCACCAGCCAGCATCTCGATCATGTTGGGGCTGGCCATGAGGTTGTTGAAGGCATCCTCGTCGAGGGGCCATGAGTCGATGTGGGGGTCGATGCCGAAGTCGGAGGCGGCGCCAAACAGGAAGGCCTCGCTCATCTCCCACCATTTACGGGCTTCGAGGAAGCTCACAGTGGCTTGGTTGAGGTTGTTTTGAGTCATGTTGGCTTTCAAGGCTTCCAGGTCGTCCACGAGGTTTTGGGATTCCACAGCCAGTTTACCGTATGTGGGATACACTGTCTGGTCAAGGTACTGCTTGACGATAGCCTCTTTGGTTTCTTTGTTTTTTTCTTCAATGACTTGGTCTTTGCCGCAGGCGTTGAAACCTAGGGCAAAAAGGGCTGATACTGCGATCAGTGCCAGAGTTTTCGTTGTTTTGTTCATGAGGATATGATTTTAGTTGTTAGAATTTACGTCATCTGAATATTCACGATGCAAAATTCCGACATTGTTTCCTTCGGGAAAATCATCAATAATGACGATTCCTGAGGGAGCGACTCACCAATAATGGGGACTTTATAACTGAAGAGCAGGATTGTTCCGCAAATTCCCAATAATGTTCTGGTAAAGCATCACATCCTCTATTCGACTGATTGAGGTGACACGTTTGCCTCCATCCTTTGAGGAACCGCCGTAATGAAATATCATTTCGTTTTTATACCTCCCCAACTTGATGTCGAAATTTTCGACATCAAGTTTTTAAACTCTAAATCAGTAAGTTGGAATCGAAAATCATCGTCAAAACGTTCTATATTGTTCTTTACTTGTTCATTGAATCGCGCTGTTGTATATCCATAGATAGCAGCCAAATCAGCATCCAGCATCACCTGGACACCCCTAACAATATAGATTTTCGACATCAAGTATTCTTCGGTCAGAACTACCAATCCGTTTTCTTCCATATCGTAACACTAGTTTATGGCTGCAAAAATAATAAAAACATTATATTGTTTATAATTAATACATAAGAAAAATATATACGTTGATAATAATATAGATGTCAATTATTGTTGAAGTCGATAAAAAACCTGTGGATAACCAGGATAGGAATAGTGCTATGGATTTGAGGAATATGTGTTTTTTCATTTTGTGATTCTGATTCTTATTGTTCGTTTTGTCTAAATCCAATGCCTAATTGGTTTTCCGTTGTATTTGGATAATCACGCTCCAAATAAGGGATTAGTTTACCATAATCCTCTATAGCCTCACCGATGGCTTGATATGCATGATCAAACTCATTCATGAAATCCTTTGAGTTGCCGATAGACGTCTGGTAGCAACAGCAAAGATGATCTTCCAATGCGACAAATATAGTGTCCGTATTATTGATGTTGATCGCATTGGCAGCTCGGCTCCAGCCATCCTTATTGACTTTGTCGAAACCATCATCCCTGAATTTGTACAAAACATAAAGGTGTTTAATTTTTCTGTTATAGCTATCAGCCAATTGAACTTGGAAATGGTTATCATTCTTGGTTACATAAAGCTTTCCTTCGTTCTTTTCATAATGATATCCTTCTTCGTCTAAGCGTTTGCAGATGCTTCGTTCCAGGGGTCCTATCCGGTATGGCAGTACCCAGAAGGCAACATAGATCAGGGCAGCCAACGCACAGGCTGAACAGAAGATGATGGCGGCTGTTCTTGACAGGCAAAATAAGGCAGTCAAGAGTAGATAGGCAAGGATAATGATGATTGTATATTTTTCAGTGGATTTATTATCAGGTTCCATATTGTTTTCATTATCATGTTTCTTTGCTTATATGGGGTCGTTGAGGTCGGCCTGAAAGGCCAACAGCCAATAGCTCAGGGCAACGCCCTGGGTAAAATGGGGTGGTTTGATTGTTTCGCCCTGAAAGGGCAAAAGCATTGTTGGGATTCGATTGCTTTTGTCCCTTCGGGGCGTTTTCCATCATTGTCACGCAGGACCAGAGCGTTGCCTTGTGTTATTAGCTTGCTGGTTTTTCGGGCCGCTTGTTGGGCAAATGACCATTATTTTCTTCATTTAAACAAACTTCCAATTCCGCAAAACACTGATGCTATTATAGCAATTATAAGCACTGCTCCAATTGTAACAAGAATATATTGCCCAATCATACCGAGGAAACTGTCTGATTCAACAATTGTATTTCCTCCTCTGCCGACAAGCCTATGTATCTCTTTGGGAGTGGTTTCATTTATTTTGTAATTAGGGAATGACTTTCGACAAATAGACGCTTGTTTTGAAGTTCTCCTTAGGTAATCTGAAGTCCTATAATCCATTGAATTTGAGCAACTGTTTTCTACTCGATCAGCGAACATTTCGCCAGTTTGTCTGTCAACAAACATGAGACATATTTCATTTATAGGACAGGATGAGCAAACTCCAGTGTCCTTTGTAGGATTATTTACAATAGAAAAAGTTCTTTCTACTAACATATAGTTTGTTTTTATTCTGCTTGTTATCTTGAGCAATCATGCAATATTATTATTACAAAGGCGATGATATACAAAATACATCCCCAACCCGCACCTCCGCCTTGATAATCTTTTCCATCCCAAGACTCATTAGTATTTAACATATATTATTGTTTCTTATTTCCTTTAAAAATTTGTTTTACTAACCAGATAATACCGATTATTATCAGAAGAAAAATAAATCCTCTAAAGGAGAATCCATCACCGTTTATAGAGTCTTCCTGTGCTTCGTGCATATAAACTGACTGAGCAAAGGAACAAAAGTTGTAAAGTGTTAAAACAGCTATAAAATAATATCTTTTGAACATGATTATTGTCTTAAATCTTCGCCTACTCTATTATCCTGTTTTCAGCTTCCCAGCATTATATTTTTGTTAAAATTCCCGATTCATCAATCACCAAGTTGCGATCAAGTGTTATGCGTTTGGCATTGCCGTTCCCAATGGTGATATAATAGTTTTTGGCCAAGTCATCGGAAAAACGTGTGACGAAGGCGGCACGGATGCGGCTGCACTTCTCGTTGATAGAGTTACGTGTTGAATCGACCAACTCATCAATGCTTTGTTCCATCTTTTCTATTTCCTTTCGACTGGAAATCCGAAAGTAAATCTCCAAAAGCTCTTCTCGATAATCTATCAACTCTTTGAACCGCAGCCCTTCAGGGTGTCGCAGATAAAAGAAATACACGACCTTCGACAATGTTGGCATGGTGATTTCCATGGTATTGTAATCTGGTAAGAGAATACGATAGTCTTTGGTGATTCGGAGCGGACTTAATTCAGGTTCCGGCAATTGAATCAATTTTCTAATCACATAGTCTTTGACTCCCATCAACCTTAATTCTTTGATGCGTTGGTTGATCTCATCAGCCAAAAGGTTAATACTACACCTATCAGCTTCGTCTTTGGGATCAATTTTAGTCCCAATCGGTTTCTCAACAATCGTACTATGAAATATCTTTAACTCTTCGCGTGGAGCTTGAGAGATGTCCATCAACAATTGCCGGAATTGTTCATCATTAATATATGTCAAAGGGAACAAGGTGAACAGATGTCCTTCATCAGTATAGGACTCATACCGCATTAACAAAGGAGAATCCGAAATGTCCAAAGGCAGTTTTGGCAAATCAGGTTGGTCAATTCGATAAGAGAGAATCTCACGATATATGTCACGACACCAGGTCGGATCAAGCTTTGCATTCTTAGCCAATACAGCATCAACCCACGGCCAGTTGTATTCTATTACCTGTGACAAATCGTCCGCCATAGCAGGCAGATAAAAGAAATCTTTACCAAAAATACGAACGACAAACTCATAATTCTTGTAAAAGAAGGCGTTGATTGCCTCGTTCTCACATGTCTCAACATAAACCATCGGGTAAACAAACACATTATAAGGTATGTCGTGGCTGAACAAAGCAGTCTGAGAATGGACTAGTTGTCGATTTTCTTCCATGATCTTTTTTTGTGCAAAGTTATCAGTTTCAAAACAAAGGAGGGTGCTTTTGCAAGGCTTGCATTAATCTACGCACTCTCCTGCAAAACGACTTAAACTCCAGTTGTGTCTTATCGGCTTTTTGAAGTTGCTTACGCATTGTTTTCGGGGAAGATTATCTTTCGCTTCCTAATGGCAAGAATATGAAAATTATCTAATTGATAATCAATTTGTTAATATATTTCTGTCAACTTACAACTATTCCTATCCTTATTTAGTATCCTAAAAAACTATAATCACCGTCAAATCCATCTGGCATATCGCCATATTGGCCGTCTGTCATGGCATCCCATGATTCTCTCCGATAGTCATAATCGTCATTATAACTATCATACTCGTAGAAATCATCATCCTTCCATGAATTATCTTCAAACCGTTCCAGCTTTTCAGAATTGATTTCAACTAAATCATCCGATAGATCCAATTCTGAAACCACATCTTCGCTAAAAGCAATGTTGTCAATATTCTCAATCATCCATTTGATATAAGATGGGTTTTCATCAACAATTTGTCCAATCGTTTTGCCACGGTGTTTACCGAAGTTCATTCTGCTGTGGAGGTTTAAGATTTGGTCTTTCATAATTATTGCTATGATTATACAAACAAAAAGACATATCACTATCTCTTAACCTTCACGCAATTCCACACAAATTCGCCCCTTTTCTTGTTATAAGAATAAATCACAATCGCAGAAATAGGTTCTCCTATGACTAATCGCATCTTACTTGCAATTAATGGAGGAATAAAGAATGACTCTTTATCCGTTTGCAAGAAATACGCAGTCATAGATCTATTTGTGGTAACAGATCCCGTCACTGATTTGCAAAAATCCAAACTGACTGGATTGTCAGAAACCCTAGCGGAAAAGACTTTCATAAATCCATCAGCCGACACTTCCTGTATGCGGATTTTAAGGCTGTCGCCATTATTCAATTTCTTAATGAATCTGTCGTACTTGAAAAAGCCTTCTTTACCTTTGCCGTACGCCACATTCACCACCTTTTTGTCCTTGTTGACAAAGGAAGCAACAGCATCTGATTCAGGCATATCACCAAAAAGCAACTCGTTGGTAATCGTTATGTAATCCAATTCATAAACTGGCTTTTGGCCAACCGACTCTGCATACCATGTTTCATGCAGCATGTTCCAGGCCTCTTTTGAAAGGCTAGTCTGGGTATCCGCTTTCACTTGGCAGTATTTATCCAAGTACAAACGCGCATCTGCAAAATAGCCCAACTGCTTAAATGCTTCTGCAAGAAGCAAATACACTTTAACAAGAAATTGGTCTTGCGTATTACAATGAGCAGCACGAAGCAAACAGGCCATTCTTTTCTCAACATCATCTTCGACTGCTTCTGCCAGCAACTGCCATACCCAAAAGTCAGATTGTTTTTTCCTAACAAAGGGTAACAAGGCCGAAACCGCATCCTTTTTGTCAGTACCCGAAGCAAGCAACAACTTCCCTACATAATAGTTGGGATACTGCATCTTAGGGTGCTGTTCAGCCAATTCTTGAAGCTTTGGAATAAATGCTGCAATAGCATCCTTGTCTTTCCTGGCAATCAAAGCCTTGGCGTAAGCAAGATGAGCACTTTCGGCTAATGATATGGGCATTTTCTTCCCATTGGGAAGCACTTCACATTCAAAATCCTCTTTTCGGAGATTCTCAAAACCCCACCAATCACAAAAATCAATAATCCCATCCCACTCCTTCGCAGATTGGAAGGCATTGAGCAACACAGAATACTCCAATGAAGGTTTTGCAAACGGAAATACTCTAATGATTTCGAACAACTTGGTAAATATTTCCATCCCGACATTATGCGTTTTTGCGCAATCTCTCACAAAAGCATTGATTGGCCACGCTATTCTTTCCCACAACATTTCGTCAGAGGATGGGACTTCCAAGTCTTTCAATTCGTTTAATTTGGAAAAGAAAAACTCGCTTTGCTCGTATGATGCACTAGATTTCAATCCGTCATAAATACACCATGACAAGGCGCGTTTGGCCCACATATCATTTTGGTCCTGATTATAATCGGCGATAGCCATTTTGTAGGCCTCTTCCTCTTTGCCACTCTTTCTCAGATTCATTATGTCTTTGAATGCCATAGTGTTCCGTTTTTATTGTTTTCGTGATGCAAAATAAGATAATATTTGTGCAACAGAATTGCACTCTACTGAATTTTTTCACAGAAGCCTTTTAGAAGCTGGTCCTCTTTGCCTCCTGTGCTTTGAGGTGAGACTGACGAATACATGCCTTTTGAGTTATA
Organism: uncultured Bacteroidales bacterium; assembly: GCA_946402445.1. Taxonomy (GTDB): domain Bacteria; phylum Bacteroidota; class Bacteroidia; order Bacteroidales; family F082; genus Limimorpha. Next base: position 23,048 of record CAMIWN010000035.1, read on the forward strand.
ATTGAAAGTCAACACAGACTCGTACGGTGCCGTTTTTAGGTAATAGATGTCTTTCCATTGCACCTGACTAATATTCAACACGCTAATACCTATTTCCTCTGCCATTGACATAATGAGTTCGTGAAGTTTTGAAGAAAACTCGGTATTAGGTTCAAACGGTAACTCTTCTGGAACCAGTGCAAACCCTATTAATTCATTTACATAAGCGGCAAAGTCCTTGTCAGTTGTGCTTTGGATTTCTCTCTTTGGCGTATAGCCGTTCTTGTTATACCATTGTTTGATGACGCATTGCTTGCCATCTTTTTCAAAGGTCAATAAATGCTGATAATCGAAGTCTCTGTTTTCACTACATGAAACACCATGCTTAGCACAAACGGAAATAATCCTTTGAAAATGCCAATCAAGGAAGTTCTCTCCCCTGGGCACATAATAGGCTATCTTGTCTGTTTTACTGATGGGCATAACCACCATGTTACTGACGGCATTGAATTCTGGCGAAGCAAAATGCCAAAGTTGTTTGCTGCTTCGTGTGATTGCCGTATAAGCCCAACGGAAATAATCATTGGTTTGTTTTCCGCCTAGCTTATCCATGTCAACAAACACTTTTTCCCATTCTCCGCCTTGCGCTTTATGGCACGTGATGGCATATCCATACTTACATATCAATGCATGAAGATAGGGGTCGGTTTTCATTCGACCACGATATTCTTTAGAACCTGCTGCTATACCCTCTTGTCTCATCCGATTACTAAAGTCCACAATCAGCGCTTGGTTCCACTCCTTGTCAGGACTCCCAAGGGCATCCGTAATAAAGCAATCGAGAATCAGGCAATTCACTTGATTGTGCGATGCTGTTTCGACCATGGCCTTTCTAAACGTCAACTCCTTTTCCGCCACGATTGTCTCACCGTATGCATCTTTCTCCGAAGTGTTGAATCGAACGGTTCGCTTCTCCAACATGCCATCAGGTTCGCATGTAAGGACTCTGACTATCGTACCGTTATAAAGCTCCTCGAAATAATGGTAATTGTTCTGTGAAACTATCAGCAAATCACTAGGAATAAGCCTCTCTTGGCTAGATTGGAACAGATACTTTCGAATGGCCAAGTTATAGTCAAGGACTTGTTTGTTGGTATATGCAATCACTATTGCGTTCTGTTCGACAGAGCCTTGAGTTACGTTTTTATAATCCTCTATAAGGGCTTCGCTTTTCTTTACATCATCCCCATCCTTTATAGCAAACTCATTGTATCGGCTCGATTCGATGGCATCACGAATGAAAGTGGCGTTCTTATACACAAAACTATCTTCAACCTGGCGAACCACTTCCTTCAGCATCGCTTCACGGCATGATGCGTGATAGGTTTCTTGCAGGTACTCAGCACTCATAGCCGGTGAAAAAGCTTGACCCACGGGCGGCAACTGTGCATAATCACCCACAAAAACCACCTTTCTTGAACCACAATAATCCAAGACATCTCGTAGCAAATATCCCGAACCAAACTTAAACATATCGCTTTCACTATAGAGGTCTGAGACCATCGAGGCTTCGTCCACGAAGTAGATAGTATTGTTGACCGAATCTTCATTATGTCTAAGGCCAAACACCAATTGTCCACTGCCATCATCCTTTAGTCCTTCTTCTATCTGATAGATTGTCCTATGAATAGTGGCCGCGGAATGTTCTGTTTTTTCTCCCAAGATGAACGCAGCTCGTCCAGTTGGAGCCATCAACACGCACTTCCATCCCTTATCATTCAAAGAATCAACAAACGCTTTAAGTAGCGTCGTTTTACCAGTTCCAGCCGAACCTTTAAGGATAAAGATTCGGTCGTTGGAGTTGATAAACTCTTCAAACTTTGTGTAGGCCGTTTGTTGAGATGGGGTGAGAGGCATGATTGAAATTACTTTTCTTTATTCTCAATTATACTATTACCAAACTATTCTGGGAGTTTTATTATCTGTTCTTCCAAACTTTCTACTGGGAATGCATCTTTGATATCTCGCCAACAAGTATTGCTTTCATCAAAAATGAAAAACATAAAATCCAAAAGACATTCTATATCCTTATCTTTAATTTCAGCACCAGAATGAGCAATATCATTTCTTTTTTTATTCAAAATTGGCCAATTCAATTCGTTAGAAGAGCTTTTACCAAATTTGAAAATAAGCAAAACCGATACTTTAAAAAATGTTTCTATAAAACGGGCATTGTAACTACCTCTTTTAAATATGAAATAAGGAGGTTCAAATGTTACAACAGATTGGTAATACGTATCCTTGCTATTCTCTTTCTGTTCACCATCCTTTAATATCAAATAACGATTGCTCCCATTATACAAATAAACACTCGTATCTGTTTTATCAAAAACCGACTCAAGACCAACATATTTTTCGATAACTAGAAATAATTGCAAAAATGAATATGCTTTGTATTCATTCGCTTCTTCACTTTTTGCCAAAAGGTCAAAGGCCACATCAATATTTCCAAGCATCACATCTGTTTCATCACCAAAATAATCGCTTTGTTTCACCAGTTTTTTCAGTTTTTCAATTTTGGGATATATTTTTCGCAGGTAACTCTTTTTTAAACAATTCATCAAAGTATCTCTTAAGTTTTTGATACACTCCTGCGTATAGTTTTCATTAACACTCAAATCGGGAGACTCTTTTAATATCACACCATCTGATGCTAATGGCAAATAATTCCATACTTTATTGGAGGCTGAAAAAACAACAATCTGTATTCCTTTATTATATGCCTTTATCCTTTCAAATATTTTTGAGCCTGTCAGTTGCATTGGATCTTTTATTTCGAAATCATCGTCATGAAGACGTAAATCAAGCACTACAACATCAGGGTTATATTCTTTTACTTTTTGTTCTGCATTATTTATTATTTCTTCAGGAGTCAAGTTTTTAAAAGAATCGCCTATTGAGCTAAAACTTGGACCTCTTCCACAAAACGACTTAAAGAAACTATGCCATCCTTTTCCGACTTCGTCATCAATTAAAAGAATCTTTCCTTTTTCAAATAGATATAGCAATTCACTATGTTCAGTCCCTGTTTCTGAATAAATTGCTTTTAAATAATTGAAATACAAAAAATCTTCTATTTCCTTTTGGATTTCGACATTTGTTATTCCCAAACATTTGGACCATCGATAAATGCTCCATTCATTTGTTATGGAATGATGAGTTTTGTAACTCGCAGGTTTTTTGACATTCACTTGCTTAAGTCTTTCGATGCAAAAAGTCCAATCCATATCAAATACAACCGATTCAATATGAGCTAAATATTCCTTTATTGGATAAACATTGTTTTTCAAATAAGAAACATGGGGACATTTCAGAAAAGACGAGTAGTCACAATGTTTCCAAAACGCGGATTCCTCTTCTGATCCCAAAAGGATTATTTGGAAATCTTCCTTTTTAGTTGAAACAAAGTGACAATAGTATTTTAGTGCGTACTCCACACCATCATAAGAGTATGCATTGAACGGGTCTAGTATTGTTGGGATCAACAAGATAAGCGAATCCTTGTCGGAAATAATGTTGTCAACAAAGACATGATTTACAGCTCGAACATAAGATACTATTTCTGTATCTATTAATCCAAAGTTATTAAATATGCCTTGATAAGACTCAACGGTTGCAGTTTTCGATAAGATATAGTATTTCTTCATTATTGATACTTATTGATTAAATTCTGAATTTGATTTAATAAGAGTAAAACTGTGATAGGATTGTTATTCGTTAACCTTTCTTCAATCCAGTTTTGAAGTTTGCTGATGTCATCTATCAAACCATTATCCGTGACTGCTCGTGATATCTTTAGAATATGCCTTTTGTCCGTTTGAGTAATTTCATCATTTTCCTTTCGGTCAAACACATATGAATAAATTTTCGCCTGCATTTCCAATAATTGATTCAAGCGATAATTCTTCCCATAAACCAATAATGGAATGCACACTTCGCCATTGGTTTGGTAATCATCCAAAAAGCAAGTTAAGTTGCGATACATAACACCGCTGTTTATTTCTGCTGTGATAGTTTCTCCTTCTCGTATCAAATTGCTATTTGATCCCCCGCTAAACAAAACCACGGGAATATTTAATGCATTTTGAAAACCGTTTTTTACACTATCAATAGTTATGCCCTTATTGCCAAATTCGTATGATTTGTGCAATAAAACAGCGGCTGCATCTCGATAATTGGATTTGATATAATCAACCATTTCTTTTGAATCAGCACAATCAAACGGTTTATGCTGAATTAACGAGTGATTAAACTCGCCACCAAGGAATTGCCTTTTCCGTTCCTCTCTATCTTCAAACAAATAAATCATGATTGGATGTTTTTATATAATGTAATAATATGCTTTACTCCACCTATCTTTTGTTGGGCTGCCTCCAATTTGTTAGCAGAAGAAACGGTAGCTTTCTTCCTATCATTGAGATTATACTCTGTCTGACTATCTAAACAAACGATGTGCAATGAACTGTCTTTTACGTCAGCTTCAATAGTCCAATCAGCCACATTAAGTAAAATGTTTCTAATTTTGTGGAAATCACCTGATAATCCTTTCAACTTTTCGTCATCAATATTCATGAAACTACCTTTATGAAATATTGAAAAAACATATCTGTCTTCTGCTTCATCAAGAGAGAATTCAACCTTATTACTTTTGCTTTTGTTGGAAACAATCCATTTGCCTATTTCGACAAAAGCAGTGAACAATTGTCTTACATCTATATATACTCTCAATGATCCACCAATTGAATAAAAAGAATCTAAAAACTCCAATGAAATATCAGAACTCTTAATTGCAAAATCGTACATAAAATCCTCAATCCTATTGGCAAATATCATATTATTATCGTCGGTTCTAAACTCGATTGTGTTTTTGAATATTGTAATGTATCGTTCAAATGTATAATCATCAACAAGTTCGTAATATGGATGCATAAATCTATGTTCCATACACCAAACTTTTAAATCTTTCCACCGTATTTTTATATCATTATTAAATGAATCTTTTGCAGCGTCTTTGGTGTCAAAAATAAAATTATACACATTATTCCATGTGTACTGATTTATGCCTTTTGCTATCGCCTGAAAACCTCTTTTGGCATTCTCCACATATGCTTCGTAATCAAAATCCTGATTTGTTGCATCGGGGGCATGAGTGAACCATTTATAACTGTCGTTTTTTGAGAATTGATATAGAAACCCAATCATTCGTTTGGGGTCATGAAAATGCTTAGAGCCATACTTTATTGTTCCTCCACCATCCCCTTTAAACTCAAGTATCATTTGCTCAACTTGTTCTTTGGTAACAAACCCTTTATCCCTTTCCTTCAGCAACAACTCAACAATTCGCTCGCGATCTTGTTTAGTTGAATTAGGATTGTTTAGCAAACCATTAATAAACGAACTGTAATCAAGACCTTTCTCAGCTGGTTTCCTGGGTTCTTCTAAGGAGACTCTTAAAACCTTCATTTCTTTTTCGACAGTGGCGATGTCCTCTGGACGTATTATATCGTATTCTCCGTAATTCATACTATACATGTTTTTCACAATCCACTATTCTAACATACGCTTCCATTGCTTTCTCTATACCCTCTTTCTCCCATACATCAAGAATAGCAGAAACATAGATGCCTGGCTCAAGCTCTTTTGTAAGTTTCTCTAGACGTTCTGCAAGTTTCATATAGGCTGCATTGTCAGCACCAACTATCATTTTCATATAGTTCAGTTTCCCTTCAAGAACATACTCGAGATTGGTACCATGTTTTGCATGTCCCTTGCTTATACTGTAATCCCTATGGAAACAAGCTGTTGCTTTTTCATAGCCATAGTGTTCCCATAAATAAAGCCATACGCGTATTTGCTTCACATATCGCTTGGTCACATTCACTTTGCTATTCACAACCAGGCCGGTCACTTCCTGACGGTACCCTCTCGATTGAACACGAGTCTTTTCCTCATTGATTCTGAACTTCTGGTCGTCTTCAATGATACGCTTAAGCTCAACTCTGAATGCCGAACCTTCCTCAAAAACACTTTTGTTGTTTGAAGAGAATGAGATGTCATCCGCATATCTGCTATACGACACCCTAAACCGTTTTGCAAGTCCCAATAATCTGCGATCCAACTGCCTACAAATCAGATTCGTAATAATAGGCGATGTTGGAGCACCTTGTGGGGTAACATTCCTTACACATTGGTATGGATTTCCATCCTTATCAATACGAGTAACCTCCTTAGGATGACAACATAAGTTGGCAAGGAGGTAGGGCAAACTATTGGGATTCTCTTTGTCATCCTTCAAATTAAAAGGAGGTAAAGTAAAAACGGCTTTTACCCTATGATGCTCGATTGTATCAAAGAAGTCCTTCAAGTCAATATTGAGGACATACTTTTTCCCAACATGTTTTTTTGCTCCATCAGCTATTGAGCGGCCTGGAACAAAACCACAAGCATTGGCATTGGGCTGATAGAAAACTTGTAAGATATAACTCAAGCAAGTTTGAAAAACTTTCAAACCGGCACAAGGAGCGTTAATTGTACGCAGTTTACCAGACTTCTTTTTAATCGAGAAGGTCTTGTAACGTCTATTTCCAGATGCTTTGAAGTTTTTAAAGTAATTCAAAGACTTCATGGTCAACGGCCTGAATTGTTCTGGATTACCATCGAGAAAACGCTTGACATCGTTCAAAAGGTCAAGTAAGTCCTCCTGAGTCTTCATTTTCGGGAACTTTTCTTGGATTTTTGCTTGTATGTCAGCGTTGTTGTTCATTGTTTGTCCTTTCTATTGTGTCTTTGAGAGGCAAGTGCCAACATTCTTGCGAAGCGTAAGAAAAACTCGAACACTTACAGTTCACATGAACTTCCAGAATATAAATATATAAATATATATATTCAAAAAGATCAACAGAACGTACTTTCAGACGAGATTGTCCTCAAACATTCAACCATAGCCTTACGGAATGGCAAACAAACCGATCTGTACCCAAAGGATACCAGTTTGCAAAAAACAAATCAATAGTTGGCACTGCCTTTCAAAGAACGATTGCAAAAATACGTTTTTTTCTATTTCTCTTTACAAGTATCAATATATCATCCCGATTTTTACATTGCAAAAGTAGACCATCTTTGTGCAACCAATTTGCACAATTGATATTTACCAATCTTCCGGCACATATTCCCCATCCATAATGGCATCTTCCAGCCCTTCATAATCGAAGTCGCCTTCGGAGTCAAAGCATTCATCAATGCTGAAATAGTCGTTTTCGTTCATGGTTTATTCGTTGTTTTGGCTGTTTTTTTTGCAATGTAATGGCACCACCTCTTCGCCGTGCTTGTCGATAGCACCCCATTTAGCATCTTTTCTGCTAGAAAAACGCTTCCCATCACGCACAGTGGCTGTTCCATCTTCTCTAAATGATCCGATCCATCCATATCTACCAAACGGTACAATTATTTCACCATCAAGAGTGACAACACCCATTCTGTAATGTTCATCAGAAACAACGGCAACATCTCCATATAGGCCTTCTACCTTTTTTAAATTAAGCTTTGCTTTTAAAGCTTCTTTAATACTCTTACTGTCCTGTTGATTTTGCAAATAAGCCTCAACAAATCTGGTTTCTTGGCAGACTTCCTCTTCCATTTGTGGGAAGGTCTTTGCTTCCATTTTCAGTTTTACTTCAAAGCTGTCTTCTCCCTTGGTTACAGCATCCGCCTTTTTCATTAGTTTTTGCTCTTTCATTGTATTTATGGTTTTAGTTGTTTTCGGCGGCAAAAGTAGAATAGCCCTGTGCAACCAATTTGCACTCTTCGTTTTTTTCTTCCTCGGCCATGTATCGGTCGGCCAAAAAACCCATGGGACGCACCGGCTGCTCCCTGAACTGTTCCTTGATTTTGCCGTAGTTCGCAGCCAAGTTCTGATAGGTGAACCCAATCTGCTTGGAGGCGAAAGCGAACTCCCGCACAAACTCCTTAGAGCTGCGCACCGTCGTCTCCACACAGCAGGTGAAATGGTCGCGCATGTAGCGCGTGACGGTGTAGTCGCTGTGGTTGTTGCATTCCGAGGTCAACCACACCAACCCTTCGAGCATCACTTTGTTCATCTCGTCGAAGGCGAAGCTTAGGTTGAAATGCACCCTGCGTCTCCCCCAGCCAGGGGTATCCCACATCTCTACCTCAAACGGCTTGCCGTCCATGATCACGATGAAATGGTCTCCCATCATCTTGCATTCAAACCCTGCCTTGGCCATTCTGCGGCTCACCACCTTGATAAAACGCTGCTGTCTTTTCATGTTCATTTTGTTTTTGTTCATAATCTTTTTTGTTTGTTTTTCGGCTGCAAAATAAAAACCTATCTATGCAAAGTATTTGCACAAAGAAAAAAAGTTGTATTTTTGCCTTGAAAATCATCTTATGTCTTTATCAAACAGAATATAAATCAACTAGTTATGCCAAATACAAAATTTTCCTTCATCCGTTGCCGCATCCTTGACAAGTGTTTTCGCAACCCAGTAAAGCAGTACCAGATTCAAGATCTAATCGATGCCTGTGAGGAAGAACTCAATATGAGTATCAGCCGTCGCACCATCTATTACGATATCGATTTCATGAAAAGTAACGATGGCTGGAATGCACCTATCGAACCTGTCAAGGACGGAAATCGCCGCTATTACCGCTATACCGATCCTGATTTTTCCATAGATAAAGTTCCCTTGTCTGAAGCCCAATTAAAGCAACTTCAATCTGCGGTGGATGTGCTGAGAACCGTGGAAGGTTTGCCACAATTCGAGGGACTGAATGACAGTCTGGAAAAGATTGGCATGATGGCTTACGACACCGAAGCGGAGCATTGTTTCGAATTAGATCATAACGCCTACGTGGGTGGTACGGAACACATCACCCCACTGTTCAATGCAATACAATACCAAGCTGTGCAGAATATCCATTACAAGCCGTTTGACGAAGAGGAAAAGGAACTTGTCTTTCATCCACAATTCTTAAAGCAATACAACAACCGATGGTATGTTTTTGGTATGGAGCAAGAGCATACCGACGAGGTTTGGAATTTGGCACTTGATAGGATTGTCAGCATAAAGCCCACCAAACTGCCCTATATAAAACTCGATATGGATTGGCAGAATTATTTCAGCGACATCATTGGCGTGACCAACTACAAGGATGCGCCCATAGAGGAAGTGCATTTTGTGGTCCATGGCAAAACCGCACATTATCTATATACAAAGCCCATTCACGAATCGCAAATACCCCATTGGAACGAAGACGGTTCGTTGGATGTGAAGCTCAAAGTCAAAATCAACTATGAGTTGAAGCGTTTGTTGTTGTCATACGCTGCCGATATTACCATTTTCTCCCCGCAATCGCTGGTCGACGCCCATAAGGAGAGTTTGCGGAAAGCCTTGACGCAGTATAAATGAATGGACTTACAACTAGTATTCCCAAAGTATTCTTCCAAAGATTTCAGGCAATTCCAATTGGTCAGCAACTTGCTGACCTATTATCGGATTTTCAATTTGGCCACCAAGTTCTTAGCTTTTTTCAATGTCCTCAAATTCGTCACCAGCCTGGTGACCAATTTGGTCAACGGGTCGTTGACCTTTTATAACCCGTTCATAATAAAATAGATACCATCTTTTCATATACTTTACATTGGTATCCGAGAAGCCCGTTTCATCGGGAAAGGTTTGGCGCATATCGAGGGCGAACTGCTTCACCACACCTGCACCCCAGCGTTCTTCAGCACGAAGTGCCACCAAATCCCACCAAGCTGGTAGCCTTTTTCAACTTTTTCCAGGAAAAGACTTGCGGATAATCTTTTTTTATATATCTTTGCAATTGAAATCCTCGGTAAACGGATATTGAGAGGAATTAGGCCTCTCCAGAAGTGACGTTTGCCGGGGATTTATTTTATCGCTACGATAGATCACCTCCTCGAACTCTGATATATTGCCATCCTTTCCGAAAACCGTTGTAATTGAGTTGATTAGACGAAAAGGTTTTCCGACTCCTTGGTTGATCTTTTTCAAATCAACACCTAAAACTATATAACCATTCCGTTTTGGAATACGGGTGTAAATTCTATATCCTCTTTGGTATTGCCGACTACGATCCTTATAATATTTGGTTATTGCAAAAGGTGTTCGAACAGCATCTGTAAGGAATGACCATTCTTCTTCAGTTAGTTCATGATCCTCATCTTTCCCAAAATGCCTTGAGATGGCTCCGTATGGAATTGTGAACTTCTCGCCTAAAAGACCGAGTTCTTTTATAAAAACAGGGGTCTCAGCCACATCAAAAAAGGAACGCTGATTTTTTCCTGACTTTGGCGGTCCAAAACACCCAAAAACCGTTAGGTATTAAATATCAATAAGTTATAAAAAATTGATGGGAATTTTGGGTGAATCGCTCCACCTTTTCGTAACTTTGCGGCATGTTCGTTCGCAAGAGGAGGAACCGTTCGGGTAGCACCAGCGTGGTGGTGGTAGACAAGAGTTCGGGTAAGCCGAAGGAGCTTGTTTGCATTGGTGTGTTTGCAGACGAAGGCGAGGCCGTGAAGGACTGGATATTGTCCCTGGACAAGGTGGACGGCAGGCTATACGAGCGGCCGTACAACAATAGCGAGAGGCTCATAGTCGGTTTTTCCGAGAAAAGGGCCTCCAAGGAGGCCTACAACCGCAGCCAAGGAGTGGAGAAGTTGCGAAAGCGCTACGCTTCCGGCTCTCCCACCAAAGACAAGCTGAACAAGCACGGGTACAACAAGTTCCTGGAAATCAGCAAGGATATCCAAGTGGTGATCAACCAGGACAAAATCGACCAGGATGCCCTTTGGGACGGCCTGAAGGGATACAGGACAAATACGGACCTGCCCGTACAGACAATCCTTGACCAGTATCACGGCTTATGGGTCGTGGAACGGGCCTTCAGGATATCAAAGGGCAACCTCGAGATGAGGCCCATCTTCCACTTCACGGAGAAACGCATAGAAGCCCACATCTGCATCTGCTTCGTGGCATACAAGGTTTACAAGGAACTTGAAAGGATCATCCGAAGGGTAGGTCTCAACCTGAGCGTTGACAAGGTGCTGGATATAGCCAAAACACACATCACCATACAGGTAAAGATACCGGGTACTGACCGTGTGCGCGAACGGACACTGTTCCTCACCCCTGAACACAAGTCGCTACTGCCACTTTTTGCCAATCTCGGAATCGAAACTCAATTTGGGTGAATCTTTGCCAAAGTCAGGAGCTGGTGGCCTTTTTCAACTTTTTTCTGGAAAACCTTGCGAAAAACAAAAATATTGTCTATCTTTGCATGGTCAGATTGTCGTCAGAGGGCGCGAAAAAAATGCTTTCGCAGCAATATTCAAGCTGGACCTTTCTGACCCCCATACGAGGACATGGCCGCAAGGTTATGTCCTCAGTTTTTCCAGTAATTCTTCTATTAAATGCTTGATGATATCCTTTTCAGAACTGGCAAAAACATCGTGTTTTACAACCACCGCTTTGCTATTGTGAACCACGTAACACTCAGATATCCTGCCGCTTGCGAAATCCTCATGTCTTCCATAGATGCCAGATGCAATCTTTCTAGTATGAATAACTTTTTCTGACATGTGCATGTCGAAATCAAGTACTACTATCTGACAGCCTTGATCTTTCGCCTTACGAAAAGCCGACTTCACTCCATGCTCACTTTCAACGCCTTTTCGGTCGGCGAGCCTCTCGTTTATGGTATATTCTGGATTTTTATGGCCAAAAATCAACAGATGTTCATTGATACGAATATTATCTGAGTTTTTCAAGAAATTGTACCTAAAATCCGTAATTTTCTGAAAATAAAT
>CAMIWN010000036.1:0-34137 GCA_946402445.1 uncultured Bacteroidales bacterium
CTTGTTACAAGCATTATTAATAAGGCATTATTACCCCTATTTTTGTTTGTTTTCACAAAAGTCTTCTTCTCTTTAATCATACGATTGCAAAATTACAAAAGTTTTGGAATTTGATAATTGTACACTACCAAAACCACTGTAATTCGTTTTTGTCAGATTTGTTTCCAAGGATATCAATCGTTTTTGTACCTTTGCGCCAAATTTCAACGCATCATGTTAAGCGAACAGGAACAAATCAGAAGAAATTCGTTGGCCGAACTCTATAAGCTCGGCATCAACCCGTATCCGCAGGCCGCGTTCCCCGTGAGCGTGTTCACCACGGACATCCTCAACCAATTTGACGACAACAACCCCGACCAATTCCAAGAGGTCACCCTCGCGGGCCGTATCATGAGCCGCCGCATCATGGGCGCCGCCTCGTTCTGCGAACTGCAGGACTCGAAAGGCCGCATCCAGCTGTATATCAAGCGCGACGAGATCTGCCCCGAGGAGGATAAGACGATGTACAACACCGTGTTCAAACGCTTGTTAGACATCGGTGACTTTATCGGTGTGAAGGGTTTCGCCTTCCGCACGCAGATGGGCGAAATCTCGGTGCACGTCAAGGAACTGACCGTGCTGAGCAAGTCACTAAGGCCGCTGCCCATCGTCAAAGAGAAGGACGGCGTGAAGTACGACGAATTCAACGACCCCGAGCTGCGCTACCGTATGCGTTACGTCGACCTCGTGGTGAACGACAAGGTGAAGGACATCTTCATCACCCGTACCCGCATCATCGACAGCATCCGCCGTTTCTTCAACGAGAGCGGCTATCTTGAAGTGGAGACGCCTGTGCTGCAAGCTATTCCGGGCGGCGCCACGGCACGTCCCTTCATCACGCATCACAATGCCTTGGACATCCCGATGTACTTGCGTATTGCCGACGAGCTTTACCTGAAGCGCCTCATCGTGGGCGGCTTCGAGGGCGTGTATGAGTTCTCGCGCAACTTCCGCAACGAGGGCATGGACCGCACCCACAACCCTGAGTTCACGGGACTTGAGATCTATGTGGCCTACAAGGACTACCTCTGGATGATGGACTACACCGAAGAGATGATTCATCGCTGCGTGATGGATGTCCTGGGCAAGGAGACCGTGAAAGTGGGCGACAACGAGATCAGCTTCAAACGTCCCTTCAAGCGCATCACCATGATTGACTCCATCAAGGAGAAGACTGGCATCGACATCACAGGCATGGACGAAGCACAACTGCGCGACGTGTGCAAGCAACTCGGCATCGAAGTCGATGAAACGATGGGCAAAGGCAAACTGATTGACGAAATCTTTGGCGAGAAGTGCGAAGGCACCTACATCCAGCCCACCTTCATCACCGACTATCCCGTGGAGATGTCGCCCCTCTGCAAGCGTCACCGCAACAACCCCGAACTGACCGAGCGCTTCGAGCTGATGGTCAACGGCAAGGAGTTGGCCAACGCCTACACCGAGCTGAACGACCCCATCGACCAGCGTGCCCGTTTCGAGGAGCAGATGAAACTCAGCGAGCGCGGCGACGACGAGGCCATGTTCATCGACCAGGACTTCCTGCGCGCTTTGGAATATGGTATGCCTCCGACTTCGGGCATGGGCATCGGCATCGACCGTTTCGTGATGCTGCTCACGGGCCAGACCACCATCCAAGAGGTGCTGCTGTTCCCGATGATGCGTCCCGAAAAGGTACAGAAAGTGGCTACTCCCGAGGACTTCATGGCTATCGGCGTTCCCGAAGTCTGGGCCAAAGTTTTATGCGCTAATGGCTACACCAGCGTAGAGAAACTGAAGGAAGAGAAGGCCACTGCGCTGCGCGAGAAACTCAATGGCTTGCGCAAGAAGAATAAGATGGAAGTGCCTGCGCTTCAGCTGGAAGAGGTGGAAGCGTGGCTTCAGTAAGTTTTTTCTTTGTTACCTTTGTCTTGATACAAAAGTAACCAAAAAATCAAGGCCAAAAACATCGGCCTGCCGCACAGCCTCCCTAAGTGGGGAGCCTCAAGGCGGGGAGTGCCTTCCTTGGAAGGCAAACGCTCCGCTAAAGCTCCGCGCCCCGCTCAGAGCAGTGACGACCTGCTTTTTTCATGATTCCACATGCTTTCAGATGAGATCTTACATGTCAATTATCATTTAAATATAATAATTTGATTATTATTGTTTTAATTACATATATTGTAATTATAATTTATATATAGATATAATAGTGATTTTAACATTATTTAACAAAAGAAATTTGGTGGTACAGATTTTTCCGAATACCTTTGCCCCAGAAAGATAATAACAAACATTAAAAATCATGGAAGACATAAAAAAACTACTAAAAACCCCTTTTGATGATTTGAAAGAGTATTGTATTCAAAACTATCAAGAAGAGTGTTCAAAAATTGCGAATGAACTCTTTTGTAATTGGTGTATCAACTGCAATGGAAAAGAATATTATTTAACTGAAATCGAGTTTTATTACTATGATAGCAACAAATATTCACAAAACAAAAAACAATTTAAGTGGCAAAAAGTCACTTATGCGAGAGACGGGTATAATGCAGGAGATCTTCTCTATCATCTTAGTGGAATAGATATTTGTTTTGAAAGTAATTACAATAATCAGGAAGCAAAGTTTGGTGGAATATTGATTAGAGCAATTAAAGAAGTCAACAATAAAAATGGAACGATAATAGCAGGACCATTGATTTGCAAAGATGAAATTTTAAACGCTTGTAAAGGAGGTAACGCGCCTTTCTTATGTGAAGCAACTAAAAAACGCAATCTTACACCGAAGACAACTTATCGAGCATTAGGTAAAGATGACATTGATAAAGACAATGACAGGTTGTGTTTCTATGATTCAAGCAAAGATAATAATTGGAATCCAACTATCGACAAATACGATAAAGAAAAAGGTATTATTAAACCAAGTAGAAGTTCATACAAAACCGAAAGATTCTATGAATAAAACCAAGGAATTGATATCACCTTTCATGAAAAATGCTTTTTCCGAACCAGTCTTGCACAGGGTCGTTTTAAGCAAGATTGATTATGAACTTCCTGACGAAATTTGGGATGAAATCAATGAAGGATTTGCTTATTATTGGGATGAGGAAGTGGGCATAGGTAATGATGTCTATTTTGGCGACGCATGTGTTTCTGTACAAAGGCACCTTGATTCTGCCGGTATATTGTTTCCTTATGATAAGTTAGGAGAAATAATGGAGATATTATTTGACTTCATTGAACAAATCCCTGGCGCATTTTTGGATGATTCAACATTAGTAATTCCAAAACAATAATATGATCACCGACGGCCAAACCAACACAGTTTATTTCTCCAGTCTTTTACCTGAAAGATGTCCAGTTTTAAACAAACACATTATAGAAGCCTTAAATGAGAACTGGATCCATTTCGAATACCTTTCTGAAACCAAGGACATTTGGTGCCGCGATTTTATGCCCATTCAGGCCGAAGAAGACCGCTTCGTGTTCTATAATTACACACCAGACTATTTGAAAGATTTCCTTTGGCTTCAAACCAATACCAAAGATGTGTGTCAACTAAATCGGAATCAGCTGAAACCAGTGATGCAAAACGCAGTCACTATCGATCTTGTGTTGGATGGGGGTAATGTGGTGAAATGTGGCAACACCGTCGTAATGACGGAGAAGGTGTTCGTCGAGAACAAGGATAAAACGCATTCTGAGATAGAGCGGATTCTGAAAGATGGTTTCCAGTGTGATCTACTATTTCTTCCGTGGGACCATAAAGAAAAGTTTGGACATAGCGATGGCATTGTCCATTATGCTGGTGATGGAAAAGTGTTATTGACGAACTACGATGAAATCTCACCATATTACTATAGCCGTTTCCACAAAGCATTGGAAAAACGCTTCGAAGTGATCCCTTTGAAGTATAAATCCCAAAGGCAACACGCTCGCAGTTGGGCTTATATCAATTTCCTGCAGATAGGAAAACTGGTTCTCGTTCCGCAGTTAGGGCTTGAAGAGGATGGACAAGCTTTGGAACAAATCAGCAAAGCTTTACCAGATTGCAAAGTAGAAGGCATACCCGCACTGGAAGCCGTCAGGAAAGACGGAGCATTGAATTGTATTTCGTGGAATATTATATCATAAAGCATGACTAACCGTCACGGGCTGGGCGCGTAGGCCAATGGCCAAAAACCGGAGCAGCGCCAGCCCAAAAGCCGAACTAAGTGGGTTGAGGCTCACCCACTTAGAGAGGCTGTGCGGCAGGCCGATGTTTTTGGCCTAGATCTTTTGGTTACTTTTCCATCAATGGGAAAAGTAACAAGAAAATTAAAGAATGTTGAGCACCTGCTCCTTGATCTTCTCCAATTCATCCTTCATCTTCACCACGAGACGTTGGATGTTGACTTCATTAGCTTTGGAGCCAAGGGTGTTAATTTCACGCCCCATCTCCTGGCTGATGAAGCCCAACTTTTTCCCAGCTTGATCTTCGTCGCAGCTCTCGTTAAAGTAGTTACAGTGCTGACGCAGACGCACTTTCTCTTCCGTAATGTCAAGTTTCTCCAGATAATAAATCAGTTCCGCCTCAAAACGGTTTTCGTCATATTGTCCTTCGGTGGTAAGCTCCGCAAGGTTTTTCAAGAGCCTTTGCTTGATGATATCGTGCCGCGATTGTTCAAAAGGATCCACTTGTCCAAGCAATCCCAAAATCAACTCCACACGAAGCAACAGGTCTTTTTTCAGGGTTTGACCCTCTTTAATCCGGAACTGGTCCACTGCCTCCAAGGCTTGGTCTAGGGTCTGGGACACCTTATCAACAAAAGCATAGTCATAGCTTTGCTCTTGGGTGACGAAGACACCTGGCATCCTAAAGACGAGATTAGCAATATCTGTTGACGGGGCAATGCCCAAGTGCTCCGATATCGTTGTTATCTGTCTGAGATACGAGGCCACCACTTCTTCGTTGATTTGGTTCATCGAGTCCACACTCGTATCGGTGATTGTGATCACAACATCAACCTTACCACGAAACAACTTAGCATTCACTTTATTACGAAAATCCAACTCTGCAAAGCGCAGTTCATTGGGAAGTTTCATGGAAAGATCCAATTGTTTGCTATTAAGGGTTTTTATCTCAACGACGATTTTTTTGGTAAGATAAATCGTCTCGGCTACGCCATAGCCAGTCATAGAACGAATCATAACGATATTCAATTTTTTGCAAAAGTAACAAAAAATCGCGCAACACCTAAATTAATATAATCGTTTTTCGTGTTGAGCTGGCCACGTTGCACGCGGGCTGTCAGCCGCCCCAGTTATCCCTGTCGAGACTCCTATAATTAATAGCTTCAGCCAGATGCTCAAATTGGATATTGGGCGAACCTTCCAAGTCAGCGATCGTTCTTGCCACTTTGAGGATGCGGTCGTAAGCGCGTGCGGAAAGCCCCAGCCGGTGCATGGCATTACGAAGCGAATCCTGGCTGCGTTGGTCAAGACCGCAAAATTGTTGAAGAAGCTGAGGAGTCATCTGCGCGTTAGCAAAGATACCGGGATGAGATTGAAAACGATTCTCTTGTATTTTTCGGGCTTTGATGACGCGTTGTCGGATATCGGCGCTTGACTCGCCACGTCTGGTATCAGAAAGCTCATTATAGGGAACAGGCAGCACTTCCACATGAAGGTCGATACGATCCATCAAAGGCCCCGATATTTTGTTGAGATACTTTTGGACCTCCCCTTCACGGCACACGCAAGCCCTGTCAGGATGGTTATAATAACCGCAAGGACAGGGGTTCATTGCCGCAACCAACATGAAGTTGGCAGGGAAACGAACCGACATTTTTGCTCTTGAGATGGTGATTTCACGATCCTCAAGCGGTTGTCGCAAGATTTCCAAGGTATGCCTTTGTATTTCCGGGACCTCATCGAGAAACAGCACTCCATTGTTAGCCAAACTGATCTCCCCAGGCTGGGGAAAAGAGCCTCCGCCACACAAGCCGGCGTCAGAGATAGAATGATGTGGACTTCGGAACGGACGTTTTGTGAGCAGGGTTTTATTACCACCCATAAGGCCAGCCACCGAGTGGATTTTTGTAGTCTCCAAAGCCTCCTCCAGTGTCATAGGAGGCAAGATACTTGGCAAGCGTTTGGCAAGCATCGTCTTCCCCGAACCAGGACTTCCAATGAGCAGGACGTTATGAGAACCCGCAGCAGCAATTTCCAAAGCTCTTTTGATATTTTCCTGTCCTTTAACATCTTGAAAATCAAATTCATAAGAATCCTCACGATACAGACTATCCATGTCCACACGTTCAGGTTTAATGGTCAAACGACCATTCAAAAAGTCGATTACTTGCGTCAGGTTTTCCGCTCCAATCACATCCACTCCTTCAACGACAGCGGCTTCACGAGCGTTTTCTTTAGGGATGATAATTCCCTTAAATCCCTCTTTTTTAGCTTGTAAAGTCATGGGAAGAATACCTCGAATGGGATTCAACGTTCCGTCAAGCGAAAGCTCACCCATGACCACATATTGATTCAGAAGCGTTGCATCCACTTGGTTCGAGACAGCCATGATACCCACTGCCAGAGCCAAGTCGTATGCGGCACCCTCCTTACGGATATCGGCGGGCGCCATGTTGATGGTAATGCGTTTTCTAGGGAATTTATAACCCAGGTTCGAGAACGAGGCGATGATTCTTTGTTGACTTTCTTTTACTGAACTGTCAGGAAGACCGACAAGGAAAAACTGGATTCCTTTGTCAGAGTTCACTTCTATGGTGACGATGATGGCATTGATGCCAATAATGGCACATCCAAATGTTTTAACTAACATAATATTATTTGTTTTTCGCCACAAAGATATAAAAACAAATAATATATATACTCATTTAATAAAATTATTTATTTTATTTTTTCGGTTTATAACCAGATTCCTGAAACAACTTTTGCAAATCTGTCTCTTCCATCAGCTGCTGAACAGTGACATCATGGCTTTGGAAATAGGAGCGGATGATATGTAAGCCGACAAAATCACCCAGCCTTGCTGGAGCGTCATAGCTATATTCATTTGTAAAAGGACCATCGGCAAAGAAAACCCTGAACAGCTCATATTCAGAAGAATAAAGGCATTGCTTTCCAACAATATCCGCCCAAAGGTTCCCTTCATTGGTCTCCGCCCAACGCAATTGCTCCGTGGAATAACCCAGCAAGGTTTCATCGGTAATCCCAGGACACAAGGCTTCGACGAAAAACAGAGACTTGCCTTGAGACACCATTTCTTCCAAAAGGTTAGTCTGCTGATGTTTATTGGACAGGCCATTCTGGTAGAGCAGAAGTGCCAAGTCTTTGCCAAGACTCTTTTTCCCAGTACGTTCGGAGCGATATTTTGGCATCCCTATCCTATCGTAAATCGCATCACGATCCAGATACCAATCCAAGGAAATCACGAGGGCGTCATCCACAAGCATCACGGGTGGTATTTCGGGATTGACCCCAGAAACACAGGTATAGATTTTTTGCGGGACGGGGATATCTGGATAATAATAATGAAAATGTCCATAAACAGAAATCACCTGTTCACGCACCTCATTCAAGTCAGGATACATTTCTTTCACTTTGTGATATAAGGCAACGGAGAATGAGTCTATGGCAAAATCCTTCAAATAGCGAACCGCATCAGGATCGGACAAGTCTCCACTGAGAAACGGCAAGAAGTCGTTTTGGACCGCCATCAGTTCTTCTTGAAAACGGGCGGTATCCATTTGAAACAGTGCATCCTCGTATCTGAAAAAAGACAAGTCTGACACCGGATTGGTTTTCACCTTGAGTTTCTGCTGATAATCCAAGTGGTCACGACCACATCCAACGAATAGAGAAAACAGCAGGGAACAAAAAATCAGTTGAGCAACGAATTTCATCACGATTTTTATTAATAATTGTTGGTTTTATTTATAAAACTCGTATATTTGCAATTTATTTTGTATTTAGAGTAAATTACATCTTTGATATGGACAAAGCAATTCCCGAGTCACAGCTTGTGCTTAACAATGAAGGCACGGTGTATCATCTTGCCCTTCATCCCGAAGAGCTAGCCGATGATGTCATTTTGGTAGGAGATCCCAACCGTGCGGATATGATCGCTGCTTTTTTTGATTCGATTGAGGTAAAACGCCAAAACCGCGAGTTATGGAGCAGGACGGGGTTATATCACGGAAAGAGAATCACAGTGTTATCCACTGGAATGGGCACTGACAATCTTGATATTGTCATGAACGAGTTGGACGTGTTAGCCAACATTGATTTGAAGACCCGCATGCCGAAAGAGGAGCATCGCACGTTGAACCTGATCCGTTTGGGTACTTCAGGAGCTTTGCAGGCAGACATTCCTGTGGAAGACAGTTATGTGGTTACCCGATACGCCATTGGTTTGGACGGTTTGCTATATTTTTATGAAAAGAACAAGGAGGTGAATGAGATTGCCATGCGAGACGCATTCATAGAGCAGATGGATTACCCAAAAGATCTCCCGATGCCCTACGTGGTAGAGGGGTCCAAGGCCTTGTTTGACAGACTTGGTCAAGGGTTCATTCCAGGTCTGACCGCTACCGCGCCCGGGTTTTATGGCCCCCAAGGAAGGACGCTCCGCATGCATCTCTCGTATCCCGAGAACAACCACAAGATAGAGGCGTTCCATTATGAAGGCTGGCGGGTTTGCAATTTCGAGATGGAGTCATCGGCTTTATATGGATTAGGAAAAATGATGGGGCACAACTGCCTTACCATCTGTGCAGTCATCGCGAACCGTGTCAGCGAAAAGTTCTGCACCGATTACCATCCATACGTGGAAAAACTGGTTAAAACGACCTTGGATCGGCTTTCGGCGCCAGAAAAATAACGAGATTTTACAGATTTTTCAATTTAATTGACGAATGTCTCAATAAAAATTGTAATTTTGCACGCTCATTTGAAACGACTTACATTTAAAATTAAATATTAAAACACAAATTTTTAAATAATTAAATGTTAAATTAAATCAAACAAAACCATGAAAAAAACACTTTTAACTCTCAGTGTTATTTTGTTGACTGCTATGTCAGCTATCGCTGGCGGCGACAGATCATCAGATCGTCCGCTTTACGCAAAATGGTATCAGAACTGGTTCATCGATGCCTCCGGATCACTCAATGCTTGGCAACAGAGTGTCAACAGAGCTGCTTTCGTTGACTTCAATCAGAGCCCTGCTACCCTTAATTACAAGAACGCCGCCGGTGACTTTGGCAGATATGGTGGTTCCGTGAAAATCGGTAAGCTGTTGAATCCCTGCGTTGCCATCAGACTTGGCCTCGACATGAATCAAGCTACTTATCAGCCCAGCAAGACTGCTGCCAAGCAGGATTTCGTGTTGGAAACCGCTCATTTCGACCTCATGCTGAGCTTGATGGACCTCTTCGGTGGTTACAGAAACGACCGTATTTACAGACTGTTCTTGTTTGGTGGTTTCGGTATCGCTGCTCACACCAATGACTTTTTCGTGTTCAACCCGAAACAGATGAACAAAGAGTTCTGCGCTGTTGCTGGTCTCACCAACAACTTCAGACTTGGCAAGCACTTCGACTTCCACATTGACCTTCAGGCCATTGCTCCGAAGTACACGATTGAAAACCAATTCGGCGCTCCCGATCCGAAACTTGTCAACCTCAACCTCTCCGCTCTTGCTGGTCTGACTTGGTACATGGGTGGCCGTCACTTCGACTTCTGCGAAGCTTGCCCCGAGGTGGAATGCCCCGAAGCTGACTGCTCCGCTAAAGACAAAGAGATCAAGAACCTCCAGAACAAGATCAACGAGCTCCAAGCTAATGCCAACAACACCAACACTGGCGCTGTGGTCAACCAACCTTGCGACACTGTTGTGAAGTTCATCAACGGCGAAACCGCTCCGATGTCCATCTTCTTCAACAAGGATTCTTATCAGATCAGAGACAACAGAGACCTCATCAACCTCCAAGAGATGGCCAAGGTTGCCAAAGACAATGGCTACAAGATCAACCTGAGAGGTACCTGCGACAGCGCTACCGCTACCAGCGAGTACAACAAGAAACTTGCTGAGAACCGCTGCAGAAAGATCAAAGACGAACTCGTGAAACTCGGTGTTGCCGAGAGCAAGATCATCATGGATGTTGTTGGTGGTGTTAACGAACTGAAACCCGCCGAGTACAACCGCCGTGTCCTCGTGACTTTTTCTAAATAAATAATAAACAATTCTAAAAACTAAGTAAAACAATGAAAAGATTCATTATCGCTTCGAGCATCACCCTTCTCTTCTCTCTTCACGCTATTGCAGGGGGACAAGTTGATTCGTTGCGCTATCTGTCATCAAAATTCGGACAGAACTGGTTCATCACTGCAAACGGCACGGTGAACTGGTGGCAAGGATCAGACAAAAATACCGCTAACGGCATGAATTATCTCACCCTGAATGGCCCCTCCTTCGGTGGCAGTATGAGCCTGGGCAAATGGATCACACACAACATTGGATTACGTCTGACCTACGATGTAAACCAAGGAAAGAGCTTCATGAATGGGTATTACCCAGGCAAGGAGTACAGCTTCATGTTCGATGCAACACCTACTGGCGATGTCAATGGCTACTACCAGACTCACTTCATGTATCACAACCTTCATGGTGATGTCATTATCAGCCCTGTTGACATGATCACGGGATATTACAACCCCAAGAGATTCTATACTCCAGTGCTGTTTGCTGGTATGGGTTTGGCATGTGTCTCAGAGCACATCTTCGTCATTCCGTCAGTGCTCAACAAAGAAGCCGCCAACTTTGAATTCTCATTTAACGCTGGCTTAATCAACAACTTCAGACTGAGCAATGCTTTGGATCTCAACATCACATGCGCATGGTCTATTCAGGAATACCACATTGATTCCTGGTATAACGAACTACTCCAGAACCCAAGACCCAAGAGAGGTGACAACAACTACTCCGCTCAACTCGGACTCACCTGGTATCTGCTTCGCGGCAGAATATACGAATTACCGCACAACTACGAGCAAGAGATGAAGGATATGGCCGACCGCATCAAGGATCTTGAAAACATGGAAGTTGCTCCTGAGTACATTCATGACACTATCATCCAGTTCATCAACACTGAAACTGAGACCGAAGGCGAAATCGTAAGCTTCCCGTTGTCCATTTTCTTCAACAAAGACTCTTATCAGTTGATGTCGAAGAGAGACCTCGTGAACCTGAGAGAAATTGCCAAGGTTGCCCTTGAAAAAGGATGGAAGATTCGTCTGAGAGGTTCCTGCGATAGCGCTACCGCTACGCCGGCTTACAACCAACGTCTTTCTGAGAACCGTTGCCTCAAGATCAAACTTGAACTTATGGACATGGGCGTTCCGGAAGACCAGATGATTCTCGTCCCCGTTGGCGGTGTCAAGGAACTTAATCCTACCGAATTTGACCGTCGTGTCTTAATCGAACTAGTTAAAGAGGTGAAATAATCCTTGGTAAACACCTTTAAAAAGGGCTGGTGGATTTCCACCAGCCCTTTTTTTTGAACTGCGTCACCATTATAACTTTGCCACAATGGGCAACACTCGCTCGTTGCCAAACGCCTTGGGTGAAATCCGCAGGATGGGAGCCACCTGCTTGCGTTTGAATTCATTGCGGTTCACCATCTTGATCACACGCGACACAACGGGTTCGTCAAAACCTGCCGCGATAATCTCCGCTGCCGATTGTGAACACTCAATGTAACGGAACAAGATGCGGTCGAGGATATCATAATCCGGCAAGCTGTCAGTGTCCTTCTGGTCAGGACGCAGCTCAGCAGATGGGGCCTTGTTAATGGTATGCCATGGGATGATTTCTTCCTCCTTATTAATATATCTGGCAAGTTCAAATGCCTCTGTCTTATACACGTCACCAATAACCGAGAGACCGCCACACATATCGCCATACAGTGTGCCATAACCCACAGCGGCTTCCGACTTGTTGCTGGTATTCAACAACACATTGCCGAACTTATTGCTGACAGCCATTAAGATGACTCCACGAATACGAGCTTGCAAGTTTTCCTCTGTGACATCGAATGGGCGGCCTTCAAAAATCGGTTGTAGCGAAGCCATGAACGCATCATAGACGGGCTTAATAGGCACCGTATCGTATCGGATTCCCAACTTCTGAGCCAATGCCTCAGCATCAGACACTGAATGGTCGGTGGAGAATTGTGAGGGCAGCAGTACCACACGCACCTGATCAGCGCCCAAGGCCTTGACCGCAAAATAAGTCACCAATGCGGAGTCGAGGCCTCCCGAAAGCCCGATAACAGCACTCTTGAAATGCAATTTTTGAAAATAATCCCTGACACCCGTCACCAAGGCGTCATGAATCAAGGCCATCTTGCTGGGAATCTCCAAACAGTCCTCTGCCGTGCGGAAGAAACTCAAAAACTCCGTGTCAACAAGTTGGACGGCAGACTCAAAGAAAGGCAAGGCTGTGTCAATATGACCATTACTGGCAAATGCCATTGAACCGCCATCAAAAATCAGATGTGACTCAGCACCCACTTGGTTCACCATCAACAATGGTAGTTCATACTTCAGCACAGTTTGTCGCAAGGTGTCGCAACGATACTGCGGCATAGTATAGTCGAATGCGGATGCTGCCAGTACAATCACCAAATCAGGCTTTAACCCGACAAGCTCATCCATGCGGTTTTCCATCAACAAGGGATCGGATCCCCAGTTCGCGAGGTCATCGCCAAGCGTCACCGCAATTCGATGTCCCTCTAACTCAAGGAGGTGATCCTCGTCATGGGAAGGCTCGAAATACTTCCTTTCATCGAACAAGGGATTGGAGCCTATCCGTTTCTTCTTAAACACTTGGCGTTGTCCCTGATAGAGATAAACCGCGGCGTTGTAAAAAGGCTTCTGCCCTTCCCTGCCGTTGCGCACTGGGCAACCAACAAGAAGTGGGATGTCAAAACAGCGTTGGGCAATTTTTTCTAACGAAGCCTCACATTGATCCAAAAAATCGGAGAATTCAAGACAATCGAAAGGGAAATACCCACAGACTGATAATTCGGAAAACACGACCAAGTCGGCGCCTTCAGCCTTGGCTTGTTGGGCAGCGGCAACCATCAATTCCTGATTTCTCTCAAAATCACCGATACAATAATTAAGTTGAGCTAATGCTATTTTCATATCACAAAAATTATGCTTTATAGCATACAAAGGTAAATTATTTCGTTGATTTATTCACAAATTCAAAAATGATTCTTACTTTTGCTTGGAAAAACATTAATCAACATTAAAAAATAACACAACATGAAGAAATCTTTTTTGCTTCTTGCCGCGTTACTGATTATGGGCAGCGCAGCATTTGCAGGCGGTGGTGTTGAGTTATCCATCGGCCCGAAAGTCGGTTATCAGACCGCTACCCTTTCCTACAAAAAGGCAGACATCAAATCAGGATTCGCCAACCATTTCGCTGCCGGTATTTTCGGAAGAGTAGGTCTTGGCTCCGTCTATGTACAACCTGAAGTTCTGTATTTCAAGACTTCCAGCATGTTCGATGTCGATTTCACTGGAACCGGAAACGACAACATCTTCAACATCCCCACTGGTGCCAATGTGGGAGTGACCCTGAACTCCATGAACATTCAAGTTCCTATCTTGGTAGGCTTTACCTTCCTTGATTTAGATGTCGTTTCTTTCCGCGCACAGATAGGCCCAACAGCCAACTTTGTGATCAAATCCACTCAGTTATGGGACTACAGCACTGAGGGAAACAACGAAAGCACAGAGTTTGACGGCAGCAGCCTCCTGGATCCCAAGACCATTGCTTGGGGTATGCAGGGTGGACTGGGTGTCGATGTGCTTGGCTTCCTCACGCTTGACATCAACTACAACTTCGGACTTACCAAGATGTTCAACGCTTTGGATGCCTCAGGCGTTGGCAGCCAATACTTCAACTTTAACAACATGGACACCAGCAAGCAAAGCCTGTTCATGGTGACGTTGGGATTGAAGTTATTGTAATTCACATCCATCAAAAAAAACAAAAAGGCAGCGGGTGTAATATCCGCTGTCTTTTTTTATCTTTGTATTCCCAATCAAAAAAACAAACCATGAATATCCCCAACCGTCTCTTCATCCGCAACAGAGCCCATTTGGCCGCTCAGCTACCTCCGAAATCTATTGCCATTTTCACCGCCAACGAGCCGATGCCCCGTAACGGCGATGAGTTCTATCCTTTCAGACAACAGTCTGACTTCTTTTACCTTACGGGCATCAACGAGGAAAACGCCTTCCTGCTGATCGCCCCTGACTACCCCGACGAAACGCTCCGAGAAGTTTTGTTTATCGAGCCATACGACGAGGTGAGGGTCACATGGCAAGGAGAGATGCTTGACGCAAATCAAGCTACCCTGTTATCTGGCGTGAAGACCATCAAAGGAAGCGACAGCTTCTACAGCGTGCTCAACGACATAGCCTATTCAGGTTATGGCGACACCATCTTCCTCAACAGCTATGAATACCCGAAATATGAATGCGCCGTCGAGACCATCCAGAAACGCTTCGTCAAGAAAATCAAAGAGATGTACCCGATGCATCAATGGGGTCGCACAGCCCCCATCCTCAACGCTCTGCGCATGATCAAATCGGAAGATGAAATCGAAATCACACAACACGCCTGCGACATCACCTCGAAAGCGTTTCGTCGCTGTCTTGAGACCGTGGAACCAGGCATGAACGAATATGAGGTCCAAGCCGAAATTGAATACATCTTCAAGCAAAACAACGCCACTGGCCACGCATACGCCCCCATCATCGCAGGAGGCAAAAACGCCTGTTGTTTACACTACTCAAAAAACCAAAGCCAACTTCATGATGGCGACCTCCTGCTCTTTGACATCGGCTGCGAATACAAGAACTACTCCTCAGACCTCAGCCGTAC
The DNA here is from genome assembly GCA_946402445.1 of uncultured Bacteroidales bacterium. Classification (GTDB taxonomy): domain Bacteria; phylum Bacteroidota; class Bacteroidia; order Bacteroidales; family F082; genus Limimorpha. Next base: position 14,984 of record CAMIWN010000036.1, read on the forward strand.
CATCCCCGTAAACGGTCATTTCACAGAAAGACAGAAAGACTGCTACAATGCGGTGCTACGTGTCATGAAGGAAGTTACAAAGCTCTATGTTCCAGGAAGTTGCATTAACAAGATTAACCAAACCACCTATCAGCTGATGGAGCGGGAGATGATTAAACTGGGACTTTTCACTGAAGAGGATGTCAAGAACCAGGATCCCGAACAACCAAGATATCGCAAATACCTGATGCACGGCATCTCGCATCACATTGGCTTGGATGTACATGACAGCATCGACAAATTCAAGCTTTTCGAGCCGGGAATGATTCTCACATGCGAACCAGGAATATACATCCGCGAGGAAGGCATAGGCATCCGTATCGAGAACGACCTGCTCATCACGGAAGGCGAGCCCATTAACCTATTCAAAGGCCTGCCTACCGAAATCGATGAAATTGAGGCGGCGATGAAAAAATAAGTAAATTTGCATCACTAATAAATACCATATAACATGTTCAACAAAGACGTATATGCCGGACGCAGGGCCGCTTTAAAGCAGATGCTCAACAAGGGCATCGCCATCTTCCCTGCCAATAACGAAGCACCTTTCAACTATCCCGACAACACTTATATTTACCGTCAGGACAGCAACTTCTCTTACTACTTTGGACTTAACCATCCTGACTTGGTTGGTGTCATTGACTTCGAGACTGGTGACGAGATTCTCTTTGGCGTAGAGGTCACCATCGACGATGTGATCTGGTGTGGACCATTGCCTTCACTGAAAGAGCAAGGCGACTGCATTGGCATCAATGACTGCCGTGACTTCAACCGTTTCGGAGAATATCTCCAGCAAGCCATAGCCCAAGGGCGAAAGATTCATATTTTACCCACCTACCGTGCTGACACGCAGATCCAGCTCTCCAACTGGCTCAACTGCCACGTCAGCAAGGTGTCGGATTATGTCAGCCTTGAGCTTATCAAAGCGGTCATTTCCATGCGTGAGGTGAAGAGTGACATTGAGATTGCCGAGATGGAACGTGCCGCCAACACTGCCTATTACATGCACACCACTGCCATGAAGATGTGCAAACCTGGCATGGTAGAACAAGACATCGCTGGTGTGGTGGAAGGCCTCTCGCTCTCTGGAGGCGGACCCGTGTCGTTCCCTGTCATCCTCAGCGTTGACGGTCAGACGCTGCACAACCACAGCCATCACAACGTGCTGAAAGAAGGGCGTATGATGGTGTGTGATGCCGGTGCCGAAACCGAGAATTACTACGCTAGCGACTTCACCCGCACCACTCCGGTAGGTGGCAAGTTCAACCAGCGTCAGCGCGAGATCTATGAAATCGTCCTTGCTGCCAACCAGAAAGTGGCCGCCAACACCCGCCCCTACATCCCTTATATGACCATGCACACGCTTGCTTGCCGCACCCTGATTGAAGGGCTGAAGGAGGTTGGCCTGATGAAAGGCAATGTGGATGAGGCTTTGATGGCAGGTGCTCACTGGCTGTTCATGCCTCACGGCCTGGGTCACATGCTGGGTATGGACGTTCATGACATGGAAGGCCTCGGCGAGACCTACGTGGGTTATGACGACATCACCCCACGTTCCACCAAACAAGGCTTCAGCTGTTTGCGTTGTGGCAAGACCCTCAAACCCGGCTTTGTAGTTACCGACGAGCCAGGCATCTATTTCATTCCCACCCTCATCGACCTTTGGAAGGCTGAAGGAAAACACAAAGATTTCATCAACTACGACAAGTTGGAGACCTACAAGGACTTCGGTGGCATCCGTATTGAGGACGATCTGCTCATCACTGAGGACGGCTGCCGTATTCTTGGAAGACCCATTCCGAAAACCATCGCCGAAGTCGAGGAAATCTGCGCCCAAGGCCGCGAATGGATCAAGATGCCGGGATTGTATTAAAACTCTGTAACCAATTTCACATTGATGTAACGGGGGGTCAAGTAACTATTGATCCCCCATGCTCTATTATTCACATCCTTCACCCAGGTGTAAGAGACCGTGTTGGAGATGTTCAACAAGTTGAAAACCTCCACGCTCACAAACATATTCTTCACATAGTTCAAAGGGTTGCCTTTGTTGAAGCTACTTCCCTCGTTGATAAGCTGTTTCACAAAGCCGATGTCAACGCGACGATAGGGAGGATAGGTCGATGAAGGCGAATAAAAATCCGATGTGTTGTCATTTACTGGCATTCCTGTCCCAAAGGTCAAGGTCATGTTGACTTTCCAGGTAGGCGCAAAAGGAATGAAATCCTGGAAGAACAAGGAGAAACTCACCCGTTGATTCGACGGACGGTAATGCCAACCCAAGGGGATGGTATCGGCCACAGCCTCATCATTATGATGGAAGAATGGCAGCCTATTCCCTAACGAATCCACAAGATAATAGTCGCCCGCGATGTCTTCCCTGTTTCTCATAAACGAGAGGCTGGCCCAGCTGTCGATGCCTTTCACAAACTCACCATTCATCTTGAAGTCCAAGCCCATGGCATATCCTTTGGCTTGTTGGTCAGCATAATAGCGAATACGGACATTATCGACATCGTATGGAATAATGTGGGTCAAGTGTTTGTAATAAGCCTCGGAGGTCAAGATAAAAGGACGACCCCAAGCATGGAACTTGTAATCACTTCCCAAGATGACCTGATAGGAGCGTTGCACCTCTGCATTTTCATAAAGCGAACCGTCACGGTTACGGATCTCACGGTAGAATGGTGTTTGGTTATAGACACCCCCTGAGAGACGGAACACCAAGTCGCGATGAGAGAAATTGGGCTTATAGGCGATGCCAAAACGGGGGCTGGCATAAACCTTATGACGATAGCCCCAGTAATTGGCTCTCAGGCCGGCAGTCAGCACAATCTCGCTCTCATCCTTCATCGCAAAGGTCAATGACTGTTGAACAAATCCATCAATATTGTTGATTCCTAATATATTATGGGATTGGTGATGCATATCCAAGACCAAGTTAGGCAGCACTGTAGGCATCATTCCAGGCATATCCATGGGATGGGGCAAGCTAAAACCTGCTGAATCGATTTGGTTCCATTCACTCACCACATCGTCCACTTGTTGGCGTTGATAGCGGAGACCCCATTTGAGCACGTTGCGGTCATTCACTTTCATGCCCTTATGGTCAAAGTTATAGACTTGGACATAAAAGGCGTTTCGTGCGTGTTTCAGATTGGCGCCCGTACCCATGTTAGTAATCACATTTCCTTGCTGTTCCGAGCCCAGTGAGGTTTCTACCTGACCGAGGAAATATTCGCCAAAAATATCAAAAGTCTCTGTTTCGTAGGCGGAATAAGCCGAGGTGATAAATTTCAGGTCCAGGTCTTTATTAGGTTTATAGTCGAAAGTCAATGCACCGAATCCCGTGGTATAATTGTCCACTTCCTGACCTTCGAAAAACCAATCGAGGCGAAGGACTGCATTCATATAGCCGGTTTCAGAGGAAGAGGACTGAGGCACCAAGCGATATTGGTTTTGGGAATAATACCCTAACAAGGAGACATCCCAACGGTCATTGAGTTTGTAGTTGAACAAGGCCTGCACATCCGTAAAGTTAGGTCTATAGGAACCTTTGGTGGACATCATGTTCAAGGCCATGGCGGTATTTTTGTATCGTGCGCCCACAAGATAGTTGAACTTGTCTTTTCCAAGGGAGCCCTCCACATGAGCTTCTGCGCCAAGAAGGCTCAAGGTAAGGGAGCCTGCGGTTTCGCGTGGTTTTTTATAGGTGACATCGAGCACCGAGGACATTTTGTCGCCATATTCCGCGGCAAAACCTCCGGCTGAAAACTCTATGTTGTTCACGAGTCGTGAGTTGACAAAGGAGAGGCCTTCTTGTTGTCCTGAGCCCACAAGGAAAGGTCTATAGATCTCGATACCGTTGACATAAATCAAGTTTTCGTCGAAGTTACCGCCGCGAACCGTATATTGCGAGCTAAGCTCGTTGTTGGAAATCACGCCAGGAAGGGTTTTGACCAGATTCTCAATGCCTCCTCCCATGGTAGGAAGAAGCGTAGCTTGTTTGGCATTGAGGCGGGTAAGGCTAGTGGCATCAGCAGCACGATCGGAAATCACGGCATCGGGAAGTGTCATGGAATTGGAGACCAGGACAACATCCAGTTTTTTCTTCTCTCCTTTGGAAAGTCTCACTTTGCGCTGCACGGTTTGATAGCCGACAAAGGTGTAATTCACCGTCACGGTGGTATCGACGGGCAAGAGGAGCTCGTATCTACCTCTTGAATCGGTGGTCACGCCGATAGAGAATTCCGATACCGCCACGTTCACCAAGTCGATGGGCATGTTATTCTCGTCGATGACTTTACCATACAGCAAGCCATCCCGCTCTTTTTGGGCAAAGGCGGTGCATGACAAGAACAGCATCAGTAACAGCAGTGGTACTCGCATACGATGAATAACTCCAAATCGGGCCGTTTAGTATTGTCAAACAAAAAAAGCCGCCACGCAAGCGTGGCAGCTGTATAGTATCGGTCTCGTAAACGGGATTACCAACGGTTTAAGTTGCCCTTCTCAGCAGCATCCATGATAGCTGCGTAAATACCTTTCTTATTAATGGTGCGGAGACCAGCGGCTGAGACCTTCAGCACGACCCATTCATCCCATTCCGGAACGTAGAACTTCTTAATCTTCAGATTCGGTTCGAAAGTTCTCTTGGTTCTCTTGTTGGAGTGAGAAACATTGTTACCAGTGATGGTCTTTTTACCTGTAATTTGACAAACTTTTGACATAACTCGATTCCTTTATTTATTTACAATTGTCTTCTTCAAAATGGACTGCAAAAGTACAGCTTTTTTTGGAATAAGCAATAATTTTTTTCTATTTTATTTAGAGACATGCACATCGACCTGTGGGAATGGGAAGTTGATGCCCTCTTTAGGCAAGGTTTTATAAATCTTCTCATTCATGCTGAAAAACACGGGCCAATAGTCTTCAGACTTGACCCAAGCTCTTAGTTTAAGGTCAACTGAACTAGCGTTCAGGGTGCCTAAAGCCACGAAAACGGCGGGGTCTTTCAGGATTCTGGGGTCTTCGAGACACAAACGTGTCAAGACAGCCTTTGCATGGTCGTAGTCATCACCGTATGAAATGGAGACCGTCCAGTCCACCCGTCGCTGATCTTCCTTGTTGAAGATTGTCATGACCCCGGTGGAGAGGATGCCATTGGGTATATGAATCACTTTATTATCGGTGGAAAGCACGATGGTGTTGAAGATTTGAATCTCCTTCACCACGCCTTCCTGTCCTTGGGCAGCGATGAAGTCACCCACTTTGAAAGGACGGAACAAGATGATGATCACACCACCCGCGAAATTCTGCAAGGTACCGCTCAACGCCATGCCAATCGCCAGGCCTGCTGAAGCAAGCAAAGCGACTAGCGAAGAGGTATTAACACCTAATATACTGATTATAAATATAATAAGAATAAAATTCAGGACTACTGAGATGAGGTTTGATAGGAATTTATGGACAGTGGGGTCACCATGTTTGCTCATCAACCCTTTAGCCATCCAGTTTTTGACCAATTTAATAAGCCATCTTCCAATGATCAAGACTATGATGGCGACAACAATTTTGATTCCAAAAGGCACCAAATATTGTCTCACCAATTGTGGAAGCCAATCACTTACAGGTGTCTCTTTCAGCATCTTCACGGTTTCTGCCATAGCCGTGATTGTAGAATCGTTTTGTATTGTTTCTGTGACTTGTTCTGTGATAGTATCGTTCTCTAACATTGATTCTTTATTTTTGGGTTGCAAAAGTACAACAAAATCCCTAATATTGCAGCATGAAAAATACTTGGAAAGACTATTTGAAAGACCCTCAAAACCGCAGCGTGGTTGACGTCGGGCTTTTTATCCTGCTCATTCTTGGTTTCCATTACCTATATCTTGGATGGCAAGCCTGTGAGTATTGGCCTCTCAAAAACACCATTGACAAATTGAGTCTATGGTCGGTGGATCTGCTTTTTGACCAATGCACCTGGGTGTTACAGCATGTTTTTGGCATCGACATCACCACTATTACCGACAAGCGGCTCATTGCAGCATTGAACAAAGATGGCGGATGGTCCAACGTAGTCATCGCCCCTGAATGCGCCAGCATGAAGCAATGGTTTCACTGGCTGTTCCTGATGCTGCTTTTCCCAGGACCATGGAAACACAAAGCGTGGTATATTCCTGCTGGTCTGGTCATCATCGAATGGACCAACATCGTGCGCATCTGTGGCATCTTGATGATGCAGATGCAATGGCCAGGCCCCAACACCTTCCACATCGCCCATGACTATATATTCAAAGTGTTCTTCTACCTTATCATCTTCTTGATGTGGGTGTTATGGGTGGAAAAATTCAAAAACAAGACAACAAAAAAAATCAATAACTCAACAACGCAACCATGAATAACGACATCATCTTCATTCTTGACGCCGGTGGTACTGGTTTCAAGTTCTCAGCTGTACAAGACTATAAAGAAATCATTGAACCTTTCACCATTCCTTCCGCTTCTTCGACGCTTGAGGAAGTGCTACACAAAATCATGGACGGTTTTCGCCAGTGTGAGGAGCGATGCGGAAGCAAGCCCCGAGCAATCAGCTTTTGTTTCCCAGGACCTGCCGACTATCCCAACGGTATCATCGGCGACTTGGCCAACCTGCCCACTTTCCGTGGTGGTGTTGCCTTGAAGCAGATGCTTGAAAATGAGTTCAAGGTGCCTGTCTTTATCAACAATGATGGCGACTTGTTTGTGTATGGCGAGGCTCTCGGAGGATTCCTTCCGGCCGTGAACCAGATGCTTGAGCAGCGAGGCAACCCGAAACGGTACAAAAACCTCTTTGGAGTGACCTTAGGCACTGGTTTCGGTGGTGGCATCGTCATTGACCAGGTGCTGCTCAACGGTGACAACTCCGCTGGTGCTGAAATTTGGTGTTCGCGCAACTGCCTTTATCCCGACCTCACTGCCGAGGAGAGTGTCAGTGTTCGTGGGGTTCGCCGCGTGTATTCCCGCGAGGCAGGCATCCCCTTCGACGAAGCTCCCAAGCCCTATTACATCTTCAAAATCGCCCAAGGTGAAGAGCCTGGCAACCAAGAAGCGGCTGTGAAAGCCTGGGAGGAACTCGGCACAGTCTTGGCCGATGTCATCGCCAACGGGCTGCGTTTCACTGATGGCCTTGTGGTCATTGGTGGAGGCATGTCGGGAGCCTGGTCATTTTTCATGCCCACGCTCATCAAGAAACTTAATGAGCCTTACCTCATCAACGGGAATTCCGTCTCCCGTATCGAAACCACCGTCTTCAACCTGGAAGATGCGAACGACTGCATCCGCTTTGCCGAAAAAACCGGCAAGATGATTACCGTTCCATTCAGCGACCAACAGGTGTGGTATGACGCCAGCAAGCGTGTCGGCGTGGGTGTCACCAAACTCGGCACCTCGTCGGCAGTGGCTATCGGAGCATACGCCTTTGCCATGCATCAACTGAACGAAAACAGATTATAATCCATTAAAAATGAAAAAGATATATCTCCTCACACTCATAAGTCTCTTGCTTTGTGTTTCCTGCAACAAAAAAGAGACCGACCCTGAAGTCATCGCCATGCGCGGATTGGTGAACCGCGTGATTCCTGAGTTCTCCGACCAAATCAAGTTGGAACGGCTCAACGACACCATCGACCGTTATGAGTTTGAAACGAAAAAAGGCAAACTCGTCATTCGCGGCAACAACGCCAACAGCATGGCTGTTGGGTTAAACCGTTACCTTAAATACTATTGCCATGCCGAGTTCCCATGGTTTATGGAAGAGGCTCTGGAGATGCCCTCTACCCTACCCAACGTCCCTGCCAAGGTCAGTGAGAGAGCCCGTGTACCCGAGCGTTTCTTTTTAAACTACTGCACTTTCGGTTACACCATGCCTTGGTGGAGTTGGGAACAATGGGAACATTTCATCGACTGGATGGCGTTGAATGGCATCAACTTGCCTTTGGCCATCACCGGTCAGGAATCCGTGTGGTATGAGGTATGGAGCGAGTTGGGACTCACCGATGAGGAGATCCGCAGTTACTTCACCGGCCCTGCCCATCTTCCCTGGCACCGGATGCAGAACATTGACCGTTGGGGAGGTCCCCTGCCGATGTCGTGGTTAGAGAACCAGAAAGCCTTGCAGCAAAAGATTGTCGCCCGTGAGCGTGAGTTGAACATGAAACCTGTGTTACCCGGCTTTGCCGGACATGTACCTCCGTGCATCAAGCGTCTTTACCCGGAAGCACCTTTGGCTTCGTTGGGCGACTGGGCTGGTTTCGACAGCATCTGTTGGTGCAAGTTCCTCGACCCGCTGGATCCTTTATACACAGAGATTCAACAGAAATTCATCGCCAAACAAACCGAGTTCTATGGCACCGACCACATCTACGGTATCGATATTTTCAACGAACTCATTCCCCCGAGCTGGGAGCCCGAATACCTCGCCCGTGTAAGCCGTCAGGTCTATGAATCATTGGAATCCGCTGACCCTGACGCAAGATGGCTTGAAATGGCATGGCTCTTCTGGAACGAGCGTCAATACTGGGAAGTGGACAACCGCATAGAGGCCTACATCACCTCCATGCCGAAAGACCGGCACATCATGCTCGATTACTACTGCGAAAGACAACCCGTGTGGGAACGCACCAAATCCTACTACGGCGTGCCTTACATCTGGTGTTACCTCGGCAACTTCGGAGGCAACTCCATGCTTGCCGGCAACCTCGACACGGTCAACATCCGCATTGAACGCGCTTTCGAGCAAGGTGGTGACAACTTCGTGGGCATCGGCTCCACCTTGGAAGGCTTCGACTGTAATCCCTTCATGTATGAGTATGTGTTTGAGAAAGCCTGGGACAGTCCTCTCACCAAAGACGTGAAAGCCTGGGTGGAGTGTCTCGCTGACCAACGTGCTGGCAAAGAAGACCCTTGCATGAGAGCCGCATGGGAGCTGTTAGCCGACAGTGTATATAATAAGGTGTCATCACCGGGGCAAACAGTACGCATCAACCAAAGACCGACCATGGGCGACATCGAAAAATATCATCAATATTATGTTGCGCCCGTCTATCGTTACAATAACCTCACTTTGCTCAACGTGTTGGACGACCTGCTGGCATCCGAATGCCATACCCGCGCGCGTCATTTCGATGTAGTCAACATCACCAGGCAGTTGTTAGGCAACTACTTCAGTGACCTTTACGCTGATTATGTGAAGGCTTATAGCGATAAAGACTATGAAAAGCTGCATCAAGTCGAAGCCACGATGACCTCCATCCTTGATGACACCGACAAGATATTAGCCACCGAGAGTGCTTTCCTCGTTGGCCGATGGATTAAGGATGCCCGTGCTATCGGCACTACAGAGGATGACAAGGATTATTTCGAAAGCAACGCACGCAACATCATCACCACGTGGGGTGAGGAAGACGCCTTGCTCAACGAGTATGCTAGCCGTGGCTGGGCTGGTCTCACCGAGACCTACTATGCTTATCGCTGGAAGGAGTTCTTTAAGGATGTGAATGCATCCATCAAGTCCAAGAAGCCTTTCAATGAGAAAGATTACCACGATCGCATCTGCAAGTATGAGGGTCAGTGGTGGCGCGAACGTTTGGGCAGTTTCAGTGCGACACCGCAAGGCGACGGCGTGGCGTTAGCAAAGGAGATTGCCGAAAAGTATCGTGCCGCGTTGGAGGAAAGATATAGTAGGGATTTGAAAAATGAAAAATGAAAAAATAAATATCATCGGTTTGTTATTGCTGTTGAGCTTTGCAGCTTGCAACAGTCCCCGGCGTGAGGCGCGTCGGATGGTAGCTCGTGCCGAAGCCCTAACCGACACCCTGCCTGACAGCACTGTGCTGTTGATTGACAGTGTGTCACACATGGAGGTGTATTTCAGCGAGAGAAGCCGTATGGAGATGGCCTTGCTTCATGCGGATGCCTTGTTCCGTGGGGTCTCTATTGATGACGATGACATCAAAGAGGTTTTGGATCACCGGATTCCCATTCCCGATCTTGAACGTGCAGCCAGTTTTTTTGCGGGGAAGAAAGAGTATGCACAAGCCGCTCAAGCCGCTCTTTACAGCGGTTATGTGCAGCAGTATTATAAGGAGAAGGCCAAGGCCATGCAGTCTTATAAAGAGGCGGAGCGATACGGCACCCTCACCAATGACCATTATATAGTGTCCAAGGCGCAGTATAGGATGGGAAAAATGCTTCTTGATGATGGCAGATTGGATGAATCCATTGGTATGTTGAAAAAAGCTTCTTTAGGTTTTAACGATGATCAGTTCATTGAAAAGGCTTTATCGTACAATATGATGGGAGTTTCAAACATGTTGCTTACTCAATATGACAGTGCGGAAATATGCCTTCAAAAAAGCATGGAATATGGGGCTTATACAGGATCATCTTCTTTAAAATACAAGGTGTTGAATAATTATTCCGTGCTTTATCTCAAAAAACAGCAATTCGGATTTGCTTTTGATTGTCTTAAAAAAATGTCGCAAGATTTGGAAATCGATAGTTCTGGACTATTTATGTACTATCTTAATATGGGACAACTGTACATGTCTATCGGTAGCATTGATTCATCCTTTCATTATTTCCAAAAGATGGAAAAAATAATGCCTTTTGCCGATGTGAGGAAAGAGACCCTGCTGTCATCATACAGTGCGCTTATTCGTGCGGCTAAGGCAATCAGCAATGATTCTTTGGCGTTACAATATCGCGAAATGCATGAGGATTTGTTATACGATGTGATGAGTCAACGTCAAGATCAGACGGTACTCCGCATCAAGCAACAATACGATTTTGATCAACTGCAGAATGCTATTGATATGAAAACAGCACAAATTAAACAGATGGTTGCTATCGGACTCATACTGCTTTTTGTAATTCTATTGTTTTTCTTATATCGATTAGCACAGAGGAACAAAAGAGAAGCCGAGATTAATGCCAATTTGTTCCATTTCATGCAACAAAATGAGGAATTGAAGCTTCGCCATGAGGCCTATAGAAAGGAGGAGGATGCTAAATCGCAACAGTTAGCTGATTTACTTTCTGAAAAGCTCCAGATGATGCAAAAGCTGGACTACTATTTAAACAATCAAGGCGACAAAAAGACATTAAGAGAGATGGAGAAAGAGTTGTTTGATGGCAAACAACATTTAGAACAGTTTATGGAGGTTTTTGATATGGTGTATCCTGGCTTGCAAGATGCATTAAAAGCAAAGTATCCCCAGATGAGCGATTTGGATTATAAGGTTTGTCTGCTGTCTCGTTTGAAACTATCAAGGTCGGAGGAAGCCGATTTGCTTGGCATCAGCACCAGTGTGCTTGACAAGATTCGAGGCAAGGTGCATCGAATGATGTCAGAAGAGAAGGAATAATCTTCAAAATTCCAAAGGGCTACGTTCCCTATACCACTTTTTCAGGAAAAAGAAAACTCAAAATGTTTGGATTATTCAAACAAATGTTTGGATAGGGTGTTTTTTATATTATTGATTATCAATTTAATAAAAAAATTTTTCTGATAAAAGTTTGGATGGGGTATTGGATAAGGTCATAATAGACGTAATATTGTAACCGAAAGCAGACAGTGATCATTCCTATAAACAGTGCCTATAATGGCTCATATTACTTGGAGATTGACAATGCCACAGGATATGCCGGAGGCGATTTTTAAAAAACCTGAAGAGACTTTGTTTTAAAACTAATTATTTAACCTTTAATTCAATAAACCATGAAACAGCATTTCACTTTTTTGATGATGATCCTGATGGCGGGAGTCGGGTTTACTCTCGTCTCCTGCCAGAAGGACAACTCCGCACAGTCCACAGAGGCTGCCGAGAGCCATCGGCTTGACACACAGGCCTCCAGTGCCCTTGACCGCATCAACGCATTCCGGGAGAGTCTCGAGCAGAGCCAGTCCAACCCCGGCGCAAAGGACGCGTCCTGCCTGTCAATCGATGACATTAAGCACTGCACCACCGCCTTTTATGGAGTGGGGTTACTTGTTTTCAACGGTAGTGGTCATCAAAGAGGGAGGATAGAGCCATGAGAAAGAATATGTTATTGACAATGCTGCTGTGCCTTTCTGCTGTTACAGTACTTCCTTTGAGGGCGCAGCGATGGGTGTCTGAGGTTCAGACCGACCCGCAGATTCAATACCAGCAATACGTGGGGATGGACGGAGGCGACGCCGTTCTCGCCGTCGGTTCCTCCTTTCGTGTCCCGGAGGCACTCCCTGACGTTGACGTCATCGGGGGATTGCTCAAGGTGCGCTCCGACGGCTCCTGGGACTACCGTGAGGTGAGACTACCCGGCAAGCGCCTGTTCCTGTGCACCGCCACTGCGCTCGACGACGGCAACTGCATGGTGTTCGGGTTCCTGAACCAAACCGGAGACTCCCTGGACGCCATAAACTACCGAGACCTCCACGTCATGGTGGTGGACAGCCTCCTGCGTACCGTGTCGGAGCGCGAATACCACATCACCCCCGATGAATTCAGCCTTCCTTCCGACTCGTACGTCAACAACATGATGCGCTGCGTCAAGGCGTCCGATGGCAACGTCGTACTTTCCGTCAGTCTTGTCCATGAGCTGCCCTCGAAAGGCCACAACCGCCTCTTCCGTTTCTACGAGTTCACGCCCTCCGGCGACACCGTCGCCAGCCGCACCCAGCCCGAGTATATCGACGGCTTGCTCCAGAGCGGGTACAGCGTCCAGGCCCTCTTCCCCAAAGAGGGCTCCGACGGCTTCGTCTTCCTCGGAAGGGGCGCCTTCCTGCCGAAGAGCAACTACGCCTTCGGCGTGTGGAACCTCGACAGGGACATGAACATCACCAACAAAAGGGGGCTCTATTTCGGCAGCCCGTTCTTCCTCAGCCCCAATGACATGGGCAGCGACGGGCACTGGTACGGCGGCGGCAGGTTCATGGCCTATCTTGAGAAGTGGACCAGCTATGACGAGCCCGACCCCGAAGGCTGGCTCTTCATGCTCGACACCCTCGCCGGACGGCACGGATCCCTCATGCTGCCTCCCACCGACTCCCTGTCCATCGCCAGATACAGCTACGGATGCAACACCGCGTACGTCAACGACTCAACCGTCCTCGCCGTGTCGTACACGCAGTCGCAGGGCGTTTACAGGCAGGTCAACGTCACGCTTGTGGACAGCGGGCTCGACGTCCTCGGGCGCAAGGCGCTGGTGGACGAGGGGTGGAACTCCCAGCCCCAGACCCCCGTCGCGCTCAACGACGGCGGTGTCGTCATCCCCGTCAACCAGTACAACGACAGCGAGGAACGGCTGAAGCTGGTCTGCCTCTCCCGCGACGACATCCAGGTCACCTGGAACGCCGCCAGCGAGACAGCGGCGCGCTCCGACGCCTACCCCAACCCCGCCGCCGACCGGATCAACATCCCGTTGCCCGGCGTGCTCGCCGGAGACGCCAGGCTGAGGATCACTGACGCGAGGGGCGGTGTGTGCGCCGACGGGCCGGTCCGTCAGGCGGGAGGCCTCCTCTCCGTCAACGTCTCCAACCTCGCCCCGGGCGCCTACACCTACCGGATCACCGCCTCCGGCAGCGTCATCGCCTCCGGCAAGTTCGTCAAACAATAATCATATAAACACTTTCGCGCTTTTCGTGTCTTTCGATGTTCCTTCTGCCTTCTGTCTTCTGTCTTCTAAATTCAAAATCCCATGTCCCGTATAACACCATTCCACATTCTACCCGTCCTGCTTCTCGCAGCGGGAACGGCTTTTGCCCAGACCGAGGTCACGGGCAACTCACTGAACATCTACAGCCACTCCCCGGACTCGGCCAACAATGTCCTTTCCAACTCGGGCAGCGCGGCCTCCGGCTCCTGGTCGGAGACCTCCCAAGCGTGGGAGGAGGAGAGGAAGGCCGTCTATGAGTATGACGACGCAGGGATGAAAGAGGTGGTGTCGTTTTATAATAAAAGCGTTGAGGAATGGATACGTGACAAATTCACGAACCACCCCCTGTTTATCAACCCCGCCGAAAAATGGCAGCAGAACAGCATGCGCTTCTACTATTACGAGACGTATTTCCATGAAGGCAACGTCAACCAGTTCGAGATAAGATACATCTACACGGAAGCCCCGGTTTATCTTTCGGAGCCTGAAAACAAGGAGCACGTCACGGGGGTGTTCCCGAATCCCGGCACAGACCACGTCAAAGTGTCCGCCGGTGTTGACAACGCCGTCGTCCGTTTCTACGACCTCCAGGGCAGGCTGCGGGATGCCCGTCCGTTTGATTTCAGCACCACCATCAACGCGGGTGGATGGCCCGCGGGTGTCTATCTCTGGGAGATCTGGCGCGACGACCAGAAACTGGGCAGCGGAAAGTGGGTCAAGAATTGAGGATTCATGACCAAAAACTCTATTATAATTACTAACCAAATCATCAAAACATGAAAAAAAGAACATCAGTGTTTGCCAGAAAAAACGCGGTCCAGTCCATGGTCGTGTTTGCCCAGGTTTGGGTCTCGGCCCGGAGTCCCGACTTCATTGTTGAGGTAGCCCTGAAAAGCGCTCCCGAGTACCATTGTTTAATACATAAGTTGAACCTTTTAATTTAGATTGAAATGAGAACAAACATTAATGTTATTTAATAGCGGCATTAGCACTGTTGCTCATCGGCTGCAAACCAGAAAACAATGAGGATTCATCGAATGACGGGGAAGACATCCCCACAGTGACCGTCCCAAAGAAATACTTGACCCAAATCCTGCGTAATGACGATCCTGAAAAAATCATTTTGTCCATCGACTGGAATGAGGACTGCTCAAGAATCAACCATGTCAAATCCGGCAACGGCAACGGCCATTGCGTTGATTATGATTTCGAATATTACAACAGCGACAGCATCGTCATCCGCATGTCACTACCGTCCACCTTCAGTTATCCGTCATGGCGGCTGTATTACGACAGCGTGATGGTTCATTTAAGGGAAGACAGAATAGACAGCATTTGTTGCTTCGAATCGGGTCTATTACGAGACATAGAGCATTATATCTACGATAAGGAAGGCCGATTAATAGAAAGAAGTTATCTCGGGATAAAGGACACATTTGAATGGGAAAACGAGAATGTGGTGAATGCCGTGTGCATGCTTCGCCACTACTCATACACACAATTCACGGACTATTATGACCCCCAGTGTAACCTGCCGTTTTATTTGTCAAACTTCGTGTCACACGAAGACTTTCGCCCCCTATTCTTTCCTATGTGGAAGAACCAGCCGGAGCATTTACTCCTTGATTTTGAAGCGGATGAGGACAATTACGTGATCAAGGCGTTCCCAGAAACAACGTCTGGCCAATACAGTTATTATTATACCTATTACTACACCACGCCAAAAACCACTTTACCATGAAATTCATCACCCATCCACAAACCAAGCCCTTTTGCAGGTTGTCACTGCTGGCCGCCCTGCTGATCCTGTCGCTGGCGACACTCCAAGCCCAGCAGCCAAAAGTCCAGCAATGGAAAGAGCTCCATACGGGCGTCACCGAGGACCTCTACGATGTCTGCTGCATCGACACCAGCACCGTCTTTGCGTGCGGGCAGAACGGAGTGATTCTTAAGACCATCGACGGTGGGGAAAACTGGGAGGAGAAATACCGCCAACCGGGCTGCAAGATGACCAAGATGTGTTTTGTAAATCCCCAGGTCGGCTATGTGTTTTGTGATTCGAATATTTCCATCTATTCTCATACATGGTCGTTGCTGAAAACCGAAGATGGCGGAGAAACCTGGCAAAGAATAGGAACACCCCAAAACAGTAGTTTTGTTGTTCTTGATGACTGGTATGCTACTATCAATCAATATGTCTGTAGTGAGATGGCTATAATAGGCACTGACACTATTATTGTCGCAATTTCGCATGACGGACTATACAGAAGTCTGGATGGTGGCGACAGCTTTGAAAAAATACCCATAGAGGATTTTAATGGTTCTGGAGTTCAAGGTTTATATTTTGAGGACAATACAGGATACCTCTTATGGTGGAACAGAGGATATGCCATAGCTGGCATCGCCAAAACAGAAGATGGAGGGTTGACATGGCGAAGAATTGACTCTGATATGGGAATAACATGCCTCATGATTTTTTATGCCCATTTCCAGGACAAGAATAATCTACGTGTTTTCGGCTGGTTTAACGACGGCACTTACGACTTTACTTTGTTGGACACCCATGATGGTTTTCAAACATTTGAAATGAATGGAATTGAATCCGGTCTTGTTTGGTGGTATTTGTATTATCAATGGGAAGAATACCGAAAATGTCACTTCACTGACCACAACCATGGAATCACTTTCTATATCGAAAAAGATGCCTTCAATTACTTATGGGATGTTTCCTACACAGAGGACAATGGTTCATCGTGGACATCTTATTCTCATGACGGTGCGATTTACCCGAATCTGCTTTATGACATTGATGGAATAGACACCGTTTTTTTCATCTCAGGTGAGAACGGACTCGTCGCCAAAAACCAAGCATTCACGTTGTTGCACGCTGACGAACAATTCATCTCCTTTGTTAACGTTTATCCCAACCCGATGACTGACCTATTATTCATAGACTGCAAGGAGGAATCGAAAGTGACGGTTTTCTCCATCACAGGCCAGGCACTGTTCGTCAAAGATCTTGTTTCCGAAGCTATTGACACAAGCTCATTTCCCTCTGGATTGTATCTGATCCGTATCACTGACGGACAAGGCAGGAGCACAACCAAAAAAGTGGTGAAAAAATAATAGTCAAAAAATAAAGTAAAATAATTAAATAAACTGATTAGCATTATGAAAAATACAACCAACCCAAACACAAGACCATGGAGAATACTATTTCCACTTCTTATGATGGCTGTTATTTCCACAGTCAAGGCTCAATCCGTGGAATTCGCACCTGTTGGGGCGGAATGGTATTACGGATACCAAGAAATAATGGAAACTGGATATATCAAAATCACTGCTGTTAATGACACGGTAATTGACAGTCAACCATGTGTGAAACTCGAGAAAACCAGGACAGGCTACGGTTATTATAACGGATGGTTCAGCCGTATAATCGGCTATGAGTATCTGACAGTTTCAGATGACAGTGTCGGGCTTTACCGCAATGGTGCCTTTCACAAATTATTCGACTTTGGAGCCGAAATCGGTGACACTTGGACTGTTCCCGGCCTTATTGACATTTGCGAGGAGAGCCATGGCACCGTTACAGTTGTGGATAAAGGATCGGAGCTGGTGAACAACATCAGTTTACGGTATCTGCGCATTGTCGATGACATCAATTCTTACTGGGGATACAGCCATTATATGCATGGCGAAGCCCAGGACACCATCAAGGTTTTTGAAAGAATAGGTCCTGTCGGAAGCTATCTGTTGCCCATGCAGAAATGCGAATTTGACAGTGGCGAGTCAGGCGTTCTGCGCTGTTATTCTGACAATGAGACCGGCTATTTCAATTTCCACACCAATTATTCTGATATAAACTGCGACTACATCAACGAGCAGTATCAGTCGGTCGACGAGAAAGCGACAGAGAATAATATGGCAGTTTTTCCAAATCCCTGCGGAGACAAATTGTTGGTGTCGTTAAAAGATAATAACTACCACAAAGTATCAATCTTTAACTGTTTAGGAAATAAAATATATGATTGCTCTATCCATGGACAGATGGCCGAAATAGATTTGTCTTTTATTCCATCTGGTGTGTATTGCCTGACTATTGTCAATGATTGCTCTATATTATCCAAAACTATCGTAAAAAAATAATAATATGAAACACGCATCCTTTTTTATTCTACTTTGTTTTTCATTGTTTGCATTCAAAGTCTATGCCCAGGTTAATCATATTTGCAAAATCGAAGAAAGAACTTACCTATGGCCGCAAGACGGTACTACATTATATTATATTCCAGATGAGTTTACAACAACAAAATATCTTCAGGTGAACTTTCATTTTATGATGAAATCGGATTCCACGCTTAATTTCAGACCTTTTGATGATGGCTTAGGAAATTGTTCTTTTACCGCATACGATTATTCAACTGTACTTATCAACATAGTTAATGCGCGATTGGCCGGGAATGAACAGATGCATCTTCCTCCTGGTAACATAACACCGGTTTTAGATCGTAGATATCGTCTTGTGCTGAAAAACATCTACTTTCATTATGATGATAATGCTTATACATTTGACGATACATCGCCGGGGAATCTTTCAAATCTAGAAATTACTAATTATAGCATGAATCCCGGGAGTGAAATTAACGTTTTCTTTGTATATGATGACAATCCCAACGGATATACAGGAGGAGGCAAGGCTAACTATTCCGGCCACAGACATGTAATAATAAAGGCAGCCTGGCAAAAATACAGAGACTATAGTTCTGTGGGTTTTTGGGCGGACGCATGGGTGATTATCCATGAAACAGGACATAATTTAGGGTTAAGCCATACCATGCATGATAGCAACGGACAGTGTTGTGAATATTGGGATGATGGCTGCACAGACACTCCCACTTCTCATGAGATTCAAGTGATGGGGCTTCCTGATCCTTGTCCATCATGGGGCGACGAAACTTCGCTATACTCAAACAACGCAATGGATTATTCAGGATTAATTGCTATCACACCTCAACAATTAGGAATTATTCATTACACATTGACTCATGACATGCTGCAATATCTTGAAGAAAACTATTGTACTATAAACAGCAACAACAATTGTGACTCTGTTATTTCCAGCAATCAACATTTGCTTTGGCAAAATAATAGAATCATGACAAGTAATTTAATTATTGAAAGCGGAAGTGTATTGACAATAAAAGATTGCTGGTTCCACATGCCAAACAATGCCAAAATAATCATTAAACCTGGAGGAAGGCTGATTTTAGATGGAGCCACTGTCACGAATCTTTGCGATGATATGTGGCCCGGCATCGAAGTCTGGGGCGACAGCAACGCTCATCAGCAGGAGGTCAACGGAGGCTATCTGCAGGGATATGTGGAGCTGAAGAACGGCGCCACCATCGAGAACGCCGTCTGCGCCCTGAGGCTGCGCA